>JBAOHZ010000009.1:641500-1283000 GCA_037045225.1 Nitrospira sp.
GCTCGCCCAAGGGGGAGCGCACATTCCGGCCAAGGATACGAAACCCCTGCCGCCGCAGGTAGGCTTCCGCCCGTCCCTCCCCTTCATCCCCCACTTCACGACGTCGATCACGCATCGATCCAGCGGGCCCCTCAAACCTGGGCGACAGCGGAACACCCCGTCCCGGCATCACCGGCACAGAGGTGCTGCACCGGCGCAAAACTCCGGCGATGGATCGAACAAGGCCCGTGCTCCCGGAGCAGACGGAGGTGCTCCGGAGTCCCGTAGCCTTTGTGTTCGGCAAAATTATATTGGGGATACCAACGGTGATACTCAACCATCACGCGATCACGCATCACCTTCGCGATGATCGAGGCGGCCGCAATGGAGCAGGAAAGGCCATCGCCCTTGATGATGGAACGTTGAGGAACCGACAGCCCGGAGAGCGTCACGGCATCCAGCAGCAAGAAATCCGGCGGAAACGGCAATGCCTGGAGAGCACGCTGCATCGCCACCCGGGTCGCCTGAAGGATGTTCAACCGATCGATCTCCGCCTCCGTCGCAGCGCCGATGCCAACGCCGATGGCCCGACGAACGATTTCAGCGAACAGTCGAATACGGTCCGCCTCCCCGACCTGCTTGGAATCGTTCAGGCCTAGCAGACGGCATCGACGCGGCAACACCACCGCAGCCGCGACGACGGGACCGGCGAGAGGCCCACGCCCGGCCTCATCGAGCCCGGCTATATGCCGGTACCCGCGACACCAAGCCTCCACCTCAAATTCCTCGGTGGGGCCTCCTATCGTCGGGTTCGGAGTACCAGCCAAACGTGCGCCTCTGTCCTGGTCTCAAGCGGAACACAACACAATCGATTGATCGATCAGGCCTTCGCAGCCGTGGCTGCTGCGGCCGCCTCAAGCTTGGCCGCTGCCTGTGCCTTGCTCTCGACCTTAAACTCACGATCTTCCACCTTGGCAAACTTGCCCTTCTTGGTGCGCAGATAGTAGAGCTTGGCCCGGCGTACGCGCCCTTGGCGGACGACATCGACCTTCGCCACATTGGGTGAGTGGATGGGGAACGTCCGCTCGACGCCGACGTTGTAGGACAGCTTGCGCACGGTAAAGGTTTCGCTATTGAGCGTGCCTTTTCTGGCGATGACCGTCCCCTCATACACCTGGATACGCTCTTTTTCACCTTCGACCACCTTCACGTGGACACGAACAGTATCCCCGATCTCGAACTTGGGCGTCGTTTTCTTGGTTAAGGATCGTTGGATCCGTTCTAGCCGATTCATAATCTTTCCCCTCCTCCTCTCAACGAACAGGTACCTGTACAAGACTCTCTTGCATCACTTCGCTCAACAACCGTCGATCTTCCAATCCAAGCTCGCGATCCCGCAAGAGATCCGGCCGCTTCAGATAGGTATTCCGCAACGCTTCCTTCCGACGCCACAACCGGATCGCCTCATGGTGACCCGAGACCAGCACCTCCGGAACCGCCATCCCGCGCACCTCCGCCGGTCTGGTGTAGTGCGGATACTCCAACAATCCCTCAGTAAACGACTCCTCGGCCGCCGACGCCGCATCGCCCAACACGCCTGGAACCAGGCGCGCCGCCGCATCGATCATCACCAGCGCCGGCAGTTCTCCTCCGGTCAAGACATAATCTCCGACGGAGATTTCTTCCGGATGCAGCGCCAGTCTGACACGCTCATCCATCCCCTCATAATGTCCGCAGACGAAGACTACGACCCGTTCGTCCTGCGCCAGCGACTGTGCCAACTCCTGCGTGAAAGGCCGCCCTTGCGGAGACGGAATAATCACCCGCAACGTCGTCTCCGGATGAGAGGCCCGATAACGGGTCCTTAACGCATCGATGGCCTGGAGCACCGGTTCTGCCTTCATGACCATCCCGGCCCCCCCGCCATACGGCACATCGTCTGCCGTCTTATGCCGATCGAAGGTGTGGTCACGCAAGTTCTGAACCGACACCTCCAATAACCCCTTTTCCTGGGCGCGCTTCAGAATACTCTGGCCAAGCACCGGGGCCACCATCTCCGGGAACAATGTCACGACCGCGCACCGCATGTTACAGCTCTCCAAACCCTTCCGGCAGCCGCACGGTCATGACCCGTGCCGATACGTCGACCGCAACCACGACTTGTTTCGCCGCAGGAATCAGCATGTCTTTTCCGTCCTGTCGCACCAGAAAACTCTGGTTGCCGGACATGGCGACCACTTCTTCCAAGCGACCGAACACCGTCCCGACCTCATCCTGCACGACCATCCCGATCAAATCACATTGATAGTACTGGTCGGCCGGCAACGCCGGCGAGTCTCCGCGGGGAACTTGGATGAAGGCTCCGCGAAACTCGGCGACCTGCTCAGGAGTCGTAAACGCCTCGAACGCCACAATCCACGTCGGCCCCCCGGGCCGCACATGTGTCACACGGGTCTCGATGGTCTTCCCGGCAGACCCGACAATGGTCACCTGCCCAAGAGCCTCGAATCGCCCCGGCACATCCGTAAGCGAACGCACGCGCGCCTCGCCTCGCACCCCGAACGATCGCTCGATCCTTCCGATGGTGACGAGTTCTGCGTGGTCGAGCGTCGCCATGCCTGCCGAGCTACTTCTTGCTCTTCACGCTCGTGACAGCCTTCTCGGCCTTTTCCGGCTTCGCAGTCTTTTCGACTTTCGCACTCTTCTCCGTTTCGAACTCTTTCCAGACCCCGTGTCGCTTCAATAGCGTCCGCACGGTTACCGTGGGCTGAGCACCATGCCGCAACCAGGACAACACCCGCTCCGACTTCAGTACCGGCACGGCCGGATTCTTGAGCGGATCGAAAATGCCGAGGATTTCCAAAAAGCGCCCATCGCGTGGTTTCCGTGAGTCAGCCGCAATCACCCGATACATCGGCCGCTTATGTCGCCCTGTCCGTGCCAATCGTAAATGAACCGCCACTAGAACCTCCTCAGAGTAATGAGCTGTCAGCCATAGGCTGTGTTCGCTCGGTTAGGACTCTCTTCTCCATCGTGAACATATGCACACAGAAACCACTGTCACCTAGTTACATGCCTCGAAGCATTTGGGCCAACTGACGCCGACCTCCCGCACCACCTGACATGACCTTGGCGATTTTCCTGGCCTGCAGGAATTGCTTGATCAAGCGGTTGACCTCTTGCACACTTGTCCCGCTGCCACGGGCGATTCGTTTCTTTCGGCTCCCGTTGATCAACGTGTGGTCGCGCCGCTCGCGTGAGGTCATGGAGTCGATCATGGCCGCGACCCGCTTCATTTCCTTTTCCGGCAGTCCGCTATTGGCGAGATCTTTCAACTTTTGTCCGCCTGGCAGCATCCCCAGGATTTGCTCGAATGACCCCAGCCGATTCATCTGCCCGAGTTGCGACCGAAAATCTTCCAGGGTAAAGGTGCTACTGGTCAGTTTCTTTTGAGCAGCTTCGGCCTCTTCCCGTGAAAACGTCTCCTGAGCCTTCTCAATGAGCGAGAGCACATCGCCCATCCCGAGGATTCGCGACGCCATCCGGTCCGGATGGAACGGCTCCAAGGCATCGAGTTTTTCCCCCATCCCAAGAAACTTAATCGGCCTTCCGGTCACAGCCCGGATGGACAGCACAGCGCCTCCACGCGCATCACCCTCGACCTTTGTCAAGATGACCCCGGTGAGACCGACTTGCTGATCGAACTGGCCGGCCATATTGACGGCATCCTGGCCGGTCATGGCATCGGCTACCAGGAGCACCTCGTGGGGGTTCACGGCCTGCTTCACTGCCACGAGTTCGGCCATCAATTCATCATCGACGTGCAACCGGCCGCCGGTATCCAACACAATGAGGTCGTACCCTTGCTCTTGGCCACGCTCTACCCCACGTTGGCAGATTCGCACGACGTCGGCACGTGACGCATCGACTTGATCGAATCGATGCACATCGATTTCAAGATCGTGCCCGAGACTCGCCAACTGATCACCCGCGGCGGGGCGACGGGGGTCGGCCGCCACCAGTAACACGCGCTTCCCCTGGCTCTTAAACAACCGAGCGAGTTTGCCGGAGGTCGTTGTTTTCCCGGCTCCCTGCAACCCCACCATCATAATGATGGTCGGTGGCCTGGAGGCGAGACTGATACCGGACCGCTCACCGCCCATCATGCCGCGGAGCTCGTCCCAGACCACTTTGACGACCTGGTGCCCTGGGGTCAGGCTTTTCAGAACCTCCTGACCAACCGCCTTCTCACGAACGCGGTCCAGGAAATCCTTGACGACCTTGAAGTTGACGTCCGCTTCAAGCAACGCGAGACGAACTTCCTTCAAAGCCTCAGCAATATTGTCTTCCGTGAGCACACCCTGCCCACGAAGCTTCTTGAGGATTCGTTCGAATTTTTCGCTGAGCGCGTCAAGCACAAGTCACCAAACAAAAAGGCCATCGAAGCCGGGGTCGAGCCAGAGCTCCGATCGCCTCGAAAAACATCAAAAAAATAGCATCGGGCAGTCTATAGAAGGGGGCAGAGTGAAGTCAAGATATTCGGGAGCGATTCCGACCGATTCCCTCAGGCCGTTCCAATTCACCTTGCCGACACGGCACTCAACTCGCCTCAGCAACCTCGTCAGACCTGTGCGGCCATTTCAGTCCGGCCGCCGCAAGAAGCCCGGAGCCACGCGAGGCTCGTTCTGGAAGAACCTCCGCAATCAGCCACATGCATCCACAGCCGCGCCTGGCATGCATTTTGTTGACATCATTTTCCGCTTCCGATATGGTGCCTCAAGTCGGCACATATACGCCGACCGGTGGGAACGAGGAGAGATATCGGATGAGAAAATCGATCGGCGTGCTGCTGATCTTTATCCTGATCGGCGGAATGCTGGGCGGGATTTTCGGGGAAATTCTTCGCGTGATGGCCCCGAATGGCGCAATTCAGAACATCTTTGCCAGCAATTTTTCCCCCGGCATCAGCCCTCCACTCACCATCGACCTGGTCCTCCTCAAACTGACGTTCGGCTTCAGCATCAAGGTGAACCTGCTTAGCGTGTTAGGGATGTTCCTCGGAGCCTATCTCTACAAACAGATGTAGGAGAAATCCGAGCGCGTTGCGCCCCCCAGTTGACTGCAGCTATTCCGCCAACTCCAACTCCTTCAATTTCAAGGCTCTGATCCGATTCCGTAATTCGGCCGCCCGCTCGAACTCCAATTTCTTGGCGGCCGCCTTCATCTCAACCTCAAGCCGGCAAATCACCTGCTCCATGTTGCCTGTCGTGGCATACTCGCTCACCGACTCTGCCGCCAGTTCGAGCTGCCCCTCATTCCCGCTATTGGTTGGATAGTCCAGCACGGGAATCTGCTTCTTGATACTCTCGGGCGTAATGCCATGGGCCGCATTATAGGCTTCCTGGATATGACGTCGACGCGCCGTCTCGTCCATGGCGCGCCGCATGGAATCCGTAACCGTGTCCCCGTAAAAAATCACGCGCCCGTCCAGATTTCGCGCGGCGCGGCCCGCCGTTTGAATCAGCGACCGATGGGAGCGGAGATACCCTTCCTTATCTGCGTCCAGAATCGCCACCAAACTCACCTCCGGGAGATCGAGCCCTTCTCGCAGCAAATTGATCCCGACCAGCACATCGAATACGCCACGTCGGAGGTCGCGGATGATTTCCGCCCGCTCCAGCGTCTTGATGTCCGAGTGCAGATACCGCACCTTCACGCCCAGGTCGTGATAATACTCGGTGAGGTCTTCGGCCATTCGCTTGGTCAAGGTGGTCACCAACACACGATTTCCCTTCGCCGCCTCCGTCCGCACCTCGGCCAGCAGATTGTCGACCTGCCCCTTCGCCGACCGCACATCAATCAGGGGATCCATCAGCCCGGTCGGGCGGATGATCTGCTCGACGACTTCGCCTTTGGCGTGCTCGAGCTCATAGGGACCGGGTGTCGCCGACACGTAGATCACCTGCTTCAGCATCCGCTCGAATTCAGCAAACTTCAGCGGGCGATTATCGAACGCGGACGGCAGGCGGAACCCGTAATTCACCAGCGTCCGTTTGCGCGAAAAGTCGCCTTCGTACATGCCGCCGACCTGCGGCACCGTCGCGTGCGACTCGTCAATGATCAGCAGAAAATCTTTCGGAAAATAATCCAGCAAGGTCGGGGGTGCTTCGCCCGGCGCACGCCCGCTCAAATGCCGCGAATAGTTCTCGATCCCGTGGCAATAGCCCATCGCGCGAATCATTTCGAGATCGAACTTGGTGCGTTGCTCGATCCGTTGCGCTTCCAGCAACTGACCGTTCTTCTTAAATGCCGCGACTTGGAGATCCAACTCTTCCTCAATTCCCGTAATCGCTCGTTCGTATCGATCCGGTGCAATGAGATAGTGTGTATTCGGATAGATGGTGATCTTCGACAACTTGCCCAACGACTTCCCGGTCAATGGGTCGATCTCGAGGATGGCGTCCACCACATCGCCGAACAATTCAATCCGCACCGAGCTCGCTTCCGACGAGGCTGGAAAAATTTCGATGACATCGCCACGCGCGCGAAACGTGCCGCGGTGGAAATCCACATCATTCCGCGCATACTGAATCTCCACCAGCTTCGCGAGTATCTTTTCACGCCGCGTCTCCATCCCCACTTCCAGATACACCAACATGTCGCCGTACACCTTCGGCGATCCAAGGCCGTAGATGCAGGACACCGACGACACGATCAGCACGTCACTGCGTTGCAACAACGACGCCGTCGCTGCGTGACGCATCTGGTCGATCGCATCGTTAATGGAGGCATCCTTCGCAATGTAGGTATCACTCTGCGGGATATAGGCTTCCGGCTGGTAATAGTCGTAATAGCTGATGAAATACCCGACGACATTCTGCGGGAAGAACTGCTTAAACTCCTGATAGAGCTGGCCGGCCAGGGTCTTATTGTGCACGAGCACGAGCGTCGGCTTCTGCACCTGCTCGACGACATTCGCCATGGTGAACGTCTTGCCGGAACCGGTGACGCCGAGCAATGCCTGATGTTGCTTCCCGGCCAGGATTCCGGACGTCAGCTTTTCAATGGCTTGCCCCTGGTCTCCACAGGGCTTAAATGGCGCTTCGAGTTTAAACGGAGGCATATCGAATGGATCCACTTGCTAGATGGTTCATGCCTCACCAAGATAACACCCGGACAGGCCTGATGATAGGGCTCGCCAGCGGCAAGGATTCTTCTCTGCTGCACACATACCCACTCATCCCACAGATAGAGCACCGATGTCGCCACAGGAACTCGCGAGTGTCAAATAGGTAGAGGTTTGTCATATCCGCCACAGGACCGCCACTCGTCCCAACAGCCACTCTCACCCTGTCGCCACGAATGGGATGCGGCCCGGCATCCGTAAGTATATGAAAATGTGCTGGAGATAGAGCAACCGCCTCCACCACTGACGACATTGAGCCAATTGTCTTCGTACATCAAATCAGGGAGTGTGATCTGGCACCAAGCTTGCTCTACTTCTCGCTAGCGGGCCTTGGACGTCGATTTCATAGTCGATTCACACAGGAGGACCCCATGACAGATCAGGCAGATCATTGTTCAGGCGAGAGCATTGCAGAATCGAACGAACGTAGTGCACGCGCCCTCCGAGACCTCACGTACGATCAGAAAAAAGCCGCCGAAGCGGCGTTTCAAGGCGAGCCCTTTAATCCCGCTTGGTCGGCAGCCGCCGCCATCGTGTATGAAGGCATCGTGGCCGCCATGTGTCGCCTACAGGTCGCCTCACTGACCAAGACCGAAGTCACGGAGGAGTGCCTCACCCGGTAAGAACTCACACCCCGCATTATGTGTGTGCGTGCACTCTCGGCCTGGAGATCGGATCGTGCGGCACGGATTGCCGAACCATGAGACAGGCACGCAGTCGGCAAGAATCAGCAGACCGCGAGCCAAAGGTTCCTGCCGGCAGTCCCTGCTTGAAGCCGTGCCTCCAGGCCACCGTCACGCCCGTTGACACCCCCACCAAGACACTCGACCAAACCAGGCGCGTGAAGAGTCGCCACGTTTGGCTGAGGGATGAGGATACTCAGAATAACAGCTGCGTGAGAGAGTCGGTCGGTCTCACGTATCAAACACAGAGGGCAAGCATCCTGCGCGTTGCCTCAGCCATCGCCTCTACATCACCCTTCACAAGCAACGGTTCCGACGACACCATCCTAATGAGCCTCCCGAACGAGCCTCGAAACGTTTCAGGGCGCAGAACTTACCTCTCCCCGATCCTCGCGCTCCACAGTTTCGTATAGACTGAGCCGGTCGGGCGCAGGTCGCTCCTCATGAGGACCACCGCCTCAACAGGAAGCGCTCCTATCTCTAGAGGTCGCTCCATCACACCGCTCTGGGCCAACGCCCGCCCAACTTCTCGCGCCCCGTCTTTGATCCGCGCAAGAGTCAAATGTGGACTGAATGGCCGCTCCTCCGGCGCAAAGTTCGCTGCCCGGCAGCAGGCTTCCACTTCACGATGGAGCGCCGCGAGCCGCAGCGCCTCCCGGCCCTGCTCCCAACTCCCTGATGGTCCCACCCAAAGCACCCGTGGTGCCTGCGGGCCCGGGAACGTACCCAGTCGCTCAAGAGGAATAGGAATCGCCTGATGCGCTGACACGACCTGTTTGATGGCCACCCGAAGCGGTTCAATCGATTCGTCCGTTGCATCACCGAGAAATTTGAGTGTGAGGTGCATCGAGACCGGCCGCACCCAACTGATCCTCGCCTGGCGATCGCACGTTCGTTCGAGTTGTCGTTTCAACGTCTGTTGAATAGTGGCGAGGGCCGTAGATATCTCCGGAGGCACCTCGATGGCGAGGAACGCCCTGATCATCCCGGCCCCTTCTTGATCAGCCAGCGACGGAGCAGATCGAGTGCCGCCTGCGAGGACCGTTGCTTGATCACCGTCCGGTCACCGCCATGAAAACGAAACTCTTGCGTCATCGCTTCGCCCGGGCCTCCGTCGAGCCCCACATAGACCAGGCCCACCGGCTTCCTCTCCGTCGCGCCACCGGGCCCGGCAATGCCCGTCACGCTCAAGCCGACGGAGGCGCTGCTCCGTTCACGAATACCCCGTGCCATCGCCGCGGCCACTTCCGCACTGACTGCACCATGACGATCGAGCACAACGACCGGCACGCCCAACATCTCGATCTTGGCCCGATTGCTATAGGTGACAGCCACTCGATCGACGTATGTCGATGAGCCTGGCACCTGCGTCAACCGATGGCCGATCAGTCCGCCGGTGCAGGATTCGGCGACGGCGAGAGTTAGCTTCTGCTCGTTGAGCAACCGGCCGACCACCGACTCCATGGTTTCCTCTTCCTCTCCATAAACAATATCGCCGAGCCGCGCCTTGGCCTCACACAACATCTGCTCGATGGTGACCGCGCCTTCCGCTCCGGCTGGTCCCGTCAGCGACACCATGACTTCCATTGGAGACGCATAGATGCCGAGCTGAATCGTGCCCCCTGTGGGAACCAGCCCGGCCAGGGCCTGATCCACGATTGATTCCGGCACCCCGGACGTGTGGAGCACTCGCCGAATCATGGGAGACGCGCTGAATCGTTTCTGGGTACGCATCCACGCTTGCAATTGCGGCAGCACGCCGTCACGCACCATCGGTTCCATCTCACGCGGCACCCCGGGCAAAGCGGCGAGATACACGCCCTTCCACACAAGCGAGAAGCCCGGCGCCGTTCCAATCGGATTGGCAAGAACATCGGCGCGGGCAGGAATCATGGCCTGCCGAAACTGCGACGTAGTCGGGGTTCTTCCCCATTCGGCCAACCGAGCGGTCATGCCATCCAGCGCGGCCTTTCGCCGGCTCAATCGATGCCCCGTCGCTCGCGCCACGGCTTCACGTGTGACGTCGTCGATCGTCGGGCCCAACCCACCGGTGAGAATCACCACACGAGCACGCCGCAACGCCGTCTTCAACACAGACACCATGTCAGAGAGGTCATCACCAACCGTCGTCTTATACCGAAGCTCAACCCCGCAGGCGGCCAGCTGGTCGGCAATGAACAGCGAGTTCGTGTCGAGACGGCCGCCCAGCAACAGCTCGGATCCGATTGCGATGGTTTCAGCCGTCCAGGATTTCGTTTTGCTCATGAGGAATACCCCTGTGCGATCGAAAGGAGACGAGAGGGGGCGGATGCTATTCGATCCGCGCAAAGTCCAGCTCGAAGCTGACCTGGCCTCCGCTGGAAGGAAAGACCGTGAGCGTAGTCTTCGCCCGTGGATCGAGCTCGGCGTAGGCGAACTGCGCAATGACCTTGGCGCGGTAGGCAGGCTGTTGCGGCCACACCGCCGTGCGGTCGCCTCTGGCATCAAATCGAACCGTCGCCGGCTTCACCGTCCGACCGGCTTGCTCCAGCACCACGTAACTATCGGCGGCAAAATTCACCCGATCGCCGTACAACTGAACGTTGACCAGCAGATTCTCGTTCGCCATGACCTGGGCGATATCCTGCTCGGTCGGCGACAAGGCTCGTAAGGAGAGGTGATTAGCCATCACCAGCACACTTCCCAGCTTGGTCATGATGAAGCCGCGCGGAGCAAGGTCCTCGCCGGCACCGAACCAGATATGGAGTTGGTCCGGGGAGAGACCTTGAGCGGCCGCCTGCTTCCCCCGTTCCACCGTCGCCTCAATCTGTTCAGCGGTCGGCTGCACTTCGATGGCGTACGATGAACCGGTGCCCCAGCACAGCACCAGAAAGAGGCTTCCCGCGAGCCAGAATCCGATCGGCAAGTTTGAAGCACGGCGCATCATGTGCAGGCAGTATCAGATCGATATAGGCCTGTCAATTCGAGCCTCGCGTGCCCCGGACTCTGTTGACAGCTCCAGAGACGAAATGCTAAAGAGCTAACTCTTATTCTTATACATTATCAAGAAGTTGTCTGGAGGGTTCGTCATGTCCAGCCCCGAACAAGCTCCCCGCCGTCAGTACGTCAATTTTACGTTCTATAAGATCGATCCCGCCTGGCGTCGGCTTCCTGAAGATGAACGCACACGCGGCAAGCAGGAGTTTCTCCGAGCCGTCGAAGAGTATCAAGGAAAAGTGCTCGTCATCGCCTACACGACCGTCGGTATTCGCGGAGATTGCGACCTGATGCTCTGGCGCATCAGTTATGAGCTCGAACTGTTCCAGGAAATGAGCACGAAGATCATGGCCTCCGGATTGGGCAAGTATCTCTACAATCCCTATTCGTACCTCGCGATCACCAAACGCTCGATTTATGTCGACCACCATACTCATGAGAACCAGGAGAGCAAGCGGCTCACCGTGGTTCCCGGCAAAGCCAAGTACATCTTCGTCTATCCGTTCGTGAAAACTCGTGAGTGGTTCCTGCTCACCAAAGCCGCGCGGCAGGGCATGATGGACGAACACATTGAAGTCGGCCACCGCTTCCCCTCGGTCAAGCTCAACACCACCTATTCGTTCGGTCTCGATGACCAGGAATGGGTTGTGGCCTTCGAGAGCGACAAGCCGGAAGACTTCCTCGACTTGGTCATGGCGCTCCGTGAGACCGAGGGCAGTCGGTACACCTTACGCGACACCCCGATTTTCACCTGCATCCGTAAAAGCCTGAAAGAAACCTTGGATACCCTGGGCGGCTAACCGCTAGTACGCAGCAGTTTGTGGACACGGCCTTCGATCTCAAGATCGAAGGCCGTGTTGTTTCTATCCCGACACGTCGCCTGATCTCACGCGCTCGCGATCCATGCCCACTGCACTCCCTCCCCCCGTCAAATCCGATCGCCCTGCGGCGATCTACTCCGCCTTCCTGCCAGGGCTGGGGCAACTCATTCGTGGACGATATAGAGCAGGACTTTCCTACGGGCTGGTCACCATTCTCCTGATCCTCCTGAGCCTGGCGCTCGGGCGGCTCTCCGGCCGCGCCGCCGAAGTCTTCCTCTTTATGTTGCTGGCCCTTCCCTGGTGGGCCCTGCAAAGCTACGATGCGGCTCTTGGACCGGCCGAGAACGATTCTGACCTCGTCAGAACAACCCGCACCGCTTGGTCACAGGGACACGACATCCGGTTTCTCGGACTCCTCTTTCTCGTGAGTGCGGCAAACGATACCCTGCTCATCCTCAGCAATCCCGACTACCTGCTCCCCTTCTTTTGCACCAAATTGGATGGCGTCGCCGGCGTTATCACCAAGGGGCTGTCGCCGATTCTCCATACCCTGGTCGGGTATGGGTTTTTGCGGGTCAAGAAGTGGTCGTTGCTGATCTATCTGGTGTATGCCGCCTACGGCACCACCAACGCCCTCGTCAATTTGGCCTGTTTTGGCCCGGGACGGATTCGAAACACACTCCTCGTGGCACTCGTCCTTTTCACCGGCTATGTGATCGGGCGATGGCGAATTTTCAGGCCCTGACCGCCCACCGTCAGTCCCATTTTCCGTATTTTGACACTCGGGTTGAGCCTGTGTTACCTCTAATAGTTATACCGGTCCACATCTTCAGACGGAGCAGCTTCCATGGCTGAAAACAACGCGGTCTACGCCATTCGATTTCCCGACGGTTCGGTCACCTTGTATATCGACGAAGAATACGCCATTGACCGGGGCGTCGATCCTGCCAAGTTAGTGCGGGTCGAAATCCCCCGGGAACTGTTTGTCAGCGGCAGCATCCAGCAAATCCGTGAATACGTCGCGGTCTACCTTGAAACCAGCCACCAAGGCACGGCTTGAGCGAACCTTTTTACGTCGCACGAAGGGCCACACCATGACCGCTTTGTTCACCTCAGATCTCATTACTTCGACGATCGAACAGACTCCGATTCAAGGCCGGATCATGCTCAAGCTGCTGCTGTTGCAGCACTTTGATATCACGGAAGAAGAAATCACCCATATCGCGGCTGATCGGCCCGATCCGCGCTGTGTTGCCGGCTCGAAACCCCTCCACCAGGTTGTGAAACAAGATGCGTTGCGCGATGTGACCAGCCGCCGTGACGAGTATCGACGTCGGGTCCGATTGCGCCGAGAACGCCTGTGGCTTCAGATGGAGAGCATGAAAGGGATGATCGCCCTCGCCGAGGGGTTGGTGCGTGCCGCCTCCGACATCCTGCTCACACAATATAAGTTAGACGAAGCCGCGGTGACTGCGCTCAAGCAGGACGCTCGTGCAGCGGTTCCCAAACCGGCCATCCGGCTGTTGAATCGTCGGTGGGATGAAGACGACATTTCTGCCGAAGCCTATCAGGAAGCCCGGCTCGGCCTGGAACTTCAAGTGCAACTGCGCCTGCTGGACAAGTACCGAAAGCGGTATGAACTCTCAGCGCGGGAATGGAAATCGGTTAATGCTGCGCCGTTACAGGATCACGAGATCGGGCATATCTGGGGTATTCCCGCCGGAAGTCTCGCAGCGCGGAAGGTCAAACATCTCCACCAGTACCTGCAGGCCCTTCAAACCTCTCTCCAACGGTCGTCGCCGAAGGATCTTCCGGCAACCGCACCGCTCGACCTCTGGAAAGAGACCCTCGCGGTCTTGGGCGAACGACCGGTGGAGCGATCCATTGCACACTACGACGGGTTGGAGCGCACCGAAGACGCGCTCGTGGAAAAACTTCGGACCTTCGCCTGGGGCACCGTGGGCGAAGACCTCGAAGGAAAGTTCTGGCTCTCTCTCGTCCATGGCGCCAGCTCCAACGCCGTCCACTCTGAAAACACCCGTTCGTTATTTGGCCTGCAACGCTTGATGGCTGTGCTGTCGGAAATCGATACCAGTCCCGATGCACTCGAGCAGGAGATGTTGACTCGTACGGCGCCGGTGACAAAGGAAGCCCTGGCGCTGGCGGATGCAGCGGCTCAATCGGCGGTGGAAGAAGTCGGGCAAATGAAGCAGCATGTCTTAACGAGTTTCATGGGCGAGTTACACGACGATCTGCGGCGATAGCGGCTTGGGGGGACCAAGGCCGAAGCCCCCGCCAACAGAACGCGTATTGCACGCTTAAATTTCTGAAAATTTTTTCAGTACCTGATTCTCAGCCTGGAGTGAATTTTGTATAATCCAACCATGAGGCTGCAACCTACGGACGGGCATTCACTCCGGCGGGCGATGAGTAACACAGTCGTCCGGCTCGGAATCGTAACGGTTTTGGCTTGCGCCCTCCCCATTAGCGTACTCTCGGCTGCAGCCTTGGTCGAAGTGACAGAACTCCTAGCCCATCCCGATCACTACGACCACCAAGTCGTCACCGTCAGCGGACGCGTGACTAGCTTTCAACTGGCCACCAATCGCGACGGCCAACCGGCGTTCGGCTTTCTCCTGCAGGACACCGCAGGAACTGTGAAAGTGGTGGGGCTGGGAAAGTCGGATGTGCGAGAGGGTGACTACGTGGTAGTCGAAGGGATCTTCAGCCGTCTTCGTCAGGCCGGTCGCGCTATTGTGTATAACGAGATCAAGGCCACATCGGTCCAGTCGATGGCCAGGATGAATCCAGACCTGGTCGGTTAACGCGCTGCGTTTTCCCCGAACACAGCTCCCGTCATCAGCTGGCGTTCACCACGCCGGATGTCGAGCACCCTGAGATTGAACAACAACGTCTTCCCGGCAAGCGGATGGTTGAGGTCAAGCACGATCACTTCCGGCCTGATGTCGGCGACATAAGGAAACACCACCCGACCGTCCGGAGCGGTAGTTTCCAACTTCATCCCGATCCGTTGGGCCTCCTCCGGAACTCGATCTCGACTGACTTCGAAAAACCCCTCAGGGTGAATCTCTCCGTAGGCATCCACGGGCGCGACTGACACCAGCTTGGCTGTCCCGAGTTCCATGCCGTCAAGTGCCGCTTCCAAGCCTTCCAGAATCTCCTCTTGTCCATGGGTGTAGATCAGCGGAGATTCCCCGACAGTAGTCTCAATGACACGGTCGTCTTCGAGCCGAATGGTATATTCGACGGACACAAGATCGCCCTTGGATACGAACATCTCTCACACTCCTTCTCGGCTGCCCCATGGACTCAGGCCATGGTTCACGCCTCCGTGGCCGACTGTGCGCCCAACCGGCTGCTCTCGCTCGTCGATCAAGTGGCGGATAGCGATACTCAGGGAGCCACATCCACTCCTACCCTATCACGGAGAGGTACGGGGGTCATGCGAATAGCAGGAACCACCGTCCGGCGTCGACCGATCTGGGCAGGAGGCCGACGTAAACGGGAATCGCCCGGTGCGGCCAAAAATCGGGGCACGACGAAGGAACAGGCAGGAATCAATCGTTACCAGTGCCGGTAAGGACCTGAATCGAGATGCACAAACTTGCCACGCGGATAGTATCCCACCCCGCCACAACCGAGTCGCAATGCGACCTCACGTAGTGTCCGCAACGACACACCGGGAATCTGCACATCGACCGCTTTTCCCGACATATGGTAACTATGGCGCGCCGCGCGTGTGCCCATTCTGATGAGCTGCTCGTTATACTCAGGCGAACGATACCCGGACACAATATGCACCGTGCGACGACCGCCGATTCGCTTCTGCACGAGATTGATGAATTCAATCAGCTGCACATCCATCATCGCGGTTTCGTTCGTGTGGTGGCAGCGCAGAAAATGATTGAGCGCATTGAGTGCATCCTGATCGTACTCGCCGGCTCCGTCCCGGTACGTAACCGACAGCCGTTCATCGGTCTGCAGGTTGTATAAGTTCAACCGGCCGTCAGGCAACCGCGACGCCCACGTCTTGGACGGAAAGGCCACGCGAGCAAATGCCAATGCAACCCCGGCCGTGGCCGTGCGTAATAATCCCCGTCTGGTCCAGAGAGACGGTGCGTCAGATCCCATCACGTTGCTCCCACTCAATCATCTGGTCACAATCAGTCGCTCTCTGCGGCTGTCTGCCGTGACGCGCAGAACCGGTGGTTGACCGCCGCCACATCTGGGAGCGGCACGTCAACATCGCCGGGGCACAGAATACACCTCGAGGAAGAAGACACCTCGGAAGACACCCAACTCAGCGGGTGAATGCAGACCGTTACTCTTAGCAAATCGCCGAGGAACGGTCAACCAATTCCCCCGATGAATGCCGGCTCCGCCTTCAGACGCGCACAGATCGCGCATCATGTGCACGCCATGCACCACCCATCGGCAGTGAGATTAGTGTTCGGTCATCGAGGCTCGCGGGGACAGCCCGAGCACGCGCCGCGCATCAAGCGTTCGATCCATCCCATATTGGCGCAGCCGTCGATACAAGGTCGATCGACTGATACCCAGTTCCTGCGCGGCCCGACTCAAGTTCCCTTGCGACAAGGTAAACGCCTTCATGATCAGATCGGTTTCGATCCGCTGTTGATTGACCTTAAAGGAAATCGAACCGTCGTCGCCGGGCACCGTCGAGTGCGCGATATCCAAATCCATCGGGGTGACGTGCGTCCCCTCCGCCATGACGACCGCACGCCCGACCCTGTTGGACAACTCACGCACATTGCCGGGCCAGGAATAGGCCCGCATCGCCTCCATCGCTTCGCGAGTGAATCCCTCGAGCGGCTTCTTGTAGTGAGCCGCGGCCTGACGAAGGAAGGCCATGGCTATCAAGGCAATATCTTCGCCGCGCTCTCGCAGAGGAGGCAGATTGATGTGCACGACGCCGAGCCGATAATAGAGATCTTCGCGGAACGTGCCCTTTTCAATCGCTTCCTTGAGATTCACGTTCGTGGCCGCGATGATGCGGACATTCATTTCGATCGATTGACACCCGCCCACCCGTTCAAATGTGTGATCTTGAAGAAACCGCAGCAGCTTCACTTGCAGAGCATTGGGCAGTTCGCCGACCTCGTCGAGGAAGAGCGTTCCTCCCTGAGCAAATTCAACCTTGCCCTTCTTTTGCCCCACGGCTCCCGTGAACGCTCCGCGCTCGTAACCGAACAGCTCCGACTCCAGCAGGCTTTCCGGAATCGCACCGCAATTGATCGGGATAAACGGCCCCTGCCGCCGTAGTCCCCGATCATGGATCGCGCGGGCCGTCAGCTCTTTGCCGGTCCCGCTGTCACCGGTGATCAAAATAGGGGCATCATTGGTCGAAACCTTGCGGATCGCGTCAAAAATCCGATGGATGCTGGAACTCGTGCCGAGCATGCCGCTGAATTCATCATGACCTGCCGCTGCCGTAACGCCCAACCCATCCCGTTCCAAATCGGCGACGCGCGCCGCACGCCGAATAATCTGCCGGAGAAGGCTCATGTCGAGCGGCTTGGACAACACGTCGTAGGCACCCTGCTGAACGGCGCGAACCGCAAGACTTCGCTCCGTGCTCTCCGTGTAGGCGATTACTTTTCCGCCATGTCCGGTCTGCCGCAATTCCTGCAAGACTCGCACGTATCCCTCGGCAACGGAATTCGACGACGATTCCAAGGCCAGGAGAGTCACCAGTGGCATCTGTTCGTGAATCTGCAACACCGCCGTCTGGGTCCACTCGGCGGCGATCAGCTCAAATTCGTCCTCGAACGATGAACGCACGGCCGCCGCGATGGACGGATCATCTTCCAAAATGAATACTTTGGGTTTCGCCACGATTCGGCTCCTTTCAGCTAATGAGGCCGGAGAGCGACGGGTCAAAAGCCCCTCGGCTCGCGGTCTACGCGACACGATGTCTTAGCAAGTCAGGCGTGGAGGCGTACTACGCAAGCGGTGCCGGAGGATCCAAGGAGTCGCACAGAAACACATCGGCACCGAACGCTTTGGCCAAGTCTGGAAGGGATCCGCTCCAGCGGTCCGCCGTTCGATCTACCATTGCGATGATGGGCACTTGCGGGCAGGTCTTTTTGAGACGAGACAAGGGACTCTGAAGAGGGGCCGAGACAGAGGACACCCTCAGCACGATGACATCCGGCCGAAGCTCTTTCAGGTTATGCTCCAAGTGATGCACGGCCGAAGTTATGGTGGCCTGATACCCGTGCAGCGCAAACCAATCCGCGCATTTATACCCGTTCGTCACGTCTTCATACACCACGGCGACCGTCGGTCGCCTCGGCATTCGCGGCCTGTTGCTCCCAACCGATTGCACCATCATTCCCTCCACACGTTCATCGGCCTAACTCGTGCGTCGAACGTCGGTGATTTGCGTCAATCGATGCTCCATGTGATGCCCCCACCAGCTCAAGTCTTGCAGCATGGCGATTTCCACCACAGTCAACTTGGTCAAGATACTGGGCCAACCAGGCCGAAACGAACCGGTCCGACGGTCGATACACGATCGCTCAACCATCCCGTTTCTTTGAACAGCCTCAAAGACCTCGAGCAATGTCGTCGTCGGGGATATCCAGGGACTATGCATGAGCCTGAGAATAGGCCCGGAGAGAACCTGATGCTATAGGCAGGGGTGCCATTTATGCGTCACAAATAGACAGTATTAGTTCGTCATAGTTACGACTACGTCTGGCAGACTGTCGGCCATGCAATCATACGACCAACCCATGTTGCAGGGCATAGCGCGTTAACTCCGCATTGTTCTTGAGATTCATTTTATCCAAAATTCTTGCCCGATACGTACTGATGGTCGTGACGCTCAGGTGAATACTTTCGGCAATATCGCTGACGGTTTTCCCAGACGCGATCAAGCACAGCACTTCGTACTCCCGATCCGACAGCCGTTCATGCGCCAACTTGTCGATACCCGTCCTGACCGTCAGCGCCAGGGCTTCTCCCACTGAAGCACTGACGTATTGGCCACCGGCCATCACCTTTTTTGATGCGTGCACCAATTCTTCCGGCGCGCTGGCCTTGGTGAGATACCCTGCGGCACCGGCCTTGAACATACGAATCGCATATTGGTCCTCCGGGTGCATACTCAGAATCAAGACCGGCAACGTCGGCGCCAGTTGCTTGAGCTCCTTCAGCACCTCGGGACCACTGCGTCCCGGCATGCTGATGTCCATGACCACAAGATCGTAGGACCGCTCACGCACCTGATCAAGCATCTCCTGCGCGTTTCCACACTCGGCCATCGTGGCGCCTTCGAAGCCTTCTTCCAAAATATCCTTCACACCACGGCGAAAGGACGGATGGTCATCCACGAGAAGAATTCGCACGGTTCCGGTTGTTCGCATAGTACCCTCCATCATGCGCTGGTCCTCTCTGTTACCGAGGCAATTGCAGCACGATCGTCGTGCCGGCACCTTCCCTCGTGTCAATCTGCACGTCCCCGCCGAGCAATCCGGCGCGCTCGCGCATCCCCAACAAACCAAAGGATCTGGCGTCGGCAAGCCGATCAGGCGGAATTCCGCACCCGTTGTCGTTGACCTGCAACAACAATCCCACGCCCTGATCCTCCAAACGCACCTGCACCTCCGTCGCCTTGGCGTGCCGGGTCACATTGGTCAACGCCTCCTGACAAATTCGAAACACGGCAGTGGCATGCTCAGGGGCCACCCGCAAATCTTCATGGCTGACCGTGCAGTGACAGGGAATGCCGGTGCGACGTTGAAAATCACGGCACTGCCATTCGATGGCCGCAACCAGACCAAGATCATCGAGCACACCCGGTCGGAGCTCCGCCACAATCCGCTGTACGGAGGTGATGGTACTATCAACCTGCTCCTTCATCCCTCGAATTTTGTCGTCGATCTTGGCACGATCCCGTGGAATCAGCCGTTCCCCCAGTAACCCGCCCAAACGAGACAGATCGATCTTCAGGCAGGTCAGGCCCACGCCCAACTCATCGTGCAATTCGCGCGCAATTCGCCCGCGTTCCTCTTCACGAATCCCTTCCATCCGCCCGGAGAGCTTACGAAGGCGTCGCAGAGAATCCTGCAATTGTTCCTCGGCACGTTTCCGATCCGTCGTGTCCTTAAAGACAACCACCGCCCCGACGATGTCCCCTCGTTCACGAATCGGGGTACTCACATATTCCACGGAGAAACTGGTTCCGTCTCTTCGCCAGAACCGGCTGTCCGCCTCTTCCAGAATTTCACCGGCCTGAAGCGTCTCGGCAATCGGGCTCCCGTGTCCAGCAAAGGACGGGTCGGCATCATCGGGACCATGCACCAGCGTCGCAAACGACTGTCCGATCAATTGCTCTGCCTCCCAGCCAAACATTTTCGCGGCCGCCGGATTGACGAACGTCAGTCGCCCGTCGCGGTCGATCCCGTAGATTCCCTCTCCCGCAGAATTCAACACGACTTGGTTGTGATGATGCAGGCGGTCCAGTTCTTCCTCCGCCGCGCGCCGCTCGCTGATGTCGCGCATGATAATCGTAAAAAAGAGATCCGATTTCCCTTGCCAGGACGTCACACTCAACTCAAGCGGAAATTCGCCTCCGTCTTTTCGTCGACCGAGGAGTTCCAGCGTCTTGCTGGTCAGTTGCACCCGTTCCAGCACTCGCACCCGCTGAACGTTTCGTTCCAATTCTTCGTGGTACCGCTCGGGAATGATGGTCGTGACAGGCTGCCCAATGATGTCTTCCGCCGAATACCCGAAGGTCGCCTCAGCGCCCTTGTTCCAGAACGCCACTTTCATAAGCGCATTCACCAAGACAATGGCGTCCTTCGTCGACTGTACGATGGAGCGCAACCGTTCCTCGCTGACCCGCAGCGCATCTTCGATCCGGCGGCGTTCGGTGACATCACGGATGATCCCCAAGACACCGATGACTCGGCCTTGGCGCATCTGCGGCGTGCCGACGAACTCTCCCGTCACATACCCGCCCTGCTTCGTACTGATCTGCATCGAACAGGTGAGCGGCGCACCGCGCTCAAGAATGGCCTGCAAGACATCCTGACAAAACCCTGCGTCATCGGGATGCAGCAGCGCAACCAGCGGTTCTCCCATCCATTGGGAACGGGACCAGTTCGTGACCGTCTCAAAGGCCGGATTGAGTGAGGTGATTGTGAGGTCGGCCGAGAGGGTGAAGATGATATCCCGCGCCCCTTCGACCAAACTTCGGAAACGATATTCGGATTCGAACAAGGCATCCTGCGCCCGTTTCAGCCACGTAATGTCATGAAACACCAGCACGGTCCCGGACAGCGCACCGGCCTCATCTTTGATCGGCCGGGCATTGATACTGATCCACCGGCCGGGCAAACTCGGAGAAGCCCGCAGATACACTTCGAGCCACCCAATATTCTCGCCTCGCAGCGCGCGCCCCAGCGGCCAGGCATCCGGCTGGAACGGCGTCACCGTATCCGCATGAAAAAACTCATACCGCTCCGCCCAGGCTATCGGAGGGGCCTGCGTAGGAGAAAATCCGAGAATGCTTTCCACCGCCGGATTGGCCACGACCAGCTGCCCTGCCGCATCCGTCACCACCACGCCGTCGCCCATGCTTCGCAGCACGGAGTTCACGATTCTCGTCTGCGCATCCAATGCCTGTTCAGATCGCTCCAGCGCGTCCGCTCGTTCACGAACCGCTTGCTTGGCCTGCGCAATGCCTGCCGACTGCGTCCGAACCGCGTTTTCGTATACCTGTAACAATTGCTCTGCCACGGCCAATCGTGAGTCGTGCCGAAGATGGGGCCGCCGCTCCGGCGCGCCGGCCACACACCCGGCGCTCGACGAAGGCTCGACACCCGTTTCCGGAGGAGCGGTCTCATCGAAGGCCAACAATGACGTCTTGAGACTCAACGCCAGAGATTTGCACAGCGTCGCCGTCTCGCGAGGTACCGGGGTTCGTGAAAATAAGATCACCGCGAACAGATCACGGGAGGGTAACATCCCGCCGAAACACAAGACCGATTTGACGCCATACTTGAGAACGAACTCCTTCTGCATCGGCACATGCGTGCTTCCCACCGCGTCCGGAACATAAAAAACGTTGAAGGTCTTCTCCTCCAGATCCACCAGCCATTCCCCTTCGGGCGTCACCTCGAAGCTGGACGCCGCACCGAATTGGTGCAGGAGTTGTGAAAACATCGGAAACTGCTTCACAAAATCGGCGTTGACCATCGGAATCACGCGGTAGCGATGGGAGCGTTCCACGTGATTCCAGTCCGGCTCTTCACCGGCCGTGGCGATGAGGGTAAAACACTTGAGATCGGGAAATGGAGCGGTCCCCCCCAGTTTTTCGCGCACCATCTCCTGGGTCGTTGGATCCAACCGGCTGTAGGAGCTCGTCTTGAAGCAGCGGACCAGGACGCAGTCACGGTCCCCTGTGCCTGCATCGCCGAGGGTGTTGAAGAGATAGTCCACCGCACGCGACGCCGCCTCCTGCAGAGAGTTCGACTGCTCCCCCAGTTGACGCAACACGGCTGAGCATTCAGTCATTTCCAACAGGGAAAAACGAGCCAGACTATACACAGGCGGGTCCTCGGGTGATGGGGGAATACGGAGTTACGCGCCACTGATGGACGTTCGTCCGGAGAAGCCAAATCATGAGGAAGGGCGCGCCTCTGCAGAACACTGCCTTGCACGGCGAGACACAGAGTTACTCTCGAGGCGAGTCTAGTAAAGGGGACCCGCCCTGTCAAGGCAGGTAGTCATGCGGGACGCCTCAAGGCGGCGAGAAGAACGACCGGATGGAATCTTATGAGGCCAGGGTGCGGGCAACGACCGCAGCTATCCGGGGAAAGCCCGTTGAGAGAGCGCTTGAGACAACAACGCCACGTCCGAGGGATAAGTGAGGCGCTCCAGCGCGTCCTCGCGACTGACCCACTGCACCTCGTCAACCTCTCCGTCCGGCACGCCCGACTCCTCGAGCGCCGACATGTGAAACCACACCACTGTCTTGCGAAACCGCCGCCCTTGTCGTTGAAACCAATATTCGGTCGTAGAGAGGTCCGCCTCGATCCGGCACCACCAACCGGTTTCTTCTAACACTTCCCGCACGGCAGCCTGAGCAGGCGTTTCACCGGCATCGAGCCGTCCCTTAGGGAACGACCAGACGGGACGTCCTTTGATGTCGGACACCCGGATCAGCAACACATTCTGTTGCCGCAACACCACACCACCAGCCGATCGCACGAGGCCCGCTTCAGGCATGACCCACCCCTCTCCCCACCACACGACCCAGGGCTCGCTCTGACAGACTCCATCTAGGCGCGGTGGGGCAATCCCAGAAACCACGCCAAGAGGCGGTCTTGTACCCGGTCAGGCAGGATCCATTTCAGCATGGCCCTGAACCGCGCATCGGCGCCGACGAGATAGCGCGCACGCGGTCGTGAGGCGGTCAACGCATCGGCCACCACGCGGGCCACAGCCTCCGCCGGAATCGCGCGTGCCGCCGCTTTCTGCATGACATCTTGCATACGGGACAACAGGTGCGCGTAGCGTGCGAGCGACTCGGGTGCGACACCACCAAGCGTCCGTGTCGCCGACATCGTGGCGCGTTGCCATATTTGAGATTGGATCGCACCCGGCTCGACCAACGAGACCGAAATACCCCAGGGCACCAACTCCAGCCGTAACGCGTCGCTCATGGCTTCCAGCGCGAACTTTGAGCCGCAATAGGCCCCCAGAAACGGAGTAGCCGCCAGGCCGGCGATGGAACTGATATTCACGATGCGACCACGAGCCGGCCTCAGCAGGGGAATGAACGCTTGGGTCACGGCAAGCGCGCCGATGACATTGACCTCGAATTGCATCCGTACCGCATCCAGCGGTAAGACTTCCAACGGACCGGCCACGGAGATGCCGGCATTATTGACCAGACCCGCCAAGCCGGTGTCGCGCGTGGCCTGGGCTACGACCTGTTCGGCCGCCGCAATTGATGCGGGATCCGTCACGTCCAGCATCACGATCCGGAGTCGCGATGAGGTCAGACGTGCCAGCGCCTCGCCGTCTTCTCTCCTCCGGACACCGGCCCACACCGTAAAGCCAAGCCCATCGAGATACTGTGCGCAGGCAGCACCGATTCCCGATGACGCTCCGGTGATCACCACGGCTCCTCGCTCCGACATTGCCGACCTCCTCCACGCAGAGCCCGCTCCGGCACACACAAACCTGTGCAGGCGGACCGGCAGCAGAATACCACGCGCGAGCGAGAAGAGGCATCAGGCTCTCCTAGGACTCATCACCTCACACATTTCAGTAGGGAATTTCAGCATCGAAAAATATCTGTTGAATTTCGGCTGTTTGCCCCGCCATTGCCTCGAACACCAGCGGCCTGCAAGCACGACGCCACATCGATTTGACAATCGAGCATCCTCATCTAGACTTGATTTATGCGCATGCGAACAGCATTTCCAAGAAGCGGCACATTCTCACCCATGGTTGCGGGAGTCGCCCTCTCCCTCGCTGCCCTGCTGTCGCTGATTCCCTCTGCCGCCTCCGCAAGCCGAACCCTCACCGTCCCCATCTCCATCGCCACCTACACCGAGGACCAAGTCGGCTTCCCAACATTTGTAATGAAATGGGACGAAGGAAGCCAACCGGATCCCTTGTCCTTTCGGTGGGGACGGAGTCAAGTTCCCGTCAGAGGGACCGGGATGAGGTCCATTCAGCGGGCTTTTCGCTTCGCCGTCGAACGCCTTGCGCCATCCGTTCGCCCGACCGGAACCTTGTCCCTCTATGCGACATTTTCCGGGCCATTGAACGCAGAAGGATCAACGGCAGAGGCCATCCTAGCCATCGGGTTCCTCGCCCTGCTGAAAGGTGACCACCTGAAACAGGATATTACGATCACGGGCACGTTGGAGGGTGATGGCAGGATCGGACAAGTCGCACAGGTGGCTGAAAAAACAACGGCGGCGGCGAAGGCGGGCTACCGCGTGCTGCTGGTGCCGCGAGGACAGTTTTATGCCCCTCGCATCAACCGGGTCAGCCTGAACCTTGAATCGAATGTGCTAGTGCGAGAAGTGGAAACGATCGAGGAAGCCTACGAAATCATGACTGGGAAAAAACTCTAGTCGCTCCCCTCCTACAGTGTCGTGAGCACACTCCGGCAAGATTCGCCCCACATCTGCCACATCTGATTGCACGCCAACACAAGCACCATCGATATAGGATCGATGGCTCTGTCTCGTGTGCGCATCAGGATCTTAGATCCGGTCCCGATCACATCCAATTATTGATCAAGAGAAATGCCGCCCAGAAACTGGGGTGCGTGTGACCACGCTGAGAAAGGATCTTCTGCTGCGCCCGCTGTAAGGCGACGGCTTTTGAGATCGCCGGGTCCTGCAGCTGTCGGTAAAATTCCGACACGAGTTCGGTAGTCGTTTCATCATCCGACGTCCACAAGCTCGCCAACGCCGTCCGCGCCCCTGTCTTGACGGCCACACCGCTCAGTCCGAGTGCCGCGCGATCATCCTCAGCCGACGTTTCACAGGAACTGAGCGTCAAGAGATCCAAGGGTTGCTGCCGATATTGCTGCAGCCCCACCAACTGCGACAACCGATCCATTGTAATCTTACCGTCGTGCGCGAGCACAAACGAATCTTTGGCCTCAGTGCCGACGACCGTATGAGAGGCCACATGGACGATCCCCACGCCCTGATCCTTGATCTCTTCTTCTAGAGAGGGTGCCGAGAACTGTTTGTTCATCAGCAACTTTCCGCCATAGAGCGTTCTGATGGCCTGGACTTCGGTCTCCGCATAACGCGGAGCCGACTGGCCGTCGACCGATTCGGTCAGGCCGACCGACAACAAACTGCCTTTGCGGCGCTGAGCGGCACTCAGATCGGTCAATGCCAGACTCGGGGTCACAGCCACGGCAAGTGAATCCACAAGAAAATGCCGCCCGTCATGCAAGGCTCCCATTGGAATGGTCCGGAGCGAGCCCTCGGCCACCATCACGAGCGTATGAATACCGGCCCCCTGGAGATCCTGCTGAAGAGGCGCCACCAGCCACCCGTGCAACGTCTGCGCAGAAGACAGGTAGTTCTGCGATTGGGAATCCTGGATCAGCCGCCTGAATAAACGAATTTCTTTCGTGAGTTTCTCACCCGTCACCGGAACCCTGACCTGCTTGAGCCCATTGACGGTCTCCAGGAGCAATTCGAGCCGGTCCGGGAAAGAAATCGGATACACCACCGCGGTACCGGGCGCCAGTGTAGCGGGGCTTCGATGACTTGCGACCGTCGTCACACAGTCGTCCTGGAAATAATCTTGCAGTTCGGCTGCATGGGAAACCTCAACCGTCTCCTTCACCCGAACAAGCAACTGCTCACTCTGATCCGGCGTCTTTGCAGCCGCCGCTCTCCGTAACAACACATCCTCATATTCCACGAACAGCGGCGCCACAGACTCGTAATAGGAATGATGCCGTCCCTGATACCCAACGGAATATTCGTAGTGGATCGGTTTCAACAGCGTCACAGCACGTTGATAGGCGGCCAAGGCTTCTTCTTCTTTGCCGGCCGCGCGCAACAGCCGGGCCGTTTGCCATTGCCAACGGTAGAGCGATTCCGGCGCATTCACTTTTTGCGCGGCGAAGGTGGCCTTCCTCGAATACTCCAACGCCTCGGGATTGCGGTGTTCCTGTTCCAGCAATCCGCCCAGATAGCCCCAGGCATAGGATTGTCCGCGTGCATCGCCGGTACGCTCGGCTACGTCCCTGGCCGCGGAAAAGGCATCGGACGATTGCCTCAGCAGGCCGACTCCGAGCCCAGCAGAAGCAGCGGCCTCCGTCGCACGCCCCTTCCCCGTATCCGATTTCTTGGCCACGCCGGATTTCGCGGTCGAGGCAGAGAACAGCTCCTGATAACCAAGGCCGATATTCAACAACCCGGCGGTCTTCGCCTGACCATCCTCCAGCGACCGCACATCCGACCAGGCTTGATCCAAATGACGATGGGCTTCACCCAGCTGTTGGTTCTGGAGCAAGGCCATCGCGCCGTTGATCTCCGCCGTTGCCACCAGCGCCGGCTGCTTGGTCTCGATTGCAAGGCTCCGGCTCTCCGCATAGACGTCGATGGCTTCGGCAAACTGCCGACGGGCCGTCAGGGCATTACCCAGATCGTTCAGCACCCCGGCAACCAACAGGGGTTTTTTTTCCTCACGCGCCAGCGCCAATGCTCTGGTCAGGTGTTCGGTGGCAGGTTCGTCTTTCCCCAACACGTGAAAGGTGTTGCCGAGCTGAGCGAGAATCGCCGCCGTGAGGCCGCGTTCACCGGCCTGTTCCGAGAGTTTCAGCGCGGTTTGCAAGGTACCCTGCGCCCGACGGATCTGCCCCTCCTGCTGAAGCGCATGCGCCAGATTGATCAACGCCTGGGACTGTTCCTTCGGCTGCCCGTCCTCCTCATACCCGCGCGCCGCGTTCATCCAATGCACTGCGGCCTGGGCAAACGCGCCCTGCTGAAACTGTGTCGTCCCCCGTTTCATTTCTTGTGCGGGCGGTATCGACGACGCACCGAAGCCGCCGAACAAATCCACCGCCATCCCGCTCGCAGGCCAGGCGAATCCACTCAATGCAAGCACCCCTACACCGAGTATCGTCAGCGGCAAGATACGCGCGCGCGTGAGGCATGGATTAGCGGCCCCCTGCTTCCGCTTCATGCCGCGGCGAATGACCATGTTACGCATCGTAGGCATGACGTCCTCCTTGGGAAGCTAGCACCCTTGCCATGATTCCAGACCTTGTACCGTTGACTGTCCCTGACTCTGTGCAGTTTGTGTCGCGGGAGCGCCTGGCTCGACTTCGCCGCCGACTTCCTCCAACACCACCGGCGCCGCCAGGGATCCTCCGGGTTGTGACGGCGTGACGTCGCGCGAGGCTTGAACAAGGCTACTGAATGCGCCGTCCTTTCGGGCCGCGCACCGACTGGTCAACAACGGGGCGGGCGGGGCCGGTGCCTCCTGGGGAAGCACCATCGCGGCGCGATTTAAGAATGCCACAGGATCAACGGGGTTAGCCGTATTCACACTGGCCGCATTCGCAGTTGGAAGAGGCGACAACCCACCCAGATCCACACCCACGACTTGGATTTGTGTCACACGTTGGGTGAAAGGATTCGTCGTGATATTGGCCTGCGCCCCCGTCGGCACGGCGATATTGGGGGTCACATCGATAGATGCGGGAATCACACCTCCACCGCCCGCGACGATCAACGTTCCAGGCAGGGCTTGGACCTGCCCGTTCCCTGACACGCCGGAAAAAGGATTTGAGACAAATGGCTGAACACTCATCTCCCCAGCTGAGCTCGTACTGCCGAGCATGACCCGCTGCGCAGTAATCTTCGATCCGTTGATCTGAATTCCGCCCCCCATCAGGCCGAGCACGGCTCCGGTCTGAAGCACCGTAGAGGAAGAAGTCAGAACGATGGACCCATACGGACCCTGCCCTAAAAAGCCGAAGGCGATCGGCGTGCCGACCGACAGCGTGGAATCCAAGGCAAGAAGACCCGTGTTGGCCGTAAAAATTCCGCCATCGCTCAAGCGCACTTGTTGAGCCGAACTGAAATACGCAGAGCCCGACACGTTCAAATGAGCCGTGGGGCCGAATACAATTCCGGCAGGATTGATAAAGAACAGGTTCGCGTTGAGCGCCTGAACCGTTCCATTAATGTTGGATGGCGATCCCCCGATCACCCGACTGATGACGTTGGACACGCCACCGGGATTCACGAAGGCGGCCACATCCCCTGTACCGACGGAAAATTGATTGAAGCTATGAAACAGGTTTGGCCCGCCTGCCGGTCTCGTCCCTCCGGTGATGTTCGTGGTATTGCCCGAGGTGCTCAGGGAGGTCCCAAGACCACCCGGTCCGGAGGGGGTCGCAACGATGTTCGTGGCCTGCCCGTAGGCGATCGACCCCGTATGTCCCAGAAGCATCAGGAAGGCGAGTAACCCGTACGTGAACAGCGGCAGACCTGCGGGGCGACACGTCATGGTAATTCTCCTCATGTGATACGAGAGGAAGGCCTCCTCTCTTACCTTAAACGCTGCGCAACTTCAACTCGCAGAACCCCTTACTCCATGAGACGACGGATGTAGGACACCATCCATCGGCCCTGGCCATTCGCCCCTAGAACGCCTCTACCACCAGTTGCAGATGGACGCCATGATCCTGCAGGTTATTGTGATCAGTATCGTACCGCTTCAACTGTTTTCCATAATAGAGTTCGAAATGACTCCCGCGCCAAAAATTCCAGATGACGCCGGCACCCAAACTTGCCAATGTTTTCGGGGGTGTACCGGGCGTCTGGGCCGTCGTTTGCCAGCCATGCCCCAAATCGAAAAAGGGCGCGAGAAAAACCGTATCCACGCCAGCCTTCGTCGTATACACCGGCACGCGCGCCTCGATCGATAACATCGCGGCATTGTCACGAATCAACGTGAATTCACGATATCCACGGACACTGTATCGACCACCGACGGCAATCTGTTCGAGGGGAAACAGATGGTCGTTGGACAATTGCACCACACCGCGGCTGACCAACTGCGTGCGCCACAAGGGAAGCTGGCGGATCCACTGCGCCTCTCCCAACCAGGAAAAGAACCGCGCATCGGGCAGGTTTGGATCGCCATTCGCGGTCGCCCCCATCGCGCCGACACCGACGGAAAACCGTGACAAGAGGGAGATCACCTGATCGGCCGAACGGCGGGCATATTCCTGACCGAAGCGGAGCGAGGTCACGCGGAACTTCCCGTTCGGCGCCCCGCTGATGAGCTCGTACGGGTTACCTCCCAACGTACTTTCATTCCTGGCATGTTCGCCCGTGAGAGAAAACGCGAGTTCCTGGTCGGCCCTCCGGATGACAGGATGTCTGACCGATAGTCCGAAAATCTGCGCCTTGTTCTTGATATCCAACGTGTCGAAGGGCGATTCCTCAACTCCGAAATCAAACCGACGGTATTGCAGCGAGACCGTGGTATCACGCGGCCCCACCGGAATTTCGTATTTAAAGTTGAGCATCGGATTCACCCCGGCCGACCGCCCGTATTGCAGACTCAGCGTATCGCCGAATCCCAACAGGTTCTGGTGAGCCAGCGTGACAAACCCCTGCTCCGCCCCCACAACTGGAGACTGGTAGTTGTTGAACTCCAACCAGGCCTTCAACGGGTTGGCTTCTTTCACTTTCACGTTCAGCGTATTCTCTCCCAGGGTCGCGCCCGGCAACAGTTCGGCGTTGATCCGTTCGATCCGGGGATTGGCCTGCATCACGCGCAACCGTTCCTGGAGTGCATCGACGTGCAGCGGAGGACCAGCCGCCAGATTGACCCGGCTCTGAAAATACGAGGGTCGGAACCACTTGGTATCCTCGACGTTGACCTGCGTAATCTTGCCTTCGATGATCTGCATGGTCAGAACACCGTCCGCCACGTCCTGCTCCGGGACCACCGCACCGGACGTCACATATCCATGGGTCACATAGTAGTACGTGAGGGCGAGGCGCAACGATTCCAAATCTTCCGCCGTCAACTCCCGATTGGTATAGGGAGCGGTGATTTCCGAGAGCTGCTGCGCCGTGAAGGCGGTATTTCCGATCAGCCGGACGTCCTTCACCATGATCTTGGGCCCCTTTGCCGCCTGATCGAGCGCACTCGGGGGGCGTGGTGATGGGAGGTCAAGAGTAGGAGGCTGTTCGGGAGGAGGCACCACAGGCAATTGAGGTAATTTCGGGGGCAAGGGGCCGAGCTGTGAGCCGGTCTGTGAATAGGCCGGCCATGCCAGCGCGCCGAATAATACAAGCGCCGCCACAGCCACGAACGTTCGACGCCGGCTCCCTGACGAATGACCGCACGTCTGAGAGCGGAATGCACCACCATGTACAGCCAGACTCGCGCCAGTCAACGTAATAATCCCTGCGTCCTGCCCCACCGACTTCTTCACGCAAGCCATCAAGGCCTCCCCTCTTTCTTGATGACGGAGTACAGCCTGGCTGTCCCCCTGCCCGCCACAATCCAGACCACCATCATTGCTCTTATACCCACGCGATGTTTCTTGTTGCGTCAATGTACCGCTCTTCGAGAAAACCGTGCCTGCACGACAATGAGACAGTCGCTCGATACGTATCTCTTTGGAGAGTATGATCTGCGAAGGGACTGCTTATAACATGTCTCGAATCAAAATACTCCTGCCTCGAAAAGTTTTTTCATCCAGGCGGAGTCCATCTTCACAAGGAACATTTGTGAGGGAGCGGCGGCACAAGAGATTCCGCGCGCCGAGCCCGACGCGCGACGGTTCACTCCGGATGAGCGACTGACTCCACGTGCCGCACGATGCGGCCGCCGATTAGTGTGTTATATCGTGTGCTGTCGGATGGGTGCGAGTGACTCTAGACGGCTCGGCGAGGAACCTCCCGCATCGACCGCATGAACCGGGCCAACTGTTCCTGGAATGAACCGGCTTCCTCATACTCGAACACATAGCGGGTCATATCGAACAGCGGGGCCGGATCCAGGTCGCGAATCATCTCCGGTTTCCATGAAATTTGAAGCCGATTGATCATGGTGATGGGCGTGGGCGTGCCCACCATCCCAAGCGGGACCGTACCATAGGTTTGCGAGAAGATTAAAATTTCCCGATCGAACATCGCCGTGTTCATGTCCTCGGCGGCACCGTGCTTTCGAAAATCCTCCTCGAGCCGCTGAAAAGTGGGCGACTGCACCAACGCTTCTCGAAACGCATAAAATACCTTGACGCCGGCACGCTGCTGATCGTCCATGACGTTCACCGCATCGGACACCGTCAGGCGGTTCTGCATCTGTTCCTGAGTGAGAATCAGGAGGCGTCTGATGTTGACGTGTCGCCGCACCGCAGCCTGATTCGCCAACAGGTAATTCGGATACAGGGCTTCCCCCTTCTTCCAAATATTCCACCGTTCCATCATCGCATCGACGGACTGTTCCGCCGTCTCCATAAGTCGAACCGCTTCCGCATTGGCGGCAGCACCGTCATAGATCAGAGTTTGTGCCTCCAACTGCTTCAATTCCCGACCGATGGCTTCGACCTTCTTCGGAAGATACCGCGGACGTTTCGGCACATGCAGCATGACATCCACCGCCGTCAACGCCAGGGTCCAATATTCCTTCGCCTGCTTCGGGGCCTTGTCCTTTTGGGCAATCAGCAGCAGTTCCACTGGATTCCTGTCGAGCAGCTTCGCGATCTTGATGCAGAGTTCAGGTTTGGGAACCTTGAGCCCTCGCCGCATCAAGTTGGCGTCCGGTTGCGCAATCCCAAGCTTTTCGGCCAACGTATAATCACTGGTCAACGCGTAGCGGTCTTTGATCGCTTCAAAATACCCGGACATTTCCGTCATACAGGCTCCATTCAACATGCATCCTAGGAAGACACTGCCGCCCTCCTCCCGGTCTCAATGACCCGACCAGGGCTCCACCAAAGACCCCGGCATTACACCCGCGGGCTCTGCGGCACCGATTCGCCCCCCCGGACAGCAGGGAATAATGCCCTCCTCCAACCACTCGCCCCGGCCTGCAAGAATGTCTTTCGCCAGATGAAACAGCCTCCGATCGTCATCCCACAAGGGCGTCTTCAGCGAGAGTAACGGTGTGGGATGAAACGCCTCCTTGACTCGCAGGCAGAAATCTTCCACCAACGCTCCCGACAAGGCCTGCTCCCGGAGCTTCGGTTGTGATGCGTACCACAACAACGCTTCCACGGCAAATAGCTGGAGGCCGGCTGTCACCAGGCTTCGCAACACACGTTGATTGCGCGGGAGATTGTACCGGTCTCGGGCGCTGACCCAGAGCGCCTTCCGCGCGAGCGCATGGCTCTGCGCTGACACAAACTGCTGCCATGAGGCCGCGTCAGCCCCAGACCGCGGACCTCGCGTAACGAAAGCCATCGGAGTAAAGGCTCGCGCGGAGATCCTCGTGAAAAACGGGAGAGCCTGAGCCATGTCATCGATCCCGCCTTCCAGACACGTCCTGCCCTGCGTCACGTACTCGGTAAGTCCTTCCCGCGCAATCCATAACGTCAAGATGCCGTTACTGCCTTCCCAGATCACATTGATGAGCGCGTCCCGGATCATCCGTTCGATCGGCACCGGCAGGTCTCCGTGGAGGCGCAACGAATCAGGCGTCTCAAATGCGCGCCCGCCATAGATGCGGAACAGCTCGAGCAACGAGTCCAACAGCCATTCCGTTGCGAGTACCTTTGCCGCCGCCGACTCCAACCGGACATCCACCTTGGCATCGGCCCAGATTCCCGTGATCTTCACGATGGCCTCGAGCGCCAGCACGCGGGACGCCATGAGAACCATTTTGGAACCGATATCCGTATGCTCGCCGATCGGGCGATCGTATTGCACTCGCTGCTGCGCGCGAGCCCGGGCCAGCCAGAGACATTGCTTAAGATTGCCCAGACAGGCGGCAGGCAGCGTCAGTCGGCCGACCGTGAGGCTCTCCAGGGCGCGCCGCAGGCCTTCGCCCTCGTCTCCAAGCCGGTCAGCCACCGGCACAAACACGTTGCGCAAATGCACCTGCCCATTGTAAATACCTCGAACCCCCATGAAGTTGAGACGCGTACAGCGACACCCCTCAGACTTCGTCTCAACGACAAACGCCCCGAATCGTCGCTCTTCTTTGGGACGGTCGACGTCCTGAGGCACCGTGACGATCTGAGCAATGACGACGAGGAGTGAGGCCAGGAATTCATGATGGTCACGAGGGGCATTCGTCGTGTACAACTTCTCACCCGTGAGTCGATACCCCACCAGAACGCCACCTTCATGCACAGGAATGGCATAGGTTTTGAGAGCCCAGATATCGCACCCCGCACTCTTTTCCGTCAGGGCAAATCCGGAAATCGCGCCCCGGGCCAGTCGAGGCAGCAACCGCTGCTGTTGCTCGCGATTGCCCACTAATTTGACCGGCTCCGCCACTCCGATTGAATTGTGGGCCGACAGCAACACGCTGGTCGCCGCGTCGTGACTACCGAGAAGAGTCGCCACGGTGTGATACTCCGACTGCGAGAGACCCAACCCGCCGTAGCTGCGCGGGATTTTGATCCCGAACGCACCGATCGCTTTGAACGCCTCGATCACGTCTTCGCCGATGGCGCCGTCTCGATCGATGGCTTCCGGATCCACGGTGTCGACCAACAGCAGGCGGAGGGTGTCGAGAAATTCCTTCGCGTCCTCGCTCATCGCCGAGATCGATGCCTCGGTAAAGAGCGATCTCCGAACGACGCCTTCGAAGAGCCCTGCCATGAACCCTGAATAGGCACGTGTGTCGCGTGCCACTTCCGCCGCCGCGAGCGACCCCTTGAACAGTGGGTGTGGTGTCGCCATACGTACCTCTTCTGATTTGCTTACTTGGCCTTGCGCCAAGCCGCGCCGAGACCGCCGATGCGCGCCGGCCCAACAATGGGACAAAGAGGCTTCGGAGCAGAACCCATCGCCACTTCCTCAAGCTGCTCCAGGCGCCGCCCGGCACGGCCCTCGAACCTGGCCTGCGATATCACCAGACCATGGCGACCGAATTGCGCGGCCAGGTCACTAAAACGATCCCGGGCCAGCGTCCATACCGCCACATATCCGGCCCGAAGGAGATGAATCCGATCGTCGTAACTCAAAAAACTCCGTTCGAACAGGAGGGCATCGGCTTCCACCGGAGAAATAACGAGCACTTCCTTCTCCGGATAGTCCTGCTGGAAGCCCGCCAAGGCTTGCGAGAACCGCGCGTCGAAATTGATCCGGGAGGCCTGTTCCCCGATGGACAAAAATCCCCTATCCCGCAAGCGACGTCCGGACTTGCCGACGGCGGGCGGCGCCTGCGGTGACCGCCTCTCCTGAGTTCGTGCCATCGGATTGATCATGATCATGAAGTCCACATGCTTCTGAACGGCGACCTCGAAGAACGCCATACGGCCGATACCCGCATCGATGTAGTCCCGGCCTTGGATCCGGACCGGGCAAAAATAAATCGGGACGGCTGAGGAGGCCGTCACGGCGCGTGCAATCGGCACGTCCTGCCAATTCTGGTCGCCGAACAACACACCCTCGCCGGTTTCCAGATCGATGGCCGGAATATAGAGTTCTTTGGTGAGTCCGCCGAACGTGTTACTCAACCCTTTGACCGTGAAGATCGTCTCGAGGTACTTCGCGAAGGGTTCCAGCGTGTAAATCCCGCTCGGCAGCGCGTCTTGCGCCTTGTCGAGCAAATCGATAAACGTCATCTCTCCATAGTGACGCACATAGAGCTTCACGAGCGGAACAAGTTGCCGTGTCACCCGCCACACCGTTTTGAGCCCTTCGCCGATGGCGGGAGAAAACACATTCCGATGGTCGAAGTAATACGGTCTGGTGCCGGATAGGTTCGTGTCCAGAATCTCCTGCGGCCTGACGCCATTGGCCAAGAGTGACGCCGCCGCCGCGCCGGCACTCACCCCGACATACAGGTCGAGATCATTCATCGTCACACCGTCTTCGAAAAGATCATCCAGGGCGGTCAACGCGCCGATTTCGAACAGGTAGCCGGTGAAGCCGCCTCCGCCCAACGCCAGCGCCCGCTTGCTGAAAGACGGTGCCATTCTGGGCTCCACATCGACTCAACACACAACGGCCATTCATCGACCCGTGAAATGCGGCTGCCGCTTCTCAAGAAATGCCGAGACGCCTTCTCGTTTGTCCTCCGTGTCGCACAACTCTCCGAACAGGCGCGCTTCCAAGGCCAGGCCGTCATGAAGATTCAGCGCAACACCTTGACGAATCGCTCGAAGCGACGCCCGCACCGCCATCTGGCCTTTCGAAGCAATCATACGCGCCAGCCCCTGAGCCTGACGGAGAAGATCTTCAGGGGGAAAAACCTGCGACACGAGACCGATCGTCTTCGCGTCCTGCGCCGAGATCGGCTCGCCGGTCAGAATCAGTTCCAAGGCTTTCGATTGACCGAGGAGCCGGGCAAGTCGCTGAGTGCCGCCGAATCCCGGCATAATGCCCAGATTGATTTCAGGCTGGCCCAACCGGCTGCCTTCGGCGGCGAACCTGATATGGCAACACATGGCCAATTCCAGACCTCCGCCTAAGCAAATCCCGTTGATGGCAGCGATCACCGGTTTTCCAAACCCTTCGATCTGATCCAAGATGGCCTGGCCCTGCAGAGCAATGGCCTCCCCCTCCTTTGACGAAGCTATGGCGGCCAATACCCGAATGTCTGCCCCGGCAATAAAAAACCGCCCGGCTCCGGTTAACACCACCACTTTGACCGCGTCATCCTTGGCAGCTTGCTCAAACGTGGCGCTCAGCTCTACCAGCAATTCAGGCGTCAGGGTGTTGGCCGGAGGGTGGTTGATCAACAAAGTGGCCACTGCTCCATCAATGTTGCACGAAAGCATCGAGCCGGCTATCGTCGTCATATGAGCCTCACATCATCGATGGTGAATACTCCCACAAAGATTCGATCGAGGAAGGAGAGGTCATCCCGATCAAACCCGTCGACAAGAACGTCAATAGGCAAAGAACCCTCGTCCCGCAAACTGTCCGGTGAAGCCCGCCTCAACCATTCGGCGCAACATCGGCGCCGGCCAGAAGCGGACGCCCAGCGTATCCCGCCATGCTTCCAATTCATGCAGCACATGGTCGACCCCAAGCTGATCGGCAAGATGCAACGGTCCTCCCTTCTCGTTGGGAAAGCCTGTTCCCGCCACCATCGCAACATCGATGTCTCGCGCCGACGCGACGCCCTCCTGCAACGCAGTCACTGCCTCGTTCACCATCGCCAGTAGCGGCCGAGCCCTGGTCCATTCCATTTTTCTATACTTGCCGCCCTGCCGCACGTGCCGCAGCAGAGTATCCAGGTTCTGCTCGCCGCGCCGTTCCTCGGCACCCGAATAGTCGTAGAACCCGTGACCTGACTTGACGCCCCATCGCCCCGCTTTCACCAAGGCTTCGAGAAGTGGCGCCGGCACCATTCGAGGCCCGTAGAATCGGTGGAGGATACGGGCGACTTCGAGTGCAATATCGAGTCCGACGGTATCCAGCAGGGTGAATGGGCCGACCGGCATGCCGAATGCCACCATGTCCTGATCGATGTCTCTTATGGAGACCTCCCCGTCTTGGAGGCACCATACCGCTTCATTCAGATAGGGAGAGAGCAGGCGATTCACGAGGAACCCCGCGCATTCTTTCACGATCACCGGCATCTTCCGGATGCTTTCGGCAAAACCGACAACATCATCGACGGCCTGAGCATCAGTGGCCATGCCGGGAATGACTTCCACCAGCGGCATCACATAGGCCGGATTGAAAAAATGAAGTCCGATCACTTTGCCGGGGCGCCTGGTGGCAGCTCCGATCGATGAAATGGATAACGCGGAGGTGTTACTCGCCAATATCGTACTTCGCGCACAAACCTGGTCCAGCTCGCGGAATATCCGTTGTTTCAGCGTTAACTCTTCTGAAACCGCCTCGATCACCAGATCGACATCACGAAGAGCCTCGAGGTTCGACGCCGGCGTCACCAGCAGCATTTTCTCTTCCAGTTGCTCAGGCGTCATCTTGCCCTTGTCCACGCGGGCCTGGTAGATCGCTCGCACAGACTCGACGCCGCGCCTGGCCAGTGATTCCTGTATATCGGCCAACAGCACCGGCACACCGGCATAACTCACCACTTCGGCGATCTGTGCGCCCATGGTCCCGGCCCCCACCACACCGACTCGATAGATGTACATGGGACGACTCCTGTCGCTCGACTCGTACCGATCACGTCCGTTCCAGCACCATCGCAGCGCCTTGCCCGCCGCCGACGCACAGCGCCACCGCACCGAGCGCCACGCCGCGTCGTTGCATCTCGTACAGCAGCGTGATCACCAGCCGGGCTCCCGTCATGCCGACTGGATGCCCCAGTGCAATCGCGCCGCCGTTCACGTTGACGAGTTCCCGCTTGAGTCCCAACACACGTTCCACCGCGAGATACTGCACGGCAAACGCCTCGTTCAGTTCGATGAGTTCCAGATCGGCGAGTGTGACGCCGGCGCGCCCGAGCGCCAATGGGAGCGCTTCGGCGGGACCAATCCCCATACGCGTCGGCTCCACACCGATGAACGCATACCCCCTGATGCGGCCGAGCGGGCGACAGTCCAACTCACGCGCACGTGCGGCGGACATCACGATCGCCGCGGCGGCTCCATCGCTAAGGGGGCAACTGTTGCCCGCCGTGACAGTCCCCTGCTCTTTGAAGAGCGGCGGATACAGCGCGAGTTGCGGTTCCGTCAAGCCAACATTCGGCCCCTCGTCTTGCGCAACGACGACCGGTGCCACCTCACGTCCGGCCACTGATTTAGGCACCATCAGGGGAAGAATCTCGTCCTTGAGACGACCCTCTCGAATCGCTTTGAACGCCCGGCGGTGGCTCTCCACGGCGAATCGATCCTGCTCCTCGCGACCGATGCCAAACTCCTCGGCCAAGTTCTCGGCCGTCCGGCCCATTAATTGGCCACAAAACGCATCGGTCAATCCTTCCCAGATGCTGTCGATCAATTCGGCGTTGCGAAGCCGCTTTCCCCACCGCATGTCCCGAGAAACAAACGGAGCGCGGCTCATGCTCTCCACTCCCCCCACAACCTGCACGTCCGCGTCATCGCTTTGAATGTTCTGATAGGCATTGACGAAGGGTTGGAGGCCGGATGAGCAGTTTCGCTGCACCGAATAAGCCGGGGTACGGACCGGAAGTCCGGCCATGAGCGCCATCACGCGCGCGACGTTGTACGCATCACTCGTGTGGCCGACGGAACCCACGATCACTTCGTCGATGAGCCGGGGATCCACCTTGGCGCGCGAGACCGCTTCACGCACGACCAATTCGCCCATCTTGTGCGGCGGGAGGTCTTTCAGTGCGCCGCCAAAGTTGCCGATGGGTGTCCGCACGCCGGCTACAATGACGACGTCTTTCATCGCGACCTCCTTGCAGGCTGTCACATCGCCTTGCGGGACGCCCGCGCATCAGCCGACATCAGCTCCGCCTCATCGCGCAGCGCACGCCGCAACACCTTTCCAATAATGGTGCGCGGTAGTTCGCGGCGAAACTCGACGGTCACGGGGACCTTGAATCGTGCCAGCAATCGGCGACAATGGTCGATCAGTTCGCGTTCGGTGATCGCCCATCCATCCTTCTGCACGACATAGGCTTTGACCGCTTCTCCGTGATGGTGGTCGGGAACGCCCACGACCACCGCCTCACGCACGGCGGGATGCTGAGAGAGAATTTCTTCAACCTCCCTCGGATACACCGTCTCGCCCCATGGTTTGATGACATCTTTCTTGCGATCCAGGAAAAAGAAAAAACCACGTTCATCCCGCTTCACAATATCTCCGGTATAGAGCCACCCGTCTCGCAACACCGCCTGCGTGTCCGCCGCCTTTTTCCAATAGCCCTGCATGACCTGCGGCCCGCGGACGATCAGTTCACCCGCTTCTCCCGTGGGAATGTCCCTGACGCCCGTCTCTTCATCCACAATCCGCGCATCTGTATCGGGAAACGGCACTCCCATCGAGCCGCGCGGATGCTCCCGGTGAATCGGATTGCAATGGGTCGTAGGACCCGCTTCGGTCAGCCCGTACCCTTCCGAAATGTTCACCCCGCTCAACCGCTCAAATCGTTCCTGCACCTCAAAAGGCAGGGGGCTGGCCCCGCAAAGACAGACCCGTATCGAATGTAAGTCGTAGCGGCCGACCTTCGAAAACTCTGTGATCATCGCGAACATCATCGGCACGCCAGACATAATCGTGACCCGGTGCCGATGAATCAATTTCACCGCCTCCTCCGCATGAAAGCGCGGAAGCAGCACGATCTGAGAACCAGTCGCGACGGCGAGGTTCTGGCAGGTACTCAACCCATAACAATGAAAAAACGGCACCGCACCCAAGAAGACTTCTTTTCCATCCTGAAAATCAGCACACCAGAGGCGGCCCTGCATGGCGTTGACCACCACATTTCGATGCGAAAGCATGACGCCTTTGGGCGTGCCGGTGGTGCCGCCGGTATATTGAATCTGGGCCAGCGCATCCGGCTCCACCGACGGCAGAAGCGGAGAACCCTGTTCGATGCCGGGGCACGCCGCATCCAGCAGCGCAAGAAAGTCGTAGACCGGGGGAGTTTTCTCGACCACAACCCAGCGCTTGGCCAATCGCGCCTTGACCGGATACATCAGGCGCTTCACGGTCGGAAGAAAGTCTCTGAGGCTGGTAATGATGATCCGCTCAGGCTGGCCCGCCTGCTCGCGGACGGCCTGAATGCGGGAATAAAAAAGATCCAACGCGACGATGGTCTCACTGCCGGCATCGGCCAACTGACTCTGAATTTCGCGTTCGACGTAGAGCGGATTCATCGGCGCGACAATCGCTCCGGCCTTCAACACCCCGTAATAGGCGATGACCGCCTGCGGAATGTTCGGCAGCATGAGGGTGACGCGATCGCCCGGCTTCACGCCGAGCCGCAGCAACCCCCGTGCAAAACGCGTGGTCAGATCGTTCAGTTCACGGAAGGAAATGCGTGCGCCATAAAAGAAGAGGGCGGCCGATTCGGGGAACCGTGAGGCAGAACGCCGAAGAAGGTCCGGAACGGCCCATTCCGGATAGGCGGAGGTGAGAGGAACACCCGCATCGTAGCGGCTGATCCACACGCGCTCCATGTGACCCTCCGACCCTCGAGCGGGTCAATGCGATGGCCCGCGCAGGTCACTCACCAATTGCTGCGCGGGTTGAGGCCGATTCTGGATGGAGTCGGGCACCTCCCGCTCCAGTCCCATCCAAAACCCTTCGAGATAGTCCAGCACCGCATTCATTCCGAAGCGGAAATCTCGCTGCTCCGATTCCGACATCCTTGCCTGTTCGGCACATCCCGTTCCACCGACGGCTTCCATGGCATGCTCCATGGCTCGTTCATGCTCGGCCTCGAGCTGGCGGTGAAAGGTGAAATACGTGGGATCCATGCGTGGAAACCGGGTTTCCTTCAACAGGATCAGCCCCGGAATCAGATGATCCCACATGGTAATGGCCATGTTTTCCAGTCCAAAAGACGCCCCCAACGCGGTTGCATGATTTCTGCTGCCATATAGCCGTTCCATCCCATGAATGTAGGCACGGGTAGACGGCCTCATGGGTTTGTTCATGGCTTCGCGAATGGTGATTCCGATCGATCGGAGGAAATTTCGGTACAGCAATTCATGACGATGTTTGACGATGCCGTCGCCGAGTTCCGAATAGAGGACTTTCGTCAACTCATCGGCGACGGCTTCATCTTCGGTGTTGACGAGTTGTGCGGCAAGAATGCGGGGGAAGAATCGCGCGAAGCTATAAAACTCCACGGCGAACTCATGAAACTCTTGTTCGGTAAGGTTCCCGCCTCGAAAGCGTGACAGGTAGGGATTATTGATCGCTCCGTGCCGGAGCACATCCGCGCGCACATGTTCGTAAAACGACATCGTGCACCTCCGCGGTCATACCGGAATGTCCCTTCTCGTTCCAACGAACGTCATACGAATTTCCTTTCCCATGTTCATCGTCATTGGCAATGATACAAAATCTATATTGAATGATGCAACTCTTATGTTATATAGTGTGAACGTATGTGAATCGTTCGCTTCCCGATCGCAACAATGGCATGAGTCCCTTCCACGTTTATCCTTGGCCGGGTAGGAGGACTTACCATGAAAGAAGCCGTCGGTATCGATCACATCACGCTCTGCGTCAAGAATCTCGCCGCCGCTGAATCCCTCTTCACCACCGTACTCGGCTTTCACATTATATGGTCCGCTCAGGATGTTGGCAGTGACTCGTCCAGCATGGATACCGTGGTCGTTCAACGGGGCGACGCGAAGATCGCGCTGATGCAGGGTCGCAATAAGGCACGCCGATCCCAGATCTGCAACTTCATCGATAAATACGGCGAAGGGGTTCAGCACATCGCCATCGAGGTCGATGACATCGACGCGGTCTGTCGCGAATGGGAATCCCATGGGGTCCGCTTCTCCGGAGAGACCAAGAATGGCCGGGACGGCTTCGGACCGCTCAAACAGCGATTCACCTATCCCCTCTTTCCCGGGTGTGGGGTGTTTCTGGAACTGACCCAGCGACAACACGGGCTGGAGGAATCCAAAACCTTCGTCCGCGCGACCGTCGAAGCGCTCTATCGAGATATTGAGCGAGATCAAACCAGAGGGATTGAGAATACGATCATCGACTACGAAACACTTCCGCTGCCGTTTAAAGACTTGCCGTCCGAGTCGTTTCAGCCGGCGTCCTAGAGCATCGAGCCGTCCCTGACGCCTCAGGAGGTTCGTGATGTACCTGGTAAAAAAGGGTTCCGTGCCGAATCAAGCGCACGTTGGGATCCCCGAAGGCCTGCACGAGGAGGAGCATGGTCGCCAGGGCTTTAGCGGCCCCGCCTCGCACCTGTACCATCACCACCCGCCTACCGCATGGAGCAGAATAGAAGGTCCGCTCCGGCCGCGGGCATTTACCTGTACCGAGTTACCCACCGCCGATTACCTTTCCGCCGACGGACGCCCGACCCTCGTCTTGCAGAGTCCGGATGCCCGAGTCTCCCTCTCCAGACGCACGGAGACCATGCCCCACTTCGTGCGCAATGCCGACGGGGATGAGATCGTCTTCGTGCATCGCGGACGAGGCCGATGGGAAACGGACTACGGATGCTTGAGTTATGAACCGGGCGACTACCTGGTGATTCCGAAGGGCACCACCTACCGGGTCCATGTCGAGACGAAGGGAGAAGCAGGGCTGTTTCTCATCGTCGAAACCCCGGCGCCCGTCGAAGTGCCGGACCGGGGCCCGCTCGGACGCCATGCGTTATTTGATCCGGGGGTCCTCGTCCAGCCGGAACTGGCCTTGCCTCCGGAGGATGCCCAGAGTCGGCACGAATGGGAAGTGCGCATCAAACGCGACGGAGACTACACCCGTGTGTATTACCCGTTTTATCCGATGGATGTCGCGGCCTGGAAGGGTGACCTCTGGGTCGCCAAATTGAATGTGCGAGATTTTCGTCCGGTCACCAGCCCGCGTTACCACCTCCCGCCCAGCGTGCATGCAACCTTTCAAGCCGGCGGACTGTTGATTTCCACCTTCGTGCCAAGGCCGCTGGAAAGCGACCCGAGCGCACTGCGCGTTCCGTTTTACCATCGCAACATGGACTATGACGAAGTGATCTTTTATCACCAGGGATCGTTCTTCAGCCGCACCGGCATTCACGCCGGCATGCTCACGCTGCACCCCCAAGGGATTCATCATGGCCCGCACCCGCAGGCCATCGCCGCGAGCAAGATCAAGGAGCAAACGGACGAAGTCGCCGTGATGATCGAGTCGCGACGAGCCTTCGCGGTGATGCCAGACTATGAGGCGGTTGAACTGAAGGACTATGCCATGAGCTGGAGGCAGCCATGAAACTCGTCAGTTTCCAGGTGCGTACGCCTGTCGGCACCTTCACCAGGATCGGAGCGCAACATGCGGCCTCGATCGTGGATCTCAACATGGCGCAGGCGCGTTATCTCGCCGATCAAGGCGAGACACAACCGCGCCGCCTCGCCGACGCGCAGCTTCCCGCTACAATGTTGGAGTTTTTGGAAGGCGGCCCCGCTGCGACAGCCGCAGCCCGTCGCGCATTAGACTATGCCGTGGGCCAGGGCTCCTCCGTGACAGGTCCGGCTGGTGAGACGATCTACTACGATCCGGCGAATGTCCGCGTGACGGCACCTCTCCCCAATCCTGCCTCCTTGCGCGATTTCATCGCATTCGAGGAACACATCGCAGCAACCTCCAAGCGACGCGGACAGCCGATTCCACCGGAATGGTACAAGGCCCCGGTGTATTACAAAGGCAACCACCGATCGATCATCGGGCCCGATGATCAACTTCGGTGGCCGCTCAACACACAGAAACTGGATTACGAACTGGAGCTGGCCTGTGTCATCGGACGGAAGGGAATCGATATTGCCGAGCGGGACGCCGTGAACTACATCGCCGGCTACACGATCATGAATGACTTCAGCGCGCGCGACATCCAGTTCCAGGAAATGGCCTGCCGCCTCGGACCGGCAAAAGGAAAAGATTTCGCCACCGCCATCGGCCCCTGCATCGTCACGCCCGATGACATTCAGGACCTCGCTTCCCTGCGGATGATCGCCCGTATCAATGGCGAGATCTGGTCGGAGGGGCGCTTCGGCACCATCCACTGGTCTTTCGCACACATGATCGAGCACGTATCGCGAGGAGAATTCCTCTATCCGGGAGATCTCTTCGGGTCTGGAACAGTCGGCGGCGGCTGCGGCTTGGAGATTGATCGATACTTGAAACCAGGCGACGTCGTCGAATTGGAGATCCAACCGATCGGCATCCTGAGAACGACCATTGCGGCACAGGACGAGAGGAGCACAGGAAGGCCATGATGCCATCAATGATAAAACCCCCGGAGGCCGCCATTCTGGAGCTGATGGAGCAACAGAGGAAGGTCTATGAGGGGTTGGAGTTTCATGTGCGGCTGGAACACCTCATTCGCGACACCCCGCATCCCACCCTGTCGTCCTGGGATATTCAGCGCCTGCTGCGCGACTCACGAGCCGTGTATTTCGACAGCCATGTGGAAGTGGTCTCCGGTCACCACACCGATGTCTATCTGCGCTTTGAATCCATCGCGCGATTCCCCGATTTCGTGACGCTCATCGCGGCCAACATGGCGGAGTGGATCCTGCAGACCTTTCGACACGACCCGCCGACGGGCATTGTGACGACCTCGTCGGACGCTCGCCTTCTGGCCGAACGAACCAGCGACATCCTCGCCGCACAGATGCCGCTGCGCGTCGTCCTGACCCCTTTCAATCACGACACGGGCAAGATCGGTACCGACATCATCCAAGGCACAGTCGAAGCGGGAGAACGCTTTCTCTCCTTAAATGATGTGACCACCCGCGGCTTATGCGTCAGCAAACTGGGAAAGGTCGTGACGGATCGCGGAGGACAACTGGCAGGCATGATGGTCTTTGCCAGACGAGACAGCGGGCAATTCCCCTTGATGGACGAACTCACGGCACGCTTCCCCTTTTACTTCAGCGTGGACCTCGACATGCCGCAGTGGGACGCGTCTGAGTGTCACTCGTGCAAGGAGCAGAAACCCTTATTGTCATGGCGGGATCTTCCGGCACTCTGAGTATTTGGCCACCTCACAGGAGGTCATCATGGACATTGCGGTCATTGCCGACGAAATCAAACGCGGCGACCTCCTTGAAATGTACTACTACCTCCGGTTGACGAGAAGCCTGGAAGACCGGATCAGCGCACTCTACCGGCAGGGCCGCATCGTCGGCGGCGTTTATACCAGTCATGGGATGGAGGCGATCGCCGTCGGGTATGCCTCGGCACTGATGCCGGATGATGTCATCGCGCCGTTTCATCGCGATATGGGCGCGTTTCTCATTCGTGGCTTTTCACCCGGAGAAATCATCGCCCAGTACCTCGGCAAGCAGGGAGGTCCGACCAAAGGAAAAGACGGCAATGTGCATATGGGCGATTTGAAACGCGGGATGATCGGATTCGTCAGCCATCTGGCCGACAACATGCCGGTTGCCGCCGGTGCGGCGCTGGCCTTCAAGATCAGAGGAGAATCGCGCGTCGCTGTTGCCGGAACCGGTGACGGAGGAACGAGTCGAGGCGACTTTCATGAAGCCATGAACTTCGCAGCGGTGCGCAAACTCCCGGTCGTGTTTTTCTGCACCAACAATCAATACGCCTATTCGACGCCGGTGCGGTATCAAATGGCGATTACCGATGTCGTGGAGCGGGCGAAAGCCTATGGCATGCCGGGCGAGATCGTGGACGGTAACGATGTCGCGGCCGTCTACCTCGCCTCGAAGCGAGCCGTGGCAAAAGCCCGGGCCGGCGAAGGCCCGACGTTTCTCGAATTCAAAACCATGCGGATGCATGGCCACTCGGAACACGACGGCGCCAAATACGTCCCGCGCGAATTGCTGGAGGAATGGAAAACCAAAGATCCCATCTTGAGGGCCGAACGTCTCGTGATGCAGTTAGGGTATGGCGACGAATCGTATTTTCATGAGGTGGGAGAACGAGCCAAGAAAGAGGTCGACGCAGGGACGGAGTTCGCCGAACAGAGCCCCTTGCCGGAAGGACGGGAGACGCTGGTGGGAGTGTTCGCCACGGAAGGCGAGGTGTAGCCATGACGACCGCAACGCTCACTCAGGAGGTCAGCTACGTAGACGCGATTTCGCAGGCCCTGGATGAAGAAATGAACCGAGACGAGCGCGTCTTTCTGATGGGCGAAGACATCGGCGCCTACGGCGGGGCCTTCAAGGTGACGGAAGGATTCCTGAAAAAATATGGCGAGTGGCGCGTGCTGGATACGCCGCTCTCCGAATCCGGCTTTGTGGGCGCGGCCATCGGCGCAGCCATGATGGGCTTGCGGCCGGTCGTCGAGATGCAGTTTGCGGACTTCATTTCCTGCGCCTTCGATCAAATCGTCGAAGTCGCCGCCAAGAATCACTACCGCTGGGGCGCGGCAGTCCCGTTGGTCATTCGAGCCCCATTCGGCGGCGGCGTCCACGGTGGCCCCTTTCACTCCGAATGTCCCGAGGGCTGGTTCTTCCATTCACCCGGCCTCAAGATCGTCGCGCCCTCCACTCCTTACGACGCAAAAGGACTGTTGAAGGCCGCGATCCGCGACCCCAACCCGGTTCTCTATTTTGAACACAAGTTTCTCTATCGCCGGATCAAAGCGGCCTTGCCTCAGGAAGAGTACATCGTGCCTCTCGGAAAAGCAGAGGTGAAACGAGTCGGCAGCGACGTCTCGGTGATCACGTACGGCGCGATGGTCCATCTGGCCCTGGAAGCAGCGGAACTGTTGGCTAAAGAAGGGATCGACCTGGAAGTTGTGGACCTTCGCACATTGATCCCCCTCGACAAGGACACGATATACGAGTCGGTGCGCAAAACCAGCAAGGTCATCCTTTTGCACGAAGACAACAAAACCGGCGGGATCGGAGCCGAAATTTCCGCTCTGCTGGCGGAAGACTGTTTCGACTCTCTGGACGGGCCGATTCTCCGCATCGCCCCGCCGGACACGCCGGTACCGTTCAGCACACCGCTGGAAGAATTCTTTCTGCCCAAAGTGAGCGACATCGTCGCGGGAGCGAAGAAGTTGGCGTCGTATTGAGGGGAGCCTAACCGGAGGTTGACGTGGCGACCGACATTGTGATGCCCCAACTCGGTGAAAGCATCGCAGAAGGGACCGTCGTCAAATGGCTGATCCCTCAAGGCGGCTCTGTCGAAAAGGATCAGCCCCTCCTGGAGGTGGAAACCGAAAAGGTCGCCCTCGATATCCCTTCTCCTGCGACCGGGTTCCTCACCGACATACTCGTGCCGGAAGGAACAACCGTTCCGGTGGGAACGATGTTGGCCAGGCTCGATACTCAGCCGGCATCCGGCGTCGTGAATCGTGTCGGGGGCGTGACGGTCCGGCCGATGGAGGCAGGACCGGGCGAGCGTCACTACTCGCCCGCTGTGCGACAACTGGCGAAGGAGCATGGCCTGGATCTCACCGCGATCACAGGAACCGGCGATGGCGGGAGAGTCACGAAGCACGACCTGCTGGAGGTGATCGGCACGCGTGAATCGACCGGCCGCTCGCAGGAGGCGTCAGCTGCAACGCCATCCCCGCCCCCCGCCTCAACGCACGAAGAAACCGTGCCTCTCTCTCAAATGCGAAAGACCATCGCCGAACGTATGGTCCAAAGTCGTCACACGGCGGCCCATGTAGCGACATTTTTCGAAGCGGACTTCTCCAGCATTGCGAAATTCCGCGACGGTCACGCACTCACGTATCTGCCGTTCGTGATCAGCGCGGTCACTCGCGCCATCACAGCGCATCCGCTTCTGAATTCCTCCTGGCGAGAGCAGGGACTCGTGATCAAACACGACATGCATATCGGCATCGCGGTGGCACTTGACGACGGCCTGCTGGTTCCCGTCGTCCGGCATGCCGATCGCAAAGGACTGAACCAGATTGCCCATGAAATAACAGACCTGGCCGAACGGGCGAGGAACAAGCGATTAAAACCCGAAGAAGTTCAGGACGGAACCTTCACCATCACCAACCACGGCGGCTTCGGCAGTCTGTTCAGCACCCCGATCATCAATCAACCGCAGACCGCCATCCTCGGAGTGGGATCGGTGCAGAAACGCGCCGTGGTCGTCAACGATGCCATCGCCATCCGTCCCATGTGTTACTTGAGCCTCTCGTTCGACCATCGAGTGATCGATGGCGCCACGGCCGACCGCTTCATGGCCACGGTCAAACAGTATCTGGAAGAAAGCGACTGGGAGAAACGGTTGTGAACGCCAGACACCATGCCGTCATCGTCAGCGCAGCCCGAACCCCGATGGGCAGCTTCAACGGAAGCTACAGCTCAGTCCCGGCCACCAAGCTCGGAAGCCTCGCCATCGCCGAAGCCGTGACACGCATCCAACGGCCGGGTGAGCGGATCGACGGCGTCCTGATGGGATGCGTGCTCGGCGCGGGCTTGGGCCAAGCACCGGCCAGACAAGCGGCAATCGGCGCGGGGCTGCCCCATTCCGTCGGCGCCGTGACGGTCAACAAGGTCTGCGGCTCCAGTCTTCAAACCGTGATCATGGCGACAAGGGCCATCGCGCTGGGCGAAGCGAACATCATGGTGGCCGGAGGAATGGAAAACATGACACGAGCCCCCTTCCTGCTGGAGAAGGCCAGGCAAGGATATCGACTAGGGCACGGCGAGCTGACCGACAGTTTGGTCAAGGACGGACTGTGGGACGTCTATAACCAGTTTCACATGGGGAATGCGGGAGAATTGTGTGCGGCCAAGTATCGTTTGTCGAGACAGGAGGTCGACGATTTCGCCCTGGAAAGTTACAGCCGGGCCAGGGACGCGATTGCCCGCGAGGCTTTCAAGAAAGAGATCGTTCCGGTTGCAGTGCCGCAGAAAAAGGGAGCGCCGGCTCTCGTCTCGGACGACGAAGAACCGAATCGGGTGGATCTGACGAAGCTGCGACAGCTCAAACCGGTGTTTCAGGACGATGGAGTCCTAACGGTGGGCAACTCCCCCTCCTGCAACGATGGCGCGGCAGCATTGGTCATGATGGCTGAAGAAGAAGCCGTCCGTCTTGGCCTTGCGCCGATGGCCCGCATCGTAGGGTATGCCGGTGCGGCGCTGGCACCGGAATGGTTCACGATTGCGCCGATCGATGCGATCAGGAGGCTGTTGAAAGACGTAGGCCTGTCGGTCAACGACATCGACCTGTTCGAGATCAACGAAGCGTTTTCGGCCGTCTCGCTGGCAATCAATCGTGAACTCGACCTCGATCCCAAGAAGGTCAACGTCAACGGCGGTGCGGTGGCCCTGGGTCATCCCATCGGCGCAACCGGCGCCAGGATCCTGACAACGCTGCTGTATGCCATGGAGGCACGCGACGCTCGGCGCGGACTGGCTGCCCTCTGCATTGGAGGCGGAGAAGCGCTCGCCCTCCTCGTGGAGCGCTGAACCAGGGACGACTATGACGATCGACGATATCAAAACCATCGGCGTCATCGGCGCGGGACAGATGGGGCGTGGCATCACCCAGGTGCTGGCAACCGCGGGATGGAATGTCCTCCTCATAGATGCGACGGAAGAGGCACTGGAAGACGCCATCAAGAAAATCTGGCAGGGGGTCACAAAAGCGGTTCAAAAGGGAGCGTTGCGAGGCGATCAGGCCGGATCGGCCATGGCGATCATTCATCCGATGAGGCACATGCAACGATTGCGAGAGGCGCAAGTGGTGATCGAAGCCATACCCGAAGATCCCGTCATGAAGCGGGCGCTGTTCGCCCAACTGGGACAAGTCTGCGAACCATCGACCCTGCTGGCCAGCAATACGTCCTCGATTTCAATCGCGAGCTTGGGCATGGCCTCGGGTCGTCCAGATCGCGTCGTCGGGATCCATTTTATGAACCCTGTCCCGGTCATGCGACTGGTCGAAGTAGTGCGTGCCATCGAGACCTCCGAGCAGTCGGTGCAACTGGCGCTGGAACTCGTCCGTCGCACGGGGAAAACCGCGGTGCTGTGCAAGGATTCCCCCGGCTTCATCGTCAACCGGGTCCTCATTCCCATGATTAACGAGGCCGTCTTTGCATTGGAGGAGGGCGTGGCAACAGCCGAATCGATCGACCTGGCGATGGTGGAAGGGACCAATCATCCAGTGGGTCCCCTGGCCTTGGCCGACCGCATCGGTCTGGATACGGTACTCGCAATTTGCGAGGTGCTCCATCAGGACCTGGGTGATCCGAAATTTCGCCCCTGTCCCCTGCTGCGCAAGTATGTCGAAGCCGGTTGGCTGGGGAGAAAGAGCGGACACGGATTCTATGTGTATGGAGACCAAACGGCATATGTGAGCTGACGTTTGCATTCCTTCCTGGAGGGCTGCGTCATGAACGAGCGGAAATCTCACTTCTCTTCCCTCTCCGGATTAGACATCGAACGAGTCTACGGCCCAGACCATCTCAAGGGATGGAACGTCGAGCAGGATCTCGGCCAACCGGGCACATTCCCCTACACCCGCGGCATCTACCCAAACATGTATCGAAGCCGCTTCTGGACGATGCGGCAATTCGCCGGGTTCGGTTCCGCGGACGATACGAATCGGCGCTTCAAGTATCTCCTGGCACAGGGACAGACCGGCCTCAGCGTTGCCTTTGACCTGCCGACGCTCATGGGCCTGGATGCCGATGATCCGATGGCACGGGGTGAAGTGGGCTACTGCGGCGTGGCGATCTCCTCACTCGCCGACATGGAGCGACTATTCGATGGAATTCCCCTGGATCAGGTCACCACCTCCATGACGATCAACGGACCGGCGGCGGTGATCTTTGCCATGTATCTGGCCCTGGCCGAAAAACGCGGCATCCCGTTCGAGCGGCTCGGCGGCACGATACAAAACGATATGCTGAAAGAATATATCGCGCAAAAGGAGTGGCTCTTCCCGCCCGAACCACACCTCGCGGTCATCGTCGATACGATCGCCTACTGTGCGACTCATCTTCCCAAGTGGCACCCGATCAGCATCAGCGGCTACCACATCCGGGAGGCAGGCTCGACAGCCGTTCAAGAACTCGCGTTCACACTGTACGACGGACTCACCTATGTGGAGGCGGCTGTAAAATCCGGTCTCGACGTGGATGCATTCGCTCCGCAACTCTCGTTCTTTTTCAACGTGCACAATGACTTCTTCGAAGAGATTGCCAAGTTCCGCGCCGCCCGACGCTTGTGGGCGCGTGAAATGGAGCAGCGTTACCACCCAAAGAATCCCCGCTCCCTCCAACTCCGCTGCCACGCTCAGACGGCCGGCTGCTCATTGACCGCCCAACAGCCGATGAACAACGTGGTGCGGACCACGTTGCAGGCGTTGGCCGCCGTGCTCGGCGGGACACAATCGCTCCACACCAACTCAATGGATGAAACCCTGGCGCTGCCCACGGAAGAAGCCGTGACGCTGGCCTTGCGGACACAACAACTCATCGCCGCCGAGAGTGAAATCGTGAACTGCGTCGATCCGTTGGGCGGCTCCTACTTTGTGGAATCACTGACGAACCGATTGGAAGAGGGAGCACGAAACTATTTCCGAAAGCTGGATGAGATGGGTGGAATGGTGGCGGCCATAGAACGCGGTTTTCCGCAGCGGGAAATCCTGGATGCCTCGCAACGGTATCAGAAAGAGATTGAACAACACGAGCGGCCCATCGTCGGCGTCACCGATCACGTGGAACAGGAACAACGTTCTATCCCCACTTTGAAGATCGGACCGGAAGTGGAACAGGAACAGGTCGCGCGCCTCTCCGATCTCAGAAAATCGCGTGATCCCTTCAAGATGGCCGGCTCATTAGAGGAGGTGCAGGAAACGGCCGCCTGTCACCAGAACCTCATGCCGGCTCTGATTGAAGCCGTGAAGGCGAAGGCGACGTTGGGAGAAATCTGCGCCGCGTTGAAGGAAGTGTATGGAACCTATCGCGAAGCGGTGGTGTTATGAAACTCGGAGCCTTTGACATCTATCCAGTCACCGACGGCCGGTTCCGGCTGGATGGCGGGGCCATGTTCGGAGTGGTGCCGAAGGCGCTCTGGCAGAAATGCTGCCCGGCTGATGAACTGAATCGTATCCCCCTCCACTTAAACTGCCTGTTGATCCGGGCCCATGGCAAGCACGTCCTGGTGGATACGGGTCTCGGCGATAAGGAGGATGCCAAGTTTCACGCCATGTTTGCAGTTGAGCGAACACCGTCCCTGCGCGACTCGCTCCATCGCCATGGCCTCACCCCCAACGACATCCATCTGGTTATCAACACCCATCTGCACTTCGACCATGCCGGAGGCAATACGGTCACCAACGGAAACGGCGCGCTACTCCCGGCTTTTCCCAACGCCACCTACTACGTGCAACAGGGTGAATATGACGATGCCACTGCGGCTAATGAGCGGACCAGGGCCAGTTATCGACAAACCAATTTCACACCGGTTGCGCAACTGAATCAGTGGGAGCTCATCCAAGGCGATACGCAACTGCTGCCGGGAATCACCACGGTGGTCACAGCGGGCCATACGCGCTTTCATCAGAGTGTCAAAGTCGAATCGGAAGGCCGGATCGCGTTCTTCCTGGGCGATCTGATTCCGACCGTCTCGCATCTGCCCCTCCCTTACATCATGGGATACGATCTCGATCCGCTCCGGACACTCGACACCAAACGCCGGGTGCTGGATCAAGCGTTCGCGGAGAACTGGTTGCTGCTCTTTGAACACGACCCCCTGATCCAGGCCGGTCATCTCAGGAAGGACGTGGAAGGACGGTATGTGCTGGAAGAGGTGCAACTATGGCAGTAGCGACGACACCCATTCGAGTACTGATCGGCAAGGTAGGATTGGATGGACATGACCGGGGCGTCAAGCTCGTCGTCCGGGCGCTGCGTGATGCCGGCGTGGAGATCATTTACACCGGGCTCCATCAGACGCCGGAGCAGATCGTATCCACCGCGATTCAGGAGGACGTGCGGGCCATCGGCCTCAGTATCCATTCCGGCGCCCATAACTCGCTTTTTCCCCGCGTGTTGCAGTTGCTGAAAGAGCAGGGCGCCGGAGACGTGACGCTGTTTGGTGGAGGCATTATCCCCGATGACGATGCCGCGCGACTCAAAGCCGCGGGCGTGCAAATGCTCTTTCGCCCGGCCACGCCGATGCAGGATATCGTCGGTTTCGTGAAGGGACTTCGAGTCGAGCAGTGAGAGAAATTTCGCCATGCGTGTCCTGAAGAGCAACATAGATAAGACTTCGGAAGACTTTCGCCGTGCCCAGGCACACAACGAAAGCCTGATAGCCGATCTGAAGAAGCACCTAACCATCATACAAGCAGGCGGTCCGTCCGATGCGATGGCGCTCCACAAACAACGCGGCAAGATGACGGCACGTGAGCGCATTGCTGCCCTGCTCGATCGAGGGTCTCCTTGGATCGAACTCAGCCCCCTCGCCGCCTTTGGCCTGTATGACAATCAGGTGCCGGCCGCCGGGATCATTACAGGGATCGGCGTTGTGGCGGGGCGATTCTGTATCATCGCGGCCAACGATGCGACGGTCAAAGGGGGCACGTACTTCCCCATGACCATCAAGAAACATTTGCGTGCGCAGGAGATCGCCTTGGAAAACCGTCTGCCGGCGATTTATCTCGTCGATTCAGGCGGCATCTTCCTGCCAATGCAGGCTGAGGTCTTCGCCGACAAGGATCATTTCGGACGGATCTTCTTCAATCAGGCGCGAATGTCCGCAGCCGGTATCCCCCAGATCGCCGTCGTCATGGGCATGTGCACGGCCGGCGGCGCCTACGTACCGGCGATGTGCGATGAGAACGTCATCGTCCAGGGCACCGGCACGATTTACCTGGCAGGACCGCCGCTGGTCAAAGCCGCAACCGGCGAAGACGTCACCACTGAAGCACTCGGGGGAGCCGACCTGCACACCCGACTATCGGGCGTCAGCGATCATCTGGCACAAGATGACGACGACGCATTGGACATCTGCCGATCGATCATTGCCACACTTGGGAGACGGCCGCCGAAACTTCGTCGTGAAACCATCGACGCGCCCCTGTACCCGGCCGAAGAACTCTACGGAATGATCCCTGCGAATCCGCGCCAGAAATGGGAGGTCCGGGAGGTGATTGCGCGACTCGTGGACGGCAGCCGCTTCCATGAATTCAAAACGCGGTACGGTTCCACGCTGGTCTGTGGCTTCGCCCACTGGATGGGCCATCTCGTGGGGATCATCGCGAACAACGGAGTCCTGCTCTCCGAGTCGGCCCTGAAAGGTGCGCATTTTGTCCAGCTGTGCGCACAACGGCGTATTCCGTTGGTGTTCCTGCAAAACATCACCGGATTTATGGTCGGAAAGGATTATGAGACGAGAGGCATCATTAAGGACGGCGCCAAGATGGTGCAGGCCGTCGCAACGGCCGAGGTCCCCAAATTCACCATTCTGATCGGTGCCTCCCATGGAGCCGGCAACTATGCCATGTGCGGGCGTGGTTATGGCCCTCGATTCCTCTTCACCTGGCCCAACACACGCACCTCGGTGATGGGTGCGCAGCAGGCAGCGCAAGTGCTCGTCACCGTGAAGCAACAACAGCGGGCCAGAGAAAAGGGACGGCTGTCGGATGACGAACAGCGGCGAATCCTGGAGACCACCAGGCAGCAATATGAGCAGGAAGGCAGTCCCTATTTCAGCAGCGCACGACTCTGGGACGACGGCATCCTGGATCCCGTGGACACGCGACACGTCCTGGGCCTCTGCCTGGATATCGCCGCATCCACGCCGACCAGAGAAACCCATGCGCCGGTGTTTCGTATGTGAGGATCGCGGTGGATGAGGAGGCAGGCATGCGCCGGTATACGACCCTGACGATTGAATCACGCGACACCATCCGCTGCATCACACTCAACCGGCCCGAACGGCGCAATGCGTTCGATAGTCTGATGATGAGTGACCTGACTCAAGCGTTCGACGACGTCGCCCGGGAGCCCTCGCTGAGAGGCGTTCTGCTCTCCAGTGCCGGACCAGTTTTTTGCGCCGGGGCCGATCTCCAATGGATGCAATCCACGTCTCCGGCCACGGACGCCCAGGCACAAGATGACGCGCAACGCCTCACCCGCATGTATCGCACCATCGACGAAGTGCCCTGTCCGCTTATCGCTCGGGTGCAGGGACCTGCCTTCGGAGGCGGGCTTGGTTTGCTGGCCGTCTGCGATATCGTCGTCGCCGCAGAGGATGCGACGTTTTCACTCAGCGAAGCCAGGCTCGGCTTGATCCCAGCCGTCATCGCGCCCTTTCTCCTGCGCAAGGCAGGCGAATCGTTTCTGCGACGGTATGCCCTGACCGGCGAGACTTTCACGACATCAGTCGCGCACCGGTTCGGCCTCGTGCACGACGTCGTTCCTCAGCACGATCTGGACGAGCGTATCACCGAACTCATCGACACCATCATGCGGCTGGCTCCCCGCGCAACCAGAGAAACAAAACGATTGATCCAAAGCATACGTTCGTTGTCCGATGAGGACCGTGAGGCAGCTTGCGCAAAAGCCAACGCCAGTGCTCGTTGTACTTCCGAAGCGGTGGAAGGGCTCCGCGCCTTTGCAGAAAAGCGACCACCGCAATGGGCCGACGGGCAAGCACATCAGTCAGAACGGAAGAGACCGGAGGACCAGCATGTTGCAGGCCGGCCTATTTAATTCACGGCGTGCCCCCATCCGGATCACCGAGGTGTCTCCGCGCGACGGGTTGCAACACGAACCGGAATTCGTGCCCACGCTGTGCAAGATCGCCTTGATCAATGCCCTGTCACGAACCGGTGTGAGGGAAATTGAAGCCGGTTCCTTCGTGTCACCCGCTGCCATCCCGCAGCTTGCGGATTCCGATGAGGTCTTCCGCGCCATCGATCGCATCCCTGGTGTCATCTACTCGGCTCTCGTCCCGAATGAACGAGGCCTGGAGCGGGCGCGGGCGGCCAACGTCGACAAAATCGCCATCTTCACGGCTGCCTCAAACAGCTTTACCCGCCACAACATCAAAGCGACCGTGCAGGAATCGCTCGTGCGCTTCAGACCGATTGTGGCGGCGGCGAAACGAGACGGCATGGCGGTGAGAGCCTACCTGTCCACGGTCGTGTTTTGTCCCTATGAAGGCCGGATTCCTCCCACGCAGGTACGAGACTTGGTGGAACGACTGCTGGATCTCGCGGTCGACGACATCTCCTTGGGCGAGACGGTCGGCAAAGCTTCACCGACGGACATGCGGAGTTTACTCGACACGATCCTGCCGCATGTCGAGCCGGCGCACCTCTCACTCCATTTCCACGACACCTATGGCATGGCCGTCGCCAATGCCCTCACGGCCTGGTGGGACTATGGCATCACAGCGTTTGACTGTTCGGCGGGAGGTCTCGGCGGCTGTCCCTATGCGCCCGGCGCATCCGGCAACGTGGCGACGGAAGATCTGGTCTTCGCGTTGAAAGCATCCGGCGCCAATGTACCAGTAGATGAAATGTTGGTCGCTGCCTGTGCGCAACAACTCAGTGACGCCGTGCGGCATCCGCTGAACTCGCGACTCGCGCAACTCCATGATCGTGAAAAACGACAGCCTGCGATGAAGGCATGACATGAGCCACGCGTACGTCGATCGATTGTCGAAACAGGAGGATGTCGAGACGATGGCCAGGCACGTGCAGGCCGGTGAAGTCCGGGCCGTGGCACGCGTGATCACCTGGCTTGAGAACCGGGAACCGACCGGCACCGCTGTACTGAAACAACTGGCGCCACCCGAGCAACGCGCCACGGTACTCGGTATCACCGGTTATCCCGGCACGGGAAAAAGCACCATGATCGATCAACTCATCACCGCCTACCGCCGCGTCGGCAAAACGGTCGGCGTCCTGGCTGTGGATATCAGTAGCCCCCTCACGGGTGGTGCGGTGCTGGGTGACCGAGTCAGGATGCAGCGGCATGCGGACGATCCGGGGGTCTACATACGCAGCATGGCAACTCGCGGGCAGTTCGGCGGGCTGGCACGGGCGACTCGCGACGCGCTGCAAGTCCTGGAAGCAGCTGCCTACGACGTAATCCTGATCGAGACGGTCGGGGTCGGGCAGAGCGACATCGAGGTCGTGTCGGTGGCCGAAACCGTCATCGCCCTGGTTGCGCCGGGCTTGGGCGACGCCGTGCAAGCCATGAAGGCGGGGTTGTTAGAAGTGGCGAATATCGTGGTCGTCAATAAAGGAGATCGCGACGGCGCCGACGCCGCCGTGCGCGATCTGCGTGAATGGTATCCGCACGTGTTGCGCACCGTGGCCGTGAAGGGAGAGGGCATTCCTGAGTTACTCGCCATGATTGCCGAACAACAACGGCTGCAGGATCTGGCACACGCGCCGAACGGACAGACCGGCGTGCGGTTGAGAGGGTCATGATGCTGGCGGACCGCCTTGCAAGTTACACCCAGGCTCTCTGTTACGACGACCTGTCCGGCGACGTCGTCCATGAAGTCAAGCGACGGATTCTTGACAGCGCCGGTTGCGCCTTCGGGGCCTGGAAGGCGACTCCCTGCCGGATCGCCCGTCATGTGGCGCAATCTGCGCACGTTCCCGGCGGCGCGACCATCTGGGGAACGTCGCACAAAACGTTGCCGGACCTGGCCGCGTTCGCCAACGGCGCGTTGGTTCGATACCTCGACTTCAACGATACCTATCTTTCTCGAGAGCCGGCCCATCCTTCGGACAATCTGGCTGCAGTCCTCGCCGCCGGCGAAATAGCCCATGCCTCGGGCAAGCGCGTGATCCAGGCTATCGCCCTGGCTTATGAAATCCAATGTCGACTTTGCGACGCTGCCGCGTTGCGTCCCCGTGGATGGGACCATGTGACGTACGGAGCGATCTCGTCCGCGCTCGGCGTAGCGAAAACGCTGAAACTGTCGGAGGCCCAGACCACGCAGGCCATCAACCTGGCGGCTGTGGCGAACGTGGCACTCCGGCAAACCAGAGTCGGCGACATGTCCATGTGGAAGGCCTGTGCGTTCTCCAATGCGGCACGTAATGGCCTCTTCGCCGCCCTCCTGGCCCAACGAGGCATGACAGGTCCGGCACCCGTCTTCGAGGGCGAAAAGGGGTTCATGAAGCTGGTCTCCGGTCCGTTCGAGCTGCCTAGATTGGGTGGAGAGAGGGCTCCCGACGACAGGCCGACCCCGTTCAAAATCCTCGATTCCTACATTAAACATTTCCCGGTCGAATACCACGCCCAGACTGCGGTCGAAGCGGCGCTGGCCCTGCGCACCGAACTGCTCAAGGCAGAGGGGGACGATGCAGTCCAACGCCTGAGCGAGATTGAAATCGGCAGTTACGACGTCGCCATCGACATCATCGGACGTGATCCGGAAAAGTGGCACCCGACGACCAGGGAAACGGCCGATCACAGCTTCCCCTATTGTGTCTCCGTGGCGTTGCTCGACGGCCGCGCGACATTACACTCCTTCGACTCTGACCGGTTACGAGACCCGGCGCTCCACGAACTCATGAAAAAGGTGCGTGTCGTCCTCCAGCCGGAATTCGCCGGCCGCTACCCTGAAACCATGCCGACTCGCCTCACGCTCAGGACGACGACGGGAAACGTGTATATGAGGCAGGCGGACATCCCCTTGGGCCACCCGGGCAATCCCATGTCGGACCAGGATGTGGAAAACAAACTTCGTGTGCTCGCATCGAGACGAATCGGTCGCGCGCGTGTCGAGAAACTCATCGGCTTCGTATGGACATTGGAACAGGAGACAGACATCGCCACGCTGATGCCTCTGTTGAGGGTGCCCAATCATGATGCCTAACGGCTCTACGCGCTCAAAAGCTCAACGCCTGCGTGAGCTGCTGACCGGCAGAACGAGGGCCATCCCCGGCGCCTGTAATGCCCTGACGGCCATGCAAATCGAGCGCGCTGGATTCGACATCGTCTATGTATCGGGAGCCGCCATCTCGGCCGCCCGTGGCCTGCCCGATATCGGGTTGATCCCCCTGGAAGACATGACGCGGGAAGCGGCTGCCATTGCTCGGTCAGTGACGGTTCCAACCATCGTGGATGCGGACACTGGTTATGGGCCGCCTTCGGTTGTTCAAGAGGCAGTCCAGGAATTTGAGCGGGCCGGATTGGCCGGCATGCAGATCGAAGATCAGGAAGAGACGAAAAAATGCGGCCACCTGTCAGGCAAACGACTGATTCCAACCGGTGACATGGTCGATAAAATTACCGCCGCCGTGCAGGCGAAACGCGATCGTGATTTCATCATTGTGGCGCGCACGGACGCACGGACCGTCGATGGGCTGCAGGCCGCCGTCCAGCGAAGCATTGCCTATGCCAACGCCGGCGCCGACGCGTTGTTCCCCGAAGCCCTGCTCTCCGCGGAGGAGTTCGGAACCTTTGCGTTGGCAATGAGGACGGCAGGTGTCCAGGTCCCCTTAATCGCCAACATGACGGAGTTCGGCAAGACGCCCTACTTGAGCGTCGAGGCATTCGAAGCGTTGGGCTATCGCGGCGTGTTGTTTCCCGTGAGCACGCTCAGGGTGGCAGCCCTCGCGGTGGAGAAGCTGCTGCAAGAACTCAGATTCTTCGGCTCTCAACGGGCGTGGCTCGATCATATGATGACGCGACAGGAACTCTATCGTCTGCTTCGATACGAGAATGGGCAAGACCAGACACGGAGCGCCTATGAACCAGGTGATACAAGCACAGCCCGGAACGAAAACCCCGGAACAGCCCCTGTATAGCCCCGGACTTGAGGGGGTGATCGCAGGGGAATCGGCCCTCTGTCAGGTGGATGAAGGAGAGGCAGGCCTTCGTTATCGTGGGTATGCCATCGGCGACCTAGCGAAATGGAGCAACTTCGAGGACGTCGCGCACTTACTGCTGATCGGTCATCTCCCCACCAGGAACGAGCTGGATCGTTTTACCGCCTTGATGAGAGACAATCGCGTTCTGCCTGAGCCGGTACAACGTTTTGTAGATCGTCTGCCACCAGGCCTGCATCCCATGGACGTGCTGCGCACCGGGATTTCCCTGCTGGGCCTCAGCGATCCCGACGCACAGGATGGATCCCATGAAGCCAATCTCCGCAAATCCATGCGGCTGCTGAGCCAGATCCCACTGTTGATCGCGGATAGTCATCGAGTGATGTCCGGCACCGTCCCCCGGAAGCCGGACGAGAGTCGACATTTTGCACAACACCTGCTGCATCTGGTGGCAGGCCACAAGGACGGTGAACGCGGCGCGGCCATGGCCGAAGCGCTGAACGTGTCGCTCATCCTCTACGCGGAGCATGAGTTTAATGCCTCTACGTTTGCCGCCCGCGTCACGGCCTCGACCCTCACCGACCTACATGGCGCGATCACGGCAGCCGTCGCAACATTAAAAGGGCCCCTCCACGGCGGCGCCAACGAAGCGGTGGCGTCGATGCTCATCGACATCGGCCGGCCGGAACGAGCGGAGTCATGGGTGCGCGAAGCACTCGCGGAGAAACGTCGCGTGATGGGATTCGGGCATCGCGTGCTTCGGCAGGGCGACGCACGATCAGCCATCATCCAGCGCCACGCCGAACGACTCAGCCATCTCTGCGGCGATCACCGCTGGTACGGAATCGCCTCCATTCTCCACCGCATCATGCGGGAGGAAAAAGGGCTGCATCCCAATCTCGACTTCTACACAGCCGTGGCCTACCTGCTGATGGGCATTCCGCGTGAACTGTCCACCCCATTGTTCGTCTGCTCCCGCATCACCGGCTGGTGCGCCCATGTGATGGAGCAGCAGGAACATAACCGATTGATCAGACCACGAGCGCTCTACACCGGGCCGGCACCGAGGACCTATGAGCCTGTTGACCGACGTACATGACCGCATCGAGCAGGCCCGCGAGGCAGTGGGCTGTGCGCCGGCACTCCACTGGACCTCATTTGCCGAGTTCTTTCGATCACGCGTGTACGACCCGCGGCTCGTCACCAGAAATTTCCTGACCTATTGCGACGACGACCGGAACCTGCGACGAACCTACAGCTATGCGGAATTCGGCACGATCGTCGAACAAATGGCTGAGATGTTGCACTTCAAGTTCGGCCTGACCCGTGGCGACCGGATTGCCACCGTGCTGTTCAACCACGACCTGACGACGCTGATCTACTTTGCAGCCTGGACGCTGGGAGTCGCCGTGGTGCCGATCAATATCGAAGAACCACCGGAGAAGAAGCGATATATCCTCGAACATTCGGAGGCTTCGGTCGCCCTGTGTTGGCAGGATGTCTATGGGGAAATCACAGGCCTTCAGTCCATGCTGCCGGCCCTGCGAGACGTGGTTGCCCTGGGTGACGGTGGCATCATTGGCGAGAACGAGACCAAGGGAAAGCGCCGAACGATCAGCAGCGCCGCGCGACCCGGCCCGGCCACGCCTGCATCCCGACTCGACGATCCTGCGTTAATCATCTATACGTCCGGCACAACCGGCCCGCCGAAAGGCGTCATTCTTACAACCGCCAACCTGTTGATCGATGCGGATGCCATCGCCGACCGGCACGGTTTCGGTCTCACCGACCGTTTGATGTGCGTGCTGCCCATTCATCACGTCAACGGCATCGTAGTCACCCTGATGACTCCGTTCTTCTGCAAGGGAAGCGTCGTCCTGAATCGGAAGTTTAAGACCGGGAGCTTCTGGAGGCGGCTCCACGAAGAACGGGTCACCAGTGTGAGCGTGGTTCCCACCTTGCTTGAGTTTCTGTTGGATGCCGACGAAAACCTCGCGGCCTATCGCCTGGATCAATTTGGTGGTGTGATCTGCGGCGCCGGACCGTTACTGAGAGACACGGCCATCCGTTTTGAAGATCGTTTTGGATTCCCCATCCGCCATGGATACGGCCTGTCTGAAACGACCTGCTATTCCTGCTTTCTCCCGAACGACCTCACGGGAGAAGACCATCGTCACTGGCTCACGGACTTTGAGTTCCCGTCGATCGGAACGGCCCTGCGTCACAATGAGATGGCCATTCTGGACGAATACGGGAAGCCTGTTCCCGAGCACACACGTGGAGAAATCTGCATCCGGGGGCGCACAGTTTGCGCCGGCTATTTCAAGCGCGACGACGCGAACGAGGCCGCATTCCAATGGGGTTGGTTCCGTTCAGGCGACGAGGGATTTTACATCGCCGACGAGAGTGGACGACGGTTCTTTTTCATTTCAGGCCGCTTGAAAGAACTCATCATTCGCGGCGGCGTCAATATTTCTCCCTTGGAAATCGACGACGTGCTGAAGGGGCACCCGACCGTGAAGTTCGCCATGGCCGTTCCGTTCGAGAACCGCTACTACGGCGAAGAGATCGCCGCCTACATCGTGCCGAAGAACCCGGCATCGCCTTCGACAGAGGCCGACATCCGCGCCCATTGCCGCGGAAGATTGCCGTTCGCCAAACAGCCGAAAGTGCTGTTGATGGGCACGGAGGTGCCCTACACCTCCACCGGAAAACCCAAGCGACTGGAATTAAAATCCAGGCTCGCGAGCACCCTGGCCCAATATCGTGACAGGCAATTCAAAGACACTGATTGAGCAGATCGGGTGAGGTACCACATGAGCATCCTCTTCAAAGGATTTGAACGGATCGAAGAAGCCCGCGAGCGATTCGCCGGAAAGAGTTTCCTGGCCGGTCTCTACGACGGCCGACCCAACTTCGACCTCTTGCTGACACCTCCCGAACCGCCGGATGAGAAAGCGGCCGGCGAAGCCTTCTGCAAACAGGTCGAACATTTCCTGATTCACGAGGTGGACCCGGAGGAAATCGAACGCCAGGCGAAAATTCCTGAACGAGTTATCCAGGGATTGTTCAAGCTCGGAGCCTTCGGCATGAAGATTCCCAAAGAATATGGCGGGCTCGGCTTCTCCTATACGAACTACGGCCGCGTCCTGACCCTGATTGCCGGTTGGAGCAACATTCTGGCGTTGACGGTCGCGGTGCCGCAGTCCATCGGGATTGCCATGCCGATCCTCCTGTTCGGGAATGCAGATCAGAAGAAAAAATATCTCCCGCTCGTCGCGAAAGAAGCCCTGTCCGCGTTTGCCCTCACCGAACCAATGACCGGCTCGGATGCAGCCAACGTGCGAACCGAAGCGGTACTGAATTCCTCCGGCACCCACTTCCTCGTGAACGGCGAAAAACTCTGGTGCACGAATGGGCCGATTGCCCGGTATCTCACGCTCATCGCTCGTGTTCCAGTTTTACGGGTGGAGTGTGAAGGAAAACGCGACTGGATCCCGGCTCCGCAGGGACATCGGGCAGACGATCATGTCCACACGGCCTTTATTCTGGATATGACGGTACCGGGAGTGCAGGTACGCCAACGTTGCCAGTTCGAAGGCTGTCGCGGGATTGAAAACGCCCACATTGCCTTGCAGAACGTACAGGTTCCGGTCGACCAGGTGATCGGCGACATCGGCAAGGGACTGAAGTATGCCCTGACGATTCTGAACGTGGGGCGAGGCATCAGCATTCCCGCCATCTGCCTGGGCATGGCCAAACAGGCCTGGCAACCGACCTTGGATCGAGCCACCACCCGGATCACATTTCAAAAACCGTTGGCGGAACGACAGACACAGCAGATCCGGATCGGGGACATGGCAGGTCATCTCTTCGCGATGGAGGCGGTGGCACTGCTGGTCTGGCGCCTGGCCGATCAACATCGATACGACATCCGCATTGAAGCTGCTGTCGCCAAGATCTTCTGTTCGGAACACACGATCCGGTTCGTCCGGGACGCGCAAACGATCTTCGGAGGGATGGGGTACGAAACCGCCGACTCCAAACAGGCGCGCGGAGAGGCGGCCTTCGGCATCGAGCAACTCGTGCGGGACGCCGAGATGTATCGCATCGGCGAAGGCGCCACCGATATTTTGCGCCCCTTCGTCGTCCGCGAAGGGTTGAGTCCTCATCTGGATCGCGCCAAAAGCTTGTATGCAGAACACCTCTCGATACTCGAGCAAATCCGGGAAGCGCTGAAGTTACTACGCTTCTACCTGCCCTGGTACCTGCGACAATGGCGAACAGGGCCACGGCCCGATGGCCGAGAACTTGCCCATCCCCAAGTTCGGCCTGCAGTTCGTTATGTCGAACGAACCAGCCGGCGGCTGGCGCGGGAAATTCTCTACGCCATGGCGCGATTCCAGGCCGCGTTTCGGGACGAACAGCGGCTGCAGAACAAGATTGAAGCCGTCGGCGAAGACCTTTTCGCCATGCTGGCCACGGTGCTCTATGCCGAACGACAGGCCAGGCTCGACGGGCATACCACGGTGTGGGAATTGGCAGAGGCGTTCCGTGCGACGGCGACACAGCGGATCGAACAACGGCTGAGAGAGTTCAGGCATCACCGCGACACCACTGCCGCGACCACCGGGAAACAAGCCCTCAAAGAGTACTACCCCACCCTCTCGGAAGGGATCATTCGACGGCGGCTAGAGGACTATCGTCGCAACCAGCACATGACATGAGCGTCACCCTCGTGCACGCCGCTGGCGGACTTTTTCAGCATCCTGCTAGACCTTCTGAAGCCCCAGGCCTGCGACCACCTCTAGCTTGAACGGATGACTCGCCTCCCCCATGTACAGCGTCTGATGGGGAAATGGAATCTCGATGCCTTGCGCGTCGAACGCCTTCTTAATCCGACGCCTGTATTCACGTCCGACCTTCCACTGTTCAAGCGGCTTGGTTTTGATACGCGCGCGAATCGTCACGGCACTATCGGCAAAATTCTCAATACCCACGACTTCAATCGGCTCAATCATCAGCGGCCCCAGTTCCTGGTCGTGACGCAATTCTTCACCGACTGCCTGCATCACCGTGACCACCCGATCCGTGTCCTCTTTATAGGCCACTCCCATGTCCAGCACGAAGGCCGACCAATCCTTGCTCATATTGGACAGCGTGTTGATGCCGCCGTTGGGGAAAATGTGCACTACTCCTGAAAAATCACGCAACGCGATCGTTCTGAACGTAATGGTCTCAACGAGCCCCCCGGTCCCGTTGATCACAGCCACGTCTCCCAGCCTGATTTGATCTTCGAGGATAATGAAGAATCCACTGATGAGATCGCGCACCAGATTCTGGGCACCGAATCCCACGGCCAAGCCGATAATGCCGGCGCCGGCCAAAATCGGTGCGATGTCCAACCCCACGACCTGCAGCGATTCGATGATGACAATCGCCCAGATTGCCGTCAGGGCGATGGTCCTGAGGATCCCCGTGAGCGTCGCGGCGCGTTTCTGAGCCGTTCCGGACTGTTGATCGCCGTCGTCACTTGTGAGAACCATCACCCGTTCCAGCTGTTGCAACCCCAATCGGGCAAATCGAAGCGCAATATATCCGACCACGAACACCAACCCGACCCGCAACAGGGCGATGCCTACGGTTGCGGACATACTCAGGAGCCAGGGAAGGGCAGTCTGCAAGGATACTCCAGTTATCATATCGATCTCCCTTGTGTAAGGACTGCCGGCGTTTCCAATTCGCGACGGGGCCACGTCAGTACCCGCGCAACCTCGCAATACGGTACAGCGCGGCGTGGTCGCCGATGGAATCGTGACGCGCGACAAGAATGGCTACATTGATTCCGTCACTCGTGGGGCACGCGTGATAGTCTAGCGACATCACACCCCTCTTGCCACTCCTTCCAAGTCATACCTCGCAGGCGACAATGGACAGGGGCCGGATGATCCCGGACCTGCTGAGGGTGCAAGAGTCCGTAACAGGAGGCGGAGCTGCCTGGCGGATCAAGGAAGAATTTCGTGCATCAGTCGGTAGACACTGCAACTCGTCTTCGGCTATTATTCCGGTTCACTTCGACCGGTTCGGTATCCTCTAGTGGCGGTGTAGCTCAGTTGGTAGAGCAGCGGACTCATAAGCCGCGGGTCACCCGTTCAATCCGGGTCACCGCCACCAAATTTCGTCTGGAATCGACGAGCAACTGCACAGCCTCACCAGGCCTGCCGACGGCTCCGCCCAGCGGGGTCGCGTGCCCCCTCAGACTCTCGCTGCACTGATTCAGAAGAATCCTAGACACACGCTCGAAAGACATCGAGGCAGGAAGCTCGGCAAGGACGGAGGGGACACATCGTCTCACGGTGCCTGGCCGCAACCATCAGACGCTGTGCCTTGCGAAAGGTTACGCCGCTTGTGAGGTACTCGAGGGGAGCCACCGTCGAAGGGCGTTGGCAATCTGTTCGAGCGTCACGGGTTTCGTGACATAGTCGTTCATTCCGGCAGCCAGACAGGCGATGCGATGCGTTTCAAGCGCATGCGCGGTCAAGGCGATGATAGGGACAGGCCTGCCATCCGACCCGGTCACTTGCCGCTCACGAATCGCCTTGGTGGCTGTTAAGCCGTCCATCTCAGGCATCTCACAATCCATAAAAATGATGTCGAACGGCGACTGACTGAGGGCCTGCAACACGCCGGTTCCTGTCCCCACGACGGTAGCGGAGGTTCCGCACAACTCCAGCATACCAAGCAACACCTCGCGATTCGTCAGATCATCTTCAGCCAGAAGAATTCGCGCCGTACAAGGGACATCCGACGGCTTCGAAGACGACACGATCCGGCCGGATTCCGTCGAGCCATCAGCCCCATCGCTGTCACCTGTCGCGAGCCCATCTGACGGCTGCTTCAAGGGGAGCATGAACCAGAAGGTCGATCCGTGGCCGGGTGCGCTCTCCACGCCGAGTTGCCCCCCCATCATCTCAACCAGGCGCTGTACGATCGCGAGCCCCAATCCAGTTCCGCCGAACCGGCGAGTCATGGACCCATCGGCCTGGGCAAACGGGTCGAAGATTTTCCTTTGGGCCTCAAGCGGAATGCCGATGCCGGTATCACGCACGGACACCTTCATCATCACCTGTCCGAGGGCGTCGTGGTGCCGCTGAAGTGACACAACAATTTCGCCTCGCTCCGTAAACTTCACGGCGTTGCCGACCAGATTGAGCAAAATCTGACGGACGCGCCCTGCGTCACCGCACCACCGGGCCGGAAGCGTCTTGTCGACCTCACAGTGCCATTGAAGTCCTTTTCGCTGCAGCGGCTCGTGAAACAGATCGGTGAGTCCACGGACCATGGGGGCCAGATCAAATTCCACCTGTTCCAGCTCCAACTTGTTGGCCTCAATTTTGGAGAAATCGAGAATGTCGTTGATCACGTGCAACAGCGCCGTTCCCGACTCGCGGATCGTGTGGGAAAAGCGGCGCTGCTTGTCGGTTAAACTGGTCGCCAGCAGGAGTTCTGTCATACCCAGCACGCCGTTCATCGGCGTGCGAATTTCATGGCTCATCTGAGCCAGGAATCGGGACTTCGCCTGGTTGGCGTTGTCGGCCGCCGCCTTCGCCTCCCGGAGCGCATCGACCAGCTGTTGCAATTCCTCATTACGCCGCTGCAGCTCGGTCGTCCGTGCCTGCACATCCTGCTCGAGTCGCTGATTCACCGCCTGCAATTCGCGATTACGCTCATCGACCAATGCTGCAAGCTCGTCGACCTTAAACCGGGCCGCGCGCCCCAATTCCCATTTGCAGGTGAGCGAACTGGCAATTTGTTGGACTTCAATCGAATCGAAGGGCTTTCGCAAGATCAACAATCGATCCGTCACCCCCAGACGCGAGGCGATCTGATTCCAGGATAGGTCCGAATAGGCCGTGCAAATGACGACTTGGATTTCGGGATCGGCCTCCCAGATATGCTCGATGGTCTTCAGGCCGTCCCAACCAGGAGGCATGCGCATGTCGACCACGGCGAGCGCGTAGGGCTGTTCGATCTCCCGTGCACTACGAATCCGGTCGAATCCCTGTTGTCCCTGGTCGGCAAAGTCGAGGTCAAACGGCTCGACGGTCGGCGAAATGGGCGTATCCCCGAAGAGCGCCGCCCTGGCCTGCTGTAAGCCAGACGGGGCTGCGGCAGGAATGAGAATCTTTCGAAAATCCTCATGGATGGTTCGATTGTCGTCGATCACAATAATGCGCCGATTGCGTGCAGTCGTGGGCAGGGTCATGCCGAAACCTCCACCGATTGAAGAGGAATATCGAATGTAAACGTCGCACCCAAACCTTCGCCATCACTGTGACCTTGAAGGGAACCACCCAACTGCTTGGCCACCAATGCGGCACTATGTAACCCCAGACCATGTCCGTCCGGCCTGGTCGTAAATCCCTGGGTAAACAGGCGGGACGCATGTTCCTGTGAAATCCCAACCCCGGTATCGGTCACCTCAAAGCGGACAAATCCGGCACGATCCGGGTCCGCTCTCAGACGGAGTGTGAGCCGGCGCACCGGTCCATCGTACACGGCCATGGCATTCTTGGCATTGCTAATCAAATTCACCAGCACTTGAATGACCTGATGCCGATCCGTCACCCCATCGATCCCTTTCGCATACTCTTCACGGATCTCGCACCCGCAGCTCTGGAGCGCCGACCGGTTGATCTCCAATGCTTGCTCCATCAAATCCTGGAAATGCACCGCCTCGCGAACGACCCCGCCTGGACGAGCAAGATCCACTTGGCGGGAGACGACCTGTCGAATGTGATCGATATTACGGCTGAGGCCGCCCAGTTCCTGTTCGACGAGCGACGCATTCTGATTGACGGCTTCCGCCAGCATGGAGAGATACTCTGGAATCTGTTGCCCGCGAGGGTCCAGGGAAAGGAACTGAGGCAAATCATGACTGTGTGCCCGCAACATGGACGCAACCAGGGCCACGTCGCCGATCGGGGCTTGCTTCAATGTTTTCATGACCACATCGACTGAGACATTCACGCTATTGAGCACATTCCCCACATTGTGCAAGACGGCGGACGCCACGTCAGCCATTCCCACCAAACGCGACGTCTCGATCAACCGCTTGTTCAACTCCTCCCGCTCGTCCTGCACACGTTTCCGACGCTCAATTTCAGTCTGCAGCGTCTCATTTGTCTGCTCCAGCATCTGATTCTGTGTGACCACTTTCGTGCGGGATTGTTCGAGCTCCCCGATCGCCTCCTGCAGCTGCTTGTGCGCGCGATCGACTTCCGTCACGTCGTGGAACGAAGCCACCACCCCTCGTACTCCTCCCTGATCATCGAATATCGGCGTGCTGGTCACGGAGAACATCTGTAACTGTCTGTCGTTGTTCAACAATCCGAGACGAGTGCCCTGCTCGGGTACCTTCGTCTTCTGTGCGCGTTCCCAAGGATACCCCTTAGCGACCAACGGCAGCGGCCCCTGCTCCTGAATCCATTCAAGGCGTGATAACGGCTTTCCCAGGAGCGAGGACAGGCGTTGCTCCGTCGATCGGCAGAATGTGTCGTTGGTCAGCACGATCAACCCGGAATGATCCAACATCACCACCCCATCGGTCAGACTATCGAGCGCCGATTTGACACGAGAAGGAATGACCAGCGATGGGTCCAAATGACGCAACGTGCGCTTCAACAGCACGAGATACCCGACAAAACCGATCGCGGCGACAGCAGCCACAAATCTCGGCCACGGCGCCATGAACAGTTGCTCGATCCAGGATGAGTAGGAGGTGCGGAAAGAGAGCTGAAGAGTGCCCCAATGAGCATCGGCCTTATAGATCGGGACTTGAATGTGGCGCAGCGTTGAACGATCCCCCTCCGGCTGAACCCAATGCTGCGCGTGATCACCGGCGACGGCAATCGGTTGACCATCGGTCCCCAGCAGTGCCGTAGACAAGATATCGGCATTCCGTTCGACCAGCGCATGCATCGCCGTCTCAATCGCAGGAATCTGGCGGGAAGAAACCAGCACCGAATACTGTACGGCCAGATTTTCACAGAGCGCCTTACGGGACTCGAAGACGTGTTTGGCTTCATCCGGCGCCAACCCTACAAGCGCCTCCCCGGCAAACAGGGCGCCGACGGTCAACGAGACGAGGCAGAAGCTGAGAAAAAGGAGCGGCGACACCCGATTCATACGCCTCCTGTTCCGGATGAGCCAGATTCTTTGGATGGATCAGATGGGGACGCGGGAGACGGAGGTGCGTCGAATAAATCCTGGAGCCCTTCGAACTCAACATCCTCAGCCTGCATCGAGGCATCCGTATGTTCCCACCAACGAGCCCGCTCGCGCCGGCTCAGACTCACCACAGGCAATGGGTCGAATGTCCGCCACGCAGGAATGGTGGTCAAGCAACTGGCGAGCAAGGAACCGCTGCGTATCGCCCAGGCCACAAATCCCACCGATAATGTCATTCCGGTAACGGCCGTGACATGAGCCACGAATGCCTGCTGCTCCTGCTCCACGCCGGCTGCCTCCTGAAGCGACCGTGCCACCTCATCCAGTTTGGTCATCAGAACCTCACTGATCGACAACGGCGGCTCCGGACCGGCTGGGTCATCGGACGCGACAAGCTCGACCGGCATAATCACGAATGGGTTTTGCGTCTCCCCCTCATCGGGTCGAGAGACCAGCCGACCCTTGAGACGTTCGTCTCCCCCCGAACCGTCATCCGTGCGAGGCGCCGTCATTGATGACTTCACCCCAGCGCGCTCGGCGATAAACCTCTGCTCCGTAGGAATCCCTCTGGTGGGAGCCTTCAGAGCACTCATCGACTCCTGCGAACCTTGTGATGCCGGCAGAGCTTGAGTTTGTGGAGCAGGGGTGACCACCGATGGCGGAGGCATTGGGATGAGCGACGGGGGAAGCACAGGAGCTACAGGGGCGGGAGGCAGTCCCTCCGCCACATCGGTAACCGTGACCTGAATCGTTTGCGTGACCGCGCCACCCTGGGTATCGGTGACACGGACCTGCACGACATAGACATTGTCCCCGTTGGCGTCAGTGGCCACCTCGAAATTGCGGGGCGCCACGAAACTCAGCGCACCCGTGGTTGCGTCGATCGTAAAGAGCGCTTGGTCGATGCCGCCGCTGATGCCATAGGTCAAGGCCTGTGCAGGGAGATCCACATCGGCGCCGACCACCATCGTAATCCCGGTCACATTTTCGGCCACGTTAATCGACGCCGTTGCCCCGCCTCCACCGCTGGTGATCGTCGGCGCATCGTTCACCGGTGCAATCGTGAGCGTCACGGTCGTCGCACCGACCGATCCTCCCGCTCCGTCGCTGAGGGCAAACGTAAACGAATCGCTCAGCGTTTCCGATCCATCATGTACATAGACCAACCGGTTCGCCACGATGTCGGCCTGCGTGAAGGACGTGGCCGACAGGCCGGGAGCCGTCGTCAGCTCTATTCGGCCATGGGCCGGACCGGTGCCGACAGAGAACGCCAGCTGCGAGTCTGAATTGTCGACATCGCTCGCCGCCAGCTCTGCGCCTGTAATGGTATCAGTGCCTCCTTCGGCCACGGTGCTGCCGTTATTAATCACAATCGTCGGCGCATCATTTACGGCGGTGACATCGATCGTGAGAGTATTCGGGGTCGAATCGTACGCGTTATTCGCATCTCGCACCGAGAAGGTCAGACTCGCGTAGCCGGTGCCGTTGGCATCGGCCGCCGGCGCAAAGACGAGATTCCCAGCCGTAATGTCGGCAACGATGACCACCTGGCCCGCCGTGACAGCCACGCCCGAGAGTGTAAGCGAACCGGCTCCGGGGAGCGTGTCGACCCGCACCGCACTCAGGCTATCGCCCGCATCCACATCGCTGAAACCGAAGTTGGCCGTGGTGAGGGTGTGGGACGTATCTTCGGTGATCGTGACCGTGGTGTCGGCGCCCAGTGGCGCTTCATTGACGTTGGTGAGGTTAATCGTAAACGTCTCGTCGTAGGTGAGGTTTCCGGAATCGGTGACCCGCACCGTGACGCCATGGCTCGTCGTCGCTTCATAGTTGAGTAGACTGCCGTCGGCCACCGTGATCTCGCCGGTGCTGCTGTTGATCGCAAAACGGCCTCCGGCGTTGTCCGTGAAGCTGTAGGTCTTAGTATCACCCGTATCGGGATCTGTCCCCGTCACGGTCCCCACGACCGTCCCGTTCGCGGCATTCTCGGCCACGGTATTCGCCGACAGCACCAGATCCGTCGGCGCGTCGTTCACGGCCGTTACGGTGATGGCCACCGTATCCATATCGGTCGCGGCGTTGCTGTCCGTACTCGTCATCGTGAGTGTGTCGCTGCCGGTGAAGTTCAGCGTCCCTTGATAATTCAGGCTGGCTAGGGTCGCATTGATGGCCGCCTGACTGCCGCTGAGCGTGAGGGTATTCGTGCCGTTCCCCCCGGCACTGATCGTCGCGCCGCCGCTGAGCGTCACATCGAGCCGCCCATTCCCCACCGCGAGCTGCACCGTGCTCAGATTCCCAGCCACGTCGGCCACGCTGATGCCGCTGAGCGCCAACGTCGTATCTTCGGCCACGCTCTGCGCCCCCGACACCGTGTTCACCGGCGCGCCGTTGCCGGCGATGACGGCCACATTGGCGCAGAACTCCGACGTCTGGTTCGTCGTGCTGGTGGCCGTCGCCGTAAGGTGGTCGCCCACCTGCACCGCCGTCGTGAGGGTCAGGGTTCCGCTGAAACGGCCGTTGGCATCGGCCGTCAGGAAACCCAAAAAGACTTGGCCTTCGCCGTAGGCGCCGTCATTGCTGCTGAGAAACATTTCGACGCGGGCACCGGCAAAATCCGTATCGCCCAGCGGATTGACTCCGATATACCCCGCCACCGTCAGTGTGGAGCCGGAAACGCTCGACTCCGTGAAGACGGGGAAATCCATCATGAGATTGGGCTCTCCGGCAAGGAGCGCGCCATCGTTGAGGCTGACGCCGTCGTTTCGAACGTCGATACCCTCTTGGGCGTTGTTGTAGATCGCGTTGCCGAGGATGGACGCCGATGTACCCGTGTTATACACGCGCACTCCGTCGGCGGCACTATTGGCAATGACGTTCCCCGCCCCAACCGTATCGCCGCCAATCACAGTCCCCGTGCCGCCTGCGGCGGTCACCGCAGACCGCCCGGTACCCATGGCGGCGGTACCCGTGGCATCAGTACCGATGTAGTTGCCTTGCACAATGGTGTCGTTCGTCCCGGTATCGACAATCCCAATACCTTCGTTCACCGTGACTGCGATGACATTGCGGTGCGCGGCCGTCGTACCGCCGATGAGGGTGGCATCGGCGCCGCCGGAAACCCAGATGCCCGAGCGGTTGCCGATGGCGCCCGTGCCGGCCGCGTCGAGCCCAATGTAGTTGCCGAGGATTTGGTTCCCGTCGGCGGCCTCCCCGGATACACTGATGCCCGCGTAGGCGTTGCCGGAGATTATGTTGCGATCGGCCGCCGTCACACCGCCGATGATATTGTTGTCCCCAAAGACCGCAATACCCTCGCCGAGGTTTTGTGCGCCAGCGCCGGCGTTGGCCCCGTTGAAATCCAGGCTGCCGATGTAGTTACCGGCGATGGTATTCCCGCTGGACCCCGCCTCAATTTGAATTCCGTGACTGTTGAAACCACGGATGATCAGGCCTCGAATCGTACTGCCGTCGGCGCTGGCCGAGAGCACCAAGCCGCTGCCCGCGACACTATGTCCGCCGTCGAGCGCAATCGCCGGGCGGTTGCCATTAGCGGCCACACTGTCGTCGGTGGTGGCATCGATCACCACCGCATCGGTGATGGTGGGAAGCGCAGCAGTCACCAGAATCGTATGCGTACCGGTTCCGGCAATGCCAAAGCCGATCACATTGAGCCCCGGCGTGTTGTTTGCCGCAATAATGGCTTCGCGAAGCGAGATGAGCCCATCGGCGCCCTGGTGAGCATTCAGCCATTCCACGGTGTGGGCAGGCGTGCCGGCGGTGATGCCGCTGTCGTTGGTATCGGCGGTGGTACTCACCGTCAGCGTATTGGCCACATCCAAGACCGAGACGCGGATAAGCTGTGTTGCAAATCCGCCGTTCCCGTCCGCCACCTGAACGGTTACCTCGTAGACGTTATCCCCGTTGCTATCGGTCGGAGCTTCAAAATCCGGCGCCAGCGAAAAGGCGAGCGCGCCCGTACTGCTGTCGATACTGAACTGTGCCGCGTCAGCCGCACCGCCGCTCCCGGCGGACAGGATGCTATAGACCGCGGTCCCGCCGTCGACATCCGTCGACGTGACGGTGGTGACAGCTGCTTCCGTCTCGGCGACAGAAACCGAGGCCGTCGCACCGCCGCCGTTGCTCGTGATCGTCGGCGCATCATTGATGGCCGTAATCGTGACAATGGTGCTGCCGGTCGCCGTCAACGCGCCGCCGCTCCCTTGGCTGCCGCTGTTGCCGTCGCTGAAGGTCCAATTGATTTGCGCGCTGGCCGGAGGCGCATCGCTGCTATTGCTATAGGCAATCTGCTGCATCGCCGAGTTGACGAGCGTATTCGTCGCGCTGGCATTCAACGTCAACTGGAGTGTGCCGCCGCTGTTGGTGTAGGTGCCGATCGTGGTCCCGCTCACGATCACGTTGCCGCTCGTGAGACTGAGCGTCCCGCTGCCGGAGAACACATCCTCGGCAGCCGCCCCGCCGTTCCGCGCCAGCGTCAAGGTCGCCCCGTTGAACGTATCGAGGGCGCTCAGTTCCGCATCGAAGACCCGGGCAGTGCCGGCCAGCACCACCGGCGATCCCCCTTCGGTGTATGCCGCCGCCGTTTGAACGGTTACGACCTGTACGTGATCGATGACTAAGCCTCCACCATCGCTCGTGAGCGGTGCGCCCCCTGAGAGCGAGCCCAAGGATGTGATCTGCAGGGTGGACGAGGTGGAGGTCGCCGTGAAGCTGACCGCATAGTCTTTCCAGGACGTGCCGGTGGTGAACTGGCCGATCTCAACACCGTTGATACTGAACGCGCCACGATCCTGCACATTGACATCCGTCCGCGTAATTGCAGAGAGGCTGACCACATAGGTCTGCCCCACGACGGTGGTGAAGGTTTGTTCGATATAACTCGGGGCACCCGGCGTATTAGAGCCTTCTACCTCAACGAAGTACGTTCCGTCAGGGGGAGCCGGAACCCCGTATTGTCCTAGTAGGTTATTAACTTCCACGCCAGTATTCCCGGTCCAGCCGGTCGCCCCGCTTTCAAACGAGCCGTTCGTCAGCAGATTGGTGGCACCCAGGGCCAACACCGGCGCGTCGTTGACGGCGGTGACCGTCACGGTGGCGTCGTAATTGGCGCTGGTAGCGCCGTCTCCATCGGTGAGCACATAACGAACAGTGCGAGCCCCGGTAGTGGGTGACGCCGCATCCGTATTTTCATAGGTGATGTTCTTGACGAGCGCCGTAACCGTCGTCGCATCGGCACTGCTATTCAGGGTGATGACGAGGTTGCTGCCGTTACTGCCACCGGTGAAGGTCCCGATCGTCACGCCGCCGTAGGTGACGTTCGACCCGCTCACGCCGATCTGCCCGGCCCCCGTCCCCTGGTTCCGGATGCTGAGCACATCTTCGGCGCTGTCCCCGCCGGAGGGAATGGAGATGGTCAGCGTGCCCGTATCAAAATTGGCACTATCCGCATCGGCCACCAGGGCATTGGCCCCTTGCTCGATCACCACCGCCCCGGCACCTTCGTTATAACTTAGACTGTCACCACTTAGATTCGTGATGGTGGGTCGTTGGTTATAATTTAATATTCGCATATTATTATATAGAGTTTTTACTCCACCGTGAAGGTCCCGATCGTCACGCCGCCGTAGGTGACGTTCGACCCGCTCACGCCGATCTGCCCGGCCCCCGTCCCCTGGTTCCGGATGCTGAGCACATCTTCGGCGCTGTCCCCGCCGGAGGGAATGGAGATGGTCAGCGTGCCCGTATCAAAATTGGCACTATCCGCATCGGCCACCAGGGCATTGGCCCCTTGCTCGATCACCACCGCCCCGGCACCTTCGTTATAACTTAGACTGTCACCACTTAGATTCGTGATGGTGGGGGCATCGTTGACGGCAGTGATGGTCACGGTCGTGCTGCCGGTGGCCGTCAAGGCACCGCCTGTTCCCTGGCTGCCGCTGTTGCCGTCGCTGAAGGTCCAATTGATTTGCGCACTGGCCGGAGGCGCATCGCTGCTATTGCTGTAGGCAATCTGCTGCATCGCCGAGTTGACGAGCGTATTCGTGGCGCTGGCATTCAACGTCAGCTGGAGCGTGCCACCGCTGTTGGTATAGGTGCCGATCGTGGTCCCGCTCACGACCACGTTGCCGCTGCTGAGGCTCAGCGTGCCGCTGCCGGAGAACACATCCTCCGCACTGGCTCCGCCGTTCCGCGCCAGCGTGAGGGTCGCCCCGTTGAAATTGTTCAGGGCCGACAGTTCAACATCACCGATCGACACGTTGGCATCCAGCACCACCGCTGCTCCACCTTCGGTGAACGCCGGGGTCCCGTCCAGATTGCTGAATACGGGGGCGTCGTTCACGGCGATGACGGTGGGGTCGATCGTGTCGCCCACCAGGGAGAACGCCGTGGTGCCGCCTTGCACAGACGTGTTGACTTTGGTGCCGACCACCCCACTGGATTGATCCCAGGCACGCACAATCAACCCCGGGAACACATTCCCGGTGTAGTTGCTGTTGGGCGCAAAATACAGGCGCGTGCCGGCCGTATCCGCCAGCAGGAGCGACGCCGAATTACTCACGGTTCCGACAGTGAGCCAGGTGGCCCCGGCATCGGTGGTGTAGTACCAGGTGCCGTTGGTTTCCGTGCTGCTAATGATCGCAAGCCCTTTTGCAACGGCTCCATCAGGGTCGGTGATGCTTCCGGTAAAGGCACTGAGAGGCGAGCCCACGGCCGTGCCATTGACCGGCGCTCCGGCATCTTCGAGCACGGTGAAGGTCAACCCAGAATCGGTAAGAACCGGCGCGTCATTGACGGCACTCACCGTCACCGTGGCGTCGTAGTTGGCACTGGTGCCACCATCACCGTCGGTGAGCACATAGCGCACGGTGCGTGCCCCGGTGGTGGGAGCGGCCGTATCCGTATTCGCATAGGTGATGTTCTTGATGAGCGCCGTAACCGTGGTCGCATCGGCACTGCTATTCAGGGTAATGACGAGGCTCGTCCCGTTACTGCCGCCGGTGAAGGTCCCGATGGTCACGCCGCCGTAGGTGACGTTCGACCCGCTCACCCCGATCTGCCCGGCCCCCGTCCCCTGATTCCGAATGCTGAGCACATCTTCGGCGCTGTCCCCGCCGGAGGGAATGGAGATGGTCAGCGTGCCCGTATCGAAATTGGCACTGTCCGCATCGGCCACCAGCACATTGGCCCCTTGCTCGATGACCACCGCCCCGGCGCCTTCGTTATAACTCACACTGTCGCCGCTCAGGTTCGTGAGGGTCGGGGCATCGTTCACCCCGGTGATCGTGACCGTGGTGCTGCCGGTCGCCGTCAACGCACCGCCGCTCCCCTGGCTGCCGCTATTGCCGTCACTGAACGTCCAGTTGAGCTGCACCGACGCCGGTGGCCCATCGCTTGAGTTGCTGTAGGCAATCTGCTGCATGGCCGAGTTGACCAGAGTCTGGGTCGCGTTGCTATTGAACGTGAAGGCGAGTGTGCCGCCGCTGTTGGTGTAGGTGCCGATCGTGGTCCCGCTCACGACCACGTTGCCGCTCGTGAGACTGAGCGTGCCGCTGCCGGAGAAGACATCCTCGGCATTGGCTCCGCCGTTCCGCACCAACGTCAGGGTCGCCCCGCTAAAATTATTCAGCGCAGAAAGTTCGGCATCGAAGATGGATACGTCTGCATCGAGCACGACCGGACTCCCGCCTTCGGTATACGTCGGCGCACCGTCCAAGGTATTCACAGGATCAAGTGTGGGATCCAGCGCGCCGGTGCTGGTGTATCGGGTGAGCGCATAGTTGTACTCACCGAGCGCGCCAACCTTTGATGTCCCTGACACCACGATGTGCCCGTCACTTTGCACCACCACGCTATAAGCCCGGTCATCACTAGATGCCGTGTAATCGATCGTGACGATCCCATCGCCGCTGAAGGTCGTATCCAACGAGCCGTCCGTATTGAGTCGCACCAGACCAAAATCGTTTCCGTTGATCCCAGCCGTACCTGTGACGAGCAGCTTGCCGTCCGCCTGGATCGTGAGCCCTTCGGCGAGGTCGCTGCCGCCCAGATTGATGGTCACCTTGCCGCCGGTGCCGAAGCCGGTATCCAGCGTCCCGTTGGCGTTGTAGCGGGCAATCGCAAAATCGTTGGTACCGCCGGTGTCGCTCCACCCGGCCACGACGATCTTGCCATCGGCCTGGACCCGCACTTCGTTGCCCGTATCGCTGCTGTTTCCGCCAAAGTCGGTCAAGACCTTCCCTGTGCCGTTGAAACTCGTATCCAACGACCCGTCCGTGTTGTACCGAACCAACGCAAAATCGAAGCTGGTTCCGTTGGACCCAAACCCTGCAAGTATCACCTTCCCGTCGGATTGGATGGTGAGGCTGTCCGCACGATCACTCCCCCCAGCGAGATCGGTGCTGACGTACGCTGAGCCACCGCCGAAGCTAGTATCGAGCGACCCGTCGCTATTGAACCGCATCAGATTGAAGTTGTTGTTCGACAAATCAGCCGCAACCAGAAACTTGCCATCGGTCTGGAGGCCGATGTCCTTGGCCGATCCATACACCCCAGACGAGGCAATGCCGTCGCCGCCCCCAAAACTCGTATCCAGCGTGCCGTTAGTGTTGAAGCGGACGAGGCACACTTGATAGCCGCCATTGGTCGTGTACCCAGACAAGACGATCTTGCCGTCCGCCTGCAGGACCGCCGTTTCGGCGCGCCCGACAATGCCGGCTAGCGCAATGCCGTCCCCACCCCCAAAGCTGGTATCCAGCGTGCCATCAACGTTATACCGAGCCAGACTGAAGTCATCGCTGCCGCTGCTGTCACTGTACCCGGCGACGAGAATCTTGCCGTCCGGTTGGAGAATGGTTTCCTTGCCGAACTCCCATCCCGACCCAAAACTAGTCGTGGCCTTCCCGTCCCCCACGCTAAAGGTGGGCGCGTCGTTCACCGCGCTCACCGTCACCGTGGTGTCGTAGTTCACGCTGGTGCCGCCGTCTCCATCGGTGAGCACATAACGAACAGTGCGAGCCCCGGTAGTGGGTGACGCCGCATCCGTATTTTCATAGGTGATGTTCTTGACGAGCGCCGTAACCGTCGTCGCATCGGCACTGCTATTCAGGGTGATGACGAGGTTGCTGCCGTTACTGCCACCGGTGAAGGTCCCGATCGTCACGCCGCCGTAGGTGACGTTCGACCCGCTCACGCCGATCTGCCCGGCCCCCGTCCCCTGGTTCCGGATGCTGAGCACATCTTCGGCGCTGTCCCCGCCGGAGGGAATGGAGATGGTCAGCGTGCCCGTATCAAAATTGGCACTATCCGCATCGGCCACCAGGGCATTGGCCCCTTGCTCGATCACCACCGCCCCGGCACCTTCGTTATAACTTAGACTGTCACCACTTAGATTCGTGATGGTGGGGGCATCGTTGACGGCAGTGATGGTCACGGTCGTGCTGCCGGTGGCCGTCAAGGCACCGCCTGTTCCCTGGCTGCCGCTGTTGCCGTCGCTGAAGGTCCAATTGATTTGCGCACTGGCCGGAGGCGCATCGCTGCTATTGCTGTAGGCAATCTGCTGCATCGCCGAGTTGACGAGCGTATTCGTGGCGCTGGCATTCAACGTCAGCTGGAGCGTGCCACCGCTGTTGGTATAGGTGCCGATCGTGGTCCCGCTCACGACCACGTTGCCGCTGCTGAGGCTCAGCGTGCCGCTGCCGGAGAACACATCCTCCGCACTGGCTCCGCCGTTCCGCGCCAGCGTGAGGGTCGCCCCGTTGAAATTGTTCAGGGCCGACAGTTCAACATCACCGATCGACACGTTGGCATCCAGCACCACCGCTGCTCCACCTTCGGTGAACGCCGGGGTCCCGTCCAGATTGCTGAATACGGGGGCGTCGTTCACGGCGATGACGGTGGGGTCGATCGTGTCGCCCACCAGGGAGAACGCCGTGGTGCCGCCTTGCACAGACGTGTTGACTTTGGTGCCGACCACCCCACTGGATTGATCCCAGGCACGCACAATCAACCCCGGGAACACATTCCCGGTGTAGTTGCTGTTGGGCGCAAAATACAGGCGCGTGCCGGCCGTATCCGCCAGCAGGAGCGACGCCGAATTACTCACGGTTCCGACAGTGAGCCAGGTGGCCCCGGCATCGGTGGTGTAGTACCAGGTGCCGTTGGTTTCCGTGCTGCTAATGATCGCAAGCCCTTTTGCAACGGCTCCATCAGGGTCGGTGATGCTTCCGGTAAAGGCACTGAGAGGCGAGCCCACGGCCGTGCCATTGACCGGCGCTCCGGCATCTTCGAGCACGGTGAAGGTCAACCCAGAATCGGTAAGAACCGGCGCGTCATTGACGGCACTCACCGTCACCGTGGCGTCGTAGTTGGCACTGGTGCCACCATCACCGTCGGTGAGCACATAGCGCACGGTGCGTGCCCCGGTGGTGGGAGCGGCCGTATCCGTATTCGCATAGGTGATGTTCTTGATGAGCGCCGTAACCGTGGTCGCATCGGCACTGCTATTCAGGGTAATGACGAGGCTCGTCCCGTTACTGCCGCCGGTGAAGGTCCCGATGGTCACGCCGCCGTAGGTGACGTTCGACCCGCTCACCCCGATCTGCCCGGCCCCCGTCCCCTGATTCCGAATGCTGAGCACATCTTCGGCGCTGTCCCCGCCGGAGGGAATGGAGATGGTCAGCGTGCCCGTATCGAAATTGGCACTGTCCGCATCGGCCACCAGCACATTGGCCCCTTGCTCGATGACCACCGCCCCGGCGCCTTCGTTATAACTCACACTGTCGCCGCTCAGGTTCGTGAGGGTCGGGGCATCGTTCACCCCGGTGATCGTGACCGTGGTGCTGCCGGTCGCCGTCAACGCACCGCCGCTCCCCTGGCTGCCGCTATTGCCGTCACTGAACGTCCAGTTGAGCTGCACCGACGCCGGTGGCCCATCGCTTGAGTTGCTGTAGGCAATCTGCTGCATGGCCGAGTTGACCAGAGTCTGGGTCGCGTTGCTATTGAACGTGAAGGCGAGTGTGCCGCCGCTGTTGGTGTAGGTGCCGATCGTGGTCCCGCTCACGACCACGTTGCCGCTCGTGAGACTGAGCGTGCCGCTGCCGGAGAAGACATCCTCGGCATTGGCTCCGCCGTTCCGCACCAACGTCAGGGTCGCCCCGCTAAAATTATTCAGCGCAGAAAGTTCGGCATCGAAGATGGATACGTCTGCATCGAGCACGACCGGACTCCCGCCTTCGGTATACGTCGGCGCACCGTCCAAGGTATTCACAGGATCAAGTGTGGGATCCAGCGCGCCGGTGCTGGTGTATCGGGTGAGCGCATAGTTGTACTCACCGAGCGCGCCAACCTTTGATGTCCCTGACACCACGATGTGCCCGTCACTTTGCACCACCACGCTATAAGCCCGGTCATCACTAGATGCCGTGTAATCGATCGTGACGATCCCATCGCCGCTGAAGGTCGTATCCAACGAGCCGTCCGTATTGAGTCGCACCAGACCAAAATCGTTTCCGTTGATCCCAGCCGTACCTGTGACGAGCAGCTTGCCGTCCGCCTGGATCGTGAGCCCTTCGGCGAGGTCGCTGCCGCCCAGATTGATGGTCACCTTGCCGCCGGTGCCGAAGCCGGTATCCAGCGTCCCGTTGGCGTTGTAGCGGGCAATCGCAAAATCGTTGGTACCGCCGGTGTCGCTCCACCCGGCCACGACGATCTTGCCATCGGCCTGGACCCGCACTTCGTTGCCCGTATCGCTGCTGTTTCCGCCAAAGTCGGTCAAGACCTTCCCTGTGCCGTTGAAACTCGTATCCAACGACCCGTCCGTGTTGTACCGAACCAACGCAAAATCGAAGCTGGTTCCGTTGGACCCAAACCCTGCAAGTATCACCTTCCCGTCGGATTGGATGGTGAGGCTGTCCGCACGATCACTCCCCCCAGCGAGATCGGTGCTGACGTACGCTGAGCCACCGCCGAAGCTAGTATCGAGCGACCCGTCGCTATTGAACCGCATCAGATTGAAGTTGTTGTTCGACAAATCAGCCGCAACCAGAAACTTGCCATCGGTCTGGAGGCCGATGTCCTTGGCCGATCCATACACCCCAGACGAGGCAATGCCGTCGCCGCCCCCAAAACTCGTATCCAGCGTGCCGTTAGTGTTGAAGCGGACGAGGCACACTTGATAGCCGCCATTGGTCGTGTACCCAGACAAGACGATCTTGCCGTCCGCCTGCAGGACCGCCGTTTCGGCGCGCCCGACAATGCCGGCTAGCGCAATGCCGTCCCCACCCCCAAAGCTGGTATCCAGCGTGCCATCAACGTTATACCGAGCCAGACTGAAGTCATCGCTGCCGCTGCTGTCACTGTACCCGGCGACGAGAATCTTGCCGTCCGGTTGGAGAATGGTTTCCTTGCCGAACTCCCATCCCGACCCAAAACTAGTCGTGGCCTTCCCGTCCCCCACGCTAAAGGTGGGCGCGTCGTTCACCGCGCTCACCGTCACCGTGGTGTCGTAGTTCACGCTGGTGCCGCCGTCTCCATCGGTGAGCACATAACGAACAGTGCGAGCCCCGGTAGTGGGTGACGCCGCATCCGTATTTTCATAGGTGATGTTCTTGACGAGCGCCGTAACCGTCGTCGCATCGGCACTGCTATTCAGGGTGATGACGAGGTTGCTGCCGTTACTGCCACCGGTGAAGGTCCCGATCGTCACGCCGCCGTAGGTGACGTTCGACCCGCTCACGCCGATCTGCCCGGCCCCCGTCCCCTGGTTCCGGATGCTGAGCACATCTTCGGCGCTGTCCCCGCCGGAGGGAATGGAGATGGTCAGCGTGCCCGTATCAAAATTGGCACTATCCGCATCGGCCACCAGGGCATTGGCCCCTTGCTCGATCACCACCGCCCCGGCACCTTCGTTATAACTTAGACTGTCACCACTTAGATTCGTGATGGTGGGGGCATCGTTGACGGCAGTGATGGTCACGGTCGTGCTGCCGGTGGCCGTCAAGGCACCGCCTGTTCCCTGGCTGCCGCTGTTGCCGTCGCTGAAGGTCCAATTGATTTGCGCACTGGCCGGAGGCGCATCGCTGCTATTGCTGTAGGCAATCTGCTGCATCGCCGAGTTGACGAGCGTATTCGTGGCGCTGGCATTCAACGTCAGCTGGAGCGTGCCACCGCTGTTGGTATAGGTGCCGATCGTGGTCCCGCTCACGACCACGTTGCCGCTGCTGAGGCTCAGCGTGCCGCTGCCGGAGAACACATCCTCCGCACTGGCTCCGCCGTTCCGCGCCAGCGTGAGGGTCGCCCCGTTGAAATTGTTCAGGGCCGACAGTTCAACATCACCGATCGACACGTTGGCATCCAGCACCACCGCTGCTCCACCTTCGGTGAACGCCGGGGTCCCGTCCAGATTGCTGAATACGGGGGCGTCGTTCACGGCGATGACGGTGGGGTCGATCGTGTCGCCCACCAGGGAGAACGCCGTGGTGCCGCCTTGCACAGACGTGTTGACTTTGGTGCCGACCACCCCACTGGATTGATCCCAGGCACGCACAATCAACCCCGGGAACACATTCCCGGTGTAGTTGCTGTTGGGCGCAAAATACAGGCGCGTGCCGGCCGTATCCGCCAGCAGGAGCGACGCCGAATTACTCACGGTTCCGACAGTGAGCCAGGTGGCCCCGGCATCGGTGGTGTAGTACCAGGTGCCGTTGGTTTCCGTGCTGCTAATGATCGCAAGCCCTTTTGCAACGGCTCCATCAGGGTCGGTGATGCTTCCGGTAAAGGCACTGAGAGGCGAGCCCACGGCCGTGCCATTGACCGGCGCTCCGGCATCTTCGAGCACGGTGAAGGTCAACCCAGAATCGGTAAGAACCGGCGCGTCATTGACGGCACTCACCGTCACCGTGGCGTCGTAGTTGGCACTGGTGCCACCATCACCGTCGGTGAGCACATAGCGCACGGTGCGTGCCCCGGTGGTGGGAGCGGCCGTATCCGTATTCGCATAGGTGATGTTCTTGATGAGCGCCGTAACCGTGGTCGCATCGGCACTGCTATTCAGGGTAATGACGAGGCTCGTCCCGTTACTGCCGCCGGTGAAGGTCCCGATGGTCACGCCGCCGTAGGTGACGTTCGACCCGCTCACCCCGATCTGCCCGGCCCCCGTCCCCTGATTCCGAATGCTGAGCACATCTTCGGCGCTGTCCCCGCCGGAGGGAATGGAGATGGTCAGCGTGCCCGTATCGAAATTGGCACTGTCCGCATCGGCCACCAGCACATTGGCCCCTTGCTCGATGACCACCGCCCCGGCGCCTTCGTTATAACTCACACTGTCGCCGCTCAGGTTCGTGACGGTCGGTGCGTCGTTGGTATTGGTGACGCCGATGGTCACAACCTCATCGCGCGTGAGCCCGCCGCTGTCCGTGACTCGTAGCGTCAGGGTGTGGCTCGTGGCCGTTTCGTAATCCAATGCCGCACCGGCTTTGACTCGCAGCTGCGTGCCAACGATCTCAAAATTTGAGTCGCCTCCGACAATCGAGTACGTCAGCGTCTCTCCTGCGTCCCGGTCCACGCCCTGCAAGGTCGTCACCACCGTGCCCGCGGCCGAATTTTCCGCAACGACGGGTCCAAGAATATGAAATTGACGCTGCTGCAACAGACCGGCCGTCACATTATTCCACGACACCGTGATGGTGCCGTCGCCCGCGACGTCGACTGTCGGGTTACGTTGATACGTATTCCCGGCGCTCGTATTACTGATAATCATCACGCCCGTGGAATCGTGGCCGGGCAACACACTAACCAGCTGCCCTCCATCGTCATATGCCCGGGCGACAATGACCTCTCCCCACATATTGGAATTGAGATACCCCTCAGCCTGAAACACGACGATAAATCCGCCTGTGGGCAAGGCCGCCACCACCGGATTCGCCACGGGCCCGATATCCGGATCACTATCACCCAAGACGCGAACCTCCGCTCCGACCGGATTCCCCTGAGGATCGTAAATTTGTGCACAGACATCGCTGCCGAACCGATAGACGTCGACGGAGTATCCGCTGGTCAACGTCGCCGTGGTCAACTGTGAACCGGTTTGTGATACGATCGTGGTGATTGGATGCGTCGCCATATCATCGACCACTGCTGTCAGTGACAGGTCCGTGGGCGCGTCGTTGACGGCGCTGACCGTCACAGTGGCGTCGTAGTTGGCACTGGTGCCGCCATCTCCATCGGTGAGCACATAGCGCACGGTGCGCGCCCCGGTGGTGGGAGCCGTCGTATCCCTATTCTCATAGGTGATGTTCTTGATCAGCGCCATGACGGACGTGGGTGTGGCACCGCTGTTCAACGTGATGACGAGGTTGCTGCCTCCGCTGCCGCCGGTGAAGGTCCCAATGGTAGTGCCCTCATAGCTGATGGTGCTGCCACTCACCCCGATCTGACCGGCCCCCGTCCCTTGGTTCCGGATGCTGAGCACATCTTCGGCGCTGTCCCCGCCGGAGGGAATGGAGATGGTCAGCGTGCCCGTATCGAAATTCGATGAGTCGATATCGGCCACCAGCACATTGGCCCCTTGCTCGATCACCACCGCCCCGGCGCCTTCGTTATAACTCAGACTGTCGCCGCTCAGGTTCGTGATGGTCGGCGCATCGTTGCTCGTGGTGTAGAGCTGTGCGATGTCTCCCCCGGTCAGCACTCGGTCGTAGACACGGACGTCGTCGACTAGTCCAGTCGTGTACCATGTGCCTCCACTAGAATCTTGGTTCCGCCCGATGGCCATCGAGTCGAGGCTGGTGACGCTGCTAAAGAAGCCTTGTGTTGTTGCGTTGCCCGCATCGTAGGTGAGTTGGCCTGCGGTTGCGAGAACTCCATCTACGTACAGACTGTTTCCGGAGGCCCCTACCGTCACTGCGACATGATGCCAATTGCCATCGTTAATGGTGGCACTGCTCCGATACACTCCCAGCTGCAGGACCCCGTTCTCCCGCACCTCGTAGGTGAGGTACCCCGAGGCACCGAGGAACAACGCCACAGAACTCCCGGTGTCGGCTGTATCGGAGATCGAGAAGATCGTCTCAAAGGTGCTGGTGGTCTTGATCCAGCCGGCAATCGTGCCCTGGGTGAATCCGGCCAAATTGGCGCTATGGGCGGAGAGGTCGACGTAGTCATCGACGCCGTCCAAAGACAGCTTTGCCACGCCGACGACGTCCGTCGCATCGGTCGTGTCAATCGCTGCGCCGTTGGTCAACGTACCGTCGTAGTTATTGCCACTGCTGTCATTGGCATTTGTGTCGAACGTCCAGTTGCCGATGAGGCCGGTGGAGATGTCGAGCAACCCGACCCAATCCATCTGCAGGGAATCGGTCACGGCAATGTGCGTTTCAATGGCGCCGGTCTGGGTCTCCAAGGTCCAATCGCCGCCGAAGCCTGCATAACCGGTGGCATCGATGCTGGCCGCCACGTCGGCGCCGGTCAATTGGCTAAGAAGTGCGGCCGCTTCTTGTCCGGCCTCGCCTTCGGCAAAACTACAGCCATAGACCAGAAAATCGGCCGATTCGGACAGGCTTTGTTTGATCGTGGCCAACTCCTCAGCGTACTGGCCGGTCATCGATTCGCTTGTGAGGACGCCGCTCCCCAGATTCAGACGGCCTTCATCACCGTGCGAAATGAGATGTATGGCATCGATCCCTGATCGCCCGGCCAATGATTCGGCAATCTGCTCGACCCCATCTCGCGAGGCATCCAACACAACGACTTCCACATTGGGCCCCATACCCGCAATCAGGGATTCATAGTCCGGGACCGTGGGGTCGACAAACACTACTTCTGTCGTGGATTCGCCCGGTGCGTACGACGCAATCGCGCTGAGCAATTCTTGCGACTCCTGCTCCTGCGGAGTCGTTTCCTCGACCGTCCCCTCTGACGAGACTGCCGCCTCGGCCTGGTCCTGCGCCACTTGCTCGGACGTCACCTCGGCCGCCGTAGCCGCCGCCGCGGCGTCGAACATCAACCGTTGCTCGAGAGAAAGGAGAGATTGTTTAAATGACGAAGAAGCGATAGGAACCTGCGGCGCCGCTGGCCGTTCTGTCTTCCTCCATCTTATTTTCTTGAAAAAATTGAACATATCCGGTGCCTGATCACCTTGAAAGGCAAAAGTGTCCCCCCTCTTTCTCGGCAGAAATCGCGTCAGTCTGAAGGGTTATGTAAAGAAAGTGCCCAAGGCCAGAACCGAAGACAACAAAATCGAGGAATAAGCAACTATGGACACCAACGGACGGGATTCACCGCCACCTCACGTGGAAAAGGAGCGTTGGGAGCGACCAGATTGTGAACAGAACAGGCTGTCATGGGACTCCTTGCTCAGAAACCACTTTCCCGGATCATCACCGCCACGATCCGATCCCAGACACGAGCCGCCACACTCTGGGTCTTGCCCGTAACATGGAGCAGTCCGGTCACGGCCTGGTCCGCCTGCATACCATCATCCAATACTTTAAGTTCAATGCGATAGACCGATTGCTCCGCCTGCAACCGGCCATGCGGATCTTTTCGCACGGGCACGGCACCACCGTAGATCGACGCCAAGTAGGGCATCGAAAAATCCTGCTCATCGATATCTCGAATTTCGGTCACTCGGGCACGAACGGTCTCGCGAGTGACATCGTTCGGAATAAACAGAGCCTCCTGCCCTACAGCCAGCACGTCCAAGTCCTCCACGGGCGCCAGTGCGGCCACGATGGCGGTTTGCGCATTCACGACATAGGCGACCGCCAGCTTTTCGTTGATCCACCGTCCCGGATAGAGCGCATCGGCTTGATCGACCACCACCCCATCCATGGGCGCCTGCAACACGAGGCGCTGCTGCTTCTCGTCAAAGCCGTCCAACTCCGCCAGTTTCGAGCGCAGCGATTCAGCAAGCACCTGCGCGCGGTCTCGATCCTCCGCGTACCCAGCTTGACGCTGCAGCCTGAAATCCAGGAGATCGGCCTGGGTCCGCGCCAACCTGGCATCCTTGGCTAACTTTGGATTTTCGAGCACCAGCAACGTGTCGCCGGCTCGCACGGCCTGCCCCGCATGCATAGAGACCGACACAATCCGACCTGGCGCCGGAGGGTAGACCGTGGCGTACGAGCCGGCTTGCAACACCCCCGGAATCGCCACACGGCTGGACCAAGGAATCCAGGCAAGCAGGAGCAGCGTAGCGAAGACACTCATCGTCACGAGAAAGCGGCTCGTGCGGGCGAATGCCGCGCGGCGACTCCACCACCCGGTTACCTCCCGCCAGATCGGCAGACAGATGAAGAAAAGAATTTCGACCAGAAACAGCAGCACACCGAGCACTTTGAAAAAGTAGTGGTAGACCGTAAGTGCAATGCCGGTAAACAGGACCAACCGGTAGAGCCAGATGCACCAGGCATACCAGACCAGCACTCGCCTGGTGGATGCCCCGACCGCCTCAGGCGGAGAGGCGGCGGGCGCGAAGAGCAACTCCCGCAGTTGCCATTGACCAAAGACAAACGCGCGATCCTGAAGATTCGGCAGCCCCAGGCCATCCGCCAGCAAATAGTAGCCATCAAACCTCATCAATGGGTTGAGGTTCACTGCCAGACTCATGACCCAGCTTGTTGTTGCGGCGACGAAGACCACGCTCCGGAACAATCCGTCCGGCAAAAACGCCCACAAGAGCGTCGCGACCGAGGCGAGTCCGAGTTCAGCGATCACCCCGGCCCCGGCAATCCACATCCGCTTCCGTCGAGAACTCAGTCGGTAGGAGTCGCTGATGTCGGAATACAAGACCGGCATCATCACCATCAACGCCACCCCGATGGTGGGCACGCGGCACCCGAATCGTGTCGCCGTATACGCGTGCCCCAATTCGTGCACGACCTTCACGGCGCAAAACACCGCGCCATACATCATGGCCCCGCGCCAGCTGAAAAAGTGCAAGAACGTCGAGAGAAACGTTTCCCACTGTTGCCCAACGAGGAACAACCCGACCACGCCGACGATTCCAAAGAACCAGGCCGCCATCGGAGTATAGAACGGCGCCACCAGCGGCAGCGTGGCCTGCAAAAAGCGATGCGGGCGCATCAACGGAATCTTGATGAACAGGTAGTGATGCAGCAACCACTGCCACCAGGCATGATGGCGCGCGGCCTCCTGCTCGACATAGTCTTTGGTGTGACCGCTTGCGGACTGCTCGGTCAGGTTGTTGGCATACAGAAACCTGACCAAATCCTCGACGTCTTCTGCGCCGATGCGCGACGTGGTCTCACGGCTGATCACCGCGACCAGCTGCTCCACCGTCCCGCATGACCAGCGCTGCAAGAGCTGATAGACCTGCCACTGAATCTGAAAGTATTTATTACGGACAGGATCGACGATCGTCCAGGTCGGCACCCCGTCCGGTGTGGGTGCCCCCCGGAGAAACTGCAGATGCTTCCGCAGCGGGGGCAACTTGCGTTCTTGTGGAGAGGAGACTGACCCGGGCCCGGCCATCGGTTACACTCCGATCAGCTGGCGCACAGCCGTGAAGGGGCGGCGGAACAGGAGAAACGCCAACGGGCCACGCTCTCCATACACCTTGGCGGACCCTTGCCAGCCGATGCGAAGACGGGGGTCGACCGCCGCCAACTCCGCCGTGACCCGGTAGGCCAACACATCCCCAGGCAGGACTTCCGCATGATAACTAGCCCGGCTCACCGTCGCCTCGAACGACTCCAACGGTAACGCGTCAAAGAAGGCCACCGCGCTCGCCCCTTCCTTCAACAGCAGCGCGTCACTCACCGGCAGGTCGATGCGCAGCTCGATGCGCTGCGGATCCGCAATCTCCATGATCCGTTCACCCACAGAGACAGGCTTTCCGACCCAGTCGGCCTTGTCGGTATACAACAGCAGGCCCGCCTGTGGCGCATCGACCTCGACCTGATCCAGCATCTCCTGCGCGTAGGCGAGCTCCGCGGCTTTCAACGCGGCTTCGGCCGCCTTGAGGGGCGCATCGGCTTTTCGTTGCGGATCGGCGAACCCGCCTTGAATGGCCTGGGCATGCTCGGCCTCCGCCACCGCCAATTGCTTTTCCGCGACCTGAAATTGATTTCGCACATTTGTGTCGTCGTAACGGAACAGCGGCCGATGTTGCGCGACCACCGTATTCGGTGGCACCAGGACCTCGGCAATCACGCCATCCATCGGCGCACTGACAATGGTCGAGTCTTTCGCCATGACCTTCACCGGTGCCACCGTTGACACCCGAACCGGCAGGCAGAGTGCCAAGACGACAGCCGCACCGACCAGCCATGCGGTCGGCTTTCTGATCCTCCCTGGCCACGTCCGGCTTCGCTGCGCGACCGACTTCAACGCATACGCAAAGCTTCCAGCAAGCCGCTGAACGATCGCCACATCGTTCTCTTCCCAGGGAATCTCCTTCTCAAGCCACCAGATGCCCAAGACCGTTTCGTCCGGGTGCTTCAATGGACACCACAGGACATGACCGTGAACATGCTCGCGCCACCCCTCGCGGCACGAATCGGGGCACATCTCCTCCGACACCACCATCGGAGCATCGCTCGACTGCTGCTGTTTCAGCGATCGAGCGACCTGCTCCAACCAATGAATCATGGGCGCGTCCCGCTCCACGACGGCCACGCTGGAGGCACAGACCACCTGGCAGGCGCCGCCCCCCGGTACATCGCCGCTCAGAAGATAGGCCTGTTCATACGGAACCAGTCGGCGAGTCTCATTCACCGATAGGAATTGCAGTTCCGGGATGGTCTTGGCCACACGGATCTGGCCCTCCAGGTGCGTGAGGGTCGCTAAATGGATCAGTGTCGCCAGCTGCTGTGCGCTCGGTTCGGCAGACGTCGCCATGGCTTACGGTGGCCCCGATGAAAAGTGTGCGGTGCCGCTCATTCCGGCGAGCACATCCGCGGGAAGCGAGCCGAACGCGCCGATGACCTTGATCGTCTGGCTGGCCGGATCCACATTCGCCCCGATCTCTTTCACTCTCGCCGTGTACTCCCGACGCGTTTCATCGATGGTAAAGGTAAACGGTGACTTTCGTTTCAACCATCCCAAGGTAGAGGACGGCAACACCAACTCGATTTCAAGGCTGCTGTCATCCAGGAGACTGAGTAGTTTGTCGTTGGGGAAGACGTTTTCATACTCATTGACCAGCACCGCCACCACACGGCCTGAAAACGGCGCCGCGATATGACAACTCCGCACATTCAGCTCCGCCAGACGAATGGACGCCGCGGCTTTCTTCATCTCGGCCTCGGAGATTTCCAGCTCCAGCGTACTCACGGCATTCAGTACGGTGAGTTCCTTATTGTTCCGGAACGTCTTGTCTTTTGCTTCATGTTCGGCCAAGGCCCCCGCCAATTCTGCACGATACTTCTCGCAGTCGATTTCGACCATGGCGGCCCCCTTCTCGAACCGTTGCCCTTCCTTCACCGGAATCTGACCGATCCGGCCTTGAATTTGGGAATAGAGCACGGCCTGCGTGCGGGCTTTCACGATGCCGCGCAACGCGCCATTCACGCCTCGTAGTACCGGGGTCGATCGTTCCTCCTTCGGCCAACTCACCTGCGGCCCAAGCAACACCATCCACAGGATCGTCACTCCTAAAACCCCGTTAATCGGCCAGCGGTACTGCATGGGATTCCGGTCTCCTTCCTGGATCAGCCACCGTACTCGCAGCGGGCGCCCATTGTTTCCTCAGTTCGTCGGCGAGGTAGGTGACACTCTGCCCGTCGATGCCGTTCGGTGCAGCATCCTCGCCCAGCGACGCCATCAAGGTGGCGTATGCGGACTCGACGCCGGACTGTGCGCTATCCATGCGCACCTCAGCCAACACATCGTTCACGCGTTCACGAATGAATGTCAGGTCATTGGTACTCTTCGTGAGCCACAGATTCTTCGTATGATCGGTGATCGCCAATTGCGTCTCGTGGTAGTTTTTTGCATTGAGATATTCCTGACTCGCATGCGCAAACTGCAGCGCACCGACATGGACCTCGGTCAGAATAGTCATGGTCAGCGCCATACTCTGGGCATCCAACACCTGACGATGTATCTCCACGGCCTTCAGTTTGGCCGGCATACGAAAAGCCGAGAGCAGATTCCAACTCACCTGAGACGCATACCCAAGCCAGTTTTGATAGAGAAAGAAGCTGTTGCTGCTGTAATAGCCTCCGAGGCTGAGCTTCAAATTCGGAAAGAGCTCCAGAAACACGGCCCGCGCTTCTTTGGCATTGATGCGTTTTTGATAGTCGATGGAGCGGAGCTCGGCGCGAAAGGTCAGGGCCTGCTCCTCCATCCGCGCGGTATCCAACTGGACCGCCGGCAAGGTGCTCGCCCGCTGAGGCACGGCCAGTTCATACTCAGTCCCCGGAGGTAATCCCATCATCGACGCGAGCTGAACCCGTGCCGTACTGAGCTCACGATAGAGACGCTGGACTTCGCGCTGAATGTTCAGCAGGTCGCGGCGGTAGTTGAGCGGCGTCAGCGGCGTCTGCAGCTTCTTGTCGACGATCTGCTGCGCGCGCTCCAACGCCTTGTTGACGGACTCATCGAGAAACTTCACCCGGTAGAGCACCCGTTCCGCGCTGACCGCCCTCCAGTAGGCGCTCCGGACATCCTGGACAAGGCGAACGGCAATGCGACGCCGCTCTTCCTCCGCAATCATCACGTTATCCGCCGCCTGCTGAGCGCGCACGAATGACAACCCGAAATCCAACACATCCCAACTCAGCGCGAGATTCCCCGACACCACGTTCTTGTCCGACGAAGTAAATGGTTCCAGTACGGGGCGACCGTCGATCAGCGATTGTGCGCTGCCGCCGCTATACGAATTGCGGCCGTCGAACCCGGCGTTCGCCGACAGCTGCGGCAGCAACGTGTAATGGGCTACATTCAACTGTTGATGCGCCAATTGAGCCTGCATCGCCTTGACCTTCGCATCGAGATTGTATTTCAACGCTCGCGCGATGGCGTCATAGAGATCAATCGGCCCGGTCAGCGGCTCCTGGAGACTGGACACAGTTTCAAGATCATTGGCAACACGGGTTCGTACATCCTCCTCAGTAAGGACATAGGGTTTGACCATACACCCCGAGACCATCACCATGGCCCCCACCATCCTAAATATTCGTAGGACTACTCGTGTCATCATGCAGCCCGGAGTCGTGTGCACCTGGTGCACTGCAGATAAAGGCTCCCGTTCAGGAGTCCCTGTTCCTGTATGACTATCGGTCTCATTGAGCAGAAACTTGACGCAACGGATCGGAGCAGAGCACCGGCAGAAATCACCGATTGCTCACCTGCGGGGAGCGGTATCAGCAGAATCCTACAGCCATCTGTTTTTCAAGATGGCGCACGGCACAAGTTGCCCATCGGCATCTCGACAGGCTGCCCGTTCGACCGGCCAGAACCCACAGTCATTGAGACACATATGTCCATGAAACAGCTGCTTGCGAGACGCATGGTGTCGCCTCGGCTCCAACACGGGGAAATTGCTTACGGACCGGCCATCGACGACAAGATAGCATTGTTTCAGCAGGCTCCTCACACATATGCCTGCTGCATGCCGGTGGACAGATTCAATGCTGCGGGCGCAATGACAGCGGCCAACTTGGTGATGGCACACTGACGAACCAGGCACTCCCCAGGATGTTATTGGCATGATGATGCCAGCCACAGGGATCGCCACCGAAAAACGACACACCTGCGCCGTGACGATGCAAGGGGGACTTACATGTTGGGGCAGCAATCATGACGGTCGCCTTGAAGACGGGACGACGGACGACCAGGTCACACCCAACACGGTGGCAGGACTGACCAGCGGGATGCGCGATCAGTGGTAACCGGCGAACAGCAATATCTATGACCAGCTAGGAAAGGAACGTTGATCACTTGGATCGTTGAGACGTACGCGGCATCCGAACGCGACTCCATTTCAGATGTCTTTACAAATGAACCAGGAGAGGCTGATGAAGAAGTGCTGGATCGGAATATTCTTATTCGTCACGGGCTGCGCAGGCATCCACGGGGCACCGCCGGAAGAACGTACGGCGCTCTACATCCTGGAAACAGCACAGGCATTCAGAACCGTGCATGCTAACGGTGTCGCTGAACAAGCGACGCGAGCCGGTATCACCCCCAAGGAGGATTGGGGAAAAGACGATCACGCGATCATGCTGCCGATCCAATTCATCAAAGCAGCGGGATCAGAAATTCATGATTTCGCACTGCGCCTGATCGGCCAGGCACTCATTTATCGACTCAACTTTTCCCAAACCCCGGCAGAGGCCGAAGCGCTCAGGAAACTCAAGGCCAACTCCCAAGAAAAGCTGGTGGCCTCATGGGAGCCATGGTCGTTCGAGTCAACCAATAAGCGGTTCAGCCGCAACACCCCGCCTCAAACTGACGCCGCTGATACGTGAGAACCAAGCACCGGATACAGACCTCCCGCACAAGCTTTGTCGTCTCATCGCAGACAGGCGTTCGCCGTAACACCAGCTGCCCACAATCCGCGCAGCATCCGGCCGTCACGGCCTCGATGTCAGAAGAGATAGAGATCATGGCGTTCAATCCTCCTGTTCTCTCGAATCGGATGAGACGTGGTGACGACCGGCTTCATTCCGCCCAGCAACGTTCGCAGCCGCGAAGCGCCAGACCACGATTGAGTCGTCATCCCCTTGGTAGACTTCAGCTCTCGCTGTAATTCCCCGATACGCCCATTCAGTCGGACAATCATCCGCTCTAGTTCATCGACACGTTCAACCATGGCGAGCTGCTGATGAGTCATCATCATTCCCTCCTCGATTACGACTGTTCACAATGACGAATCACGCCGACAAGCACACCTTCGATGGCAAACTCGTCCTCAGGTGACACAACTATCGGGTTCATCGCCGCGTTGGCAGGATGCAGTTCGATATGCATCGCACGCTTGAAATAGGTCTTGATGGTCGCCTCCCGGTTCACGAGGGCCACAACCGTCTGACCGTTTTGTGCCGTCGCCTGCTTACGAACGACAACCAGGTCGCCCGGGAGAATTCCATCATCGATCATCGACTCCCCTTTCACACGAAGCGCAAAGGTCTCACCGCTCCGCACCATGCCGGACGGAACCTCGACCCATTCAGATTGCGTCACCGGCTCAAGCGGCAGACCTGCGGCAACTACTCCTACCATCGGAATCTGAGTCCTCTTGGCCAGCTGCGTGATGGCAACTTGAACGGCACCACTGATCCGACGCATGCCGGACTCATACCGAGCCACCGACACTCGCGTCGTCTGGAGCGCCGTTGCCAACTGCTCTTGCGTAAGGCCTAATTGTTCACGAATGTGATAAAACTCGCTTGGCGTCATGATGTAACCAATGGTTACATATATCGTACCCCCTGTCAAGCGATGCCCGTCATCTTTCTTGACTATTCTGACAGCCTCTTCCAGCGTGGCGTTTGAGTCCTGAACGCCAAAATTTCTCCGGAAACGAAAAACTTCTGTGCATAAGTCAAGAGCCATGTGGACACTCGAAAGAAATAAAGCACCTATCCACAGATCATCGCTGAAGCGATTTGGATTCCAGAGAAATATGAATGCTAATACATACACATAGGATGCCGCCCCCCATATATTGTGGTCAAGAAGGGCACGCTTCTCTATGCCCAATAAATAGGCAACGTGGTGTGAGGCATGAATTAACGGGTCTATTCGCCGTCAGCCGGATGACTATCAACAGAGATATCCACAGAATTTGGGGAGAGGATTTTTTCTCGAAATATGCATTTTCATGATTGAAACCTCTGATCCATTCCCATAGAATCGCGCCGCGACTCCCTCTGACTCCTGCACACATTCCACGCTCCCGAAAGAGCACGGGCACAGGCAACTTCTTCCTTATTTTTTTTGACTAGAATCCTTCTTCCTAAGGGACCTTCGGCCCCCTCCGACTGCCTTCCAAGGTTCAGCCACAGAGCTGGGCTCTGCCTCCGCAGCTTAATCGAGGCCTTAGGCAAACCATCGGCACCGCTGCTTTGTGGGAACACTTTGATTTGACGAGAATTGCGGGGAAGAACAACCTAGAAAAGCCACTCATAGGAGAGTTGGCTAGGATGGGCCCCTCAATCCCGTGGAGGGATTGAGGACCGCATTGGGGGAAGAGGTCTGGCAGACATCACGGCCCGACGCCAAGAAAACCGTAGTACGTCGGTGGGCGTGCCCCGTCGCCCCGGCGACCGGTCGTATCGTCGATTGTTAGTCGCTCTGCCTCGATACCAGGTGGACCGAGCCTGCCTTAATCGCAGCCACCACGGGAACGCCGGATGACAACCCGAACTCCTCAACGGTCGAACGAGTGACCATGGCGACCAGCGGAAAGCCGCAATCGATCGTCACTTGCGCCAAGGCCCCAAGGACCGTGGCCGAGACAACCGTCCCGGCCAGATGATTCCGCGCGCTGCTTGTGGCGGTTGGCTTCCGCTCTAGCACCACATCCTCCGACCGGATACACACGAAGACTTCAGGACCTGCGTATTCACCTTCCACGGCCGTCAACGTGGTACCGTTCACACTCACCCGCACCATACCATCCGAAGTGCCGACCACCCGCCCTTTCACGACGGTTTCAACCCCCACGACACGCGCAACCTCCGCGTTGTGAGGCCGGCTGAATACGTCGATCGGCGCCCCCACCTGCAGGACATTCCCCGCGCTGATGACCGCCATCACGTCGCCCAGCGTGAGGGCTTCGGTCCAATCGTGCGTGACAATGATCGACGGCAACGCAAGCTGTTTCAGCAGACCCCGTAGTTCATCACGCACATGTACCCGAGTCGGGGCATCCAGCGCAGAGAGCGGTTCGTCCAACAACAGCAACAGCGGTCGAGGCGCCACCGCGCGCGCAAGGGCCACCCGTTGTTGTTGTCCACCGGACAGTTCGCGCGGCTTCGCGGTCTCCAGCCCACGCAGCTGGAACAGCTCTACCATCTCATCCACACGCTTCTTGCGATCCTGCGCGGAAAGATGGCTGAGGCCGTACCCAATGTTTCCAGCCACCGTGTAGGTCGGAAAGAGCGAGTAGTCCTGCGCCATGTAGCCGATGTGACGATCCTGCGGCGCCACCCTGATCCCTGAGGCGGTATCCAGCCACGTGCGCGAGACAAATTGAATGGTGCCCTCTTCCGGCCATTCCAGCCCGGCCACCGATCGAAGGATCGTCGTTTTCCCGGAACCTGACGGGCCGAAGAGAATTAAAACGGTCGAGGCCTCGACCGGATACCGGATCTGCGCCCTGATCGGCGCACGTCCGGGGAAGGTCTTGACGAGTTGAATATCTATTTCCGCGGCCATGCTGCCCACACGTTCCGATTGACCGCATACACGAGGAGCAAGATGACATACGACACGACCAAGAGAAAGAGCGCCGTTTTCGCCGCTCCGGCATAATTGAGCGCCTGCACCTCATCGTAAATATCGATCGACACGGTGCGTGTCTCACCCTCCAAATTGCCGCCGACCATCAGTACTACCCCGAACTCTCCCATCGTATGGGCGAAGCTAAGCACCGCACCGGTCAGCAATCCGGCTTTAGACAACGGCACGATCAGTTTGAAAAACGTGCCGAGCTTCGACACGCCCAGCGTCCAGGAAGCCTCGATCAGGCGACGATCCACCTGCTCGAACGCCGCGGCAAACGGCTGCACTGCAAACGGGAGGCTATAGAGAATGGAGGCGAGCAGGAGGCCTTCGAAGGTAAACGGCAGTGGATGTCCGACGAGTTCATTGTAAAACCGTCCGAACGGGCTGTGTGGTCCGATGGCGACGAGAATATAGAATCCCAGCACAGTCGGCGGCAGCACCAAAGGCAGTGCCACCACTGACTCCACGAGAAATTTCCACCGGCGGCGTGAAAAACTCACCCAATAGGCGATCGGGAGGCCGACGATCATGAGAACCAGCGCCGTGGCAGCGGCCAGCTTGAAGGTCACCCAAATCGCGATCCAGTTCATACACTCGTCCACGACCGATATCGTTGTACCGGATCTGCTCCTGCCGGATGCTACCGCAGAATGAGGCTCGACAGAAGATTATTTTCCGACGATGACGTCGGTCGCCTTCACCGCAACCGTGACAGCATCACCGACCTTGATGCCCATATTTTTGACGGAGCCTTCGGTAATCGCCGACACAAATTCCAAGCTCCCGACCTTCAGCATGACTTCGGCTATGGCCTGACCTCGGTAAGGCGAACCACCGGTCCTTCAAATTGATGTCTCGCACTGAGTTTCATGGATTCCTCCGTGGTTCTGACTGAGACTGGTCAGCTGCTTCGTGTTCTCTCTCACTCCCCTTGCACTCAAATCGAATCCCCCACCGCCGGCCCCTCTCTTCGTCCTCCGTGCCTTCGATCGTGCCCATTCCCGCGCTGGTGTAGCCCCTGACCTCGCCTTCACGAACCAACCGGGACCCGGCCTTGCACTTGGCCTCTATCGCCGCCAGCGCCTGCCGTCGATACGGCGACCCCATCGGCCCGCCGCGGTCTTGCTTGAAGATATACGTCACGACCCCCCCCTGGTCCGATTCCTGGCTCATCAGCACGGCCTCGGAACAACCGGCGGCAAAGAGGAACGTCAGCGCACAGAAGGCCAAGGCCCCGCGGCTACTTCGGCAGCGTAAATCCATATCGAGTCATCATCTCCTGCCCCTGCGGGCCTTGCATGAAGGTAAGAAATTGTCTCGCGGTATCTTGATGCTTGGACTGCTTCACAATGACCGCGCCTTGTTCCAACGGTGGATGAGCTTCGTCCGGAATCTGCCAATAGGTGCCGGCGCTCTTCATCGCCGGAGCCAACGCCAAGGAGAGGGCGATGATGCCCACATCGCAGGCACCTGACTCAATAAACTGCGCTGCTTGCGAAATGTTCTCCCCCAGCACCAGGCGATCCTTCACATCCGCATACACCTGTGCATGCTCCATCGCGGCGACCGCCGCGCGCCCGTATGGCGCATGTTTGGGATTGGCAATGGCAATTTTCTTGATTGTGGGTTCGCGGAGAACCGTGAGCCCCTTCGACACATCAAGCGGTGAACTCTTCGGCGCCCAGAGCACGACACGACCGACCGCATACCGATACAAGGAGCCCGGCACGGTCAGCCCCGCTTCCTCCAGCTTCCTGGGATAGCCGATGTCCGCTGAAAAATACAGGTCGAAGGGGGCGCCCTGCTGGAGCTGGGCAAAAAAGTTTCCCGACGACCCCAACGAGAGTTTCACATGGTGACCGGTCTGCTTCTCGAATGCACCGATGAGTTCTTTGATGGCGAAATTCAAATCGGAGGCCGCTGCGACGGCGATGTCTTCAGCCCGCACTGGACTGGTCGCACAGAATATCAGCAGACAGGCAGCAATGAGCCGTTTCATATTCGAGACTCCTTAGAAAAAGATTTGATACTGCACCCGGATGGCATTTTCGATCAAGGTACCACCCACGGTGTCGAGCGGAACGATCCCGGACCCCGGCGGCAGGGGCGCACTGCGGCCGATCGCGTAGCCCCCGGTTCCGAACTGCGTATTGCTATAGGTCACCATGATTTGATGATCGTACGTCCCGTTCAAGAACCAATTGAGCGACACATCCGCCTGCTTGATCAAGTCATTGGCGGAGGCGGTATCAGGATCCCAATAGGCATACCGCGCCGAAAGCTCCACGGTCCGCGGGATGAGATAGTATCCGCTTTGCACGTACCAACCCATGGCATTGCCGAAATTATTCGGCGCGGTCTCCGTACAGGCGGTATTCATACAAGGCAACCCCTTGTTGTGCCGGATCACGTTCTTGAAATAAAACTCTCCCTGCAACGAGAATCCACGATACTTGAAGACCCCATCGGCGGCCCATGTGGAATAGTCCACGATCCCGAGGCCGAGCTGGCGTCCGTTACCGAAAGCCGCCAGCTGCCGCCGGATGTTCAAGTTGGCGAGGTCCAATCCGACGAAGGCGTTATCGGAACTCGTATTGATCCCGGGGTTGTAGGAGTATCCGCCGCCGATGGCGAACTGCGGTGTTTCAGAATAGGCGAGGTCTCCTTCTCCATACCCCGGGCGCCCCAGAATGTTCCAGTTCAATCGTGCGACATACATGAGCCGGTCCACATCGAGACGCGTGTTCGCGTTCAAATTGCGTTGATTGACGGGGCATCCGGCCGGCGTGGGGAACGGATTGCCGCTCGTCTGCCCGCCGGGGCAATCGACGGTGGCCTGTTCCGACGTAAAGGAGCCCAGCCGGTTGAAGCTCGGCCCGGCGCCGTTGAACACGCCGATGTAGTAGTTGACGGGAAACAACTCTTCATCGTTCATGATCGTGATACCGATATCACGACGGTCCAGACCACTCGCCGTGAAGGCATCCTGCACGAGCGCACGTTCGGCGAATTGCATTGAGGCGGTCGAGTTGATTTGCGAGCGGTTGAAATACACTTTGTATTGGCCGAATTGCACGTTCGCCCAAGGCAAACGGGTGTAGGAAAAATTGACATCGAAGAGCGACAAGGACCCGGGAGACTGCGCGTTTTCAGCCGTCTCCGCCCGCATCTGGATGTAGTATTTAAAATCCGGATCGAACAAATGACCCATGAAATAAAACCGCAGCCGTCTCACGTTGAAGGATGACGCGCTGTTCTCCGAACGATTGGCCCGGTAGTCGCCGAATACGCCCAGCAATTCAGGGAAATTTTTGGCTTCGCCGGGATTGCGCCAGGCATCGTTGCGGAACCGTTGCGTAAATCGCAGCTGACTGCGAAAGCGGATCTTCAGGAAGAACGCGTTGTCGTTCATCGAGAGGTTGAATCCCCGGTCGTACCACCCGCGAAAACTCGGCGACAGCAACTGGGTGCGTTCCTCCGACTCTTTCATCACCTGGTCGTACTCTCCCTGAGTGATCATGCCGCTCTTGACGGATCGTTCGAGCAGGAGTTTCAGGGACGGATCCATGCTTTCAACGAAGACATACTTGCCGTCTTTCTCCACCAATTTCCCTGAGTCCGCCGCCTGTGCGAGTGTCACAGAACTGAGCCCCACAAGCAGCGCGGCGATCATCAATGCGCGCACACCTCTCCTGTATGTACTCATGATCAACTCCATGATGTCTTGTTGAAATCGACGTACGGATCGGCCGGTTCAACGGCCTCTCGGCCGTCAACGCGGCGCCGTGCCGGCCTCTCCGGATTTCAGGAACTGCCGATACGCCACGGCTCGAGCCTTTGCCTCATCGGTGCTCCAGAAGCGTCCTGGCTCGAAGTAGAGGATGTAGTCCTTCGGTGTGGGCGGCGGGAGGGGATAGTTGGAGTCGTAATTGTCGAACTTGCGTACGGGGATTTGCGTGTGAAAATATTCGATCGTGATATAGAGGTAGGGATCACGGACGGCCATCCATCCGGCAATCGTATCTCGGCCATACTCCGGGTTGAACCCGGGGCTACGGAGTTCGAAATGCGTTCGCTCGTTCGGGCCGACTTGCTGCAGACCCTGCTCGAGGTGTGGCGCCAGGGCCTGGAGTTCGTCTTCTCGAAACAGAGGTTTGGGCGGCAATTCCTCCGCGAACCAGCGCAACGGCAGGCGCTGCTGCTCACGGATCGAAAAGCCCCGCAGCAAACTGGCGATCTCACCGCTGGTCAATTGCACTGGGTGCGTATACGACGTGGGTTCGACTTCTCGCTGCACCTTCACCACGACCCGCTGATCCTCATGCACCGTGCGTGTCACATAAGGAAGCCTGGCACAGCCGCCCAGGGTCAGGCCGACTGCCCACCCGGCGACGCAGGTCCAGAGGACCATGTGCCTCCACAGAGCCTGTCTCGTTATGCGTCCCATCTGCCTCTCCTCATGGATGCCTATACGCGATGATGAATATATCAATGATGCCCTCACACTTCTGAATGACAGGCGGCCTGGGCTATGGACGCCGATCCGAAGGCACGCCATACCCGGCCTCCCGCACGATGGCTTGCGCCTCCTCGCTGCGCAGATATCCCAAAAACTCTTCACAGAGACTTCGATTGGGGCAGTACCGTTCCATGGCCATCGAATGCACGGTTTGGGCATATCCTTTTTCCAGCCTCGCCACGACCCGAACCCGCTCCTGCGCCTTCACCGCCTCATGCCCGAAAAGAATGCCTGCATCGGCCTGCCCGCTCAACACATGGTCAAGGACGCCACGGGAATCAGTCGCCACGTCGAGACGCCTCTTGAAGGATGCCTCGAGCCCCATCGCGCGCAGCATGGCACCGGTCTGCGCTCCCAAGCGGGTGTGTGACGGGTCGGCCACTGCGAGGCGACCGCTTCCTCGGCTCAAGGCTTCCAGCGATTCAGCCGCGTCGACCAATGACTCCGGCACGATCAAGACCAATTGCTCCACCGCATAGGATTGTTTCGTCCCCGGCAGCACATAGTATTTTTGCTCCAGCCTGGTCAGCACCTCGTCACCGCCGGGCGCCACAATATGAATGGGGCCGCTGCCGATGAAATACTGGCCGACCATACTGTTTTCCATGCCCGCAATCGTTCGCCTCAAATCCAGCCCGCTATCCACATAGAGCTTCATGCGGACGTCAGGATGGGTCCGTTCAAATCCGGCACCGAGGCGATCAACGACACCCTTCACGCTGTGCGAGCCGGCAATCACGAATACTTCCTGCCCGGCGCGTGCAGACCCTTCGCACAGGAGCAGACTTACGCACACGAGAGTCAGGAGCCTCACCATGATCACTCTATTTCGAACTGTCATGTCACTCCGCTCCGTTGGTGCCTGTCACACTACCGACGAGAACCGTTTCAATGCCCGCGTAGATCACGCACGGTTCCCGTCTCGCTCATGTCGTAGCCGCCAAGGGCATCGATTTCTGATCGAAAGGACCGACTGACCAGAACATTCAAAAATGCTTCAATGCCCGGATGGTCCTTGAGGTGCGCTTTCGGTACCACAAAATCGTAGCGCGCCCGCTGAAGAGGAAGAAATCCGAGCCCGAAGAGATTGGCCGCCGCCCGCACTCCAACCGCCGCATCCGCATGACCTTCCGCAATGGTGCGAGCGACCTGAAAATGGGAGCGCCCGATCTGGTCATACCCGAGAATCGTCCCTGGGGCGATGCCGGCGGAAGCCAACTGTTGATCGAGCAACAGGCGCGCACCCGCCCCCGCTTCCCGATTGATCAGACTGATGTCGGCGCGAACGAGATCCTCGACTCCACGAATCGATTTCGGATTGCCCGGGGCGACCAACAGCCCTTCCTCCCAGACTGCAAAGGTAATGATCAAGTACTCGTTGCCCTTGAGATGCCGACGCAGATAGGGAAGATTCGACTCTCCTGATTGTGCGTCCACGACGTGCACACCCGCCACGTGCACCTCACCCCGCTTCAGCGCGTCGATCGCGGCAGCGCTCCCGAGTGTCCATCCCACCACAGTGCAATCTTCCTTTTGCCGTCGAAGATAGTCGCCTGCCAGAAACACCGACGGGTCGCAACCAGCCACGGCAATTTCCTGCTCAATCACACGGCGGTTACGCAGAAGTCGAACCTGAACGTGGCGGGATGAATGCTGAGACCGTTGCGATGAGTGAGCGTTCGGCAGCGCAAATCCGTCCGCAGGTACGGCGTAATTCATCACCTCCCCCAACTCGGCAACCGGTCGAACGATGAATCGCGCACCCACTCGGGCCACCTTGACACGCGTAGGACTCTGGAGCACGTGCAGCGGAGCCGCAGCGGTGAACCATTCGCCCTCGACAATCTCTTCCTGAGGGAGCAGCCGGAAGAGATCTTCCACGCGACAGCCCAGGGCCTGCGCAAGCCGGAGTGCGACGGCAGTGGTCGGAAGATATTGATTGGTTTCGATGGCATGGACGGCTTGCCGGGTAATACCGGCCTGGGCCGCAAGTTCGACACGGGAGAGACCCTTGGCCTGCCTGAGCTGACTCAGTAAATTTTCTACAAGCTGGGAATCGTCAGCAGAAACGTGTTTCGTCATGGCGGACCGGACAATGACAGTATGCATTACCATTGTCAAGTATTCTGTCGAATGGCAAGAAAGATCTGTTTTGCGAAGTTTCTTATTATCCAATTGTTGACAAACTTACATAACTTGATGTATTTAATTCCTCACCGGAATACAGATGTTTAATAAAAAGCATACGCATTAATATTTTGTAAGGCATCAACAGTTTCGAATATAGCCAACTCGGAGGTTAGGTCAGATGAGAGCCAACACGTTTTTGGGGATTGCCCTGGTGGCCGGCAGCTTGATCGCTGGAACCTTCACCTCCGTGCAAGCGGTCGAGGAAGGGCAGCTGGTTAAGAAGGATGGGAAGTGGGAATACTATTCAGGCGAAGACCCAGGCCTTAAATACCTATTCTTAAAAGGCATCATCAACCAGGAAGAATACGACAAGGGACTCAAGGTCCTCGAAAAGCGCGACCAGATCGCGAAGCCGAATTACACCATCGACGTCAATAATGGACTGAACTTTCGCGTCGGCGACAAATTCTTCCTGAAGCTCCGACTGCTCACCCAGGTTCGGTACAGCCACAGTGCCTACAATGAAGGATGGGGCACCGTCGGCGATTCGAGAAATCCCGAGATCCTCGGCGGCCAGGTGGAATACCGCGCCATCAGGAGGCAAAGCGATTCCAACCAATTTAGCGTGCCGCGTGCCCGCCTCCAGTTTCTGGGCTACGCCTTCGACCCGGACTTTCGCTACAACATCTCCTGGGCTTTCGACCAGACAACCTCGAATCAGGAAGGCGGGAGCGGAAGGGCCGGACTGCTCGACGCCTATATCTCCTCCTGGCATATCCCCTGGTTGACCATTCAGGCCGGTCAACAGCGCGTCTGGTTCAATCGCGCGACCATCAGCTCGATGGCCACTTCAACTTTCGCCGACAACTTGATCGTGCAAAATGCCTTTGCCGCCAACCAGCAGAATAGCCGTGATATCGGCGTCAGCATTTCGAGCGACGAGGACCAGTACAAATTCAACTACGCATTCGGCCTCTGGGGAGGGGTCGGCGCGAATCTCGCCAGGGAAGGGACGTCCGTCAGTCAAAATGTGCTCCCCCAGACCGGAACACCCGGAGCCCCGGGGGCAGCAACGACCCGAACGTATAACTATGACACGCGCTTCATGACCGGTGAGATGATGTATACCGCTCGGTTGCTGTACAAGATCGCCGGCAATCCTGGATACGGCCAGGGAGACATCCTGAATTCGCGCACCCTTCAATCGGCCATCGCCTTCGGCTACGCCTATAACCCGGCGCAGAACTATCTCAGTTCAATCCGTTCCGACATTGTCGAGCGAGCCTACCGGCAGGCCGTCACCAAGGCATACAACGGCCGCTTGCTCGCCGGCGGAATCTGGGACTTCCAAACTTATGAAGTGGACTTCATCGCCAAGTATCAAGGCTGGTCGTTTCAGGCCGAAGGCTACTACCGGCACCAGAGACTGCGTAATGCCAACAGCGGCACCAGCCCCTTCGACCTCAACACCGTCCCATCAGCTCAATTCCTGGGCCCGGCCGTGAATCTCGGCCAAGCCTATGGATGGTACGCGCAGGTGGGTAAATACATCATTCCACGAAAGCTCGAAGTGGCCGTACGATATGGATTCATGGATCCCTCAACGCAGCAGGTTGATGATCTGGTGAAGGAGTTCGGCGCCGCGATCAATTACAGCTTCGACGGCACCTACAACAACCGGCTCGTCGTCGATTATTCCAACATCACCCTGGGGAGCGGCGGCCGCGCCCCGGACCGGTTCCCGTTCGAGAGCCAGGCGGGATTCGGACGAGACCTCATCGAGAATCGCATCAATGTCCAATATCAGTTCTTTTTCTAGGCAACCTGACCCTGCGACCGTCACGGGAGGACGATCATGACACGACGCAACACATTCTTCGGCATCTGGCTCCTCTTCAGTATGCTGATCGGCATCACCGGAGTGGTGCCGCCGGCCCATGCTCAACCGGAAGCATTGACCATTGCCGCCGCCAATAGCTTGAAAGACGCGCTCAGGAAAGTGCTGCCACGATTTGAGGCCGAGCACCCTGGAATCAACGTGCGGGTGATCTACGGCCCCTCACAAAGCCTTCGCAAACAGATCGAAGAGGGCGCGCCGGTCGACATTTTCCTGCCGTCGCTCTTTGATGAAATCGATCAGCTCGAAACGAAAGGGCTAATCATTCAAGGCACCAAACGCGCCTTCGCCGGCACGTCGCTGGTCCTGATCACCGGGGTCGCGCTTCCCGCTCCAGTCGGGACGATTCATGACCTCGAAACCGTCCCTGTCCGGCGCATTGCGATCGGCGACCCCAAAACCTCGTCGGTGGGGAAAGTCGCCGCGCAGTTTTTGAAGTACAGCAAACTCGAACCCAAACTGAAGTCGCAATACGTCTTCGGTGAACACTCGCGCGCGGTCCTCGATCTCGTGGCCAAGGGCGAAGCCGAAGTCGGCGTCGTGTATCGCACCGATGCCGCCTCTAACGACAAGGTCCGCATACTGGATACGGCCCCGGTGGAATCCCACACGCCGGTCCGCTACGGCGTCGCCGCTGTATGGACGGCGAAAAACGTCTCCGGCGCAGGCGACTTCATTGAGTTCTTGCTCGCGCCCCAGACCCAGGCGCTCTTTCAGGAATATGGATTCGATCGTGTCACAGAAGACGCTGGTCTCGTTCAGCGGCAGGAGGTGAAACAATGAACGGTATCCGAAGCACAGTACCGCACACGCACCCTTTATCGAGACGGGTGTTACTCACTCTGATCGGACTGACCTTGGTCGCCGGTTGCGCCAGCAGGCCTGCGACACCACCCAAGACCGTGTATCAATCGGGATTGAGTCAAGTGCGTGTGGAACAGGACCCTGATGCGACAACCAACGCGCATCCCGCAACACTGACGGCGACCGAGGTCGGGACTTTACTTCGAGGAGTGCGCGCATGGGAGCGGCGAAACTTCCTGCATCGGTTGTTTGTCGGGGAAGCCGACCGCACCAGGGCATTCCGGAACGAGGAGATTACCGTGTTGGCGCCGCCGCTCGCGAAGGCGCTGGCACAGGCCGGTCCCACCGAACGGGCGTACTTCCACCTGAGCCATGCCACGGACCAGGGAGACGAAGAAACGACGACCGGCTGGATTTCCATCAGAGGGCCCGTTCTGCACCTCACCATCAGCGGCGTGCATGACCGGCACAGCCCCGGTCCGGACATCAGCAAATACGACCGGCAGCTGCCGAATATCCCCGAGGCCTCAGCCGCGCACGATGTGACGTTCGAGCCGGAGGAGTTTCTGGTCCAGGTGAGTTCAGGCGTACGCCTCTTCTCCCCTGATCAGCGAGAAGAGCTGCAGATTCGCTATCGAGAAGCGTTGTCGTCCATGCCGGTGCAACCCGGGCTGGAACGCGGAAGCGAAAGAAGTTCGCAGCCCTAGGGCGATCTGCGAGAGAGCAAGGAGATCCCATGTCGATCCTGGTCGTCGGCGGCGATTCGGTCAGTGCCATCACAGAACGGGCCTACGCCGGCGGCCATGGATGCGTCGAACATTGGAGCGGACGCAAGACCAGGGATTTAACGAGGTCGATTCCCAAAGATACGGAGGCCGTGGTGCTGGATCGAGTCAACCACTGGAGCCGAGCCTGTACAGGCAGGCACGAGGATAATCGGTCCGCTCTCTATCGCAATATTTAGAGCTGTGCCCCTGAACGAACAGAATGGAGAAGAGAAGGGAACTCACATGACACCATTCCATACGCCGATCATCTCAGCCCGATACCGTTTCTACGCACGCATGTGCGCGCCGCAGCCCTGTTGACCTTCGATCGACCGCACTGATCCGAACAGCGTGCCCGTGAAGAACCGTGAAGCAGGTCGCCGACCTGCCGAATCGCTATACGTGTGCCTTTATCAAGGAGAGCATCATGACTTTCACGCATATCGTCAGCGCCCTTGCGATCGTACTCGGGTTGACCACCGTCACAGCCGCGCAGGCTGCTGAGTCGCCATCACTCTTGAACGTGTCCTACGACCCGACCCGCGAGTTGTACCAGGAATATAACGCCGCCTTCATCAAACATTGGAAGGAAAAGACCGGCCAGACCGTCGCCATCAAACAGTCACATGGCGGTTCAAGCAAACAGGCACGAGCGGTCATCGACGGCCTCGGCGCAGACGTGGTAACGCTCGCGCTCGCACAGGATATCGACGCCATCTCCCACCGGGCCGGTTTGCTCCCGGAAAACTGGCAGACTCGCCTCCCCCACAACAGCGCACCGTATACCTCAACCATCATCTTCCTCGTGCGTAAAGGCAACCCGAAGGGCATCAAGGATTGGAGCGACCTGGTGCAGCCGGGCGTGGCGGTCATCACACCCAATCCGAAAACCTCCGGCGTCGCACGCTGGAACTACCTGGCGGCCTGGGGCTATGCCCTGAAACAAGCGGGCGGAGACGACACCAAAGCGCGGGACTTCATCACCCGTCTTTACACGAACGTGCCGGTGCTCGACTCAGGCGCGCGGGGCGCCACAACCACTTTCGTGGAGCGTGGCATCGGCGATGTGCTGATCAATTGGGAAAATGAAATCCTCCTGGGCGGCGAAGAATTGGGCAAGAACAAATTCGATATCATCGTGCCCCCGGCCAGTATTCTCGCGGAGCCCACGGTCAGCCTGGTGGACAAGGTCGTCGACAAGAAGGGCACGAGAGCAGTGGCGCAAGCCTACCTGGAATATCTCTACTCCGACGCGGGGCAGGATATCGCGGCCAGACACTACTATCGCCCTCAATCCGCCACAGTGGCGGCCAAATATGCCGGTCAGTTTCCGAAGCTGACGCTGTTCACCATCAATGAAGTGTCCGGCAGCTGGAATGTCGCCAACAAGGTCCACTTCGTGGACGGCGGCGTGTTCGACCAGGTCTATCAAGAGATTTCACGCACCAGAAAGTGAACGCCCTTGTGTCGGCCCGGCCGGTGATCTGCGGTCACCGGCCGAACCGGCACACATGGCAACTCAAGGAGCCATCATGTCGATCTTGTTGAAACAACCGACGGTGTTACCGGGCTTCGGACTCACACTCGGGTTTACCCTGTTCTATCTCAGCCTGATCGTGTTGATTCCGTTAGCCGGTCTGTTCGTGAAGGCGTCTGCGCTGACAGGGGACCAATTCTGGCAGGCCGTCGCGGACCCGCGGACGGTGGCCTCTTACCAATTGACATTCGGGCTGTCCTTCGTGGCAGCCCTCATCAATGCCGTCTTCGGCATCATCATCGCCTGGGTCCTCGTGCGCTATTCATTCCCGGGCAGGAAATTCGTGGATGCGCTGGTCGATCTTCCCTTCGCGCTCCCGACTGCCGTGGCCGGCATCGCCCTGACCGCCGTGTTCTCCGTCAACGGATGGATCGGCCAATATCTGGAGCCGCTGGGGATCAAGGTCGCATTCACACCGCTGGGCGTGCTGGTCGCCCTGACCTTTATCGGCCTCCCCTTCGTGGTGCGAACCGTCCAGCCGGTCATCCAGGATCTCGAAAAAGAAATCGAAGAGGCGGCCGCCAGCCTCGGCGCGACCCGTTGGAAAACCATTACCAAGGTGATCTTTCCTGAGGTGTTTCCCGCGCTGTTGACCGGTTTCACCTCCGCCTTCGCCAGGGCGCTGGGAGAGTATGGGTCCGTCGTCTTCATATCCGGCAACATGCCGATGCGGACGGAAATCACGCCGTTGATCATCATCACGAAACTGGAACAGTACGACTATGCCGGAGCGGCAGCCATCGCGGTCGTCATGCTGGTGGCCTCATTTATTCTGCTCCTGATCATCAACGGGCTGCAGTGGTGGAGTGGCAGACGGCAAGTGGCAGTGTAATCGAACAGGGAGGGATTATGACAACCGGTGCCTTAAGCTTGGACAAAGGAGTGCCCCGTATCGCCTCGACCGTGGCCGAGCCGGTCCTTGTGCGCCTGACGCTGATCCTGGTTTCGTTGACGTTCCTGGGGTTCTTCCTCTTCGTGCCGCTGGCGGCCATTCTCTTCGAGGCGCTCAAGCACGGCCTCGGCGCCTATCTGACCTCGTTTCAGGAACCGGATGCGATCGCCGCAATTCAACTGACACTCCTGGCAACGGCCATTGCCCTCCCGCTGAATGTCGTTTTCGGCGTCTCGGCCGCCTGGGCGATCGCGAAATTCGAGTTTTGGGGCAAGCAGGTCTTGATCACCTTGATCGACCTTCCATTCTCCGTCTCGCCGGTGGTCGCGGGATTGATCTATGTGCTGCTCTTCGGCTTGCAGGGCGCCCTCGGTCCCTGGCTGGCCGCACACGACATCAAGATCATCTTCGCCGTCCCTGGCATCGTGCTGGCCACCATTTTCGTCACCTTTCCCTTCGTGGCGCGCGAACTGATTCCGCACATGCAGGCGCAGGGTAAGGACGAAGAGGAAGCGGCGCTCGTGCTGGGCGCCACCGGCTGGCAGACCTTCTGGCGCGTGACCCTTCCCTCCATCAAATGGAGCCTGCTGTACGGGGTCATTCTCTGCAACGCGCGCGCCATGGGAGAGTTCGGCGCGGTCTCGGTCGTGTCCGGGCACATTCGCGGCGAGACCAATACGATGCCGTTGCATGTGGAGATTCTCTACAACGAATACAACTACGTCGCCGCCTTTGCCGTCGCCTCCCTGCTGGCCTTGTTGTCGCTGGTTACTCTGGCCGCCAAGAGCCTGGTGGAATGGACCTCATCGGTAGAACAGAAGGAGACCCACGCATGAGTATCGAAGTCCGCAACGTCACCAAGACCTTTCAAACGTTTTCCGCGCTGCACGAGATCAACCTGCACGTGAAGACCGGAGAGCTGATCGCCCTGCTGGGGCCGTCGGGATGCGGCAAAACCACGCTGCTCCGCATCCTCGCCGGCTTGGAGGGACCGACCACCGGGTCGATTCTCCTGAACGATCAGGACGTCACCGATCGCCATATCGGTGAGCGCGGTGTCGGGTTCGTCTTTCAGCACTACGCCCTGTTCCGCCATATGACCGTCTTCGAAAACATCGCATTCGGGCTCAGAGTCCGGCCCAGAGCCACCCGGCCGCCCGATGCGACCATCGACGCGAAGGTCCGCGAGCTACTCAAGCTGGTGCAGTTGGAATGGCTCGGCGATCGTTATCCGCGGCAACTCTCAGGCGGTCAACGTCAACGCGTCGCCCTCGCGCGAGCCTTGGCCGTCGAACCGACCGTCCTGTTGCTCGACGAGCCCTTTGGTGCGCTCGACGCCAAGGTCCGCAAGGAACTCCGACGCTGGCTCAGACGGCTCCACACGGATCTCCATGTCACCAGCGTCTTCGTCACCCATGATCAGGATGAAGCGCTGGAGGTCGCGGACCGGGTGGTCGTCATGAATAAGGGGCGCATCGAACAGATCGGCACTCCGGAAGAGGTCTACGAACGGCCGGCCACCCCGTTCGTGTATGACTTTCTGGGCGGCGTTAACCTTTTCCACGGCCGGGTCCATGAAGGCCGGGTCCAGGTCGGAGACCTCGATCTGGCGCTCCGTGAACAGGGCGATATTCCGGATGGGCCGGCGATCGGCTACGTCAGGCCGCACGAAATCGATCTGTACCGCCATCCCGGTGAGGAGGGAGCCATCGAAGCTTTGGTAGGACGGATCCAGCCCGTTGGGGCCGTCGCGCGCCTGGAAATGGTTCGCACTGACAACGGCGAACTCATCGAAGGTGAAGTCAGTCAGCAACAATGGCGGGAACTCGCGCTCAGCACCGGCGAACGCGTCTACGTCAGGCCCAAATCGCTCCGGGTGTTTCCCGAGCCGGTGGAATAGGCACACAGAGGATCACGTGACGACGACGAACACCCAACGTGCGCTGAAGATCGTCTCCGCATCCGATCCAACCGGGCACTCCCTGTCCGGCAGGGCCAGTTGCCTGGTCTTCGAGGACGACACATCGAAGGCCTTGTTGGAATTGGGACAGAGGATTGCCCCGAGCCATGCGACCGCGCTCATCATCGGCGAAACCGGCACCGGCAAGGAATTGATTGCGCGGCACATTCATGAGCTGAGCACCCGCCGGACAGGGCTCTTCGTGGCCGTCAACTGCGCCGCCACCAGCGACACGCTGATGGAAAGCGAACTCTTCGGTCACGAGCGCGGTGACGAAGGAAGTGGATGCGGTCTTGGGATTGCCGGCCATCCTGGCACTGACGGCCGGCGCCGAGACCACGTTGTTCATGTAAACGCATAATGCTTATGGATTGGAGAGATACGGCTATGGTTGTGGAGATCAATGGAAAATCGGAAGAGATTCCGGGGTCGGTCGTCCTGGATGCGCTGAACGCCAAACACATCGACCCGCAAATGGTCGCCGTGGAATTGAACGATACGCTGATCGAACGCGAGCACCTGGGATCCACCCCGTTACAGCCGGGCGATCGCCTGGAGTTTCTGTTCTACATGGGTGGTGGCCGGTGATGGAACGAGTACACCGGAACATCACAGAGCTGATCGGCCGGACGCCACTGGTGCGACTCAATCGGCTCTCACCAGAAGGCGGCGCGACGATCTATGCGAAGGTCGAATCCTCCAACCCCGGGGGCAGCATCAAGGACCGGATCTGCCTCAACATGATCAACGAGGCGGAACGGAGCGGCCGCCTGAAGCCTGGCACGACCATCGTCGAACCTACGAGCGGGAATACCGGCATCGGGCTCTCCCTCATCGCCGCCGTCCGCGGCTATCCGATGATTCTCGTCATGCCGGAGAGCATGAGCTCGGAGCGGGCCAGCCTCCTCTCATCGTACGGCGCGCAGTTGGTGCTGACGCCAGCCGCCCAGGGCATGAACGGCTCCATTCGGGAAGCCGCACAGATCGCGGCGCAGCATCCGTCCTGCTTCATGCCCGACCAATTTTCCAACCCGGCGAATCCGGCTGCACACCGGCAGACCACGGCCGTGGAGATCTGGGAGGCCCTGGACGGACGGTTTGACGCCTTCGTCGCAGGGGTCGGGACCGGCGGGACCATCACCGGCTGCGGGGAAGTGTTCAAGGAACGTAATCCTTCCATCGACATCGTGGCGGTCGAACCGAGTGGATCCCCGATCCTCTCAGGCGGGCCACCTGGTCCGCACAAGATTCAAGGCATCGGCGCGGGCTTCATCCCGCAGGTGTTGAATCAGAAGATTCTCGATCGCGTGATCACCGTCACCGACAACGAGGCATACCAAACGGCGAAGCTCCTGGCGAAGAAGGAGGGCTTGCTCGTGGGAATCTCGGCCGGAGCCAATGTGGCCGCCGCCCAGAAGGTGGCCCGGGAACTCGGCCCCGGCAAACGCGTGGTGACCATCCTCTGCGATACAGGCGAGAGGTACATCAGCATGCAGAAGTATTTCAACATTTAAGCGGAACGCATCCGACCGTCACCGAACTGATCGATCACGAACAGGCCGCCTGCGAGCTACGGCCCCCTGTGGCTGCCGCTCATGGGAATGAGCCATAACCGGGCGACCGAGCCGCCCCAGACCATGCCGGATTCCTGGAGGGCACCGCATGAAGACGTGAGCCAAGAAGGAGAACCAGTATCACAAGTTCAGAGCATGTACCCAACATTATGGAAAGGACAACACAATGAGTGAACGAGCGACTGTTTCCGAACCACAAAGCCTGAGCGCCAAAGCCGCGCGGAACCTGGCGACTGCCACAGTCACCGTCCCGCAAATGACGGATATCACCCCGCGGTGGCTGCACAAACTGCTCCCCTGGGTGGATGTAGACGGCGGTGTCTACCGTCTCAATCGGGTGGCGAAGGCCGTCAAGGGACAGGAGGCCAATGAATTCGGCGAGGCCAAGGTCAATCTCCTCACGGTAGATGGTGGCGAGCCGGAACTGCCGACGACCTTTGAGGATTACGAGCTCAACCCGCGCGAGTATCACCTGAGTACGATCCAGACGGTCGTGCGCACGCATACGCGGGTCACCGATCTGTACAGCAACCGCATTGACCAATTGCGTCAGCAGGTGCGTCTGACGGTAGAAGCGGTCAAGGAGCGTGAAGAGTGGGAAATCATTAATCATGCACAATTCGGCCTACTGAAAGAAGTCGCTCCGGCTCAGCGCATCAATACACGCAAAGGGACGGCGACGCCGGACGATTTGGACGAACTCTTGAGCCTGGTCTGGAAGAAGCCTGCCTTTTTCCTTGCTCATCCCAAAGCCATCGCCGCATTCGGACGCGAAGCGACCAGGCGCGGAGTGCCGCCTCCCACGGTCCATCTTTTCGGCTCGCCATTCATCACCTGGCGCGGCATTCCGTTGATCCCGAGCAACAAGTTGGAGATCGATAAGGCAGGTAACACGAGTATCCTGCTGTTGCGCGTCGGTGAAGCCCAACAGGGTGTCGTCGGGCTGCAAAAGGCGGGCGTCACCGGTGAACTCGAAACCGGTCTCTCCGTCCGCTACATGGGGACGAACGAACACGGTATCGCGTCCCATTTGGTGACACGCTATTTCTCAGCGGCGGTCTTGACCGAAGATGCCATCGCGCGTCTCGACAACGTCTCGATCAAGTTCTATCACGAGTATGTCTATCCAAAGGCGTAAGACGATGACTACTACGATCAATAACGGACCGACACCCACACATGACCCGTTCGATACAGCCCTGATCACTAGATTGGCTCAGGAGTTCTTTTTGGAGCAGGCCGGCCACAATACGTCGCCGGCCACATTGCAGACCTTTCCGGCGAGCGCCCCCGGCGCTCCCGGATTGGCCGGCGGATACCCCTCGGCCACACCCGATTCGCATCCACCGGTCCATCCGGGCTTGCAAGCACTCTCGACGCAGCCCACAGGAGCCGGCACACCGTCGGGTGAACATACTCCCGGTTCCGATGACGCCTACCCCTTCGGTGAACCACGTTGCAACGGGAACGGGGGCAAGCAACACCATCAGGCGGCGCCATCCGCAAACCAGCCGTTGACGAACGACCCTTCCGAGGTTGGACCACTCACCCCGGACTTCGAAGACGCCTACGCCTTCGGCGGTCCGCACTACCACGGCAATGGATTCGACTGGCGCAATGGATCAACCCCGACCGCGAACCGGTCGTTCGCCGACCACCGGCCGTCCATTGCAACACCTTTTCCTGCTTACGATACCGTCTCGCCACCGGACTATTATTTTCTCCGTACCCCTGAGGCCGGCCTTCCGGCCTCACCTGCCGCCGCGTCTCCCTCGCGACGCCTGACCTTTTCCAGTTTGAACGTGGAGGCCATTCGCCGCGACTTTCCCACGCTGCACCAACAGGTGAACGGTCACCCGCTCATCTGGCTCGACAACGCGGCCACCACCCAGAAGCCGCAAAGCGTCATCGATGCCACCTCGCGCTTTTACAGTCGCGACAACTCCAACATCCATCGCGCAGCCCACACACTGGCCGCCCGTTCGACCGAACATTACGAAACGGGCCGTGAACAGGTGCGAGGCTTCATTCACGCAGCCGATGCCAAGGAAATCGTCTTCGTGCGGGGGACGACCGAGGCGATCAACCTGGTGGCCAACACCTATGGCCGGGCGCATATCGGCCGGGGCGACGAAATCCTGCTGACCACCATGGAACATCACGCCAACATTGTGCCCTGGCAGATGCTGGCGCAACAGGCGGGAGCCACGATCAAGGTGGCCCCGATCAATGAAGCCGGCGAGCTGATCCTCGACGGGTTTGCGGCGCTGCTGAACCGTCGCACCAAACTGGTGGCGGTCACCCATGTCTCTAATGCGCTGGGCACGGTGAATCCGGTGGAGCAGCTGATTGCGCTGGCGCACAGCTACGGTGTCCCGGTGCTCGTGGACGGCGCGCAATCGACACCGCACATGCCCATCGATGTACAAGCCATGGATTGCGATTTCTTCGTGTTCTCGGGCCACAAGATTTTCGGCCCGACCGGCATCGGTGTGCTCTACGGTAAGGCGGCGCTCCTGGAAGAGATGCCTCCCTGGCAAGGCGGCGGAAATATGATCCAAGACGTCACCTTTACCAAGACGACCTATCAAGGCATTCCTCAAAAGTTCGAGGCGGGCACCCAGGATATCGCCGGTGTCGTCGGCCTCAGCGCGGCGATCGACTATCTCACCAAACTAGGCATGTCTGCGATTGCCGCCTACGAGCACGAATTGCTGGAATATGCCACGCAGGCGCTGGCATCGGTCGGCGGGCTTCGACCGATCGGCACAGCGTCCCACAAGGCAAGTGTCTTGTCGTTTGTGCTGGATGGCTTCGAGAATGAAGAGGTCGGCCGGCATCTGAATCGACAGGGTATTGCCGTGCGCTCCGGACACCATTGCGCGCAACCGACCGTGCGCCGCTTCGGGTTCAACGGGACCGTCCGTCCGTCGCTGGCGTTTTACAACACACATGACGAAATCGACGCACTCGTGCGCGCCTTGCATCAACTGAAAACGGAATAGGCAGCGCAAGACGACGCGGAAAAGGCAGAGGTGTATGGAAAAGGATTTGGCCAAATCGTTGGAGGCTCCGCCATCGACCTGGAATATCGACCAGGTCGTGGCCGCTCTCCGGCACTCGCGTGAAATCGAGCACAATGTGCGACATCAAGGCCGCATCCGGGAATTGCCGTCCCGGAAAGCCTTACTGGAAGTTCTGGGTGGGTTGTGCGCCGTGTTGTTTCCGACCCACTACGGCCGGTCGGATCTGAACGAAGCCAACATCGACTATTTTGTCGGCAACCAACTACACCAGACTCTGAGCATGTTGCAGGATCAAGTTCGTCGCGGACTCCTGTTCGTGTCGGAAGGAAATGAGAGGGAGGACGCCGACGCACACCAGTCCGCATACGACATCACGACCAGGTTTGCCGCGCAGTTACCCGCGATTCGTGCGCGATTCTTCACCGATCTCCAGGCGGCCTATCAGGGAGATCCCGCGGCAACCAGCGCCTCCGAAATTCTGCTCTGTTATCCCGGCATGACCGCAGTCATCTACTACCGCGTCGCGCACGCGCTCTACAAGTTGGGCGCACGCCTGCCGGCGCGTCTCATCTCCGATATCGCACATTCCACCACCGGGATCGATATCCATCCGGCAGCCACCATCGGAGGCTCCTTTTTCATCGATCATGGCACGGGCGTCGTGATCGGAGAAACAGCCGTCATCGGTGAGCGAGTCCGACTTTATCAGGCTGTCACCCTCGGCGCGAAACGCTTCCAGGAGGGAGACAACGGGGGGTTGGTCAAAGGCACCCCGCGCCATCCGATCGTCGAGGATGACGTTGTGATCTATGCGGGCGCGACCATTCTGGGGCGTATCACCATCGGCAAGGGGTCGATCATCGGCGGCAATGTCTGGCTGACCCACAGCGTGCCGGCCGGCAGTAATGTGTTGCAGGCGCAAATGCGCAATACGACCGTCGAGCCCAAACATTTGATCGACGCAGTGTATCAACCGAGGATTTAGACCTACACTTTTGAACGGCGCGTGGCGATCGCTCTATTGCATGACCATTCGCTTGCGGAGGCTCCCATGTTCGGACCCATTACCGTCCCGTTCGGCTCGAAAATGCTGTTCAACACGGTCACGCTGAAACCCGAGATCACCTTCGACGATGTCGAGTTGGCCTTCGGGGAACTCTGCAGTGTCGTGAAGGATGTGTACGGCGGCGACAAGGGTGGATTCATCGCCGGACAGGTCTTCAGGTTCTCCGGCTTTGTGTCGGACGAGGGATCACTCGCTCCATCAAGGACAGCCGACGAACATTACGTGATCGTGACCTACTGGCGATCGTTTGAAGAGCACGAACGGTCGCACGCCAATCACATCTTCCGAAACAGCTTCGCCAAAGTCACCGCCTTCTGCTCCGACACCAAAGAACTGGGGTATGACATGTTGTGGCAGGGCGAGGCCGCCACTCGTTGAGCACCGGCTGTTGAACGCAATGCATCGCTTGGCGTCCACGTTTGTCTCTTGCCGCGCCATTCAGTTCTTGAACGTAGTGGTCGGCAAAGGCCTCCCTGTCGCACGCGGCCGATCTTCATGCACGCGATCAACAGCACCTGCTGATACAGCCACAATCGTCAGGCCCACACCCATCGCTCTCACCCTGCTTTCCGCCTTCGTTGCCTCATCCACAGTCTGCTTTTCTCGGCGATCGGTCGCGCTGATGGTACCTTTGAGCTGTCGAAGCAGCAGCCTGTGCTGGAGCACCGTTGCTGGAACAGCAGTCGCCCGGTGCTGCACACTGCTTCCATTAACAACGGTCCTACGTATCGCAGATGCGTTGTCAGATCGCTCGAGTACGGTGCCGGTTGCACCCGACTGACAGGGGCCGTCTCTCTGTGGTACGTTCGATGTTCACCACGAGGCCTGCATGCGCTGGCTCCACGACCGCTCGATCGGACAAAAATTCTTCATCTCCTTCGGAGTCATCCTCAGCCTGTTGGCGTTGAGCCTCACAGCGCTGCTCGTGTACCTCAGCCGCATCAACAGCTATGTGGACCGCCACAAACGCATTACGGTGCCTGCCATCGTCACGGCGGCAGGCATGCAACGCTCCGCCTATGAAATGAACCTCACGCTGCATCTCTTTCTGGAGCAGATCACGAAGGCCGATGCGGCCGACACCCTTGCTCGGCTTAGCCGCCATGCCGAACAGATCCGCAACTCTCTCGACCTGTATCGTTCCACCCATGCGGCCCGCACCCATCCAATTCTCCTCGGCATGTTGACTCAGCATGAACGATTGGATCTTGCCGACCAGGAGGATCGCGCCATCGCCGAGATCGATCGGATCCTGCAGGAACTATCCACCTTGTGGCAGTCTGCGCTCGCCAGCCCCCAACGCCTCGGCGTGGCACCCTCGCCGGTGACGAAGACCGACGGCCTGATCGTGAAACTGATGAATAATCTCGATCAACTGGTCGACGCCCATCGCGATATCGATGTGGAAATGAAAGTGGAGGGAGATCTGCTGCTCCAACAAGCGCGGCTGATTGCCTTAGGCCTCGTCGCGGTGCTCGGACTGGTCATCACCGTGATCTATGTCTCCGTCAATCGGCAGATCGCCAAACCGCTCCAACGTCTCTCGGTCACGGCCGATCGTGTCGCTCACCACGACCTCACGGCGCAATTTGAATCCTGGCCCAGCCGCGACGAAGTCGGCACCTTAACCGCCTCTCTCTCGTCGATGGTCACCAGCCTCCGCGAGCAGACCGCCGCGACTGCCCGGAAGACCAAAGAGCTTGAAGCGTTTACCTATTCCGTCGCCCACGACCTCAAAGGTCCATTGCGGGAAATCGAAGGGTTCTCCTCCCTGCTGGAGAAACAATTCGCTGACGGAGGCGACGCGCAGACCCGACACCAGATCGATGTGATCCGGCGCTCCGCGCTGCGCCTCACCCACATGATCGACGCCCTGCTCAAATATTCGCGGCTGGAGCAGCAGGATTTGCCTCGTCAGCGCTTTAATGTGATGGAAATGATCACGCCCCTCATCACCGATCGCTTCAGCGGACTCCAGAGTCCAAAGCCGAAAATCCAGGTCGCCCTGCCGTTTGCCGATCTCTACGGAGAACCGGTGAGCATCCGTCAGGCGATCGCGAACCTGCTCGACAATGCGGCGAAGTTCTCCCGCCACGCTACGCCCCCGACCATCACCATCGGCGGTACTCAAATGAAACGTGAACGCGTCCTGTGGGTACAAGATAACGGGATCGGATTCGACCCGGCTCAATACGACAAGATCTTCGGGCTCTTCGAGCGGCTCCACAGCCCGCAGGAATACGAGGGCACGGGCGTGGGTCTCGCGATCGTAAAACTCGTCATGGACAAACATGACGGTCGGGTCTGGGTGGAATCCGCTCCCGGAGCGGGCAGCACATTCTATCTGGCCTTTCCGGATCGCGCCGGATCCGTCGTCGACTGGCCCTCTGCTCCACCCTCTCCTCCTTCAGCGTGACCGGATGACCATGGAACACATGCGCACCCTCATTGTCGACGATGAAGAATTTGTTCGCCTCGTCGTGGAACAGGCACTCCGTGAAGAAGGCTGCGATACACAGACGGCGAGCGGCGGGCAGGAAGGCCTTGATCGACTCCGTACGGCCTCCTTCGACTGTGTCATCACCGATCTCCGCATGCCCGGGATCGACGGCCGGGCAATCTTGCGTTGGGTGAAGGACCATCAACCGGACGTCGATGTGATCGTCTTGACCGGCCATGGCGACGTCAAAGACGCGGTGGCGGCAATGAAAGACGGCGCATGGGATTTCCTCATCAAGGACACGCCATTCGACGGTGCAGCTGTAAAGGCCGCGCTGGCAAAGCTTCGTACGGTGCGGGAGCTTCGTCGCGAGAATCTGGCCGCGCGCCACGGTGGATATCGGCAGGACGACATCGTCGATGGAACCAGCCAGGCTTGGCAGACAGTAAGAACCCAGATCGCTCAGGTCGCGCCGTCGCAAGCCCCGGTACTCATCCAGGGAGAAACCGGGTCCGGCAAAGACGTGGTCGCGCGTCTGCTGCATGCGCACAGCCGGCGGGCCGCTGGCCCCTGTATCGCCGTCAATTGCGGAGCGGTGAGTCGAGAATTGCTGGAGAGCGAATTATTTGGCTACGAGAAAGGCGCGTTTACCGGCGCCATTCAGGCCAAACCCGGACTGATCGCCGCCGCCGACGGCGGCTCATTGTTTCTGGACGAGATCGGCGAAATGCCGGGGCCGATGCAGGTCAGCCTGCTGCGGTTTCTCGACCGGAACGAATACCGCCCGGTCGGCAGCACACGCACACTCCGGGCCGATGTCCGGATCATCTGCGCGACGAATCGGGACATCCAGGAACTTGTGTTGCAAGGCCGGTTTCGAGACGATCTCCTCTATCGCATCAACACGGTGACGCTGCAGGTGCCACCGTTGCGCGAACGACCGGAAGATCTCGCCGTTCTGACCGATCATATTCTGCACCACCTGCATATTCCTGGCACCGCAACGAGAACGCTTACGCCGGAGGCTCTCACGCACCTGGCAGCGTACCGCTGGCCGGGAAACATACGCGAACTTCGCAATGTCATCGAACGCATGGTCCTGATGAGTCCGAACTCCGGGCCGATCACCCGCGAAGAAGTCCTGCAGGTGCTCCCGCGCGCGTCAGCGACACCATCGCCCGACGACCAGACACACCTGCCCCTCGACGAGGTCGAACGCCTGCATATTGAACGGGTATTGGAATCCAGTGGCGGCAACAAAACCAAAGCCGCCCAAACGCTCCGGATCGACTACAAAACGCTGTCGGCAAAACTCAAAAAGTACGAGAGTGGCGGCTGAATTCCCCCTCGGCTGACCCTGGCGCATGTAATCCTTGCCGCATGAGCCATGCGCCGAATCCATCAGGCGCCTACATCATGTTCGACGACACGCCTCCAGAGCAGCCCTCACAACCGATCGCTCTTCCGTCCTCCCCGATTTCGCCATCAGGCACATATCGACAGCGCTGCCGTACATAAGGGACAATCAGCCATGCAACACCGTACTCCGACATCTTCCACAAGGAGCGTTCGATATGACCAGGCCGGGATCATCAGGCGAACAGCGTGCACAAGAGCAATTCGGCACCTCGGCTCGCGCCGCGGCATTTTATACCCACCAAACCCTGCCCCACCTGAATCCACAGATGCAGCAGTTCATCGCGCGGATGGACATGGTCTTCGTTGCCACCGCCGATGGAAAAGGGGAATGCGACTGCTCCTTTCGAGCCGGTGAACAGGGATTCATTCAAGTACTCGATGAGAAGACGCTGATCTATCCGGAATACCGGGGCAACGGCGTGCTGGCGAGCCTGGGAAACATCCTGGAGAATCCCCACATCGGATTGATTTTTGTCGACTTCTGTCAGAGCACGGTCGGACTACATGTCAATGGAACCGCGCGTGTGCTGACCCCAAGCGAACCGGAGAGCCTCTCCCGGATTCCGGCGCGCATCGCCGAAGCCGCCCTCGTCAAGGGCGGACGTCAGCCCAAGGCTTGGGTCCTCATCGGTGTGGAAGAAGCGTACATCCACTGCTCCAAACACGTGCCGCTCCTCAAACGACTGGATAAGCATATGGCGTGGGGCAGCGACGACGAACAGGCCAAAGGCGGAAACTTCTTCAAAGTCACCCCGTGAACGCTTGCCGCGCACAACGGATGGCGAGTAGACCGCGCTCTACGTCTTCTCTTTCGCGCGCGAGCGAGGGCCAGCGAAAGTGCCGACGGACTGCTCCTGCGCCAGATGGCAGGGCGGGCGCTGCAGACTCGGCCCAACGCATCAACCGAGCCTGCGCAACCATCATCACGCTCCTCATCTTTCCCATTAGTCTCTGGAAAGGCGGAATCCGGATTTCCGCCAGAGACTTCATATCGCCGACGGACACAAACAGTTCTACGTCCGTCCCACGATCTATGCCCCTGCCCCCTAGAAATCACCCTCTTTCACATAGGGATAGCTCCAGAGTATCACCTGCAATAAGACAGACTTGATCCATGCCTGGTGCATCGCGCTGACTTCGGCCTCGCTATGCCCCTGCTTCGCCAGGAAGGGGCGAAGGGTTGCAGTCACCGGGTAGAGGAGAGCAGGAAGATAGCGGAATGGAATATGCGGAGCGGCCGCCACCTTGTCTGTCACGTTCTTCCCGACACGATGGTGCCGACGCCCGATTTCAAACTGATAATCCAGCCAGGCCTGATCGTAGTTACCAGCGGCCGTATCGAGGATCCACCGGCCGAACCGTTTCCGCACGGCTCCCAAGTACTCCATGTCCGGCTGACCATCTGCCACACGGACAAAGGTGCTCACGAGATGGGGATTCGACCCCACAAATCCATACCAGACGTCGAGGATGGCCTCGACCTGATCCTTGACCACCGTCTTCGACTGCTGGAGCGCCTTCACATCCTCCTCACCAAATAACACCGTCTTCTTCAGTAATTCGAACTCCTCCATCGAAATCGCCGCACGTGGGACCGCCGAAGTGCCATAGGTATAACCAGGAATCGTTGGGTTAAGGCTCATCATTGTTCTCCTTTATGTAGATCTCATCATCACAATCGTGCATGCGGGATAGGCCAATGCCATCGGAGCCACGTCCATGCCCCATAGGCTTGCGCACTCACCACTCTCGCAGCAGGAGGACTTACTTCTGTTCGACGATCTCACTCTTCATCGGACCGAGAACGGCCAGCAGTTCGCGTTTTTCCACCTTGCCGACCTGATGGTGATCCAAGGCCGCCACCAGATCCTCAACCAGGGCTCCAAATGCCGCATCCTGCACACCCATGCCCTTGTGTGTCTGGGTCATCGTCCGACCTGTATACGCACAGGGCCCGCCACTCGCTTCACAGATCTGGTTCACCAGATGCATCTTGAGCTTCGTCAGATCCGTACTCGCGAAATAGCCATTGATGCGGGTGTCTCCACCGACGGTTCCCACAAAGGTCTCCACCACCGCCGTGATAGCATCCTTGCCGCCTAATCGCTCATAGAGCGACTGGGCTGTTTTTCCATCGCCTGCATGGGCTGCTCCGACTACCACCATCAGACTCACAAGCACCAAACCCGCACATGTATGACGTGTCATCACACTCCTCCTTTGATAAATAAGGCTTCGGGCTTAGTGCCCCTCCCCGCCGCGGAGAAACTCCTGCGACCGACGCGCCTGATCTGGCTGCGACCCTGGAATAAAGTCCGGGCACTCAAGCCGTAACTGCCCATCCCCCATCGGTTTGTTCACAAACCCGCAATGGTGCGGCCGTGCCGCATCCACATGCACATATGGCTGAAAATAGGTGCAGCCGACACACATTCGAGCAACTGAAATCACGCCCTGCTCCTGCAACGAGTACATGACCTTGGTCAGTCCTCGCAAAAATACTGTCTGCTCATCCGGAGTCAGACTCCTGACCCCGGCGCGCACCACCTCGGTCCATCCTGTGGTCTGTTGCGCCTCGCGTCGCCCCCCTGCCGTCAGCGTGAGAACAAGCGCCCGCTGGTCGTCAGGCGATCGCTCTTTCTTGACCAGTTTCTTCTCCACAAGAGTCATGACCGCATCGCTCGTGGTCGCCGCCGTCAAACACAACTCGCGCGCCACATCGTTCAGTCGCATGGGTTGCGTGGCCCGCTCGGCCAGCAAGACCAGGATTTGGCCTTGAGTCGGAGTGAGCTTGCGCGCACTTCCTCCCTCCCAGGCTTGGCTCCGTAACGCAGCGGCGACCTTCGTCAATCCGGTCGTAATATGATCAACGACCGTTTTCTCTCCTTGCATTGGAAGCTGCTTTCCCATATCGACGCTCCTCTATGCAGACAGCTGCACGATGAATCCACCGGCCTTTAGGAACTCGCTCTGCTGATGTTGGGTGAACATGGCCAGCGGCTCCTGATGGCAAAACCGGCATTCTTCCGCTGTCACGGTGATCGCCGCATAGCCTTGGGTCACAACATGCTCGTTCGCTAACTTCAACGCAGTCGCCTGATCTAACGTCATAACGTCAAAGTGCAGGGTCTTCCCCGGAACCTCGACCCATGTGTCGAACACCTTCAATGCATCCATCCCTCACTCCTTTCTGATGTGACCTCACTGCAATAGTTAGGACTCCTAACTATATAGCAAAGAGCGCGACCCCGGTCAAGGCCCTACGTTCGCAGAGTACGGGATGAGCGGGGCAAGCCCCCGATCGATTAGCTCGAAACTTCACGGTAGGGTGGAATGGAGAATGTCTGGCCTAGCCCATGATCATGCTCGGAACACGAGACAAGCGAGACATCAGCGGCCGCACGATGGAAGAGGCACACGCCTGAAGAGAAATCGTTCGGCGCAAGACTCTCTACCGAGGACTTCCGGAGGAGAGGATGATTGACAACATGGAATGGATGCGTGGACTTCCCGCAACACGCTCGTCAGGCCTGAGGGCGGCAATTCCTTCACGTGATTCGCACTGGGCAGAAGCCCGTTCGGTCAGGGCTTCACGGACTGTGCCCCAATCATGATCGCTTCTCCTTGGCCCGCGCCAACGCCAGGGCAAAGGCGCCGACGGGTTGGGGTTCACGAGGCACCGCACGGGACGAATCAGAAGGACGCCGATCACGCGCGGCTCCCGCGCCAGATGGCAGGGCGGGGGCTGCAGCATCTTCCATGCGCATCGTGAGCGAAATCCGCTGCCGTTGCACATCAACGGCCAGCACCTTCACCTTCACGATCTGCCCCGGTTTCACGACGTCATGCGGATCTTTGACGAACTTGTTCGCCAACGCCGACACATGCACGAGGCCGTCCTGATGCACGCCGATATCGACGAATGCGCCGAACGCCGCGACATTGGTTACCACCCCTTCGAGCACCATCCCGGACTGGAGATCGGCAAGCGATTCGACTCCGTCCCTGAAGGTCGCCGTTTTGAATTCAGGACGCGGATCACGGCCGGGTTTTTCCAACTCCGTCAGGATATCGCGCACCGTCGGCAGACCGAATGTCTCATCCGTGAATTCCGCCGGTGAGAGGTCCTTCAGCACAGCCGGCTTGCCCATGACGTCGGCAAGGTCTTTCTTGAGCCGCGCCAACATGCGCTCGACGACCGGATAGGCCTCCGGATGGACGGCGGAACGATCCAATGGATTGTCGCCGTCGTTAATCCGCAGGAACCCCGCCGCCTGCTCGAAGGTCTTCTCGCCCAAACGAGGCACCTTGAGGATCGTATGCCGATTCTGAAATCGCCCGTGCGCGTCGCGGTACTCCACGATGTTTTGAGCCAACACGCGATTGAGTCCCGATACTCGCGCCAGCAGCGGCGCCGATGCCGTGTTCACGTCTACGCCCACTGCGTTCACGCAGTCTTCGACCGTGGCGTCGAGCGATCTCGCCAGGGCTCGCTGATTAACATCGTGCTGATACTGGCCGACTCCGATGGATTTTGGATCGATCTTGACCAGCTCGGCCAACGGGTCCTGCAACCGCCTGGCAATCGACACGGCGCCACGCAGACTCACATCCAGCGCCGGAAACTCCGCGGCGGCAAAAGCCGATGCCGAGTAGACGGAAGCGCCGGCTTCGCTCACGACGATCTTCGCCAGCTTCTGTTCCGGCTTCTGCGCCGCCACCAGCTTGACGACTTCCACGGCAAATTTATCGCTCTCACGGCTGGCCGTGCCGTTGCCGATCGAGATGAGGGCGACACCGTGCCGCAACACCAATTGTGTGATGGTTGACAACGACCCCTGCCAATCATTGCGGGGTTGATGCGGATAGATCGTCGCGGTCTCCAGCAATTTTCCAGTCGCATCCACGACCGCCACTTTACAGCCGGTGCGGAGACCAGGATCGAGACCGAGCACGGCCTTCGGACCGGCGGGGGCCGCCAGCAGTAGTTCATGGAGATTGCGCCCGAAAATCTTGATTGCCTCCGCTTCCGCCGCCTCACGTACCTGCAACAGCAACTCCGTGCTCAGATGCAGATGCACCTTCACCCGCCAGGCCCAGTAGCAAACATCGGTGAGCCATTTGTCGGCGCGACGGCCGCGCTGTTCGATGCCGAAATGGGCGGCAATCATCGCCGCGCAGGGATGCGGCACCACAGCTTCGAGGCTCTCGCCAAGACCGAGGTCGAGCTTCAGGACGCCCAGCGTACGACCGCGGAACATCGCCAGGGCGCGATGCGAAGGAATCGTCCGGATCGTTTCCGAATAGGCGTAATAATCGCGAAACTTTTCTTCCTCCGCCGTTTCCTTGCCGGGCATGACCGTGGAGGTCACGATGCCTTCGCTCCACAATTTTGCGCGCAAGGCCGCAAGCAGGTCGGCGGTTTCAGCAAATCGCTCGACCAGAATATCGCGTGCGCCTTCGAGCGCGGTTTTCACGTCAGGCACATTGATAGCCTCGACTCCTTCGGCTGCCGGCACGACCTTTACATACGCTACGGCTTCCTGCTCCGGATCGAGCGTCGGGTCGGCAAGGAGCGCGTTCGCCAACGGCTCCAGGCCGGCTTCGCGCGCAATCTGCGCCTTGGTGCGACGTTTGGGTTTATAGGGAAGATAGATGTCTTCCACGGCTTGTTTCGTCGCGGCCTGCTCGACCGCCCGACGCAGTTCGTCCGTCAACTTGCCCTGCTCTTCGATCGAGGCCAGGATCGTCTGCCGTCGCTCTTCCAGTTCACGCAGATACAGCAGCCGCTCTTCCAACGTGCGCAGGTGCGTGTCGTCCAGATTATTGGTGGCCTCTTTACGATAGCGCGCAATGAAGGGTACCGTCGCCCCGCCATCCAGCAGCGTCACTGCGGCCGCGATCTGTGGGGCGGTTACCCCAAGTTCCTTGGCGATGAGATCGACAATACGTTGCTGCGCTGAAGCGGAAATAGTCGGCGTCGTTGGAGAGGTCATAGGTTCGTGTAGACTTTCCGAAAGCGAAATCTGGCTGGAGGCAACGCTCCCGGTCGCAGAGGCTTTCTTGGCACATGAACGTGAAGGACTTGGCCGGCTCGACGCCGCTGATCGTTCTCACGAGTCGACCCGGAATCTAGCAGAAGATTCGCACAACTTCCAGGCCGGATGCGGAAACCGCACCTCTCTCCCTATGGGAGCAGATGCTTCGCCGTACGACGTCCTGCACAACCGACCGGCATCTCTTCATCGAACATGGTATAGTCCGCCCGTTGCAACACAGGAGCATCGCGAATCGGGTCCAACCCCTGTCACGCATCCATGCCGAAGCATCTCAACAAGCAATCCTCTTCCGTCTCCCTCACCGTGGCCGCCATGGGAGTGGTCTATGGCGACATCGGAACCAGCCCGCTGTATGCCCTGCGCGAATGTTTTCACGAATCGCATGGCCTGCCGGTCACGCCCGACAACGTGTTGGGGATTCTCTCCATGATCGTGTGGTCGCTCGTGCTTGTCGTCACCGTGAAATATTTGTTGTTCGTCATGAAAGCCGACAACGAGGGCGAGGGAGGCATGCTGGCGCTCATGGCGCTCAGTCAACAGTCCCGCCCGGTCGATCTCCGCAAAGGACTCAACGTTGTCGTCACCCTCGGCTTGATCGGCGTGGCCTTTCTCTATAGCGACGGCATAATTACACCGGCCATTTCGGTCCTGAGCGCGGTCGAAGGGCTCACGCTGACCACCGATGTGTTCACCCCCTACATTCTGCCTCTGACCGTCGCGCTGGTCGCCTTATTGTTCATGATCCAACGCCGCGGCTCCGGAACGATCGGAAGTATCTTCGGTCCCATCATGCTGCTCTGGTTCGTCACGATGGCTCTGCTCGGGCTCCACAGCTTGATCCAAACCCCTGAAATACTGCGTGCAGCCAGTCCGCTCTATGCAATCCAATTTTTGATTCGGCATGCCGCAGTCGGTATCCTGGTGCTGGGCAGTGTGTTTCTGGTCCTCACGGGAGCCGAAGCGCTGTATGCCGACATGGGCCACTTCGGACGCCGGCCGATCCAACTCGGCTGGTTTGCGGTGGCACTGCCTGCCCTCCTACTTCAGTACTTCGGCCAGGGTGCGCTCCTCATGCGGACCCCGGCGGCTCTGGCCAATCCCTTTTACTTCCTGGCCCCCGACTGGATGCTGTACCCCTTGATCGCGCTCGCGACCATGGCGACTGTCATTGCATCACAAGCCATGCTGTCCGGGGCCTTCTCGTTGACCTTGCAAGCCGTTCAATTGGGCTATCTGCCGCCGTTGCGAATCACCCACACGTCCGCCGAGCAACATGGCCAAATCTACTTCGGTCTGTTGAATTGGCTCATGTTCATCGGTACCGTCGGCCTGATCCTTTCATTCGGATCGTCTAGTAATCTGGCCGCAGCGTATGGCATCGCCGTCTCGGGTTCCATGATCATCACGACCCTCCTGATGTATCGCGTGGTCCAGGCCCATTGGCACTGGAGCCCGCTCCTGGCAGCCATGACCGTCGGAGGCTTCCTGCTCATCGACCTCGCCTTCTTTCTCGCGAATGCCCAAAAGATTCCCCATGGCGGGTGGTTCCCGCTGCTGCTTGGCGCGGCGGTCTTCACGATCATGAGTACCTGGGCGAGAGGACGCGCGATAGTGGCGGACCACTTACGCGAGCAGTTTCCTCCCCTGCTTCAGTTCGTCCGGGAAGTTCTTTCGCAGGCACCCTACAGAATCCCCGGCCGCGCCGTATTTTTATCTCAACATCCGGACATCACCCCGCCCGCGTTGTTACAGAATGTCAGGCACAATAAATCTCTCCACGAGCAGGTCTACATCCTCACGGTCCGCACAGAGCCCGTACCCTATATTCCATCGGGCGGCCCATTGAAGGTCACCACCATCCAAGAAAACCTGTTTCAAGTCGTCGCCAGATGCGGATTCATGGAAACGCCGGACATTCCACGTGTCCTCGCCCACCTCGCAGCCCACGGCCATTCGATTCCTGTCGATGAGACAACGTTCTTCCTGAGCAGACTAACCTTTTTGGCGACACCGAAACCGGGGATGGCGATCTGGCGAGAGAAAATATTTGTCTTCCTGTCACGCAATACGCAGCGAGCCAGCTCCTATTTCCACCTGCCGGCGGATCAGGTAGTCGAAATAGGGCTGGTGCTGGAGATTTGACGGCTCCACTGAACGGCAGGTAACACATTCTGCTCCGTCGGACTTCACGGCGCAGGCCAAGAAATGATCAGCGATCAGATCCCCTTTTCAAACCCCGCCTGTCGCCAGGCTTCGTAGAGCACCACCGCGACCGAGTTGGACAGATTGAGGCTGCGGCTTCCCGGCACCATCGGTACGCGGATCCGTTGCTGGTCAGGTACGCTCCCGAGAATCTCCGCCGGCAATCCACGGCTTTCCGGGCCAAACACCAACGCATCGCCTTCGGTGTAACGCACCAGATCGTACCGTTGCCTGCCCTTTGTCGACACGGCAAACAGCCGGCAATCCTTCATCCGTTCCAGACACTCCGCCCAACTCTCGTACACGGTGATCGACGCGAACTCATGATAATCCAGTCCGGCTCGTAGCAACTGCTTGTCTTCCAGCGTAAAACCCAACGGTTTGACCAGATGCAACGACGCACCCGTGTTGGCGCAGAGTCGGATAATGTTGCCCGTGTTCGGAGGAATTTCCGGCTGGTACAGAATCACGTTAAACATGAGGAGACAGCAGCGGGTGACGGTGGGAGGGCGACTTCAGCGCGCGACAGTAACCGGCACATGGAATCCTAACGGAGGCTTGGCCTGGAGTTCCGGACCAAGCCTCCGTCAGGCAGCTTGAACCGTTAGGAACGAAATGCCTGCACATCGCCGGATTTGCGCAGCATTTTATTGACCTCATCGAGATGCAACTCTTCCCCGACGATCATCTCGCGTGCATACTCTTCCAACAACACAGACTTACTTTCCGCAAGCTTCAGCAATTCGTAATACGAGGCGGCAGCGGCCTTCTCATGCTCCAGGCTCTCGCGCAGAATATCCCCCACATCATGCTTCTCGGTTTCGAGCAAGGTGCCGATCTTCAACGAGGGGTGCCCGCCCAATAGAGTCACCAACTCGCCGGCTTTGTGGGCATGGGCCAAACTTTCATCCGCATTACCCTTCAGCCAGGACACGATCGGAATCCGATTGTACCCATAGATCATCAAGGCATAGTGGGTGTACCGCACCACGCCGGCCAACTCCAGTTCCATAATCCGATTCAATATCGCGACCGCCCGTTCTGTATCTTGTTCGTTCATCGCATCTCTCCAATTAAGCCGGAGGTTCCGGCGCCACCCATGTTTCGCGCACCCATCTAAACGTTAAAACGGAAGTGCATCACGTCGCCGTCCTGCACCACGTACTCCTTCCCTTCCAGTCGCATTTTCCCTTTTTCCTTCGCTCCCGCTTCCCCCTTACAGGCGATAAAGTCGTGATACCCGATCACTTCCGCGCGAATGAACCCCTTCTCAAAATCACCGTGAATGACGCCGGCGGCCTGCGGCGCGGTATCGCCGATATGAATCGTCCATGCACGGACTTCCTTCACCCCGGCAGTGAAATACGTCTGCAAGCCCAGCAGCTGGTAGGCTGCGCGGATCAGTCGATTCAGCCCCGGTTCGGTCATCCCGATGTCGGTTAGGAACTCTCGCTTTTCCTCATCAGAGAGGACCGCGATCTCGGACTCCAGTGCGGCGCAGATGGCCACGACCGGCGCCCCTTCATGCGCAGCATATTCTTCCACTCGCGTCAGCAGCGGATTATTGGCAAACCCTTTTTCAGCCACATTGGCCACATACATCACAGGCTTCATCGTCAGCAGGCACAACGGCCTCAACAAGGCGCGCTGCGCCGGATCGAGCGTCAACGTGCGGGCCGGTTTCCCCTCGTTCAAACAGGCCGCCACCTGCACCAGCAATTCCCCCAGCTTGGCGGCATCTTTGTCCCCCGAGCGGATCAGCTTCACGTTCCGCTCCTGAGCCTTCTCCACTGTCGTGAGGTCGGCCAGCGCGAGTTCCGTCACGATGGTCGCGATGTCGGAAATCGGATCGACCTTACCCGCCACATGGACCACGTTATCATCTTCAAAACAACGTACGACATTCACAATCCCGTCGGTCTCTCGGATATTGGCCAAAAACTGGTTGCCCAGGCCCTCCCCTTTCGAGGCTCCGGCCACCAACCCGGCGATGTCCACGAATTCAGTCGTCGCATACTGCATCCGTTGCGGCTTCACGATGTCCGACAGCGCCTGCATCCGCGCATCCGGCACCTCCACAATGCCGATATTCGGCTCGATCGTGCAGAACGGATAGTTCTCCGCAGCGATCCCAGACTTGGTCAGCGCATTGAACAGGGTGGACTTGCCCACATTCGGCAGCCCGACGATTCCACATTTCACACTCATGACGATCCCTTCCTAGTCAGCCCACTGTTGTTTCAGCCCTGTCGGTTCCCACCCCCCTCACCGGTGGAGGGGGTGAGCACCGCGGAGGCGCATTCTACGTGTTCCAGGCCGGTCCGGTCCACTCCCGAGTGCCGGGATGAAGGGACCCGAAGCGTACCTCAAGTTTAAGGCGCCATCCGCCGACATGGAGACAAGGGGTACCTTCAAAAGGATGAGCTGTGAGCCCGGTCCCAGGGAGGTTTCATGCCGATCGAGCAGGTGATGGCAAGTTATGGACGATGCTGCCTGCAACCGGAATTCTTCGACCGGTTCTATGAGATGTTTCTCGGAATCCATCCGAGCATCAGACCGATGTTCGCCCATACCAATTTCACGAAGCAAAAAGCGCTCCTGCGTGAAGGGATCGCCATGATGCTGATGCATTTGGAGGGCAAACCAGTCGGTACCCTGTGCCTGAATCGTATTGCCGATACCCATAATGCCCGCCATATGAATATCACGCCGCAACTCTATGAGTACTGGGTCAACAGCTTAATTGCCACCGTCAAGGAATACGACGGCGACTGTACGCCGAGCTTAGAAACTGAATGGCGCAAAGCGTTACATGCGGGGATTCATTACATCGTCATGCAGGGAACAAACACCGCCTCGACCAAGCAAGGGTGAGTGCCGTTGTCCCGTGGAGAATCGTTGATGACTCGATCATGGCCACTCTCACTCAGCCTGAGCCTGAACATGCTCCTCATCGGCATCGCGCTGGTCGGCTGGGTGTCCCCCAACGTGCCCACCACATTTAATCCTCACGTGACGGTGCCCACGATTGCCACGTCGGCACGCATTCATCCCCTGGCTGCGGTGATCGGATCCGTAACCATCGGCGAGCTGATTTTCGTCGCGCCCGGCGCTTCGGTCCGGGCCGATGAAGGGCAGAACATTTTTGTCGGGGATCACAGTAACGTGCAGGACGGGGTCGTCATTCATGGGTTGGAAACGTTCGAGGGGGACCATGAATTGCCGGAGAATGAAGTGCAGGTCGCGGGCAAGACCTATTCGGTCTATATCGGCAAGCGCGTCTCGCTGGCCCACCAATCGCAGGTGCATGGACCAGCCAGAATCGGTGACGATACCTTTGTCGGCATGCAAGCCCTGGTCTTCCGCACTGAACTCGGCGATCACGTCGTGGTCGAACCGGGCGCGAAATTGATCGGTGTCAAAGTCGCCGCCGGCCGGTATGTACCGGCGCTCACCCTCGTGACCACACAGGACCAAGCCGATGCCCTCCCTGTCATCACCTCCGCCTATCCCTATCGCAATCTCAACGAGGGCGTCGTGAGCGTGAACATGCAATTAGCCAAAGCCGGACAGCCCAAACAGACCGGCCGTTAGCCCAGCCACCATGACTCAGTGTAGTACTCCCCTGAAATCAAGCCACCTGCGTTGATTGTTGTCCCCTATATTGGATCGGGCTCCGATACCCCAGCGCCTGATGCGGCCGCTCGTGGTTGTACCACTGGACCCAGTTCCGAATGATTCGCCGCGCCTCCACACACGTCTGGAACGTGTGTGGCTAGACACACTCCTCTTTCAGGCTCCGAAAAAACCGTTCGATCATTCCATTCTGCTCCGGCGTATAGGGCGTGATGAACTCCTGCTGCAGGCGATAGTCGCAACAGCACCCACAGTCGCCGATACCCGAACGTAGGATGCTGTTGGATCAGCTGACGGAGCCGTTCCGTCCACGGCGGGTCGGTCCGCTGACGCCGCCCTCTCGCAACGGCCGGTCGATGCAGGCAGGCCCGGCCCACGCCGAGCACCTGGCAGCTCCGCCGTTCCGAGACACCCGACACGCCGGCCCTCACGCGTCGGATGTCTTCCGGGCTCAAGGGTACGGTTTCAAGGCCTCCCGTAAGATATCGTTTCCGAGGACGAGATCCCCGATCTTCTGTTTCAGCTTCTTGATCTGCTCCTCCTTCAACGCCTCTTCGTCTCGCGGGCGACTCCGCAGGGCGTTCTCAGCCCCCAGCAGAAACTTCTCCCGCCACTCGTCCACCTCCGCCACCGTCAGCCCATGCGTCCGAGCCGCCTCCGCCACGGAGGTCTCGCCCTTCAGGATACTGGCCACCAGGGCCACGCGCGGTTAAGTCGTCCAGCGTTCAATGGGTTCGATTGCACCTGCGGTCATCTCGCCACCTCCGCGGTCCACTCTGGACCATGTCGTCGGGGTGGTCTCAATTTCAAGGGGAGCTTACGGTGTCGCTCAACATATCCGATGTCCATTCAATCTTGACACATTCTCACGGCTGGCCTAGCCTTGGTCTGCGAGAGTGGATTCTAAAGGCGAGAAAGTAATTGAGACCATGATTTGCTCGTGCTTGATACCTACCTTCAACACTCTGGCCGGTTCACTATGAGCATAGGTTCAGGAATTTTTTTGGGGTTATTCTCCTGCGGAATAATCTATCTTTACACTCAAACTATGGATAGATGGAATTGGACAAGGGCAAGCAAAGTAGCATTCGTTACTTTAGTCGTAGGTATCCTGCTAGGGCTAATTTCAATCGGCGGACTTTTCATATACCGCCACTACCACGGATTGCCGAAAGTCATAACTGAATTCAAAGAGCTAAAGCTTGGCGAAAGTCTTTCCGACGCAACATTCAAGCTCGGAAATCCTGGTCGATTTGTGATTGAATTACCCACGAACAAAGAAGAAATATATTCCTTCAACCCCTTTCACGTGCAGGCAACGCTACGAAACGGCAAAATAGTGCGCGTTTTATATTCATGCATGGAAAACAAAACTGATTTCACATCTTTGAATGGCATTATCTGTGGCGACAGCGCCGCCAACATTCTTGCAAGGTTTGATAAAGAGATACGGATATTGTGCCAAATTCTAGATAAGCAAGAGGGGCCGTGGTCGGACCATCAAAGAGTGACGCGCGCCTATGATGTAGTGAAGTATGGGATCCGTTATAAGTTAATGCGAAACTCTGTTTCTACCATGGAAATTGCTTCGCCTGAAGACCTGGAGTCCTCTAAGGGCGACGAGTGGCAAGAGTGCGCATAATAGGAGACGGACTACGTGGGAACATATCGGGAAATGGCCAAGCAGAAGAATGATGAGGAACTATTGGAGGCTTTGGAAGGGTATCAAGTGGATTCTCCCCCTGCAGAACAGTTCCGCATGGAATTGACCAGCCGTCATTTCAAACGTCTCACTGAGGTAATTGATACCGCTGGCAGATCGGCAGATCGATTGGCAAAAGTTGGTCTTCTCGTTGCAATAGTCGGATTGGTACTGGCCTTTGTCGGTGCTTTGCAGACCTGTGTTTATAGAGGGCAATAGATTAGTTTTCATCAGCTATTGCGTCGCTGCTGTGGGTAAATGAGGAGTAGTTGTGCATTGAACAATCATCGGACTCGATTAAACAGCTCACCGAAAGACTGAGTGGGTTCCGACCTATGCTCTTAAAAATCTAAAAATACACCGGACTTTTCCGTGATCATGAGCGGTGGTAAACCGATACCGAACTGATCGGGAAGAATCTCCGCCTTAACACCTTTATCCTGCAACTTTTCCCGGAAACTTTCTAAGTGGTCAGCACCACACACAAGTAAAATGGTCTCGCTGTCGTAATGATGTTCTAGTCGAGATAGCCAATACTGCTCACGGCTTTCGAGATTATTGTTGATACCACGTTCGACCCTCTCCTGACGCGTCGGGTCGCAGAAAAGATGTTTTAACCCGAGGCTGTGGGCGACATCCTTAACAATCGCGACATGGGCCTTGCTTATGCGCAACGCGTCTTCACTAAATTCTTCTGCCAACATTGAAATGTTCAAATCTTTAGCCCGTGACTTTAGAAACGTGCAGAAATCACGAGTCGCATGCTCCCTCTCCGGTGTCATGGGTGGGCCGTTGTGTTGTACCTGATGCCCAACTCCCAAAAGGTAAACCATGGGGCACCTTTTGTTGAGATTTCAGCAAATTGCGATGAGACATAAAAATTGTTTTGCGTAGGCACTCAGGTCGTCAACGCATCGAGTTGGGTCTCCTGCTCGATTAATTGCTTGCCAACATCAGCAAGCCCTCAGAGAGTCATTTCCGATTCTTATTCGGCAGACAGTGAGGCACTCGGGCGACCGATGCATCGATAGAAATCCTGTGCTGCTTGGCTCCGTCTTTATTTAGGAGCCGTCAGCGCATCCTGCGCCACGTGACCCGTCATCGATTTTTCCTGAATATTGTGCTGAATCTCCGAGGCAATCACACGCGCCAATTGGTCCGCCGAAAGTGCGCCCATAGGCAACCCCTGCGTATCCGAATAAAACGGGTCGTCGGACGCAGCCGTTCGATAGGTATTCACCAAGATGGCCGCCGGCTGGATGCGTTGGTCGTGCGCGCCAACCACAATGGCCTTCTCTTCCGGCAGCACCCTGGTTCGGGTCGCCCAATCTCGTTGATCGATTTTTACGAACGCGACAGTCCACACCTTCCCGTTCAGCAGGCTTCTAACTGCCTTCGGCGTACGGTCCCAGAAGAACGGCTCGCGGACGATCTTCTGCAGGGCCTCACGAACCCGGATCTCATACAGCTTGGTCGTCGAATCCTGATGAATCGGCGCGACCGGCGCAGTGCTGCCGACTTCATAAAAGGGCTGACCATCGAGGCTCTTCTGCTCATCGACCGTTCGCAGGTAGGTGTCGAATAGCTGCTGGAGGATACGTACCCGCTCCTCCCCAGGCAAGGCGGCAATGTCCTGGTCCGTGCGGATCGCGGCCGATTTCAACACTCGTTCACCTGACACCAGTTTGGGCTTCGGCGCGGTGTCCGCCTTGCTGGCCACCCATTGAAATTCTCTCGCAAGCACCGGAACCAGTGTCTCCGGGTGATGCAGATACCCCTTCTCCTTCAGCGAGGCCGCGCTGATCAGCAGGATGACGCGTCCCGGCTGTGTGGTGCGCACGACGAGAAACGGAAATGCTTTCCCCTCGTCATTCACCACAGTCGTCTCAATCACGACTTTGGCCAGCGCCTCTTTCGCGAGACTTTCATCGACACGCGGATAGTCGGACCGGTGCTGCAAGAGGACAACCAACGCCTCCCGCACCGTTTCAACGGCGGCGCTCCGGTCTGCCTGAATCAGACCGGTCCCTTCTGCCACATCGTTGGCTTGCCCCAAGAATATCTGAAAGGACGCACCTGGAATCGAGTACCCCGTTCCCACCCTTGGATGAGTCTCGCCGTCGGCGTGGCTTCCATGGCCTTGATGATTCGCATGCGCCACCGGCACGAAGTAGAGCACGCACACAACTGCCCCGACACCGATTGTCCATGCTGCAGCCCGAAACACGACCATAGAGTCAGCCCCCATAGCCTTTTGGATTCGTACTTTGCCAGCGCCAGGCATCGGCACACATCTCGTCCAATCCGCGCGCCGCCCGCCACCCTAAAGATTTTAGGGCTTGCTCTGGATCGGCATAACAGGATGCCACGTCACCGGGTCTGCGGGGGGCGACTTTGTAGGGAACCGGCTTGCCGCTCGCCGCTTCAAACGCACGCACGATCTCCAGCACGCTATACCCATTCCCTGTCCCGAGATTCACCGTCAAACATTCGCCCGGACGCTCCAGCCGATCAAGCGCTTCCAGCGCCTTGAGGTGCCCCAGTGCCAGATCCACCACATGAATATAATCCCGCACTCCCGTGCCGTCCGGAGTCGAATAATCATTGCCCCACACGTTCAAGTATTCCCGCCGACCCACCGCCACCTGGGCCACGAACGGCAGGAGATTATTCGGCATCCCCTGAGGATCCTCACCGATCAAGCCGCTGGCATGCGCGCCTACCGGATTGAAATAGCGGAGAATGCAGATTCGCCAGGAGGCATCGCTACGCTGGACATCGCGCAGAATCTCCTCCACCATCAACTTCGTCCTGCCGTAGGGATTCGTGGCCGACAACGGATGGTCCTCCGTGAGCGGAAGCCGTTGCGGATCGCCATAGACGGTGGCAGAGGAACTGAACACCAGCTGCTGCACGCCGCACTCCCGCATCGCCTCCAAGAGACGCAGTGACCCGACAACATTGTTGTCGTAATAGGTCAATGGCTGCTGGACCGATTCGCCCACCGCCTTGAGACCGGCAAAATGAATCACCGCCGTCGCCCGGCTCTCGCGCAGGGCTGCCACCAGGGCGGCTTTATCACGGCAATCGCCGCGTATCAGGCGAACAGACTTTCCGGTAATCCGCTCCACACGAACCAACGCTTCGGGATGGCTGTTGGAAAAATTGTCGAAGACCGTGACCGCACAGCCGGCATTCAACAGTTCCACACAGGTATGCGAACCAATATAGCCGGCACCGCCGGTGACCAGAATCATGCGAATCGCCTCCGATGGAATTTACAACAGGAATTACCTGATCCTGACGTACGATACACCGCCGACACTTTTCCCACAATGGCGAACCCGTATTACACGCGCAGGATTCACCCACCGCCCCTTGCCGACTCCGATCATGCGGGCTAGCGCTTCGCCGTCGCACTCCGCTACACTTCGTCATATCGATCAGGACACCGCATGCGGGACGAACGGACCACGAACTACTACACCATTCTTGAACTCTCTCCCGGCGCGTCGGACGCGGAGATCAAACGCGCCTGGCATGAGCACATGCAGGTCTGGCATCCCGATCGCTTCGTTCATTCGCCGGCTCTGCACCGGAAGGCCGAGGCCAGAACCCAACTAATCAATCAGGCCTATCAAACACTCAGCGACCCCGCGGCCCGGGCCAGGTACGATGCCGGCAGGCAACATCCTTCCTCACCGACACCGCCTCCACGCCCCTCGCCGGCGCCTCGACCGCAACCAGCTCCGCGATCCCGTCAGGAACTGCGGGGTCCACAAACGATGCTGAACGTCACCCGATTCAGCCATCCCAAAATCATGGTACCGGCGATCCATATCCTGGTCGATAGCCGCGAACACCAGCCCTACGAATTCAAGGGCCTGGTGCGCATCGCTGGAACAGTCAAACAAACCCTGCCGGCCGGTGACTATGCGATTGCGGAAGCCCCGGATATTTTTTGCGTGGAACGCCGTCGCGTAGAGGAGTTCGACACCATCTTCTCCAATCCATCCGACAACCGCCCGCGCTTTCTCCGCGAGCTCGAACCGCTCCGCGCTTTTCCCCATCGCTTTCTGGTGATCGAAGGCACGATCCAATACAACCGCGGCGGAGGGCGGCTCGGCCAGTATCACCGAAACGGCATCGTGGACTTTCTGGATTCCCTAACGGCCAGATTCGGGCTGCAGATCATCTATTCAGACAGTCGCGAAGAAGCCGAAGAACGGGTTGCCAACCTGGCGGCGCTCCACTATGCCTACCATCTCGCCGAACAACAGGGCCTCGGTCGCTGCCTCACGGAGAATGACGCCTAGGCGGAAGAAGAGCCGCTGGCGAATGGCCGATCGCTGACGGTTCGGAAGGAGTCGTGACTGTCGGAATTGTCTCCCACCATCAGTCCTCAGCGCTAGCGTTGCGCCTCCAGCCTCGTCACATTCGCCCCTTTTCTTGGTGTGGTGAAACCCTCGTGCTAGCATTTCATTCCTATGGCGTTATCGACGAGCGTACATGACCTCCGCACATTGATTCGCTCCAGCCACCCCCTGATTATCATCGAGACGGTGGAAGAAGAACGGGTGCTGACGTTGCTTCAATCCGTGGCGGCTCAGGAACGCATGCCGCTGTTCGAATGGTCGATCACCAGGGGCCTCACCAGGCAGGACGAGGGGCAAACCATCAGCAAGATGACCGCCACTCCCCTGGCGGTCCTTCAACACCTCAACGGCTTGACTGTGGAAGCGATCTTTTGGCTCAAGGATCTTGCGCCGCACTTGCAAGACGCCGCCGTGGCTCGTCAGTTGCGTGAAGTCAGTCATCACTTCGGCCGCTCCCGTACCACCTGTCTGTTGACCGGTCATCCCATCGTCCTCCCGTCCGACATCGAACAGATCGCGGTTCGGCTGGATTTGCAACTGCCTGATCGGGACGAACTACAGTCGATGCTCCACAGTGTGCTGCAGTCACTCGGCAAGAGAACGTCGCCTCGTCGTCCCGGCTCGACGACCGTCGTGCAGAGCATTCTTCGCTCGCTCACCGATTCCAAACCCGCACAGTCCGGCCCCTCGGCACAGGAACGCGACGCCATCCTTCGCGCCCTGCAGGGATTGACCCTGCATCAAGCCCGGCAGGTCATCACACAATGTATCGTCGAAGACGGCACCCTTTCCGCCAATGACGTGCAGACCATCCTGAAACGGAAAGTCCAGGCCATCAAAGACGGCGGCTTGCTGGAATATTATCCCCTGGAAGATAACCGATTTGAACTGGGCGGGTTCGTCAACCTGAAGTCATGGTTGGAGCGGGCGAAGGTGGGATTTACAGCGGAAGCCAAGGCGCTCAACCTGACGCCGCCGCGCGGCATTATGCTGGTGGGGGTCCCGGGCTGCGGCAAGTCACTCGCCGCAAAAGCAATCGCGCGCGAGTGGCAACTCCCGCTGCTCAAACTCGATGCGGGGCGACTCTTCGATAAATTCGTCGGAGAGTCGGAGAAAAACTTCCGCAAGGCGATCGAGATGGCGGAGTCCCTCTCGCCGATCGTGCTCTGGATCGACGAAATCGAAAAGGCCATGGTGTCAGGCGGCGGGAGCGGAGACGCCGACGCCGGATTGAGCCGTCGGCTCTTCGGCGCGTTTCTGACCTGGCTGCAGGAAAAGAAGCAGGAGGTGTTCGTCGTCGCCACGGCAAACAACCTCGCATCCCTTCCGCCTGAACTGCTGCGTAAAGGACGGTTCGACGAAATCTTCTTTGTGGACTTGCCGGACGACCACGAACGGACCGCCATCTGGAAGATCCATCTCGCGCTCCGCAAACAGGACTGTACGAAGTTTGATCTTTCAAAGATCGTCAGTGTCAGCGATGGATTCAGCGGATCGGAAATCGAACAGGCGGTGGTGGCCGCACTCTACCGGGCCTTGCACCACAAAACGTCTCTGACGACCGATCTCCTGATTCAGGAACTGTCCGGCACCGTGCCGCTCTCGGTCACTCGCCACGAAGACATCGATCAGCTTCGAACCATGGCTCACGGCCGCTTCGTCAACGTGCGGTAGGCGGGTTCAGTTCCGGGCCATCCGGACAATCGCATCAGTGACAACCCTCACCGGCCGACCGGGGGACCTCCTGTCAGGACATGCCTCGTGCTCCGCCCTGAACCGGCTCCGGTGGTGACACCTCGCAGAACTGGGCCATCGTACAGTAAGATCATTTACGGTGCAGGCGCCCGCTGAGCACGGCGAATCCTTCTCCTTCGGGGTGCCTCTAACCGCATACAGGCCGATGCGCCGAGTGTATCTCTATCGATCCGGTGTTTCGCCTGAGAATGACAGGGACCTGTTCACCTTCACTAGAGACTCATGTCATGACGATCCATACATGGTTTCACGCACATGCGCGACAACTATTCATCCTTCAGGCCTCTCGCATCCTCGGACTGCTCCTGCTCCTGCCCGTCACGCTGACAGACGCACCCAGGGCTATGGCGAACGATCCAGCACCGCACTCGGAAAGCCAGGTCGCCCAACGCGCCAAAGCCGCCTGGGAGCAGGGGACGACCGACTTGGCCCTCGGTATTCTTGACCAGGGCATTCATGACAACCCGCGCGCGTTCGCCCTGCACCAACTCCGCGGCGATATGCTCGCCACCTCACGCCACACCGAAGCGGCCCTTGAATCCTATGAAACCGTCCTGGCGAGCATTCCCAAGGCTCTCGACGTGCGATGGGCGAAGTGGAGCGTGCTGGTACGGTCCGGGCAGGTGGAAGAAGCGGTCACTGAATTGCAGCGCATTGCCGCCATCGACCCTCAGAACCCGTTGATCCATTTGCGACTGGCCCGTGAGCTTCGGAAACTTGACCGGCTGGAGGAGTCTCTGAAGTCCTATCAGCAGGCGGTGGAGCTGAGACCCGACATGCTCAACTGGCGGTTGGCGATGGCCCGCGCGCGATTCGACATTTTGGATTACGAAGGCGCAGACCGCGAGGTGCAGTCTGTGTTGCAACAAGTCTCCCCCGGTTCCCCGTTGGAGCTGTCCGCCAAGAATCTGCTGACCGTGTTTTACGGATCGACGGAGCGAGGCCGCCGCTTTGCACCTATGATGAGCCCGGACGCGAACCCGAAACAACTCAAAGACTGGTCGATGATTCGCCACGACGCCTACGCGCTCTTCGAGGCCGGGCGCTATCAGGAAGCCGAACCGATGTATCGGCAACTCCTGCTCCTCAATCCGATGGACCCCCTTGCTAAGCAGCACCTTGGACTGATTCTTATGAACCTGGGCCGGTGCAAGGAGGCCATCAGCATCATCCCCAAAATGGAAGGGCTCGATCCGCTTGATGAAGACTATGCGGCCACTGTCTATCGACTCGGTCAATGTCTGGTAGATTTGGGGAAATGGGAAGACGCATACATTCAATTCAAGATCCTCTACGACACGACCGTGGCATTCGAGCAGTCGACGAAGGAGGTCGAACTTCCAGTAGGAACCAGAATTCTGGACAAACACAAACTGCTGCGCTGGCTGGAGAAGATTCGTCCGCATGTCCCCGAACTGGCCAAGGAAATCGAGATGGAGAACGCCGCCCAGGCCACGCCGGCGGCGCCGGTCGTTCCGTCGGAAGCAGAGCTGGCCGCGAAGGCCATGGAGAATTTGAAACCACAGAACACGTTGGATGCAGCGGCCTCCCTGGTCGGACGGGACGCCGATTTTGCCTGGTTCCGATTCGTCATCCCGGCAAAGAAAGTCATGCGGGACGATTCGCCCACCGGCGCCCACGACTTCATTCCTCTGGACCCCGGGATCAGCTTTTCCGCTACTCAGCCGGACATTTACCTGGTGTTCGGATTGGTGACGGCCTCGTACGATGAAATTCCGCTCTCGGCGCGCTGTTTCAAAGAGCACGCGGAACTAACCGGCGCGCAGCCAGCGGTGGCACAGGATCAGCTCATCATGTCCACCAACGACCAATCCGGTTACTTCGTCCTGTCACGTCCATCCACCGGCTGGACGACGGGACTCTACCGATGCGGGTTATTTGCAGGGGAGCAAACCTCGGCCTACACCCAGGTGGATGAAGTGCGGTTCCGTATCGTTGAATCGACGAAGCCGTCGTAGCGCACACACAGCGGATGGGCTCGGGTGGTCTCAGCCGAACAGGAGAGTTAGATGGAACGATGGGTGACCAGATATCGGCCGGACACGGTTTCATCCGGCAGAAGGCGCTTCAAGCCCCACTCAGGATGGTTGAAGGCATCGGTCGCGCACGTCATCGGCTCAATCGCCAACGCACGGCGCGGCGCATCGACGATCGCATCGCCGGTGTAGACGACGATCGCGGAAAAAGAACGATCCATCACAATGTCGATTCTGCGGCCACTCCCCTCATGTTGCAAGGAGGCCGTCGCCGTTCCGTTCGCATCACGTTCCAATCCGATATAGCAATGATTGAAACGGCGATTGCCGACCCGGCGAGGGTGGCGAAAGTCCCACTCGGTGCCCTTCACATCGAGGACCTTGCCCGTCGGCGCCAGTCGCTCATTAAACTCGAGGTACCCGGAAGCGGGAATCTTAGCATCCACCTCATCCACCAACGCAGTCCCGACCGCGAAATAGGGGTGGAATCCGACTCCAACCGGCGCGGCTTCAGGCCCCACATTGTGAACGGCGAACGAGCAGGCCAATCCCTGCGCGTCCAAACGATATCCAACACGAATGACAAGAGAAAAGGGATACCCTCGTGGGCCATACGTCGCAGCATCGAGCGACACCTCGAACAAGACGCTATTCGTGTCGACCTGCTGTGTGTTCCACGGCAGGGCTCGGACGAATCCATGGATCGCGTTCGGACCTTCCTTGTCGTTGCGTTCGAGCTGCAGCGGTTGTCCGTTAAAGGAGTAGCGTCCTTCCGCCACACGGCCTGGAAAGGGAATGAGCACATCCCCCTGCCCGCCCTTCTTATGCGCCCCGCCTGCATACCCCCAGACAATGTCAGTTTCGCTCCCATCGCCTTCAAGCTGGTAGTATCGGCGCAACGCCGCTCCCCAGGGTGAGACCCGCGCGCGCTGCTGCCCATAGGCGAGCGCAATTTCTGTGTCCGATGTCGTGTCACTCGTCATGACGCCCTACACGCAGATGAGGCAAGGTCCACGCCCTCGCCCCTCGCTCATACATCCTTGCCCATCAGGTATTCAAACCGTTTCCGGAAATCATCCACGGCCAGACCCGCCGTAGTCGCCAATCGAACTAGATCCTGAGGGTGATTGAAATCATCCGGAGCCAACCGAATCATGTACCGCCGCGCGATGACGTACGACTCGGACTCCACATCCACCATACGCACTCTGGTGCGGCCGGTCGCGGGATCCAGAATGTCGCCGAACGGAATCGGTATGAACCGGCCGTTCTGAATCGAGACCATGGCGGCATTCCCGCCCTCCAGGAGAAACTGCGCCGCGCAATAACCGAGATCCCGGGTGTATTCCATATCGAACGAAATGGGATCGGCGCAGCGAAGCTCATAGCCGATGTTCTTATCGACGATGGTGGTCTTAATACCGAAGGAACGCAATTCCTTCTCGACCGCCCGCTTCAGCATGGAACCGAAGTTGATCTCCGCCAACCGCACATGTCCGTGCTGGTCACGCTCCACATCCTGCAGCCCGTCGAGATCCTGCTGATCGATGATTTCCACCAGTCCTTCCGCCAAGACCGCCACGCCGTCCGATCGTCCGGCATTGAGCCGTTTGATAAACGCGCCGGCCAGGATATCGACCAGCGTTTTCAGCCGAAGGGGCTTCTGTTGAAACTCCTCGGGAATGACCGTCAACGTGGCGCCGGCGGCCTTGCCGATACCGAGCGCCAGATGTCCGGCCTTGCGGCCCATCGTCACCACGAAATACCAGCGCGAGGTCGTCTCCGCATCCACCATCAAACTTTTCACAAGCTCCACGCCGATGTGGCGCGCCGTCTGAAATCCGAAGGTCGGAATTCCATGCGGCAGGTCCAGATCGTTGTCGATGGTCTTCGGCACATGCACGACCTGCAAGAGGCCGGCGGCCCGCTGTTCCAACTTCAACGCGGAGAACGCGGTGTCGTCACCGCCAATCGTAATCAGCCGGGTCACACCGAGGGTATTCAAACTCGCCAGGCAGGCATCGAGATGCTCGAGTTTCTTCGTGGGGTTGGCACGCGCCGTGCCGAGGTAGGAGCCGCCGCTGAAGTGAATCCGACTGACATCCTCGATCGACAGGCGCTTCACCTTACTGGTCTGGCCGTCCATGATCCATTTGAAGCCATCCTGAATGCCGATCACGTCACAGCCGCCGAGAATACTCCTGATCGTGGCGGCTCCGATGACACTATTGATACCGGGCGCCGGCCCACCCCCCACTAGAATTGCCACCACCGGTCGTTGCTTGATGGTTCCCATTTGCGATGGATCTCCTCTATGCTTTGGATCGTGTTTCAGTCCAAAAAGTTTCGTGCTGTGAACCTACACGGAGACGAAGTGCGCGTCAAGAATGGGGACAGGCCCTTGCGGCACAACGGCGCAATCGATGGGCCTCATGGAACTCCTGACAATGATGTCTGCGTAGAACGGCGGCGGTACAGCCGGCTTCACGCCGGCTGCCACGCCGATCAGGTAAGGAGAGCGCGCTTAGGGGGTCTTGCTTGCGGGAGCGTCCGTGGCATCGCCCTTTTCGACCTTGAGGATATTGACATCAAAGGTGAGCATCTTTCCAGCCAATGGATGGTTGAGGTCGATCAGCACCTTCTTGTCGTTCACTTCCAAGACCTTCACCAGCCGGTTATCCGACGCCTGCAAAATGTCCCCGACCTTGACGTCCTTGGGAAGCTTCTCTTTATCCACGCTCTGGCGTAGTTTATTGTTGTAGGGACCGTAGGCATCCTGCGCCGCCACCTCGATGCGCCGTTTCTGTCCGGCCTTCATGCCATCGAGAGCCTTTTCGAGGCCGGGGACAATTTCATGCGCCCCCTGTACGAACACAATCGGTTCCTGACCGACATTCGAATCGGCCACGGATTTGTCGGGAAGCGTCAGGATGTACTCCAACGACACTTTGACCCCATCGGTAATCGGAAGCTCGACTTGGGCGTACGCACCTTCACCCAAGAGCAGGCTACCCGCGGCCAGCTGCAGGCCCAGCAACAAACTCCGTCCAACTTTCATCGACACGTCCTCCTCAATCATGCCGGTCCGGCAATCCCTGCCGGACCATGCGATTCTTCAACTATTGCCACGGCGCGGCGCGGCGGGACGATCAGCACGCCAACCTCGACGACCAGGCCCGCCTCGCGCATCCTGAGGCGTGGAATTTTGACGCTCTCCTGCACGCCGCGGTCGGGCATCACGCCCCCGCCCATCATGTCGGGATTGGCCGTTTGACTCCGGCTCGTGCGCTGGAGGCGGCAGTGCCGCCAATACCGGCAAGGTCAGGCGCTTCGTTTGGATTCGCAAACGGCGCACCATGGCCAAATATTCATGCTCTTCTTGCGGAGAGAGAATCAAAAGCGTGGCCCCGGATCGTTCAGCCCGACCCGTTCGGCCCGTGCGATGCACATACGACGTGGGGTTCCCCGGTAATTCGTAGTGAATGACCTGGGACACCGTCGGCACATCCAATCCACGAGCCGCGACATCAGTCGCCACCAGGGTGCGCAACCGACCCGATCGGAACGCGGTGAGGGTCCGTTCCCGCTGGGCCTGTGAGTGATTTCCAGTGATGGCCCCGACCGAGGCCGGCTCTCCGCCGAGACGGGCAGCCAATCGTTTCACTTTGTATTTCTGGTCGCAGAAGACCATCGACTGGTCGCCGGACTCCGGAGACTGGAGCAGCGTGTGAATCAACTGCACCCGAGAGGATTCGCTGGGCACGACGTAATACGCATGCGTAATCGTGGTCGGCGTATTCACTCCGGGATCCACCGCCGTGCGAGCCGGATTCTTCAGCATCGATTCCGCGAGCGTCAGAATCTCCGGCGAAAAGGTCGCGGAGAACAGCATGGTCTGCCGTTGCGCTGGGAGCAATTGCAGAATACGCTGAATGTCACGCAGGAATCCGCGATCCAACATTTGATCGGCTTCATCCATCACGACATACTCCACGCCGCGCAGGTCCAAATGACGCGTTCCAGCCACGTCCAACAACCGCCCCGGCGTGCCGATCACGATCAACGGCGGCTGGCGCAACGCACGATAGTGCCGCTCAATGGGTACACCGCCGTACACCGCCAACGACGTCACGGACGGCGGGGCATACTTGCGCAGTTCCATTTCAATTTGAAGGGCCAACTCACGGGTCGGCGCGAGCACAAGGGCCCGCGGCGATCTGGCAGATCCGCCATGCGATGCGGAGGCATGACCGGCAGGCTTCCAGCCTTCTTTGACGGCCCGTTCGATCAAGGGAATCAGAAAGGCGAGCGTTTTCCCGCTGCCGGTCTTGGCCTGAGCCAAGAGATCACGCCCCTCCAACGCCAGTGGAATGGCCGCGCTCTGAATGGGGGTCGGCGCGGTGAACCCGGCCTGTTGTAAACGATCAGCGAGAAACGATGTAAGAGACAATTCGGCAAACGACACCATGCAACAACACTCCTAAATCTCTATCTTGGGAAAACAGGGGCAGATAACCTGATGGCCCTGCAGACCAGAGAGAGGACAACACGGTAAGAAAAACGCAGGGGCTACCCTGTCGGCAGCCCCTGAATAGGTATAGCGAAACGAGCGCAGCTTAGTGCCGGCCCCCGCCCATTCCACGTCCTCCGCCACCACCGGAGCGGGGCTCCTGCGGGCGGGCTTCATTCACAGTCAACGTGCGGCCACCGAATTGTGTCCCGTTCAACGCGTTAATTGCCGCCTGCGCCTCGGAATCTCCCGACATTTCGACGAAGCCAAAGCCTCGTGATTGACCGGTGAATTTGTCCGTGATGATGCGCGCCGACGTCACCGCCCCGTGCACCGCAAACAGGTCACTCAGCTGTTGCTCGGTGGTTGAATATGGCAAGCCGCCAACGTAGATCTTCGAACCCATTGGGTTCCTCCTTTGAGAATAAAATGGTGTTGTCTGGGACTCGAGAAAGAGACGAGGAAGGAATGGGGCGAAGATGCAAACACAGCGGCAATCTTAGCTCTGGCTTCCGAAATTCCCGGGAAGAACCCAAAACAACATCGAATTCGAGCCCTGTAATTCTTTTCCTGCTTCACCGCCAAGGCTCTTCGCAATGAAGCACCTTCACTGTATCCCACCAAAATGGGAAAGGCAAGCCTGAAATTGTCTGGCGAACCATGCCGGCCCGCCGACCATTGCGCCCTAGTACGCAGCCGGTGCCGAGAGGGGGCGGCTGGAATACAGTGGCGCCGCGTTGAAATTGTCGAATCGTGCGGCGGCCTGCCCCCGCACGACCATCCCCACCTGTCCGACTCCAAGTGCTTGATCCTCAACAGAAAGTGTCAGGCTCCCATCAAAAAATGTCTCCACAAAATCCTTGCTGATGATGGTGTTTCGTTGGACCCGGAGTGTATGCCACTCAACCGGCTTTACCTTCATCGAAGCCCGACCCAGGATCGCCTCTTTCCCTTCAATCACTCGTACCACTTCGATGGACTTCTGCGACAAATCCACCACGGTTGCGTAGTAATTCTTTGCATCTTTCAAGCCGAACACAACGCCGACCTGCCCAGACGTGGCATCGGCCCCCTGACGAATCCGAACGACGACTTCAGGATATTCATACTGAAATCCCTGGGCGACGAGTAACTCGACACAGGCGTGACAGGAAGACGCCCCAAGCACGACATTCGGTGATGACGGTGCGGCGAGTTGCGCCTCAACTTTCCACGCCCCGCCAGGCTGATCGCCCGAAGCAACAGCGAGGAATCCTCTTGGAACCCCTCCAACCTGATCTTTATCAAACGTCCAATCGTTGAAGAGCTGAGGATTGGCTTGCTGGCGTAAATGCTCGGCCTTCTCCGTCGACGTTTCCTTCGGCACGGCCCACGCGGTGACCGCCACGCCTATCCACATGATGGTCAACGCGACGACACTCCACCCCTTTATCATACGTCTCAGATAACCTTCAGAACACTGTTGACGATGACGACCAGTCTGTATCTGCCTCACCGACTCGGTTCCATATTGCACGGGAGCACTCCTCCTTCGAGCAGAGCTTACGATTTGGGCTGGACCTGCTTGAGCTGAATAATCTCCTGCTGAAATCGGTCGCGTTCCGCCAGAATCTTCTTTCGCCGCCAGCCGCGCGACGTCCACCACTTGATCTTATCCATGAACGTGACCACCGGGGGAGGCACACTCCCCGCAGGGCCGTGCTGAAAATCATACCCCTGATGGGTGCCCTGATTGTCACGAAACCGTTCGTATTGATGGTCGTACAGCCCCTTGCCCTGTTCTGCCATAGGTCCTACCTCTTGCCTCGCTGATCGATCTTGCCTTGCCCCATCGTGCGGGATCGCTGCTCGGGGAAAATAGGCCCGACATGCCCCTGATGGCCGATAGTACCTTGAGCCTTCAGCTCTCTGCAATGGGATCGGTTGGGTATGTTATAGTCCCTCCCATGAACACACAACCTCTCACACCCAGGGTTATGAGACCTCGCCATGGATCTTCGCCAACAGCCGCCACGACGATGGAGTGATACCCTGGTAGACCTGATCTGGCTACCGCGGTTGATTGATAAGGTGCGTGCTTTTCATGCCGGTACGCTCGGCACCTACGCCTATCCCTCCGCGCTGGACCTCTCCTTCATGCGGCACCTCCGGCTCACACCTGCCGATATCGAGCCGCTGGTTCGTGACATGACCTCCGATGACGCCATCGGCGCGGCCATTCGTCGGCGCATTCCGCTGACCGATGAGGAAATCCGGACGCGCTGCGCCGCGTTTCAAGAAAAATATCGGTGGGCATTCGCCATTCTAGACCGGGATGACGGCTATGTCCGTGGGCTGGGCTATCCGCTCCCCCAATTCCTTCAACGACCACTCTGGCGGTGGTATCAACGCTGGTCGGCTGAAAAAGCTTCGGCCACGTCGATCTGATGGACTGTCATCGTTTCATACCGCTTGCGTCTTGCCTGCGAGACTCCAGGTACACTGACTCGTCATACGTTGCTCGCCCCCCGCTCACACTACTGCTCATCCTATGGATGGCTCTGGCTGTCGCTCAGCATGTCGCCGCAGAGACGGTCTCCCCAGAATTGGAACAGGCATTGAGCTCGATTTCCAGCGAACGCATGCTCACGGATATCCGCACCTTGAGCGGACCGACGTTCAACGGACGCCAGACCGGCACATCCGACGACCTTGCTTCCGCCGAATTCGTGCGGCAACGACTCCTGGATCTACAACAGCGTCGCTCAGCGGGCTCCGAGTCTCCCGCCACGCCCGCTCGCCATCCCGCGCCGATCCAGATTCAGTCCGCTCCCGTCCGCACAACTCAGATCGGCGAGGGGGCGCTGCTCCAGATCGGACCGACTTTCGAGAGACAACCTGCCGCGATCGGCACTGACTATCTCCCGATCCTCGATACTCCTTCAGCAGAGCTCGAGGCTCCAATTGTCTTTGTCGGATACGGGATCTCCGACCCGGCCGGCGGACTCGATGACTATGCCGGTATCGACGTTCGAAACAAAGTGGTGCTGTTTCTCCGTGGAAAACCCGAACGGTATGCCACGCAGGTCTCCCACGCGGATAAAGTACACATGGCCCACGCGCATGGCGCCCTCGGCTACCTGACCGCAACCGGGCCGATCCTCAACGCGTACGAAACTCGTCGTGGTGTCACGGGTCGCCCGAGTGCGTTCTACGGGCTTACGGACCCTCAACGGACCATTCCAGGCGCCTGGATCAGTACCGCCCTCGCTGCAGCCATCCTCGACGCACAGCCGCCCGGCGCAGACAACCGCTTGCGTCGCCTCCAGCAACAACTGAACGACACCATGGCTCCGCAATCCACACACACCGACGTGTCCGTCAAGGCGCACTGGCAGAGTACGCAACAGGACGGCACGCTCCGGAACGTCGTCGCATGGCTTCCCGGACAGGACGCCGCTCATCAGAACGGCGCGATCCTGATCGGGGCCCACCGCGATCATTTTGGGAAACAAGGTGGATTACTCTTTGCCGGAGCCGACGACAACGCATCAGGCACCGCCGTGATCCTGGAAGTCGCCCGGGTGCTCGCCGCGATGCCCACCGGACCGAAACGTTCGATTCTCTTGGTGTCGTTCAGCGGAGAAGAACAAGGCTTGCTGGGATCGAAACTGTACGTGAGCCAACCCGTGCTGCCGCTGACCTCGACCATCGCCATGATCAACGTAGATCATGCCGCAGTCGGAAACGGACGACTCACCATCGGTGTGACAGGTTTAGAGAAACCTGCTGCGGAACAGGCCGGGCAATGGGCCGGACTTGCAGACCGTATCGATCTATTCGGCTTTTTTCCTGGGGGAGATCACGTCCCGTTTAAGGAGGCGGGAGTTCCCACCATCACCGTGGTGAGCGGCGGAGTCCATCCGCACTTTCATCAACCCACCGACACGGCAGACAGCGTGGATCCGAACATTCTCTCCGCCGCCGCGCGGTACGTACTCGCCATCGTCTGGCAACTCGCCGACGCGCCTTAATAGTACAGAAGCATCTGCGCAGCCTCTTGTGCACACCACTTGCACGCCCAACCGGATGCCGTTGAATCGGCGCTCACAGAGCGGCCGGCGCTTCCGGCACCGCCGCTACTTGAGCGAGACCACTTCGACTTTACCCACACGACGAATGACCGTGATACCCACATCAAGGTCATGTCGCCGTAGCAGCAAGTCGACAGACGCGGTGCCCACCTTCAGATTCTTGATCTGCATCTTGTCGATAAATTCCGGAAGGATCGGATGGGTGAACACCACCTTCTGCTCTGAGGCCAGGATCGAGAGCCCGAGGCAGGCCTGGAGCACCATAAACGCCGATCCCGCAGCCCAGGCTTGTGGATTGCAGGCCACGGGATACCGCGTGAGGCCCTGGCCCGGTCGGCGAACGAATCCACAGAACAATTCCGGCAACCGGTGGAAGTCGAGCACGAGGCTGACCTCGAACATGCCGGTCATAATTTTTTCCACACCGGACTTGAGGCCGTACCGGGCTAGACCGATCGCAATCATCGCGTTGTCGTGCGGCCAGATCGATCCGTTGTGATAGGACATCGGATTATACCGGCGCTCCGAGTCGGCAAGAGTGCGCACACCCCACCCGCTGAACGACTCATCGGTCATCAGCGTCTCTGCCACACGCCTCGCATGTTCGTCACTTGCGATGCCTGTGTAGAGACAGTGGCCGGCGTTCGAGGTCTTTACCCGACAGGGGCGTTTCTGTCCGTCCAACGCCAGGGCATAGGTCGACAATTCCTCGCACCAGAACGCCTCGTCGAACCGCTCCCTCAGCGACCGTGCCTGCCGACGAAGCTGACTGGCACGATCGGTATACCCGAGCGCGTCTGCCAACTTTGACGCCTGCACCTTGGCGTCATATACATAGCCTTGCACTTCACACAAGGCGATAGGCCCCTCAGCCAACGAACCGTCCTCGTGCGAAATCGAATCATGCGAATCTTTCCAACCTTGATTGTCCAAACCGGTGGGGGACTTCCGCACATACTCGACAAACCCGTCACGGTCGAGATCACCGAACGTATCCATCCAGGTCAACGCTGCTTCGAGGTTGGCCCATATCGACTGGATAAACGTCAGATCCGCCGTCCGTTCGTAATAGGCGCCGGCCAACATCACAAACAACGGCGTGGAATCGACACTGCCGTAATAGAGGCCGAAGGGAATCTCGTTCAACGCCGCCATTTCCCCCTTGCGGGTTTCATGGAGGATCTTCCCCGGCTCGGCATCCTGAGCAGGGTTCACCTCTTTGGCCTGTGTCGATGCCAGATAGGCCAGCACGCCGCGCGCTAATTCCGGTCGAATCCAGAGACACTCGAGCGCCGTGATGACCCCGTCCCGCCCGAAAGGCGTGCTGAACCAGGGCACACCGGCATAGGGATAGGGGCCTTCATTCGTGTCGGTCACCATCATCCGCACATCCAACACCGAGCGATTCCACCACTCATTGAATTGAGCGTTGGAGGTCTGAATGGTGCAATCCTCCGTCTGCTCTGCACCGAAGGCCAGCCCGGCTTCAGCCATCGCAGCATCATAGCCCAACGGCGTCCGCTGGCGGTCGGCCACGTCGCAGGCTACCATCACCGCCACCGCCGTTTCGCCTTTCGGATCGAGTTCAATGCTGAAGGTGGCCTGTGACGCGGTGATTTCCATCGGCTCGGGAGTAAATTGAATCCGTGCCTCCCGGGTCACCTCATCGAGACCCTCATACCGTAACACCAGTAAATCCTTCCGCAGGAGATTCGGCAGCATCCGACCCTTCCGCTCACGCTTTTTTCCGCGCACCTCAAAGATATCCGCAAAATCGGCCTCAAAGCGGATCGACAAGGTCATCTTCACCGGCGCTAAACTGTAATTGGACAGACGAAACCGCTCATAACTCACCCCATTCCAAAGAAAACGCGAGCGAAAAACATGCACGCTTCCCCGCGGGATCGCGATCCGTCCCTCCCGGTACAAGTCGGGATTGGTGAGGTCCACGGCCAGCAGAGCATTGTCCTCCTTGACCGTTGAACTGAGCAGCATCGGCCGGTCGTTGTTGAGAAACAATTCCTGCCGCGACAAAAACCGCGTCCCCTGATGAAAGACGCCCTGGGTCCCCCGCCCCACCGGCTGAATGTCGCCGTATCGATCGAACACACCGAACGTCTCCCCATGTTTCAGCACACGTGTGCGGTCGTCCGCCATCGACGAACTGGCGAGGATATAGAACTGATCATTGACACTGATAATTTCTTCCACGTCTTCCTCCCGTCCTCGCAGAATCACCGACACAATGAGTCACGTCTGACGGCCTGCCTCGCTCCGGTGCCTACTCCCGTCTCTTCGCTGAACCGGCTCAATGGCTCGTGGGCTGCGTGACCATGACCCCGGGGCGCACCTCGTCTTCAGACGGCAGGCTCGTCTCGGCCCAATTGGCCTGCACCCAGCGCGCCACCCGCATGGACACCAGCGCCGACAAGAATAGCCCCACACCAATCCCGAACACGCTGGGGCGCTCGCCAAACTCTTGCGTCACCCAGCCGAAAATCGTCATGCCGACGATGGCGGAGGTCATCGCGCCAAGATTGTAAATCGCCAGCACTCGCCCCAGCAGCGAGGCCGGAGCAATCTCCTGTAACACACCCCAGGCCACCGGCGTGAGCGTCCCGGTCCCCATCCCGATGATGACCATCAACGCCGCCGCAATCAACCGATTCGACGCCATAATCAATCCCAGCAGCCCTAGACCACTGATGAAACTGGACAGCGCCATCAACTGAATCCGTTTGGGCAGCGACCAGGTCGATAGGGACACCAGGCCCAGCGACACCAGCAACAACCCGATACCGAATGCCGACCAGAGGTATCCGACCTCAATAGGACCGAGGTCCAGCAACTTCTTGCCGAACACTGGAAAGAGCGTGCTGAAGGCGCTCGTGGCGAAGGTATACATGGACGCCGCTCCGATGAGCATCAAAATAATCCGCTGCCGATGGAACACATACTGGAAACCATCCAGCACATCGCGGAAGGTTCCGGCCAGCGAGCCTCCAGCGACCGACGGCACCGCCTCCATCCGTGGAAACTGAACACACGCAAAACAAACCGCAGAAATAACGTAGCTGACGGCATTCACGCAAAGCACTTCTTGCGAGCTCATGGTCGCAATGCCAACGCCGCTCAGGGCGGGCCCGACGATGATCCCGATGCTGGTCGTCGTCTGCAACAAGGCATTGGCGGCAGTGAATTCATGGCGGGAGACCAATGACGGAATGGCGGCGGTCAAGGCCGGGCCAAACACGGCGGAGGCGACCGCATGGACGAACACCATGAGGTACAGCCGCTCGATGCTGAACGAGTCCACCGGCAGCAAACAAGGCAATACACCCAGCACCAAGGCGCGAATCAAGTCGCTGCTGATCAAGAGAAGTTTCTTCGGCACACGATCGACAATGACCCCGATGAAGGGACCGAACAGAATGGGCGGCAAGGTCTGCAGCAGCCCGATCATGGTGGTCTTGAGCGGAGAGCCGGTGATGGCGTAGACGAACCAGAGCAAGGCGAGTTTCGACACACCATCGCCGATTTGGGAGACCATTTGGCCCCACCAGACCAGTGTGAAGTCGCGCGTCAACAGTTGCGGCGACCACTTCACGTTCGGGCGTCCCGTCTTTCCTCCGCTCACGTGCCGTGGTCCCATAGCGTCGGCAGCTTTCGTGCCGGACCTCCTATAGTCTTGGATTCATGAATCGCTCTACTCTCCCGCCACCAATCGCACGGCGTCGGAATTCACGGCACGCACGCCGGGCACCTGTCTGGCCGCTTGCGCCGCTTCGAGCACGATGATCTGAAACCGTGTCGCCCCGTTGAGGATGACGATGCCGTCCTCCGTTTTTACATCGAACTTGACCGATTGCAAGGTTTTGCTCTTCTCGAACCGCTCTTTCACCAATTGCGTGATGAGTTTGTCGCGTTCCGCGACAAGGCCATGGGCGGCGTCCGGTTCGATCTTGAGACGATTTTCAACTGCGTGCACGCCTTCGAGACAGCGAACGATGTCCGTGGCCACTCGCCGATCCGATTCCTGCGACACCTTCCCGAGCAGCACAAGATCCTTGTCCTTAGCATCAACCTCGATGTCATACGGAAACAGGTGCGGGTCCGCCATGAGCGCCAGCTTGGCCGTCACCATCGACGACCGGATCGGTTTCTTAACCTCTGGCTTGGTCTCTGGCTCGGCCGCTTTGAGACGATCTCCCCCACCCGGCTCGCTGGATGGAGCCTGTGCCTCGGCCGCCGGCTTCACGTCTGTCGCATGGGGCACCGTGGGACAAGGGTGCTCGACCGGCACATCGGCGTCTTTTGCTTTCGACTCCGGTTCCTTGGTCTTGGACTCCACCTCTTTGCCCTTGTGCTCGGACTCCTTGATCTTCGCCGCGGGTTCCTTGGCTTTCGACTCCGGATCTTTGGTCTTGGGCTCGGGATCTTTGGCCTTGGGATCCGACTCCTTTGCTTTCGGCTCCGCGTCCTTCGGCTTGGAGTCAGCCTCCTTGGATTTCTGTTCCGTGGGTTTCGAGTCAGGCTCCTTCGATTTCAGCTCAGGCTCTTTCGGCTTCACATCGAGGTCCTTCGATCGTTGCACCGGCGGAGCCTCGGACTTTCCATCAGGTGCCGATTCAGCCCAGGCCATCGAAGGCCCATCCCACAGCCCCACCGCAACCAATAGCGCTAACATTCCTGTTACGTAAACAGTCCGAATCAGCCGCATAGGCATGTGCCCCTCATGTGTTGAATGGAACCAAGACTTCGACGTCGATCGCCTTCACGCTCGTCTCGGGAAACGACGCATAGCTGGAAGAAAAGACATACGCGACGGAGGGGCAGAAAGCAACTCTGAGACTAGCAGGCGAAGGAGCCTCGCCCACATCCGCAAGAAAAAAACGCCAAACACGGTATGGTGGCCGAGCAGGCCGAGAAGAAACCGATCTGAGGGGGATATTATGCGACAGCCGGACTCACTACGAGGCCACGGCGGCTTACCTGCACCGTGACCATCGCAGTGAGCAATAAAACGATTCCGATCCCGATCAGGCTGACGGCAGGGCCTAAGGTATCCGCGGCCCATCCAAACCCGGCCATACCCACCATCGCGGAGGCCATCCCACCCACACTGAAGGTGGTGAAGACACGTCCGAGCAAATGCTCCGGGGTGACTTCCTGCAGCATCGCCCATACGACCGGATAAAAGAGGGAGGTACTCCCGCCGATGACGATGATCAATAAGAACGTGCTGAACAGAACCGGCGTCTGGATCAATCCCAACGCACAGACCGCGATGCCGCCCACCGTCAGCGAGCGCCCGATCTTGCTGATGCGATCCTGGAAGGTGCCCTGTGGCGTCCGAGCCAGCCAGATGGAAGCGGCCAACATCCCAATCCCCAATGCCGACCACAGCCAGCCCAACTCCATGGGGCCGACTTGCAGCAATTCCTTCGCCACAACCGGGAGGAGAAACACGAAGGCGCTGATCGCCAGGTTGTACAGCACGGCTGTAATCATCAACGCGAACACCACCCGGTGCTGGAGGAACACGAAGCGAAATCCGACCATCATGTCTTGAATCACCGGCGTGGCCAGCACATTGATGCCCTTCACCGTCCGGCTGTCCCGCACACGAATCGGCAGGAGGAAGAGCGCGGACACCAAGAAAGTCGCGGCGTCCACATAGAGCACATTCTGAGCACCAATCAACGCGATGCCCAGCCCGCTCATGGCCGGTCCCAACAAGACACCGATGTTGGTCGTACTCTGAATCAACGCATTCGCCGTGGTGAGTTGCGAACGCTGGACGATCAACGGCACCGCGGACGCCAGAGCCGGACCGAACACCGTGGACACGATGGAGACGAGGAATACCAGCACGTACAAGCGTTCAAGCGTCAGCATATCGAACGCATAAAACAGCGGTATCAAGAGCACCATCAACGTTCGCAAGAGATCGACGACGATCATGACGGTCTTTTTCGGGAGGTAATCGAGATAGACGCCGATCAGCGGACCGAAGAGTAACGGGGGAATCGTCTGCAACAACCCGATCGCGGTCATCTTCAGCGCGGACCCGGTCATTTCATACACGAACCAGAGGAGAGCCACCTTATTGAGACCATCGCCGATCTGGGAGACGACCTGGCCGGCCCAAAGGCAGCCGAAATCACGAGTCCCCAATAACCGCCACCCGTTGACTTCCGACTCAGGGGTAGATTGCGACTCAGCTGCCATGCTTGTCCTTCCGCGAGGTGAATGTCGCGCTGACTAGAGGTTCGACACGTGTTGCTGCCCGGGCTTCCCAGGAAGCGCAGCCGTATCCGTGATGAGCTGTTGATAGATCTTCAGATAGTCGTTCGTCATGCGTTGAGCGGTGAATCGCTCATCGAACACTTGCCGGCAGCGGTTGCGATCGATCGTGCCGAGCTTCTCCACCTGACTCACCATTTCATTGAGGTTTTCGCTGATGAAACCCGTCACACCGTGGCCGATAATTTCTGGAATGGAACCCCGTCGGTAAGCGAGAACCGGTGTACCACAGGCAAGGCTTTCGATCAACACGAGGCCAAAGGGCTCCGGCCAGTCATAGGGGCAGATCAGACCGATGGCATTCCCGATGAAGTCGCTCTTCTCCGCATCGGTAATTTCACCCACGAACTCGATCAGGGGATGATCCAAGAGAGGCTCCACGACCCGTTCGAAATAGGCACGGTCGGCCGGATCGACTTTCGCCGCCATCTTCATGGGTATTCCGACCCGTTTGGCCAATTCGATCGCTTGATCGGGACACTTTTCCGGCGAGACTCGACCGAGAAAGGCCAGATACTTGCCCTGTTCGGGATGGAACTTATAGAGGTCACTGGGCAAGCCGTGATAGACGGTATTGGCCCAGTTACACCAAGGTAACGGCCGGCGCTGTGAGTCCGAGATGGAAACCAGCGGCAGCTCCGCAAAGTCACGGAAGACCGGCACGAGTTCAGGCAAATCCAACCGGCCGTGAAGCGTCGTCACAACGGGGACGCGGCAGCGTCGGGAAAGCGAAAAGGCCAGAAAATCGAGATGGGAGTGAATAAGGTCGAATTGGTCGGCAGACGCGAAGACCTGCTCCATCATCTGAATGAGCGGCGCTTCGCGGTTGAAAATCCCGGTATTCAAACGCAAGGCCTGCTGACAGGGCGCTTCCAGCTTTGCCTTCGTGACCGAATCGCCGCTGGCGAACAAAGTCACCTCGTGCCCTTGACGGACGAGTTCTTCCGTCAGGTAGGAGACGATACGCTCCGTGCCTCCGTACAATTTCGGAGGGACGCTCTCCCAAAGCGGCGATACCTGGGCAATCCTCATAAGGACAATCTCCTTTGGTCTTGAACGGTCAGCGGCGAGTGGCAGGACCTGCGACGCTGCTCACACCGAGCCCACCATCAGCCGCCGCATTCTTTCTGTTCTGCCTATCCGATTCAATTGACATCTTTGACATGGACTGATTGTTTTTGTCGTCTGCCTGCCGTCCGGATGCCGATAGAATGAGCGTTGGCAACTACCAACGGGCAAAGCAAGCGTTGTACCGCCGCACAGCGCACACATCACATGCACCCACATTTGCGAATAAAATTATTACGAATCAACGACTTAGAATGATTAAATAACCGTGTCGCCGTGAAACCAACGCTGTGCAGACCTGTGGATTCTGTTGATAATTCAGGCGCCCGCCCCAAAACAGCTGTGACAGCCTTGCCTTGCGGGACCAAACCGCCACAGAAATCCCTCAGTCCACACCGAATCAGAATCGACGAATCACGATCGCGGCCTTGAGAGCCTATCTGAACGACTGCCGAACCGAACGACTGCCGAGCGATTGCCAGGCTGGCGCAGACGCGCAGACAAGACGATTCTTGATGAGGCGTTATGTAAGGAAGGAATGGTGCATCGACAAGCGCGGGCGCGAACCCACAACTGCCGCCGAGGCAAAGCATGAGAAGTGGCGGCTAAGGAATGTCCTCGAGGAGGCCGGACTGAATGGGCAGCAGTGGACCCGCTTCACGCGACACGGGGGGAAAAATCACCGGAGAACCGACTTGATTGGCCCCTTGAATCAGCCCCACCGACAGTTGCGGGCCAAGGGTCATGACGGCGCCGCTCCAGGCCTGCCCTGTTGCGGGATTACGAAAATTATATGATTCGAAGTTATTCCCGAAGTTATAGATATACCCCTGAGTGCCTTGAGTATCGACATATAAATTGCCGGGACCCACGAGACTGAACAGTGGAGCCACCCCACCATTAAAGCCACGCACACCCGAGACAGATTGCGCCGCGGCCGAAGCAGCCACGATCAGTACAGTCAGCCCCGCGACCGGCAAGATTTTCATCGGGACATTCACCGCCGCGAGGCCCCTTGCCAGCATGGACACTGACTTGTGTTTATGGTACACGCCACTATCATTGTGCCATCAATATGACTCAACCCAGACCTCGCATCAAGGAGATTGTTATGACGAATGCAATCCGCCGGGGGTGCTTGCTCACCGGGTGTGCAGCGGCGCTCATCCTCTGGACGGCGCCAGATTCTTCCGGCCTGGAAGTGAACAAGCCGGTGCCGACCGAACGCCGCGAGGCCATGTCGCTCGCCGATGCTGTGCTGAAAGCGCTCCAAAGCAATCTCGACATCCATATCGGCCGTCAGACGCGAGAGAGCCGCCTGGCCGACATCGTGATCGAGCAGGCAAAGTTCGATCCGACCGTCAGCTTGAACGGGCAATACAACCGACAGGTCGCACCGCTCAACCGGCCGATCCTGGGCTTCACCGGCGCGAACCTACAAGAGATCACAAAGTTCGACCAGAACACCTCCACCGTGACCGCCGACATCACCCAGAATCTCCCGACCGGCGCCAACTACGATTTGAACTATAGCCCCCAGCGCAACTATGTGAGCGGTCCCAATACGTTCCTCTTCAACCCCGCCTGGACCGGCGGCCTCGCACTGACCGTGACCCAGCCGCTGTTGAAAAACTTCGGCACCGACATTAATCGGACGTTCATCTCGATCGCGCAAAACAATGCCACCGTCGAACAGCATGTCTTCCTCGACCGTGTACTGACGGTCATCGCCAGCGTCGAACAAACCTTCTGGGAAATGGTGTTCGCGAATGAGAACCTTAAGGTGGCCCAGGCAGCGCTGAAGGCGGCGGAGGAACTACTGGCCAGCAATCGAGCCAAAGCCAAGGCCGGCGTGATGTCGATCGTCGATGTTCTGCAGGCGGAAGCCGCCGTGGCCTCGCGAGTCGAACAGATCCTCGTCGCGGAAAAATCGATTCGGGATCAGGAAGACCAACTACGCCGTCTCTTAAATCCCGACGAAGCAGACCTCCGACAGGACCTGCGCCTCATCCCGACCGATCCACCCGTCACGTCGCTCGAGGCGATCAGCCTACAGGAAGCTATCGATATCGCCATGGAGCGTCGGCCGGAGGTTTTGCAAGCAGGGAAGAATGTAGAGAGCAGCGACCTGAATGTGAAATTTGCCAAGAACCAACTTCTCCCCACCCTCTCCGTCCAAGGCACGATGGGACTATCGGGACTCGGTGCAGACTATGGCGATTCCACCAGACGGAATTTCGGCGGTGACTTCTACAACTACGGCGCCGGCCTGGTCCTGAGCTACCCCATCGGTAACCGGTCGGCCTACAGCACCTACAACAAACGGCAGCTGGAATCGCGCAACGCCCAGTCATCGCTCCAGAGCGTCCGGCAACAGGTGATCGTCGGCGTTCGTGAAGCGGTCCGTCGCGTTCACACCGATTTCAAGCGCATCGAAACCACCCGGTCGGCCCGCATCATGGCCGAGAAACAATTACAGGCTGAACAGGAACGGTTGAAGGTCGGCCTCAGCACGACACGCTTCGTGCTGGACTTTCAGCGCGACCTGGCCACCGCCCAAGGGAATGAGCTTCGCGCCGTCCTGGACTACAACAAGTCCCTGTCGAATCTGGCCCGCAATAAAGCCACCACCCTCGAGCGATATAGCCTGCAGCTCGAATAACCTGCTCATGATCAAGCCTGAAGACGCGCCATCAACCCATGCGATTCAGGCCAACGAACGGGGAGCAGCCCTTGTGCTGCTCCCCCTGACCGCGACGATCCTGTTCTACAGCTCCCCGACCACATTCCAACAGCACAGCCTCTTTCAGTTTTTTCCCCAGGCCTGCGCCTATGCGGCCTTCTTCGCCTGGAGCACGATCAACGGACGCACGGCCCAGCGTCTCGGACTCACAAGCCGACTCATTCCGCAGGGGCTCCGTTGGGGCATCCTCACCGGCCTCGCACTCGGGCTGATTAATACTCTCGTCATTCTCTACCTCGTCCCCTATTGGGGAGGAGACTATCGGTTTCTCGCCGATACACCCCACGCCAGGATTCCGCAACTGATCATGGTGCCCTGGTTCATCCTGTTCATCGCCACGATGGTCGAGCTGAACTTTCGCGGATTCATCCTGGGGCGCCTCCTCGCACTGAAGCTTCCAGTACCGATCGCCGTGTCGATGAGTGCCCTGCTGTTTGCGTTCGACCCCTTTCTGGTGGCAACCTTTCAACACCTTCATTGGATTGCCGTCTGGGACGGGCTGGTCTGGGGAGTCCTCTGGGTCATGCTCAGAAACCTCTACGCCACTATCGCGGCCCACGCCGTCGAAGTCATCGTCTTGTACAGTGTCATACGCGCAATTCTGGCCTGACGCGGCCCTGTTCCGGCAGCCTGAAGAACCTAAAGTAACAGTTACACTCACGATGGATTCATCGCTCCAGGCAACGTGAGAGAAGGCCCCATCAACCCATGAATCCCTCCTTCTCCAGCCACCTCGTGAATGACGTCTTCGGCGATCCCGGCCTATTCGTGGAGGTACGCTGGTCCAAACGCGCGCTCCTCTTCGACCTCGGCCATAACGATGCGCTCGGGCCGACCCGCCTGTTGCGCGCCGGCGATATCTTCATCTCGCACACCCACATGGACCACTTCATCGGGTTCGATACGTTGCTCCGAGTAGCCCTGGGCCGCGGCAAAACGCTCCGCCTCTACGGGCCGCCTGGCCTCATCGCCAATGTTCAAGGAAAACTTCATGGCTATACCTGGAACCTCGTGGCCGGATATCCGCTCACCATCACCGTGCAGGAATTCCACGAGCAGGTCATCCGACAGGCCACCTTCCCGGCAATCGACGGCTTTCAGCGCCATGACACTCCGGACGTGCCTCGCATCAATCGCCAGGACGGTCATCGCTTTGCCGTACTCGAAGATCCCATGTTCACCATCGAAGCGGTCGCGCTCAATCACCGCATTCCCTCCCTGGCCTATTCGCTGCAAGAACAGTTTCACGTGAACGTCAACAGGGAGCAGCTGCATGCAGCCGGGCTTCCCGTGGGCTCCTGGCTGAAAGAAGTGAAGCAGTACCTCTGGCAGAGCAAGCCGGACGATTTTCGATTCCAGGCCACGCTCTACCATGAACACCACAAAGAGGAGCGCGAGTTCGTCCTAGGCAACGTTCGCGAGCGATTCATCACCATCAGCCGCGGACAGAAACTTGCCTATGTCGTGGATGCCCGCTACGACGAAGACAATGAAGCCAAGATCGTCGAGCTTGCGCAAGGCGCCGACATCTTTTACTGTGAGTCCCCCTACCTGGAACAGGATGCGGACAAGGCGAGGGACCGGCATCATCTGACCGCACACCAAGCCGGCGTGATGGCAAAGAAGGCCGGCGCGCGCGAGCTGGTCGTCTTCCATTTCTCCCCGCGCTATACCGGACTCGGGCATCGGATCGAGGCGGAAGCGCAGCAGGCATTTCGAGGCAGCTGAAGGAGGTCGCGGATGGGTGAGTGGGCTAAGTACGGATTGTACTTCTTATTGGGCGGCACGATTGTCAGCATCTCCACCTATCTGGGATCGCAAGGCCGGTCGTTCCTTGCCGCCTTCGCTAGCACCTTTCCTGCGATGACCGGCGCGACCTTCATCCTCATCTACCTCAACGGCGGCAGTGAACACCTCGTGACCTACGCCAAGAATCTGCTGTGGTTCGTGCCGCCCTGGCTCGTCTATGTCGGCTGCATGATTTATGGAGTCGAACGTGTCGGCTTCTGGCTCTCCATGGCCGGATCAATGGTGCTCTACATGTGCTGCGTGGGGTTGGTGAAACTGCTGGCGCGGTAGGGCTTACAACTTGTCGGATGAGACACAATTGCGTACACTCCGCATCAACGAGGTATGACGATGACAAAAACCATGTCGCTCAAGCAGGCCCGGTCCCGATTTTCCTCCTTGGTGGACAATGCCGATCGTTTGTCCGAGCGGGTCATCGTGACAAAAAATGGAACCCCTAAAGCGGTGGTGATGGGGGCGGAAGAATTTGAAAGCTGGGTTGAAACGTTGGAGCTGCTCTCAAATCCCAAAGCGGTCAAGGCTCTTGAGCAGGGACAGAAAGAAGCCAAAGCAGGAAAACTTCGGTCGTTCAAGGACGTGTTCGACGAAAAGCAGTGAGACAAGCGAGACTCACCCCACAAGCTATTAAGGATGTGGTCTCCTTCGACGCCGGAACCCGCAACAAAATCAAAGACGCCATCCGCCACCTCGCAAACCATCCCCTCGAAGGCAAACCGATCAAAGGGAAATTTCAGAAAGAAAAGGTCTGGTCCTACCGAGTCTGGCCCTATCGAATCCTTTACCGGAAGACCGGCAGCGAGTGATTGGATATCCTCTCAATTGAATACCGCAAGGATGTCTATCACTAGACCGTCTTCACTCCCAGCAGATGCTCGTCAGATTGCAGCGTTTCCATAGCCGGCACATGGTCCTGGACATGTGTTGGTGGGGCTGGTGAAACTGCTGGCGCGGCAACACTTCCTTGCACGAAGTGGTCTGCTTCGACATTTTTCCAAGCGTCACGTATACTCCGGTCAATCAGCAGGCATACCGATGGACACACCCTCGATCACACAGTTTCTTAACGAACGGATTCTCGACTTGGTGGCGGTCTACCAATTCGGCTCGCAAGCCCGTGGTACCGCGCGGCCAACCAGCGACATCGATTTGGCTGTCCTGAGTGCCAACCCGATCCCCGCCGAGCAGATCTTTCACCTGGCCCAGGAGCTAGCCATCTGCCTCCATCGCGACGTCGACCTTGTGGACTTGCGCAGCGCTTCGACCGTGATGCGCATGCAGGTCCTCACGACGGGACAGTGCCTGGGCACAAAAAACCTTCAAGCAAAGGCTGAGTTCGAAATGTACGCCTACGCCGACTATGCGAGACTCAACGAGGAGCGGCGCGACTTGGTGAAGAGCATCAAAGAACGCGGACTGGTTTATGGCTGATGATGTGATCCTCAACAAAGCCGCGAGCATCGAACGATGCCTGCGCCGCATCACCGAAGAATTTGCGGGCGACCGGCAAAACCTGGCCGCCAATCAAACCAAACAAGACGCCATCGTCCTCAACCTGCAACGAGCCTGTGAAACCGCCATCGATCTCGCCATGTATGTGATCAGCCAGCGACGACTCGGTCTTCCCCAAGAAAGTCGTGACGCATTTGCGCTGCTACAAACGGCCGGCATCCTTCCGTCCGAGCTGGCGGGCCGCATGCAGCGCATGGTCGGCTTCCGCAACGTGGCCGTGCACGAATACACCCGCCTCAATCTCGACATCGTCCTCACAATCATCACCAAACATCTGGACGACTTCCGCACCTTCTCCTCGACCATCGTGAAGGCCTGCGCATAGACTGAGCCGGTGCTCTCAGGAGCACCTCGAACGTCACCCGCCTACAAGACCCTTCACTGAGACAGCCCGGGCAAGTCTCGCTTGCAGGGCAGCGATCCCTTCGCGTCGAAGCAACCCAGGGAGGCTCTCCCCCTCAGGTAATAAGAGAAATGTCAGCCGCGCAATGGATTCACTGGGGAGACTGAAGAGCTGTCGCAGAAACCCGACGTTCAGCTCCGACTGATGGATGGGCCAGATCACCGTCCGGGCACACATCAAGAACTTGCCCAGACGATCCCGGTATTCAGCAAAATCGAGCGGAGTGACATATACGGCCTGCGCCATGCCTCCTTGAACAAGCAGCACCACGTCCCAAGGTCGCTCCGCCAGAACGACCGAGGAGGGAAAGTCACGTCCCTTGGACGCAGAAAAGACGAGTCGATTGGATCGATGAGGCGAGAGCAGCTGATACCCATAAGGATAAACGTGCGATGACCAGGTGAGGGGCACATCGGGCCCAATCGACTGCTCGTAGAATCCGCAACAGTGACCTTCACGGTCTCGCACCGGCAGGAGAAGACTGTTATCGGACTCGCCGGCTTTGAGCCGATCTTCCAAGCGACTCAGCCATCCATTGACACCGGCTTGCTCAACCTCGTCAGGACTGAACCCCACCACTCGCAACCGCGCCAAGAGTTGCTTGCCCAGCGCATACGACATCATTCTAATGGAAAATCTTTCTGCCGTTCCAGCAGTAACGCCCTGCTGATCCAACCAGCCGCGAGCCGAGGCTCCTTCCCGACGGCAAATTAGCGACTCCCAAGCAAAATGGTCGATTTCATCGATAATGCAGTGGAATCGTTTCAGCCTCGCTCGCTTACCTTGTAACTCCTCCGAAGCCATGAGCCCCGTCACCTGCCGAACCGATTCCGACAGACTGCGCCCCTCCATGCGCGCATAGAAATCCAGGGCATGCCCACCCGCAAGGCAGTCGGTACAGAAATAGGAATCGTCACGCCCATCGACCAGCAGCGAATCAGTCCCATGGCGGCAGAATGGACAGCTGCCAGTGATGCGGTTAATGCCATCAGGGGTCGGCTTAAGCGTAATGTAGCGTCCGATCAATTCGGCTGCATCGAGATCGTCCAGCAGATTTTCCCACTGTTCGGTCGCCGACACATCAAGCGCGTGGACAGGAATATCAGAAGAAGAATCACCAGACATTGCCAAGTGGCCGATGCTGGACAGGGGCCCGATGCTGGAACATCGTGCGTCGGCGCCGTCACTCTCAGCAGAAAACAGCGAACCAGTCCCTATCACCGCCAAGGTTTTGAACAACATCCTCCTCGTGAACATGACTTTCCCTCCTGCGATTGCACTGAACGATCTTTGATTTCGAATAAGGGAAAGCTTACGACGAGGGTGTGACAGAGAAGGTCACAGAGACAGTTGGAGAACAAAAATGAAGCGGAGTGCCTATATAAAAAATCTAGACAGGACTCAGCAGCTAGACCATCTTCTATTTGCCATGCATGATTTCTTGATTTTACCTAGTCCAGCCAACCACGTTGCTTCAGAGCTGCTATCGCCTCCGCTGATTTAGCGGAAGTCGGGCTCCAACGGCTAAGATGTGGTAACCCAATAAGACGAACATCCAGCGGACCAGACGAGAGCCTATACCTCCCCTTTTGGCCTTTGATAGAAAATGTGCCGTAGGCCTCGATCGGATCACCCAAAGGACTCACACCTTCCAGGTGCTTAGAAAAAAGCTGGTACGCAGACCGGCTGCTCCCTTCCCTGTTGGAAATCGCGATGATGATTTCGGGCCGCACTCGTTCGAGAAACTTTACGTGCCACGGCCATGATTGATTGAAGAGCTCGTCTTTTTTTCCAGCTATACCTGAAGAGTCTGGAGAACGAGCAAAGATTGCGTTGGTCGAAAATATACGCCGCAAGCTCTCACGCCCTCCTGCCATACAACAATTTGCAAACGCCGATATATTGGGCTGCAGGGCCGACTCCCACTTCTCCCCCTCACTCTCCACGAGATAGGCGCTCCAATCCTTCTTGCCGTCTGCGCCATATCTGACACTGAGAGACGCATGGTCTTGCCTATCGGATGGCTTCTCAGCTCCCCCAGGGTTGAGCCCCACGATGTAATATTTCCCCTTCTCCAGCGTCATCCAAGGATTCGAATAGAAGACCGAGAAGGAAGAACGCCCAAGCTTCTCCAGGCTCGTGGCGGTGCTTTCCAAGACTTCCTTTATGAAACAATCCTTGTCCTGGCTCACATCATAGTGATCCATCCTTCGCCACCTCCGTATCTAAGACATCCGTATATCCATCATCGACGATCTTCTTGAAATCAAATCCAGGCAATATGAAATTTGTTTCCACCATTCTCCGAAACAGGTCCTCCCAAAGAAGCAACCCAAACCTGTTGGAGTACTTTAGCTGTGCCAGCTTAGCAGCATTATAGATATTAGTATGGCAACTAATGGGGATAACCAACAGAACTTCCGTCCGGTGCCCGTTTGCCTGCAGATGATCCGAAAACTTCACATACTTCTCCAACTGCACGTTTTCTGCCCTAGCACCCACCGTCTTACATTCGAGAATTAAATGTGTCGAAAAACCGCCGCATTCTGTCGGCGGTAGCCTAACAACAATATCGGGCCGGATTCCCCCCATTGTTGCATCTGCACCGTAATAGTCAGTGAGGCGCGTGGGCTCAATACACAGATCATTCCGACAGACCCCGTCTAAGTGAATGTGGGAGTTTGGTTTTCGTGATTCATACCAAGGCTCTTTTTTCGCATCAGGCAGGCACTGGTAGACGTTCAAAGCACCCGCCCGCTCCTTTTGAGCGCCCAGGTGAAAAAATAACAAGCCTAATACTGCAGTCCAAAATGATTCAGAACAGTGCGGCAACGCATTGGCGGTTTCTGAATCCCCCTTAAACAAATACGTGAGGTTATTACCTTTCGCCATTCGGCACCTCCATCGACCTTATTGCGACAATGCTCGGTCTTCCTAGCTCAAAATTTCACGGCCGCACGCCGCAGCGTAGTAGCACGGCCCTCCGCACCTTGTCGACAGCATTGAGCCGCGCAATAACATCATCAATGTTATTGGCCTGTTCAAATTCCGGCTTCGTCTCGTCAAACTCTCTCCGGCAACTGATCTGCTCCTGAATGACCTGTGCCAGGGACTTGTTCAGGGTGACCTGCATGAGCGAGTCGGCAGGAATCACGATCTACAAAATAAGCGGCAACAGCCATTCCATGACAAGCCTCCTTCGCGGAAGTCATTCACCCATCCACTGATGAAACGGGATCGCCTGACTTATCGCATCCTGCACCGCTTGGTGGCCGCCCGACTGCAGCAAGGAGAGCAGCCCGCCTTCGGACGGTACGGTCATGACATAAAGTTGCCTCGCCTCACGTTCAAATCTTTCAAGAAAACCAAACGCCGTCACCGGCCTCCCTCCTCGGTGATCGAATGCACAGACGAAGTCCTGGCCGGAAGCTAGCAGCGTCCGTAACCGAACGAAATCGGTCGCACTGTCGAACAGGTAGGCCACCTTCTCAATGCCCGCATTGTGCAAGGCGACGACCTCCCAGGGTGTCTCCGCAATCAACAACCTCTGATGGCGGTTGAAATCTTGTGGCCAGACGGGATGGGGAAAGATCAGTCTGCGCAGCCGTCGCTCCGAGATGGATAAGGTGTCCTGCCTCCACCCTGTCTCCAGAGAGCCATGCCCCAAGGTGAGTCTGTGTTTCATGAATCCCCAACGACGCCCGGCCGAGTCGCAAATTGGGATGAGCAGGTGGCCGCCACCGAATCGATCGATCTGCTGCTGCTCACCCTCCTCGTTCACCCGAACCGTTTGCAGCAGTTTGGGAATCACATACCCTGCCGCCACTAAATGGCGGCTTAATAGATCCTCCGGATCGGGCGGGGCATACCCCATCTGAAACCGTTCGATCATGGACGGCGCGATCTCTTGTTTCGCTAGACACTCCCGGGCCACCGCCCCTTCCGGTCTTTCGCAAAGCAGGACATGGTAGAAGCGCTCTGCTTCCTCCAACATCCTGTACGCATGTTCGTTTTCACGGCGACGGCCATTGAGCCCTCCCTCACTCAACAGCGCATCAAGGCGCGCCGCCGCCACCTCATGCGGCAGTCCTTCAGCCCTCGCGTAACACTCAATCGCGGATCCCTCTGCCTCACACCACATGCAGCGAAAAGATTCCGGCCCCACGCGAAAACCCGCCTCGCCGCAAAACAAGCAATGGGAACTGCCCTGGATCAGATTGACCTCGGCTGAACAGGGCATGCTTCGCGCCGAAGCCACGGACGCGACGACCTCCACACAGTCCAAGTCATCCTTGAGGTTTTCCAACCCTTCCAGTTCCAGGAGGGCCCCCTCGCGTCCTGACTGCGAACCATCAGAAACTGGCCCATGCCCATGCGGCGCTTCCGGCACTGAGCCATGAGCGGCCCGATCGAACCATGGCATGAGGGCACTCACCCCGAATGTCGCGGCAGATTTGAAAAGACTCCGTCTCGTCAGCATGACACCCCCTCCCCGGGTACATTGATGAGAGGACGCTACCATGCAGGCGTGACAGAAAATGTCACAGTGCAGCGGGGATGGATTGGACAAAGAGAGGGGCCAAACCGCTCTGATGCCCCGCCATTGGCGATGGGCGAGTTGCCCTCCAACTGCGCGCGTCCAACGAGAACCTTCCCAGGCCGCGCGTTGCGCGAGCAAGGAGGACAACTTGCCCGGCGCCACTTCCCTGAGCTAGTCGATGTTATGGCCCGAGCGGTAACGGCCCAGCGCACCAGTCAGCTGAGCCTTCACAGCCTCAACCAGCACTTGAGGTTCCAGCACCCTCGCCGCCGGCCCCCAGGAGAGAATCCAGGAGGCAAGTTCATCCACTCCGCCCGCGATAAAGGTGGCGATCACGGAGCCGTCCTCCTGAACCTCGCTCTGCTGACTCGGATGCCAGCGGCGCTCCTTCACCAGATAGGCGACATCCGAAGCGAACTGGATGCGGACGGTTTGAGCCGGTTCATCGACCAAGCCGAACAGGCTCTGATAGATCTGATCCAACTTGAGTTCTTCAGGCAGGTTAAATCGATCCTCCATCACCTCCACCGACACAATCCGCTCCACCGCGAACATGCGCAAGGCCTGGGCTCGGTGCGAATAGCCGACCAGATACAATCCAAACTGATACAGCAGAAGCACATAGGGATCCACGCGATGTTCGGCCGGTTCGTCGTAGCCAGGCCTGCGATGTTGAAGGACGACGGTGCACTGCAGGAGTAACGCCTTCTGGAGTTGCTTGAGCACAACCTTCTGCCCCACATAATTCCGCACCGGCACAGAGCGAGGCAGAAACACCTGATTGATGCGCGCCAGGTGATTAACCACCCTGTGAGACAACCCAACCTCGACCTTCTTGATGAGACTGCCGAGATCCTCGACGAACGGCGTGCCCGTCAAATAGTCGAGATGGCGCTTGGCAAAATGCAGCGCCATGAGTTCATAGGGAGACACCATAATCGGCGGGAGCCCCTTATAACCAAGCGGCAGGCGCCAGGTCTTTTCGCCATCACCGTCTGATTGCTCCAGGGGATGCCCTTCTTCATGGATTCGACCCAGATCGCGATAGACCTGCCGCTTCGTCACCTCGAAGGCTTCAGCCAGATCCCGAACCGTCATCGACCGGCTGGCCAGTGCGCGCAACATGCGAGCAAGCCGGTCGGCTTGACTATAGGCTCTGGGACGTCGTCCTCTTTGCGCTACCATCATCCCCCTTCTGCCCCTCTGACTTCCTCAGCGAACGGCTACTCGCCGTCCACCGACAAGAACCTCAAGTGATCGTTAATAATCACCCCAAAGTGCTGCTGGAGCAGCTGTTTACACTCTCTCTCACTCGTTACATGAAGTTCATGCGTACCATCTTGCCCTCGCACTTTGAGCAGTTTACCGGTGAATGTCTTCCGCCCCTGCGGGGTGGGCATCGTGCAAATGTGCCGTTGAACGAACTGCGAGTCAGGCGCATGCGAGTGGTAATAGTTGGCAAACTGGTAGTCCACCGGCAGACAAGGATCGAGCGTGAAGGAATAGAGATTTGTCCAGGCATTCTCGAGACAACACTGCAGCATATACTCTCCCCGCTCGTCGGTCGTGAGCCTAAATTGATCCGGCCCTTGCCGATGTTCCTGCCCGACCGTCAACTGCAACGGTTCACGTAATCCATTACCTCCGAATCCGACATCCACAATCCACCGCTCCCCGTCCAGACGAACGAGGAGCGCCTGGTGACTTCGAGGCCCTATACTCTCCGCTCCATACCACACCCGGGCAGCCAATCGCGTGACGACAAATCCAAGCTGCTCCAACAGCAGCGCAAACAATCCATTCAACTCATAGCAGTACCCGCCCCGACAACGCCCCACGATCTTTTCAAAAATGGCAGCGGGCTCCAATGAAATGGGGCGCCCGAGATGGATGTCCAAATTTTCGAACGGCACCGTCAAGACATGAGCCAGATGCAAGCCGCGCAATGTCTCAGCCGACGGAACCACTGATCCTCGATATCCGATACGCGCCAGATAGAGTGCTCGATCAACCATAGAGTCCTCCCGACAGCCCTCTCAATCAGAGGGTCATTATACGAATCTACCGGGTGAATCACACGAGCCTCAGCGCTGACGCCGCGCGCCACATTGCGATCACTGCCGGCGCTTGCTACGATGGTCGGCTTTCTCCGACAGAGGACTCCAGGGTGGCCAACCGTATTCCCCCAGATCGCACCACGAACGACTTGATCGTCGAAGGCGCGCGCCAAAATAATCTCAAGAACATCTCGCTGCGGATCCCGCACAACCAGGTCACCGCCATCACCGGCCTCTCGGGCTCCGGCAAATCGTCCCTGGCCTTCGACACCCTGTTCGCCGAAGGACAATGGCGGTATGTGGAATCGCTCTCCACCTACGCGCGGATGTTTCTCGATAAGGTGAACCGCCCCGACGTCGACCGGATCACCAACATTCGCCCCGCTATTGCGATCGAACAAAAAAATCCGATCCGCACCGCCCGCTCGACGGTCGGCACGGCCACGGAACTCGCCGACCTGCTGCGCCTGCTCTTCGCCAAAATCGGCAAACCCGTGTGCCCGGATTGCAAGCAGGAGGCGCGGGGCTACCACCCAGGATCGGTCGCCGAGGAACTGCTGGCACGATTCCTCGACGCACGAGCCATGATTCTCTTTCCCCTCAAGGATCTCGGCCCCGGCCACGACCGCTCCCTGCTCGACTCACTCCTGAAGCGAGGATTTACCCGGCTGCGATGCGGCGAGGAACTCCTGGATCTTCACGAGCAGGCTGTGCTCCCGGAGACCCGCGAATCGGGTATCCAGGTCGTACTGGACCGACTCGTGCTCAGACCGGATAACCGCCACCGGTTGATCGAAGCCATCGAAGTCGCGTTCCAAGAAGCCGACGGCACCTGCCAGGTACTGATCATAGGGCACGGCGTCCAGACCTATAGCACCCACTTTCGCTGCCAGGGGTGCGGGCGGACCTTCGAACCACTACGCCCACTGCTGTTCTCCTTCAACCACCCGCTGGGAGCCTGCCCCGAATGCAAAGGGTTCGGCAATATTCTGCAATACGATAAGGACCTGGTCATCCCCGACCGCAGCAAATCGCTGGCCGGTGGGGTCATCGAACCGTGGAGTAAGCCGGGCTCGGATTGGTGGCAGAAGCAGATGTTGCTCGCGATGAAAAAACAGGGCGTGGATTTGACCACCCCGTTTGAGGCACTTCCCGAAACGGTGCAACGGCTGATCTGGGAAGGGAGCCCTGACATTGAGGGCATCCGGCAGTATTTCGACTATCTGGAAACCAAACGCTATAAGCTGCACGTGCGCGTGCTGCTCAGCCGCTACCGGAGTCCCGCCACCTGCCCGGCGTGCCACGGCAGCCGCCTGAAACCGGCCGCCCGGTTCGTCAAACTCGCAGGGCAAGACATCGTGGAGATCGGTGACCTCACGATCGACTCCGCAGCCGCTTGGTTTGAGCGTCTGACCCTACCGGCCTTCGACGCGGAAATCGCCAAGGATATCCTGCGCCAACTCCACGCGAAGCTGAACTTTCTGCTCCGCGTGGGCCTGAACTACCTCACGCTATCGCGGCAGACGAAAACGCTGTCCGGCGGGGAAGCGCAACGAATTGCGCTGGCCAACCAGCTCGGTTCCCGGTTAGTCGGCACACTCTACGTACTGGATGAACCGACGATCGGCCTGCACGCGCGCGACACGGACACCCTGGCCGGGATCCTGCGCGATCTGGCCAATGACGGCAACACCGTCGTCGTCGTGGAACACGATCCGTTGATGATTCAGGCGGCCGACCACATTATCGAAATGGGACCCGGTTCAGGCGAGCAGGGAGGGCACATTGTCTGCGCGGCACCGCGCAAACAATTCCTCGCCGATCCGGCCTCCCTCACCGCCCGCTACCTCCGCGGAGAGGCCAGCATTCCCCTGCCGAAGATGCGACGCTCGGGCAACGGCAAGGTGCTCAGCATCGCCGGCGCGGCCGAGCACAATCTCAAGAATCTCGTGGTCCGCATTCCGCTCCACATGCTGGTCTGCGTCACCGGCGTCTCGGGATCGGGCAAAAGCACGCTCATCGAAAAGACCCTGTACCGGGCTGCCGCCCGCGCCTTTCGCATCGAGTCATTGCCGATGGGAAAGTTTCAAGCGATCAAGGGACTCGAACATGTGACCGGCGTGCGCCTCATCAACCAGCAGCCGATCGGCCGGACGCCACGCTCCAACCCCATCACCTACCTGAAGGCATTCGACGAGATCCGCGCTCTGTTCGCCTCCGAGCGTGATGCCCTGCGGCGAGGCCTGACACCCGGGCATTTCTCCTTCAACTCTGCCGAGGGACGCTGCGCGCGGTGCGAAGGGAATGGGTATGAAAAGCTCGAGATGTATTTCTTCGAAGACATCTACGCCACCTGCGAGCAATGCGACGGCAAGCGCTTCAAGCCGGAGGTGCTGAGCATCAGGTACCGGGGCAAAACGATCCACGATGTGCTGAACCTCACCGTGTCGGAGGCGCAGGGCTTTTTCTCCGGCTCGCCCAAGCTGACCGAAAAACTTTACCTGCTGTCGTCGATCGGGTTGGGCTATCTGCGGCTGGGCCAAGCGGCCACCACGCTGTCAGGCGGAGAAGCGCAACGGCTGAAGATCGCCGCCGAACTGAAGGATCCTTCAGCCCACAATCTGCTCTATATCCTCGATGAGCCGACGACCGGCCTACACCTGGACGACATCAAGAAACTGCTGACGGTGCTACACAAACTGGTGGACGCCGGTAACACCCTCATCGTCGTCGAGCACAACTTGGATGTGATCAAGACGGCCGATTGGGTGATCGATCTGGGGCCGGAAGGCGGCGACGCAGGCGGACAGATCGTCGCGGAGGGTCGTCCCGAACAGGTCGCGAAAGTCGCGCAGTCCCACACGGGGCGGTTTCTGGCGAAGATGCTGGAGAGCTAATGGCGGATAGCTTATGGCCTATAGCATGACATACTGAACCCGCTCGGCTCAAATCATACGCCATACGCTATTGGCTATAGGCTCTTAGTTGGAGGAAGGATCGAACGGCATATCCGCATAGTGGCGGGACGTATCATCAAGGGAGAGAAAGATATCCGACCAGATACGGGTTGGCTCTTTTTCAAACACAATCGAGGGATCGGCGGGCAACGTAATCCAGGAACCTACCTGCATTTCTGACTCCAGCTGGCCGGGCCCCCAGCCCGAGTACCCCAGGTACGCTCGAAACGACTCCTGCCCGGGCTGCTCCATCAGAATCCGCTCCATGATCTCCAGGTCTCCCCCCAGACAGACGCCATCAAACACCTGGTGCGAATTTTCAGGCGTCTGATTGATGCGGTAGAGCATCATCACCTGATTGGTTTGCACGGGACCACCGGAATACAACACATGCGGTTGGCCTTCCAGGATCGGCACCTGCGGAAGCGCCTCAGAGATGGACATGGCGGTCGGACGGTTCACGATCACACCCAACGCCCCTTCCGGTCCATGTTCACACAGGAGCACCACCGCCTGCCGGAAGTTGGGATCGTTCAATGCCGGCGCGGCCACAAGGAGAATGCCTTTACCGAGTGGAATTGACATGGTTCATCCTACCGTGTGCTCGTGAGTGACGCAAGTTGAGTCATGAAACATATACGATGCAGAATTAGTCGCCATACAAGGCTGGGCGCCGGTCGCGCAGGAGATCGTTGTAGTCATTGAGCGCCTTGATCCTGGCTTCGGCGGGGTCGATTTCAACGATCGTCAGATCTTCGGTTTCACGTGGCGCGCGATGCAGAATGCGGCCGCGCGGACCGACGACTTCGCTCATCCCGATAAACGTCAGCCGCTCCTTCCCCCCGCGCGCTTCGCTGCCGATCCGATTCGCCGTCACGCTAAAGACTCGATTCTCCAAGCAGCGGGTCACCATGGAATCCGGACAGTGGGGCAGCACCAGGTTGGACGGATGGGCGATGATTTCCGCACCTTGCAACGCCAGGGTGCGGGCGGATTCCGGATAATACCAGTCGAAGCAGATCATCACGCCGACCTTGGCCATGCCGATATCCCAGACCTGAAAGCCGCTGTCGCCCGGCGTGAACCACAGCGTTTCCTCGAAAAAGAGATGCGTTTTCCGATAGCAACCGATGAATCCATTGGGTCCGACCACGACCGCCGAATTAAAACAGCGCCGGCCGTCCAGCTCCGGCAGCCCGGCTACGATCGTCATCCCCCGACGCGCGGCCATGTCCGCAAGTCGTTTCGTGGTCGCCCCGTCCGGCACCGGCTCCGCAAGCTGGAAGACCTCTTCCTGCGACACGAACTGGTAGCCGGTCGCGAATAATTCAGGCAACACGATCAGGTCAGCGTCTACCTGCCCGAGTCGAGCACTCACGTGGTCGAGGTTCCGCGCGACTGCTCCAAACACCGGATCAAATTGGAAATACCCGACCCGCATGATGCCGCCTTTCTGGACAAAGAAAAACGGGCAGGGACAGCCCTGCCCGTTTCAACCTACACGCTGTCGACGCGCAAGAACCGACTACATACCTTCCGACAGATGGGGAAGGGCGTTCTCAACGGCCTTGGTCGCCACATCGGCGTGGCCGGCCTTGCCGTGCTCGATCCCGTCCTTGAGCCCCTTGATGGCTTCAGTGACATGAGGATTCTTGGTTTCGGCCACCGCGCCCTCGGCATGCTTGAGCGCCGCTTCCGCATGCTTGACCAACGCATCCGCATGGCCTTGCTTCCCATGCGCTACGGCTTCCTTGGCATGCTCCACCGCTTCAGCCTGATGTTTATTTCCTGCCGCGAAAGCCACACCGGCTCCCATCGGCGCCCCGACGAGCGCCATCATCACACCGGCTACCACGACTCCCCGCCATTGAGCAGTCTGCATGAACCGCCTCCTCTCTAAGTATGTACAACACGCAATTGCAATATCACTACATTTCAGCATAAAGACGGCCCCGCATCCTGTCAAGACGGACGCATGCCGTTCGGCACCTGTGACTCCGACAGGCCGAGAAGTTTCTGCAGCCCGACCAGATCCTGTTCCACCGGGCACGCAAAATCGCGACTCCATTCCCACCAGGACCCCGGATAATTCCGGAGCCGCTGATACCCTGCCAGACGCAATACAAAATAGAGCCAGCCCGAGCGCACCCCGCCCGTGCAATAGCAGACTGTCTCCTGTTCAGGATTCAGCCCCTTCGAGTCCAACTGCGCCTTGATGCCGGCTAAATCCTTCACCGTGGCATCAGGGTGGAGGAACCCGCTCCACGCCACATGGACAGCACCGGGAATATGGCCGGGCCTCGGAATCCCGGAAATTTCTTTACCGAGATACTCTTCCAGGCTTCGGGCATCCACGATCGTCGTCGTCGAGTTCGCCTTCCGCACAATCCCTTTCAATTCCTCTTTCATGATGATCACCGACTCGACCGGCGAGACGACGAAATTGCCCGGCGCACACCGGACTGCACCATGCTCGAACGGTCGGCGTTCATTGATCCACTTCACCCATCCACCGTCCAGCACCTTGAGGTTTTTGTGGCCCAAATACTCCAACATCCAGAACATGCGGCCTTCATCGCCCCAATTGTCGAAGGGGTTTGAATAAATCACCACTTCGCTATCCTGATTGATCCCAAGCGCTTGCACGCGCTTCTCGATTCGTTTCAAGTCCGGATCCAGCAACCCCTTGGCGACAGCATTGGGGTCGCTGTATTCGTGCCAAGTGGACTGCACGGCACCGGGGATATGACTCCCAAACTCGTAGGCAGCCCTGCCTCGCACATCAAGCACGACGAGGCCCGGTTGTCCCAGGCGGTTCTGAAGCGTTTCACTATCAATGAGTAATGGATGTGGCATGGGTTCCTCGATCTCAGTCGGTGATTAGTTACCCCTTCGATACGGTCGGGCTCGCACAGGCCATCGGCGGCGGTTCGGGCAAGGGATCGACCAATGCCCTCGCCAGCGTCTCATTCAGCGGCACTTCACGCTCATAGACCGTAAACGCGTACGGGTCATCCGCCATGAGGCCGTACTTGGTCTTCAACATCTCGTGCTGCCCGTCGGTCAAAATGTGGTACCGAACGCGGGCCTTCAGCGTCAACCCCTTGGATGCCTCCGGCATCCGGTAGGTAAATTGATACTCCCGACTGGCCAAGGGGAGCAAGCGGTTATCGTACAACTCTACGATGGCCGGTTGCCACATAATCCAGCGGCCCATCGTGTGCGATTTCTCGGCCAGCACCTGCCGGCTCCCGTCTTGAACCGTGAATTCTACCGTAAAGTGCCGATCCGGATCGCCGGTCGGAATTTTGTGCCCGGCCCCGGCGTTCATCAGGGAGAGCGTGACCGTCACCTGCTCGCCTGGTTTGGGAGCAGGAGGATCGGCTTTCACCTGAATGGCCACCGCCCGCTTCACCATGTCGGGATCGTGCCCCCCACGCCAAAGATGTCGACGCCCACGCCTGATCGGCCCGTTTTCGGCCACCGGCCGGTCGACCTCCGGCATATGGCAACTTTGGCAGATGAAGCCCCGCTCCTTCATGAAGTACTTGCCTTCATACTCGGCATACGTCCCGCAGGGGCCAACGTTGTAAAACTGCGCCGGGCCGGACACCACATTATGGCAACGCGAACAGAACTGCCCGTTGCGGAAACTGGGATCGAATTTCGTGGGATGCGGTGCGGCAGAATCGTCGAAGGGTCCGAGAATGACTCCGTCGCGCACATGGCAGGCGGCACACGTGATCGATTCCTTCTGCAAGGCGGCATCAAAGCGAGGATTCGGTTCCTCCTGTGCCTTCTCGACCCGCCCCCGCGGAATATCGCCGACCAACGTCGGCTGTTGATTCTCCAACGGCGTATGGCAATTCAAACAGACCCAGATGTGCTTGTCCTTTTTCCAGTAGGCTTGAAAGAACGGATCTTCATAGGCATGGGCATGGATACTGGATTTCCATTCGTCATAAATTTCGCGATGGCATTGGCCGCAAGACTCGGCCTTCAGACTGGTCAGGCCTTCCGGGACCTTCTGAAATGGAATGGCATGGGCATACTCCGGCCGGAGCCCGAAAATAACGACCGGTTTCACCTCAGTGTAATAGAGGTACACCGCCCCGACGAGACCTGCCCCACCCAGCAGAATTTTTACCCACGGCTTCATGCCGCCACCAGCGCCTGAATATGTCGCTCGACCGACGCGGCTAACGCCGTCAGGTTATATCCGCCTTCGAGCGAAGACAGCAGGCGTCCCTGACAATGGTGTGTCGCGATCCCGGCCACAATTCTCGTCAGGTCGGCATATCCTTCTTCCGTGAGCCCCATGCTGGCCAGCGGGTCGTCCCGATGCGCATCGAAACCAGCGGAGATGATGACAAACTCCGGCTTGAAGGCATCGGCGGCCGGCACCAGCGCTTTTTCAAACACCGCCCGATAGTCGTCGTCGCCTTCCCCCGCCTCCATCGGCACATTGATCGTGAGCCCTTCTCCCGCTCCGCAGCCGCACTCACTGGCACGACCGGTCCCAGGATAATGCGGAAATTGGTGCGTACTAAAAAACAGCACCGACGGGTCCGATTCGAAACTGTGCTGCGTGCCGTTCCCGTGATGAACGTCCCAATCGACGATCAGAACCCGTTGTACGCCATACCGTTTCTGCACATAACGCGCCGCGATCGCCACATTATTGAACAGGCAGAAACCCATCGCCCGATCGGCTTCCGCATGGTGCCCCGGCGGACGGACGGCGCAGAAGGCATGCTCAACCTGGCCGACCATAATCGCATCCACCCCGGCCAACGCTCCACCGGCTGCAAGGTAGGCGGCGCGGAGCGATCCGGGAGACATGGAGGTATCGGCGTCAAGCGCGATCCGGCCATGCGTCGGAGCATGCTGGGTGAGCATGGCAACATACTCCGGCCGATGCACCTGGGTAATCCACTCGTCTTCGGCTGTTCGCGGGTCGATTCTGGTCAGCCGGGCGAGCGTGCCGCTCTGTTCCAGGCGTTGCATGATCGCACGCAGCCGGTCGGGCGATTCCGGATGACCGGCGCCCATATCGTGTTGCAGGTACCGGGGATCGTAAATGAGGCCGGTGGTTCCCATGAGAAGAGTCCGTGAATCGTGAAACGTGACGCGTATCTCGCAGGCGGCTATCAGCCTCATGCCTTGCTTGTCGCGAGATACAAACGACGAGAGACGAGGTACGAACTCAGAGTATCATGCAGGAAAGAGCGTAGACAATGAGCGGAAACGCATGCTACGGTTTTGCTTCACTGCACCGATGTACCACGGAGAAGACCATGCCCAATCCGAGAATTGAACCGCTGAAACGAGTGTTAGCTATCGAGCCCGATGATGATGTGGCCTGGTTCGGCCTCGGAAAAGCCTATATGGAAGATGCCAATTTCGAAGAGGCCGCCAAAGCGTTGAGGCAATGCATTACCGTCAAACCCACTTACTCCGCCGCCTACTATGCGCTGGCGCAGTCGCTACAGAAGCTGAACCGTGTCGAAGAATGCCGGCAAGTGTCGGAGCAGGGCATCGACGTGTCCACCAAGAACGGCGATGCGATGGTCACGAAAAATCTGGAAGCGCTGAAGAGCGCACTCCCCGCCTGATCGGCCTCATTCGCCCGAGGCCGTTACGCCGTGGCTGCGCCGGGCTCATCGTCATCCCCGCCACTGGCCTGCGTGTCACGCCGCTGCTCCACTGTGGTCGCCACTTCATCCAGCCAGCGGCCGGCCCCATCAAGCACTTCCCGGACAAGCGGCTCCGGATGGCCGGTGCGTTTCATCGTCCAGAGGCAGAGATAACCCATGAGATCTTCCCGTTCGAATCGGCAAGAGGACCGCGCGGACAATTGCGCGAGTTCCGACAGACCGGTCCGGAGAATCTCCGCCACCGTGTCTCGTCCATGCGAGGTCGCGGCGGTCACGTATTGAATCGCGCGATTGATCTCTTGTTCCGTCATACCCTCACCGTGCGGCGGATTGTAACATTCGAGCCGGACCTGTCAACGGGGCCCCGCCCGGCGAGGACAGATGTCCTGGAAAAATCTACACGCTCTCCGCCCGTGACGATGGTATGATTCCGTCTATTACTTACCTTCTAGGAGCCTCGACCATGGCCGTTTCGCGCAAGACTGCCGCAGCTGCGTCAGTACGTCGTTCGCCTGCCGCCCCGGAGTTTGCCGATCATTGGGAACTCTCCGACCTTGTCACCGATCCGGTGGCACAGTTCGACCGCTATCTGAAAGACTTGAGCGCGAAAGTCTCACGCTTCGAATCGGCTCGCGCAGACCTGACTGCCACTATGCCTGAACAGGCCTTCCTGAATCTCCTGACCCTCTCGGAACAGATCGCGAGGGATTCAGGCCGGCTCGGAGCCTACGCGTATTTGTGGTTTTCCGAAGACACGAAACAGCTCCAGGCCAGGTCATTCAAAACCAAAGTGGAAGAACATCTCACTGCCCTCCAAAACCATTTGCTGTTCTTCGATTTATGGTGGCAGAGCGTGGATCAACGGAATGCGGAACGCCTGATGGCGAACAGCGGCGACTTCCGGTACCACCTGGAGACCATCCGCCGCTTTAAGCCGCACACGCTCTCGGAACCGGAAGAGAAGATCATCAACATCAAGAACATTACCGGGCAGAGTGCCGTCCACCAGCTCTACGATGTCGTCACGAACGGCTTCACCTTCACGATGCGCATCGGCGGGAAAAAGAGCACGATGAATCGCGAAGCCCTGACGGCCTACCTCCGGAGCCCGAAAGCCGCCGTCCGCGAGGCCGCCTATCACGAGATGTATCGCGTCTATGAGACTCAGCAGGATCTACTGGGGGAAATCTACAAAACCCTGGTGAACGACTGGAAAGCGGAGAATCTGCAATTGCGGCACTTCAAGACGCCGCTGGAATCCCGGAATCTGAGCAACGACATTCCTGATCGCGCCGTGGAGGCCCTCCTCTCCGTCTGCATGAACAACGCGCCGATCTTCCAGCGGTATTTCAAATTGAAGGCGCGACTCTGCAAGATCAAAACGATGAACCGCTACCATATCTATGCGCCTCACCGAGCGGAGCAGAAGACGTACCGCTATGCGGACGCGGTCCGAATGGTGCTGGATGCCTATTACGGCTTTTCGCCGCGCCTGGCCGAGTTGGCGCAACGCGTCTTCGCCGACCGTCACATCGATGCCCGCACGAAGCCGGGCAAAATGGGCGGCGCCTATTGTTACAGCGTGACCCCCACCCTGACCCCTTATGTCATGCTGAATTTCACCGGTGAAGCGCGCGACATCGCCACCATGGCGCATGAGTTGGGCCACGCGGTCCATGCCATGATGGCCGAGCAGCACAATGTCTTCACGTTCCACTCTACGTTGCCGCTGGCGGAAACGGCCTCGGTCTTCGGCGAGCGGATTCTGTCCGATGCCTTGATGGCCACGGAAACCAACAGGTCCGTCAAGCAGAGCTTACTCGTCAACCAGCTGGACGACATCTATGCCACGGTCATGCGGCAGGCCTATTTTGTCGCCTTCGAACGAACCGCCCACGACATGGTAGCCCAGGGAGCCACAACAACCGATCTGGCCAAGACTTATATGACCTTGTTGCGGCAGCAATTTGGAAAGTCGCTGCGGGTGCCGCAGGAATTCCAATGGGAATGGCTGACCATCCCGCACCTCTACGCCAGCCCGTTTTATTGTTATGCGTATAGTTTCGGCAACCTGCTCGTATTGGCGTTGTATCGGATGTATCAGGAACAGGGCAGCGGGTTCGTTCCCAAATATCTGGAGCTACTCGCAGCAGGGGGGTCGAAGGCGCCGCAAGCCATCCTTGCGGAGGTGGGGGTAGACATGAATTCCCCCGCCTTCTGGCAGTCTGGGTTCGACGCGATTTCAGGAATGGTCGATCAGCTGGAACAGACGATGAAATGACCGCAGGGGGCCGTCCTCGATTCCGAGGGCGGCCCCCTGTCGCCGGACTGTGTCGACGAATGATTCTCGCTTCTGCTCAGATACGCTCTGAGGACTTATCCATCACCACCGGGTGCCCCAGGATCTCCTGCTCTGCTTCCAGCCAGTCATGCAGGTGGTACCCATCCAGGCAACCCCGTTGTTCATACAGCTCATGCGCCCGTGCCGCAATCCGCACCTGAATATCCTGGACCGGCCCGGGAGCCTTCGCCTTTGGACTCGCTGATACCATCCGTTTCGCCGGACGCGAGGCGGCCTTCTTCGGCACCGTCTTTTTCTTCATGCATTCTCCATCAAATCGAGTATCCATCATTGGACCGAGCCTCTCGCGAAAGAGACCGAATCCTGTACCATACCATATTCAGGCCGATTCGAGCAGCTGACAGAACGTTGCCCCACCCATTCGCCATCAAGCACGAACGGATTCCTCGATTTGAACAGGCACGGGAAGAGGCCACACAGGGAGGGCATCATTCGCCTTTTCCCACGATCGTTTGAGGACCAGCACAGGCACAAGCCGTCTCCAACGCCGACTGCATGGCCTGCAGGAGCCTTTGCGGGTCGAAGGGCTTTGGCACCAGCGCACAGGCGCCATGGATGCTCAACACCTCCGGGACATCGGTATGTTCGGCCGATAAGAGCACGGTCGGAGTCTGTGGCCACATCAGACGACTGAGCAGCAGGAATTGCTCGCCGTCCAGGCGAGGCATGCGGTAATCCGCCACCACCGCATCAAAGCACCGCTTCTTCATTTCGGCGAGGGCTTCCATGCCATCTTCCGCCACATGCACAGTATACCCCGCCTCTTCAAGCACCACGGCCAGCAGGTGCCGCACACTTTCCTCATCCTCCGCGATCAGCACACGCTTCCCATACCCGTCCATGGCACCTCCTTCGGCCGACGGCCTGCCCCCACTCAACTCTCCTAATCCCTCGATCACACTCAGACAATCCGGTCCGCACCAGTGGGATGACGATTCTCGTCCAGACCTTCATCCAGTGCGCATCCACACACCCCGACGTTGCGGACCAGGCCGACGGCTCCGACCGAGTTGATCGGGAAGACGCCGCGCCATGCGGATCAGTGCATCCTCCAGATTCCCGCAATTGAGACAGCGGGCGGCCGGCACCCAGGTATGACTCATACTTTCATTCGGGTTAAACAACATCTCGGTCACCATCAACCCCTGACAACGGCTGCACGACATGCCTCGCCTCCTTCGAACAATGGCCCCGACCATCTACCGTCCCCGCCCCATCAACTCCTGATCCGCATGCAGGAGACTCTCGGGAACCGCCTTCGCTCCGCGATCCTGATCCGGATTGATTAAAATCGGCACACGCAAATTATCCGGCAACAACACCATCTTGGCATTCGGACTATCGTACAGTTTGTACCGGAGATACTCGGCGGTCAGCGTTTTCGTGATCGTTTCCTGCGCCTTGGCTTGGCCAAGCGCTCGAATCTTCAACCCTTCCGCCTCGCCTTCCGACCTGATCCGGACGGCGTCCCCTTCGCCGCGCGCCCGTCGCCGCGCAATCTCCGCATCTTTTTCGGCAATGACGAGCTCGAATTCCTTCTGTTCCTTTTCCTGTTCCTTCGCTTGCTTGCGCTCGACCGCTTCCAGGACGATCTTCGCCAGCTCGATGTCGGCTAGCGCGACGCTATGGACTTCCAGATGCCGTCCCTTCAGTTTTTCCACCACGACTGCCTGGACTTTGCTGGCGATCTCGGCGCTCTCCTCGGGAACCGACACCATCGGGTAGTTCGACACCACACTCCGTACGGCGGCCAACAATTCCGGCCTCACGACCCTGGGATAGAAATCCGGGCCGATCTCCTGTGCAAGGAAATACACTTCCTCGACGATCGGCCGCATAATGATGGCGGTCTTTAGTTTCACCAACAGATCGTCAGAACTGAGCGCATCGACCGTCTCCGTATAACTCTGCAACCGAATGTCGTAGACAAAAATGTCATTCCACGGAGCCCGCCAATAGAACCCGCTCTTGAGAGTTTCGGTCGTCAATCCTTCGGTCAACGGATACCAACGAAGCCCTCGCTGTCCCGGCTGGACGGTATTTCCGCATCCAGATAAACCCGAGACTGACACGATGATTAAGAAGAGTATCGTACATCGCCGCATGGCCTGCTCCCTCCTCGTCCTAACGACAGACGGCCTCGCTCATCGGAGTGTCGGCGCGACAGCCTGAGAGGCTCGCCCCCTTCTGACCCAGCGCACGATGTTGTTCGGCGGTTCGCTCATACTCTTGGGCCGCATCCTCATACGACTGCTCCAGCAAACGCGTTCCCGCTACCCAATCTGAACCCGGTCCGAAAAGACGTTCATACACAAGAGTCCGCTGCTTCAAGTCACGCGCCATGTGTCGGAGTCGCGTTGCTTCTTGACTGTAGAATCCAGCAATCTTGTGTTGGTCCTGCGCCTGATCGTAGGCCGTCAAGTCGAGTTCACTCCCTGCGCGGACACAACCGAACAGGAGACCAATCGCCACCAGCACAAGTCCTCTGATCACACGTGGCCATGACAATCGCATGCTCACACCTAGAGGGATGCCTCCTCAGGCCGTTATGGTCGGCCGCTCGCGCCCATGTTGCCAGACCACTTCGTAATCCATGGGAAGCGGCAGCAGATCAACCTCATGCTGACCGCGGAGCCGGTTCAACGCCGAAAACAACGCATGCCAGGTGTACACGGGAAGGAATTCTGCAAGGGTGAGGAAGGTCAACCGCCGGTAGCGCTGCAGCAACTCACGAATCTGCTCGTCGATGGCACCATCGCCAGGAGAAACGACCTGAGTATCCATCACGCACCTCCATTGTGCACCGAGCGCCATGCTCACTTCACATTACGATCCAGCCCATTCCATGAGACATTCGACATTGCAATATATGATCCTGCTCGCTACGTGCATCGAGGAAACGAAATCCACTCTGCAGGAAGGGCTACGACATGGTCACGCCACCTTCAGAGCTCCCGAACTGAGGCATTCCGCACGATAGGCATTGTGCGGAATCGCCCCTACGTAGAGGATCATTGCCTGTAACGGCATAGGAACTCAGAAAATCGCCCCCCATCCAGCCTGGCACTTCGCTTGCTGAATTGATGAGCGAAGGAACGATCACGCGCTCAGAGAAACAGCGGAGGCCGCAGCAGCTCTACTGACAGAACCGTCTCGCAATCTCCACGGCTGTTGCCGCATCGAAAAACGACACCATCGTTCAGGTGCGGATTCCAGTTGAACGGTTCACAACGGCCCTTGAGGCAGGAAAGGACTTGAACAGTCTGACAGCGGCCGAGCTGATGATCAGGGATTCCATCGCCGTCCACACATCGACACCGATCGCGGCCACGATCACGCTCGTGGCGGACCAGCACATATTGCCCCTCCCTGTCGGGAGAAATGGAGCAGTCACCTATTCCGTCGCCAGGCACGACCCGATCCACGCATAGTTCGGCCATGACCCGGCCAAGCGGGTGGAGTTTCAGACACGTTATCGTAAGGAACTGAGCCTACCGGCCTAGAAGGGTGCGATTGAAGATCTCGCCCGGCTCGCACACGCACAGACCATCACGCTACTCTATGGGGCATCGGATACGGAACATAATCAGGCAGTGGTGCTGAAGGACTACATCGACTATGCGAAGAATCGCATTTAGCTCACCAGCCCCCACGTACTCCAAAGAGCGACTGCTGCAATCGCCAACATCGCCCAGGCCAATTCCCGATCACCGACTTTCTTGATCATCTGTACCATGGGTAAACTCCTTGTTTCGTAGGCGTTCACTGTTATGAACGGCTATATAGCAAGGCATATGCCATGACTTATGCGCGGAATTCCTGTGGTTTTCTGATACCTACCGAGCCAAATCGAGCGAATTCGCACGGTGCTCACAGTGCGAATCAACACCTGGCAGGTAAACGGGATGACCGTTCACGACCGGACTCTGGATTGATGAGAAGGAGAGCTCACCAGCCCAGGTAGATTTACAGGAGAAGTCGGGGGTTCGGTTGGAGACCGGTCTTATTCGGAAGCAGCGCCGCTTTCGTTAGAAAGACACACACCATCACTCCCACACTTTCCATCAACAACAGCTGCCAACGCGCTCGTTCCAGCCATGAGTCATAGGTCATGGGTTCACTCGGCAGTGCGCGGTCAATGCGCACCTCAAAATCCCCGATCGCTTTTTCGATGGTGAGGAACAACGCCCGCCCACTCCCACCCCGAACATATGAGTGAACGAGGGACTGCTGCTCCGCCCCGATAACGGCGAGCAAGCGTTGTTTACTCTCAACGAATTCATCGAGACGCGACGAAAGCACACGCACTCCGGCCTGCAACCCTGGAGTGGTGGTGGTCAACTCGGCCAACTGAGCCAGCGCTGTGTTCAGTTTGTTTTCTGCCAATCGAATGGGTTCGAGAAACGACTGTTGCTCTGTAAGTAGGTAGCCACGGAAGTTCGTCTCCACTTCCAGGACCAACCGCTGCACATGCGCCACTTCGTTGAGAATTTTCGCCCGATGGACTTGTCGTTCCTGCTGAGCCCGCCACTGCTCAAATAAAAACAGGTGGCCGAAGAACACTGCGGCCAACGCCACGATGGCCGCGATGAAGAACCCTATGAACCGTCCTCTGATATTCATGAATCGCTGCGATGTAGTCCACGTCTCAGAACATCAGCGGACCGACACGCAAGAGCGTCCTTCGGACTTCGCCCACTCTGCCCGGCACCATCGACAGGCAATCGGCGTGGGCAGTCCCCGTGAAGAAACACAGCTCCCTCACGGAGACGCCCCACCGCATTCCTTTCACCAGACCGGCTGCTCAGCCACACGCGCAGCGCCAGTGTCGCGCCACGCACCAGACCGGGCCGATGACCTCCGTAGCACTAAACACGCGTGTGCGCATCATGCTACCTGGACACCCATCGACCTTACAGCCAGTTCACGCGCTCGGCCGGCCGAATGTAGATCGGCTCTTCGACCTGAATACGCGCTATTTCTTTGCCCGACTTGTTGAAGCCCAACACGGTATCGTTGTACATGTCGAATCGCTTCCCGTGAATCTGGGTTTCAAACACTTTCGGACCCGGAATGACATCGTACCGGAAGACGATCTGCTGACTGGCTCTCCAGAGCTGGAGCACCGCCAACAGTTCGCGGCTGGGCACGAGGTATTTCTCGACGGCGTTATCCACGCCCGGGCCGAACATCTGCCGCGCATAGCCCCGAGGAGCGTGGCGTGGCGGGATGTAGAAGCCGTTGGGCTCGGTGCCCCACTGCGGATACAGCGGGAGCGCCACCTGCTCCACACGAATCGTGTAGTACAGGGGATGCCAGCGGTCTTCCGCCCACAGGCCGTCTTCCCCGATGCGCATCAAGGACTGCATGCGGATTTTACCCACGCAGGCCGCCATACAACGCGTTTCCATCGGCTCGCCGCCCGTCAGCGGGTCTTTGCCTTCGATGCGCGGATAACACGCGATACACTTTTCCGAGACGCGCGTGGTGCCCCGATACATCGGCTTCTTGAACGGGCACTGTTCCACGCACTTCTTGTACCCGCGACACCGGTTCTGGTCGATCAAGACAATGCCGTCTTCCGGCCGCTTGTAGATCGCCTTCCGCGGGCAGGCTGCCAAGCAGCCCGGATAGGTACAGTGGTTACAAATCCGCTGCAGATAGAAGAAGTAGGTCTCGTGTTCCGGCAAGCTGCTGCCGGAGAGACGCCACGGTTCATCGCGCGTAAAGCCGGACTTGTCGATGTTCTCGACCAAGGCCCGCATGGACGTCGCGGTGTCTTCATAGATGTTCACGAACCGCCATTCCTGGTCCGTTGGGATGTACCCGATCGCCGCCTGTCCGACTTTGGCGCCGGCGTCGAAAATGGTCATCCCCTCGAACACGCCGTACGGCGCATGGTGCTTGCGTCCCACGCGGACGTTCCACACCTGCCCGCCCGGGTTCACCTGCTCGATGAGCTGGGTGATCTTCACGTCGTAGAACTGCGGATACCCGCCGTACGGCTTGGTTTCCACGTTGTTCCACCACATGTATTCCTGCCCCTTCGAGAAGAGCCAGGTCGACTTGTCGGCCATCGAACAGGTCTGACAAGCCAAACAGCGATTGATGTTGAACACAAAGGCAAACTGCCACTTCGGATGCCGTTCCTCGTAGGGATACAGCATCTTCCGTCCCAGTTGCCAGTTATAGACTTCTGGCATTGACGTGCTCCTTTCAGTCGCAATCCGCTGCTCGTCGTTCGTGAAGCGCCCTGTACCAGCGACGCTTCACGAGTGACGATTCACGCGTCACGCTAGACTTTAATTTTGATATGTTCACCCTTCAGCCACTTGATCATGAACTCGTTTTCCTGACCCGGCGTGAAGCCGGTCCGGACTGGTTCCCACGGACCACGGGCTCCGATACCGCCATCTTCCGCCTTGGTGATGCGGATCAAGCATTCCTTCGGAACCGTGTTGACCGCGTGGTGATCGATTTCGAATCCCCACTTGAACTTCAGGGAGTTCGCCTGCTTACCCGGCAAAGAGTCCGTTTGGTGCATCGGCATCAACCAGCTTCTAGTGAACGACTGTTGCGCGCCGTACCGGAAGTTGGACTGGTAGCCGGTGTCCACCGCAATGGCGCGTCCGTCCGGCCGCGTCTCGTGCCCTTTCACCGACTTCGCCGTGGATACATAGGGAGCATGTTTGGCCATCGTCACATGATACGGATACGATGGATTGTACTTCGCACGAATCATCAACCGGGACACCTTGTAGAACGGATCCGAGGGCTTCCAGCCGCGATAGGGCCGGTCCACCGGGTTCCCGTCGACATAACAGTAGTCGCCGTCGTTGATGCCGCGGTCTTTCGCCGCTTGCGGATTGATATGGATTTGGTGCTCGCCGACACCCGGTGTCCGTTTGTCCATGCGGTACGGATCGCCGAAGTTCGACTCATAAATCTGCACCCAGTCGTTCACCGACCATTGGCTATGCACCCGATGCCGGGTCTTGGGCGTCACGCAGTAGAACTGGTAGCCCTTCTCCCACAACGGGTTCGGATGCCGCTTGATTTCCGACCACGGCAGCTTAATGTTTCGCACCGTTTTGTCGTCATGGTGCTGCGCCGTCACGGGAATTCCATAGTCCTCCGGTCGGACATAGGGATTGGTCGTCATGATGGCGTTCGGCAGATACGGCGTACACTCCGGGCCTTCCCGGTGTGAAATGAAGTTTTCGCCGTATTCGATCGCTTCCGGCTCAATGCGATAGGTCTCCAAGCGTCCCGATCGCGTCCAGTGCGGCTTGGACTCGTTGGTCTCTTCCCAGAGCGGGTGGCGGGGATAGGTACGGCACATCACCATCCAGCCCTTTTCCGATTTCAACATCACATCGGCGCTGTATCCGTAAAACGTACTCGAGGCATCGAGAATGCGCTGCACGTAAATATCCACGCGATTCTGATACACGAACTTATAGGTATCCACCATCCGCTGGTCGCCGGTAATTTCCTTCAGCTTGGCGGCGACCCCAGAGAAGGAATCGAGATCGTTCCTGGTGTCGTACAGCGGGCGGATACCGCCCTTCCAGATCTGCACCCATGGATTCGACACGGTGGCCGTCATTTCCGGATAGGTAAACTCCATCCAGGAATTCACGGCGAAGGCCACGTCGGCATGGTTGACGTCCGAGGTCATCTCGATGTCCTGCGTGATCAGCATCTCGATGTTCGGATCGACGTTTTTCACCATGTCATAGTGGTGCTTGGCGTTGTTCAGAATATTCACGTTCACCACCCATCGAACCTTGCTGGGACTTGGCATATGGGTCTTGCCGGTGAACACCTTACGGCCGTACTTCGGCGTGTTGACGATCAAGGCATTGTCGCCGTGGTTCCAATAGCCCGGCTCTTCACCGTAATAATATTTGCGATACTTAATTTCCTTGCCGTGGACATCGTCCCTGAGATTCAAATTCCAAGGATCTTCGCCCAAGTAGACACTCGCTCCTGCGCCGGACCATGGCGCCGCCTGCCAGATGCCGACCTTGTAGTTACCGGACCAGGTATGACAACCCGTGCCGAACTTTCCGATATTGCCCGTCAGCATCATCACCAACGCCGCCGCTCGGCCCATTGAGGTCATATGGAAATAGTGGCACACGCCCTCACCGTTGTGGATGGCCGCTGGTTTGACGGTACCGCAGTCCCGCGCCCAGCGAACAATCAGATCCTTCGGTGAACGATTCACCTGGTGCACGGTATCCAGGTCATAGTCCTGGAGGTGAATCGTATACAGTTGATAGATGGGCATGACGTCGACTTCACGCCCGTTGAGCAATTTGATCCGATAGGTGCCCGTTAAGGCCGGGTCGATGCCGCTCTGAGTCAGATGAACCCCGACCTGCTCACGATGGAGCGGCACAGCCTTCCCCTTCGCCAGGTCCCAGACCATCATGCCGCCAAGGCGCTGTACCTGATCTTGGGTTAATCCCTGCACGCGTCCGGAGTATGACTTGGTGAAATCCGGGAGCTGATAGTCTTTCACCACCTCATGCGGATCCAAATACTGCAGCGTATCCGTCCGTACGAGCAACGGCATGTCCGTAAAGCCCTTAATAAAATCGATATCCTGGTAGTTTTCATCGAGAATGATTTTTGAGGCGCCGAGGAACAACGCGCCATCCGTCTCGGGACGCACTGGAATCCAATAATCCGCGCGGCTCGCGGTGGGGTTATACTCAGGAGTGATGACGACGAGGCGAGCCCCCCGCTCCATGCTCTCCAACTTCCAGTGCGCTTCCGGCATCTTGTTCTCGACGAAGTTCTTTCCCCAGCTCGTATTCAACTTGGTAAAGCGCATGTCGGAAAGATCGACGTCGCAGTTCTGCGTCCCGTTCCACCAGGGTTGAGACGGGTCTTGATCGCCGTGCCAGGTGTAGTTGTTCCAGTAGCGTCCGCCCTGCGCCTGGTCCGGATTCACCTTGCGAATCCAACTATCCAATAAAGGCAGCACGCAATTGTTAAACCGGGTATTGGCATGTTTTCCCATCATGCCGAGGATCGGCATTCCGGCACGGTGCTTGAAGCAGCGCACGCCCGCGCCCTTCATCATTTCAATCATTTCCGGCGCATACCCCTGCTCGCGGAGACGACGGGCGCCGGCTTCACCGCTATACCGAGTACCGATGACGATCAATCCCTTGGCGACGTAGGTAAAGGCCGTATCCCAGGACACGCGAAGCATGTCATCCAAGAACCGGCTGCTGAACTTATATTTCCGCTTCGCCTCCGACGTCAGTTCAGGGGAACCGTCGTCCATCCACTGCTTCCAGCCCTTCCGCATCAACGGACCCTTCAAGCGATAGGGACCGTACACGCGACGGTGGAAGGTGAAGCCCTTCAAGCACATGCGCGGATTGTGCGCGAACGTGCCGCGGTTGCCGTAGAGGTCTTCATAGGTTTGGTGATCGTAGTTCTGCTCCACGCGCATGACGACACCGTTTCGAACGAACGCCCGAATGCGACAGGCGTGCGTGTCGTTCGGTGAGCAGCACCAGGTGAAGGACGAGTCATACCGATATTGATCGTGATAGACACGCTCCCACGACCGATCCGGATACTCACCCAAGGGATTGTCGACCTCGACGACCGGTTGCAACGCGGTCAATGCCAAGGCCTTGTCGGCAATGGCAGCCACTGCGACCGTCCCCGCCGAGACCTTCAAGAACTGCCTGCGGGATAACTGCATCATGAATACCTCCTCATAAGAAGACAGGACACCTTACCGACGCCACGATTCATGGCGTCCACACAACACGTCGCCAGTGACCGGAACAGGCCAATGCAAATGAACCCTCCTTCCAGGCCGATGGTTCTCCCGACGCACGAGCGGCCGGTCGTACGACGGCGCAGCGTTTCGCATCTCTCTGCGCGAAGCACAACGAACATCGAGAAGATCGAGAAAATAAAAAATCATGACGACGTCTTGTGCACCTCGCATGCCACGAAGGCCGTTCATGCCGAAATGTCTATGTCATTGAAAAACCGAACGCTGAAGATGAAGAATGCATGAAGTTCTCGCGGCCCATGAATCAGCCACGACAACACGCGGTGAGACACCACGATTCCACCACGATACATCGTGGGATGCGCCATTCATCTGAGCAGAGAAAAAGACGGACGGAGAGGAATTCGTTACGTACGGGAGGGACGCCGAATAGCCAATTTTAGCATCCGGCTGCGGAGCGTGCTCGGGGCCAACCCCAACTGGTCGGCAGCTCCGCCAAGGCCTTCGATGCGCCAATCGAGCAGCGTGAGCGTTTGAAGAATATGGTGTCGTTCCTCGTCATGCAGCGTTCGCCGAGGAGTGGATTCGGTGGAGACGTGCGCATTCACCATCGCCGGATCGATACGCAACAGGCGATCGCGACACAGAATCAGGCCACGCTCCACAATGTTCTCCAGCTCCCGCACATTTCCCGGCCAGGCATAATGCACCAATCGCTCCATCGACAGTCCGTCGAAGTCCTCACACTGTCGCTTCAGCCGTTGGGAATGAACCCGCAGGAAATACCGGGCGAGGATGGGAATGTCCTCCGGGCGCTCTCTGAGCGGAGGCATATGGATGGGAAAGACGTTCAACCGATAGTACAAATCGCTGCGAAAACGCCCCTGCTGGATCGCCCGTTGCAAATCGGTGTTCGTGGCGGCAATCACCCGGACATCCACTGGAATGGCCGTTGCGCCTCCGACCCGATCAACCAGACCGTCCTGGAGGACCCGCAACAGCTTCGCCTGCGCCTCCAGCGGCATCTCGCCGATTTCATCCAAAAACAAGGTGCCGCCATCGGCGAGCTCAAATCGGCCGATCCGTTGCTGTTCGGCGCCCGTAAACGCGCCCCGTTCGTGGCCGAACAACTCGCTTTCGATCAACCCTGCAGGGAGCGCCGCACAGTTCAGTCGCACAAAGGCACGGTCGCGCCGCAAACTTTGCTCATGGATGGCGCGTGCCAGAACCTCCTTGCCCGTTCCGGTCTCCCCCGTTACCATCACGGTGGCGTTCGTCGGAGCCGCCTGGCGAGCGAGCGTCAGCACATGCTCGAAGGTCTGGCTTCGCCCGACGACGATGCCGAAATCCTGACTGGCGTTGAGTTGCTCCTCCAAATACACATTTTCTCGCACCAGCTGTTGTTTCAAACGGTGGATTTCTTCATAGGCGTTGACGTGCGCGATGGCGAAGCCGATCTGCGTTGCCACCTGCTGAAGAAAATCGACTTCGGCCGGGTCCGGATACCCCTCCTCGATGCTGCCGATGTTCAACGTTCCAAGACAGGCCTCCTGAACGACCATGGGAAGGTTGATCATGCGACCAAGCCCTTCCTGCAGATAACTCTCGTCCTCGACAAACAGTCGTTCTTTCTGAAGGTAGGGCCGCACATGCACCTGATGATGATCGTAGACCCACCCTATTGCGCTGCGCGCGTGGGGAATCATCGCATCGCTTCTGAGCACCACCTTCGGGAGATTCGTCTCCATCGCATAAAACCGGAATGCGTCCGATTCCAAATCGTACACCGTGATTCCAGCCCGCTCCCACCGAAGCACTTTCGCCAACTGATCCGTGACGGCGCGAAACAAACTCTGTCGGTTGCGCTGAGAATTCAGCACATTGGTGACGGACAACAGCGTGCGATAGTTGAGCGCAAGGTTATGCAGGACGTGCCCCCCCTCTCGGAGCAAAGACTCTCAATGAACGGATCACGACCTCTGTGTGCTGGAGCGACACGTCGTCAGGAAAGGCACCGACACGCACAGGACTCGCAGGCCCGCTTCGATGGTCGCTATAGCTTGGGCACTGTCGGCATCATAGGCCTGACCGATGGCTGGTTCCAGTCGTTCATCGAATCTTCATCAAACGTTCATGTGTCGCCGGCGGCAGCCAACTGGATCACGTGGTCCGGCACAGCTTGCCCTCGCAAGGCTTCCGCAGTGAAACTACTGACGCCCTACGCCTAAGGCACGCCGCCCCTCATCCATCTCAACGTCCGATCTGAGTCGCGAAGAACGGCGCCCGGACGCGGGTCCCAAGGATCCTGAGTCTGGACCGATTGAGGGCGTAAGAGGATTCGTCGTCGTCCCCAAATCGGGACTTCTTCGGGGAACCAATGCACTCGGGACCGGATCGCGATGCGGACGCATCCGGTCCAGGTCCGGCAAAACCCGCCCTTCAGATGATGGCCGCGGATCGCCTTTCCGGGGTACGATCCGTTGAAGCTCCTCCTCATCGTCTTCTTCATCGAGCAGGGAACCAATCGCTTCTCTGCGATCGCTCGTCACTAAATTCGTCGCGATCACTTCTTTCGCCAGAGATTCCGCCGTGGGCAATTCATCGGCATAGACATCGGTCTCATATTCGGCAGTGGACGGCGTCGCCAGAGAAGTCCACACGGATTGCCCGGACTCGGTGATGTTAATGCTCGTCACGGTCGACAGGCCCGGCCGGATCGGATGTTCCCGGAGTTCGTCCGCGGGTAAGGCGATGCGCACCGGGACACGCTCGACGATGTGAATGAAGTTGCCGGTCGAATTATCCGGAGGCAGCAGGGCAAAGGCGCTTCCACTGCCCGGCACCAGTCCCTCGACCGTCCCATGGAACGTTTGCTTCGACCCATAGAGACTCACATTCACCAACGCCGGCTGGCCGGGACGAACATGTTGCAGTTCCGTTTCACGCAAGTTCGCTTCGACCCACAGATGATCCAGCGGAACAATCGTCATTAGCAGCGCCCCTGGCTGAACGCGATCTCCCACCTGTGCTTTGCGCTTGGCGACGTATCCGGAAATCGGAGCCCGGATTTGTTGGCGCGCATATTCCAGATGCGCTTCGATCAATTGATGCTTCGCGAGATCCACCGCCGGATGGGCCATGACGGTCGTGCCCCCGATCTGCGCATCCAACGAATCCAGCTCGGCCTGGGTCTCCCGCACCTCCGCGTCCAAACTCGCAATTTTGTCTGCGGTATTTTGCAGGATCTGTTTGGAAATCGCGCCGCTCGGCGCTGCCCGTTGATAACGATCCATGTCGTGTTCGGCCAAGTCCAGGCGGGCCCGGCGCGAGTGCAGTTTTTCCGCGAGTTGTTTCCGGTTGATAAACAGCGCCGCAATACGACGCACTTCCTCCCCTAGCCGACCACGGGCCCTCCCCAGGGCGGCATAGGCTTGATGCTCGTCCAAGCGGATCATCAAGTCCCCTCGATTGACAAACTGCGTCTCCTCCGCCAGCACCTGCGTCACGATGCCGGAGGCCTGCGCCGCCACCGGCACCAGATTCCCCGTGACATAGGCGTTATCGGTTCGTACCCAAAACCGGTCATGCGTATACCAGTACACCAGATAGGCAACCGTAGCGACCAGCACCAAGACGGCCACGACCAATAGTTGCCGATTCCGGCGCGCACGAATAGCCTTCGGATGGATGCGGTAGGGGCCAACCTGCGGCGAGCCACCAGGGGATTGTGGAGTCTGGGACGTATCTGTCGTCGTAGTGGTCATAGATTTAGCTCGGATTCTGTTTCGGTCGTTTTGCAATGTCCGGATTGTGATAACCGCCGCCCAAGGATTCGATCAGATCAACTGCCGCCACCAACTGGTCGCTCTCCAAAGCCCTCAACGCATATTCCTGCTCTAGGACCGGATAACGATGCCGCAAGACCTCCCGATCATCATCGAGCCCATTCACGAGTCGCACCTTCGCCAACCGCCAGTCATCACCCAACGAGGCCACCAACCGCCTATGCGAAGCCATGATCTCATTCGTGGTCTGCCAAGCGCTCAAACTGTCGGCCACTTCCCGCATCGCATCCAGCAAGGTATCGTTATAGAGCTCCACCGCCGCATCGTACTCCGCACGTTGCGCCCCCAATTCACCGCGGAGCCGGCCGCCTTCAAACCAGGGCATGCGCAGGCCGGGTGCCAGTCCATAACTGAAGCTTTGACCGCTAAACAGAAAATTGGCCAGCTTATCGGTCCCCTTCGTCAATGTCAGCGCATTGAATCCCACGAATCCCGTCAGATCGATGGTGGGATAGAATTGAGTGACCGCCACCCGGACCATACGCGATGCGGCGTGAGCACGATAGATGGCGGCCGCAAGGTCCGGCCGATGGACGAGTAACCCCAGCGACAGATGGTCCGGCGCCGCAATCTGAGTGGGAACGATCACTTTCGGTTTGGCGAACAGATGCACCGCCTCATCAGGTCCCTTGCCCGCTAATCGCGCCAGCAAATGGCGCTGCACATCCAACTGATCTCGGATCGCCGCCTGGCGTTTGAACGCCGCTTCATACTCGGCCACCGCAATTTTGACTGGCTGGTCGTTATCGAGTCCGAGGCGAAACCGAGTCTCCGCCAGCGTCTTGAGATCCTGGCGGATGCCGATGATGGTTTTGACAATCGTGAGCTGCTGTTGCAGTGCCTGGCCACGGAAATAGGCACGGGCAATGCCCGTGGTCAATCGGAGGCGCACTTCGGCCGTTTCCGCTTCTTCGGCCCCAGCATGGCCAAGCGCTGCTTCCAGCATGGCCCGATTTTTCCCCCAAAAATCGAACTCGTAGCGGAAGCTCAACGGGTTGATAATCCCGTAGGCGATGCGTATGCCGGCCACCTCCGGATTCAACGCCGCAAACACACCGTGTTGCGAAATACGTTCATAGGTCAACGATGCCTCGGCCTCCAGAAACGGCAACAGCCGCGCCCCTTCGACTTTGACAAGAGATTCCGCCTGCCGCAACCTGGCGGCTGCACGTTTTAATCCGGGGTTGTCTTTGAGCGCCTCCTCGATCAGGCTATTCAGTTCCTGATTGCCGAACTGTTCCCACCAGTGATCCTCCGGCCAATTCTGGAGCCGGCTTGTCACCTCTGCGAGCGTCTCCGTCATTTCAGGTGCCTCAAGATATTGTGCCGCTGGATCACCTTTCGGGACCCATGCGCAGCCCCCGAAGAACAGCGCGCAGCCGATCCCGAGATAGATCGGCAATCGGCAGGCAGTTGATACACGGAATCTCATGGCCCCTCCTCAATTAATTCTTCAGCGCGCCGCTCCCTGAGGTCATCAGCTGGACTCGGCGACAACGGCAAGTGGGTCGGATGGGCGAACCACACGAGAATGCCCAATCCGACAAATAGGAAACTCGCGACGAGAAACGCATCGTTGACGCCGAGGATCGCCGCTTCCTGGCGAATCAGCTGTCCAAGCTTGGCCTGAACCTCCGCCGGCGACAACCCTGCCGCACTCAGCTTAGTCGTCAACTGTCCCATCGGATCGAACGAGATCGACTGCCGTCCGCCGAAGTGATCAGCTAGGTGCAGTTGATGAAAGTGGATTCGCCGGAACAAGACGATCCCTTGAAACGTGATCCCGAATGCGCCCGCAGCCACACGTAAAAGGTTGGCCACCTCGGCGGCTCGCAGGATGAGCGGACCGGACAGGCCGTGCAGAATCAACACCGTCACGGGCGTAAAAAACGACCCCAGAAAAATGCCTTCTACGAGCATCGGCCAGAAGAGTTCCTCATAACTATGGGGATCGTCGTACAGGCCGAGCCAGTAGAAGGTCCAGGCAAAGCCCAGACTGTTCAGACAGATCAACCAGCGCGCATCGATGTACTTGCAGAGGAGATGCATCACGGCAATGGCAGGCGCCCCCAACAACACCAACGGCAACAGGGCGAGCCCGGCCAGTTTGGATGAATAGCCGAGAATGAGTTGGATCTGCACGATCAACAGCGACAACAGCCCTTGAATCGAGAAAAACCCGAGCGTCAGACTGATGACGCCGATCACAAAATTACGGTGCATGAACAGGCGCAGATCCAGTGTGGGATGGCGCTCCCCCAATTCCCAAATGATGAAACAGGGAAACGCCACGAGAAGGACGACCGCGATGGCCTGCAGGAAGGGAGAATCCAGCCAATCGAAATCATTGCCCATATTGAGCAGTGTCTGAAGCCCCAGGAGCAACACCGCCAGCAAGATAAACCCGCCCCAATCGAATCGCGAGTACCGACGATGAAAGCCTCGCCCATATAATAAGGCCGCCAGCGTACCGACGATCACGAGCGTCAGCACGAAATCCAGGTAGAACAGAAAACGCCAGCCGAGCATATAGGAGATGTAGCCCCCCACCGGCATCCCGATGGTGAAGGGCGTAATGCTAAACAAGCCCCAGACGGTCAATGCCACCGCCTTCAATCGCTTGGGATATTCGTTGAGCAGCATGGACTGGGCGATCGGCAAGGTGATGCCACCGGCGACCCCTTGCACGATGCGAGCAGGCACAAACTGCGCAAGCGTCTGGCTAGCACCGCACAAATACGAGGCCACGCTATACACCACGAAGGCGCCGATCAACAGACGGTAATCGCCGATCCGCCCCGAAAGATATCGCGCGAGGGGAAACCCCAGAGCCAACCCGACCATAAAGTCGGTCTGCGCCCAGGTGAGAAAACTGGGTAACACACCGCCCAGATCGCCCGACACATGCGGCAGCAGGGCAATGTAGGAACCGGCATTGAACAACACCACGATATGCGACAGGCCAAGCACGGCGTTGAACAACACAAACCGCCACCCATGCAACCGTCTGAGATACACAGTGGCCATCGCCGCGCTCCAGCTCCATCACGTAATCACTTAACGAGGTGACGTATCCCGACTGCTTAGGCCCGGGCGGTCTCTGGTTGAGCAGCAGGCACCGTTGCGGAAACGGCTGGGGTCGCAGCCGACGCGCTCTTATGATGCGCCGCATAGATTGCCAATCCCGTGAACAACATACCCCCGACCAGATTCCCTAGTGTCACCGGGATCTGATTCCAGAGCCACCAGGTCGACACACTGATATTGGCCCCCAGCAACATGCCAACAGGGATGAGAAACATGTTCACCACCGCATGCTCAAACCCTTGCGAAAAGAACAACAAGGTCGGCCCCCAGATCGCGAGAATTTTTCCGGAGAACGACGACGACATGTAGGCCGCAACGACCGCCAGGCTGACCATCCAATTGCAGAGCATCCCTTTGGTAAACGCCGCAAGCAAACCGGCCGTGCCGTGAGAGGCATAATAGTTAGTTTTTGCTTCGGCGATCGCAATGAGTTTGGCCCCGACCGCATTTATTTGCGCGTCTCCTGCGGTGGTCAGCGCAATCGCGAACAAACCGGCATACAAAACGCTGCCGAGGAGATTCCCTAAAAATACCCAGCCCATGTTGGCCGCCACATGACGGAGATCGGCGTTTTTCTGACCATCGGCCACCGCGACGGGGAGCAACGCGAAACTGCCGGTGATGATCTCCGCGCCAAGCAGAATCGCCAGCGCCAATCCGAAGGGGAAGAGCAGACTGCCCAGAATCCAGTAGCCGGTTTCGACGGCCACCGTCACCGCCATGCTGGTCCCGATCCCGAGATAGGCGCCGGCCAGCATGCCGCGGAGCACGAGTTGACGCGGGGGTAAGCTGAGCTTCAGCGCGCCGCCGGCCAGCATACTGTCTACTACACCGTATGGCTTCACATAGTCCATCACATCCTCCTTGTTCGGTTCGCCGGCTATCACTGTCGGCGCGATGCCTGGTACGGTCACGGAGATGTTTCTCTTACAGGCCTTCAGCAAGGCGCGTGCCGCATCGTTTCTCGCTGGCCCGTCTACCTCGTAGACTGGTAGAGACGCTGGTTCCTCGCTGCCGGGACCGAATCCTCATCTACATCACCCGCTCCCTTGACGAAGCGGGTGAATACGGGCGAGATCGCACGGGCGCACGGTGCGAAACCGCTCATTCTGCATCCGGCCGCAAGAACTGCATGAGGAGGAGAGCCCGGCATCCGCGCAAGACGCAATAGATTTCCCCTGGAGGGACGCCTTCCCCGACGGGACGGATCAGGCGACAAAGTTGCACAGAGACAAGCGAGCGGACTACCATATCTACCCTCGGAGAGTACGACCGCCCTTGAGTGACCTGCTCAGCAATCTGCCCATTGCCCGCAAGTTGTTTCTTGCGTCGGTGATTCCTGCGCTCACCGTGCTGCTCCTCAGCGTCTTGACCTACCGCAGCGTCACCACGTTCTCCGACGACGAAGGCCAACTCAATGACATCTATTACTCCCAGCGATTGGCCTCGGAGTACCTGCGGCTCATCGTAGACCTCGAAACAGGGTTCCGGGGGTTCGTGCTCACGAGCCAGGAGCATTATCTGTTCCCCTACCGGACCGCTCAGGACCATGTGCTGAACATCGGCAAGACGCTGGAAGCGCAGGTCTCCACCTATGACGATCAACGCGCGTTGATCACCTCCGTCCAACAATACGTCAGGCAATTCATCGATGAAAAAGAAGTGTTGATCGAAGCCGTCAAGGCCGAGCATCCCGACGAGGCACGGCTGTACATCGAGGAGGGCAAAGGGCGGACCCTGATGTTGAAGATTCGCCAGGACATGGGACGCTTCGAGCATCTCGCCCAGACGGCGCTGAATACCAAACTCGCAAAACTCGCTCAGGATCGCGACACCATGCTCATGACCATCCTGGGAGGTGGGCTCTTCGCGTTGATCTGCATGGTGGCCGCCTTGCACCTCATCGCCCACTCCATCACGACACCGCTCGAACGCCTGGCCAGGGCCGTCGTGGCGTCCGATAGCAACCCGATCCCGCAGGTTCCTGTCATGACGCGAACGGATGAAATCGGCAACCTGTCGCGCGTGATGCACACCATGAGTTCCGCCATCCATTCCCACATTGCCATGGTGCAACAATCGGAAGCGAACTTGCGCCAGCTCAACCAGGACCTGGCCGGGTCAGAGGCCAAGTATCGCAGTATCGTCGACCACGCGCCTTTCGGCATCTTCACCACGCGCGGCATGACCCTCGTCTTCAGCAACCGCTACAACAGCTTCCTCGCGGGTCTCGACCCGAGCGAAGAAAAAGACCCGGACGCAGTCCGCCGCGCCATTCACCCGGAGGACCGAGCCCGGGTCATCGAGGAATTCTCACAGGCGGTGGCGGAAGGACAGCCCTATGAGACCGTCTTCCGATTTCTCCATCCGGATGGCACAGTCAAAAAAGTTTTGAGCCGGCGCATTCCGATTCGCGATCATTCCGGAGCGGTCGTCATGCACCAGGGGTTCAACGTGGACATCACCGCCCTTGACCTCATGCAATCGCGGCTGCGTCGGGCCGAGCGACTGGCCACACTCGGGCAGGTGGCCGCAGGCATCGCGCACGAAATCAGAAACCCGCTCGTCGGCATCGGTTCGACGGCGTCCCTCCTACTCGACGATACCGATCCGACCGATGTGCGCCGCCCCGATCTGGCCGTCATTCTGCGGGAGACCAAACGTCTCGACCGGATCGTGAACCAGATCATCGACTATGCCCGTCCCCGTGAGATCGTGGCCTTCGCCTTCGACATGGCACAGCTGGTGCAGGAAGTCATGAAGGTGTTGGATGAGCCGCTCACGCGCAAACAGGTGACCATCCACCTCTCGGCGCCGGACTCCCCCTACACCATTCAGGCCGACCGCGATCAACTGAAACAAGTGCTGCTCAACGTCTTGCAGAACGCGATCGAAGCCAGCGCCTCCGGTGGGGCAATTGCCATCACCCTGGCCCAGCAAGCACGAGGTGTGGAGCCGGGGCTGGAAGTCGCAGTCGCAGATCGGGGAACCGGGATCAGCCCCACCCATCTCCCACACGTGTTCGAACCGTTTTTCACCAGCGGCAAACCGCGAGGCACCGGGCTAGGACTTGCCATCAGCCGCAACATTCTCGAGGCGCACGGCGGAGACATATCGCTGGACAGTGAATTGGCGCGCGGCACCACCGTTCGCGTCTGGGCGCCCTTGCGACAACAGCCACCCCGACTACAGGAAGAGGAACAGCATGCAGGCCACGATCTACGTCACGGATGACGAACCAGCTATTCGATCCGCCATTGTCAAACGCCTTTCGCGACGCCACCACATCGTGACCGGCTTCGAATCGGGCGAGGATGTGATCCGGGCCGTCACCCAGCATGTGCCGGACCTTATCCTGCTGGATTTGAAGATGCCCGGCTTGGGAGGCGCCGAAACGCTCAGACAGCTCCGCCCGATCGCTCCCCACACGTTGATCATCATGCTGACGGCCTATGGCACGGTGGAGGATGCGGTCGAAGCGATGCGGTTGGGAGCGTACGACTTCCTCATCAAATCGGTCGATCTCTCCAGTGTGGACCCTGTCGTCGAACGCGCCGTCGAGTTCCTCACCCTGCGCCACCGAGTCGAATTTTCGCTTGAAGACCAGAACAATGCCTACGCGTTGGCCAATATCGATGCACGCAGCCCGGCGATGCAGCTGTTGCTCGGTCAGGTTCGGGATGTGGCGGAGAACGCCAAATCCACTGTGCTGCTCCAAGGCGAAACGGGCACCGGCAAGGAGTTCCTGGCGCGGGTCATCCATTGCAACAGCCCGCGCGCCACCGGTCCCTTCGTCGGGGTGAACTGCACGGCCATTCCGAAGGAGCTCTTTGAAAGCGAGCTGTTCGGCCACGAACGGGGCGCCTTCACCGGCGCCCATCAACGCAAACGCGGGCTACTGGAGAAAGCCGAAGGCGGCACGTTGTTTCTGGACGAAATCGGCGACCTGGATCCGGCCATGCAAGCGAAGCTGCTTCGCGTGCTGCAGGAACGCACGTTCAGACGCGTCGGCGGCACGGAAGACCTGTCCGTAGACTTTCGTTTGATGACCGCCACCAATCGCGACCTCAAGAAAGACACGGTGCGCGGCACCTTCCGGGAAGATCTTTTCTTTCGTCTGAACGTGGTCACCTTCGAACTCCCGCCCCTGCGCGTGCGCACGGAGGATATTCTCCCGCTTTCCATGCAAGCCGTGCTGCGATTCGGCAAGGAGTTCGGCAAAGACGTCGTGGAGATTGAGCCGGAGGCGCAAGCCTTGCTCCAACGGTACCCCTATCCGGGCAACATTCGCGAACTCCAGAACATCATCGAGCGTGCCATGATTCTCTGCCACGACAAGACCTTGACCGCCGGCTGCCTGCCGCGTGAATTGCGCGAACAGTCCCCTCAGATCGCCGTGGCCATGGCGCAGGGCGAGCACCCCTCGCTTCGCATTGAAATGGTGCTGGGGCAACAGACGCTGGCGGATATCGAATCGGCCCTGATCGAAGAAGTCGTGCGTCTCTCGGATCACAACAAGACGCTGGCCGCCAAACATCTTGGGTTGACACGATTCGCCCTGGACCGGCGCCTCAAGAAGCAAATGGAACAGGCCTGAACCGACAGTCGGGAAGGAGTGCATCCCGGGGTTGAACCGCATCACCCAGGGACGGATAATGGGCATATGAATCAGGCAGGCGATGGTCGCCAAGCATAATAGCTGGGTCCTCCCAGGCATCGTCGGATTGACCTGCGGCCTCTTCGCGCTCGATCTGTTCATGCCGCTCGGGATCGCCATTGGCGCGCTCTACGCCGGAATCGTGCTGCTGGCCTCATTCTCCACGAATCCACGACTTCCGCTGCTCACCGCCGCATGCGCCACAGCGCTGCTCATTGTAGGGGCCGCGGGAGGGCCCCGCCTGAGCAGCATTCCGCTGTGGGTGGGCGTCACCAATGCGTCCCTCGGGCTCGTCGTCGTGTGGATCTCGGCCGTGCTGCTGCGACAACGACAGCGTGCGGAGATTCGACTACGCCAGGCGAAAGACGAACTGGAGGCGCGCGTGGCCGCCCGCACCAGCGAACTGGCTGACGTGAACCGCACCCTATTGCATGAAATCTCTGAACACGTCGAGACGGAAGAGTCCCTCCGCGCCAGCGAGCGCGATCTTGCCATCAGTCGGCAGGAGTTGCAGGACCTGGCAGCCCGTCTTCTCACGGTCCAGGAGGAGGAACGCCGGCGCATCTCTCGGGATCTCCATGACGACATCAATCAACGATTAGCCATGCTCATCGTTCAAGCCGAGTCGCTGGAGAGCAACCTCCCCCCCTCGGCCGACGACTGCAGCAAGGAGCTGCGCTCGATCCAGGATCGGCTCACCGAACTGTCGGACGATGTGCGCCATCTGGCCTATCAGTTTCACCCGTCGATTCTGGACGACCTGGGACTCACGGTCGCCTTACAGCGCCTGCTCGATGAATGTGCGGTCCGCGCCAACCTCCATGGCTCGTTCGAAGCGCCGCCGACGCCCCTGACCGTGCCGCAAGCCGTTGCTACCTGTCTCTACCGCATTGCCCAAGAAAGCCTGGCGAATGTGATGAAACATGCACAGGCGAACAAGGTGACGGTCTCCCTTGCCGCGACAGCCGATGCCATCACGCTCACCGTGCAAGATGACGGAATCGGGTTTGACACTCAGCGACTAGCGGACAGCCATCGCGGGCTTGGCCTGATCAGCATGGCGGAACGCCTCCGCCTAGTCCACGGGACCGTCACCATCGATTCGATCCCTCACCAGGGCACACGCCTCTATGTCACAGTTCCGCATGCGGAGATTCCCATATGAGCACGCCCCCTCGAGTGTTGCTGGCCGACGACCATACGCTGGTGCTGGAAGGATTCCGGCGGATTTTAGAGCAACGATGCGACGTCATCGGGACCGTGGAGGACGGCCGCGCGTTAATCGAGGCGGCCACGCAGCTGCGCCCCGACCTGATCCTGCTGGATATCTCCATGCCATTATTGAACGGAGTCGATGCCGCCCGCCAATTAAAGAAGCTGCTGCCGGACGTGAAACTCATTTTCGTCACGATGCATGCGGACCCGGCCTATGTCAGCGAGGCCTTTAAGGCCGGCGCCTCGGGCTACCTGCTCAAACGGTCCGCGGCCAGGGAGCTGGAGCAAGCCATCGACTCCGTGTTGAAGGGACAGTATTTCGTCACCTCCCTGCTGACCAAAGACCTGGTGACGACCCTCTCCGAAGCACAGGCCGGCCTGTTTGCGCAACGGCAGGAACTGACGCCGCGCCAACGGGAGGTGCTGCAGCTCATTGCCGAGGGACGCACCATCAAGGAAATCGCCTCGCTGCTGAACATCTCTCCCAAAACCGTGGAGTTTCACAAATCTCAGATCATTTTCCATCTCAACCTCCGTACCACCGCAGAACTGACGAAGTACGCGCTTGCGCATGGACTGACCTCGGCGTAGCTGGTCAACACCCCCCGATCCCTTCGCCAACGGATGCATCCCCGATATGTGCCTCGGTAGATTTCACCGCAGACCTAGGGCATTGCCTAGTTGCCCCCCTTCTTTTTGTTCGTTACTCTACGCGTATGGGTTTGGACGCTTCCATGCTCATCCTTCTTGCTGGCTTGGTATGGTCGACGAAGGGCTGGACGATGAACGATGCAGCCATACAATGTCAGGTGTGTTGGCGCGTGCAGAATGACAGCGCCGACGGAAAGTCCTGTGCGACGTGGTTAGACCTGCAGACGTTCATGGATAATTACAATGCGACATCGCATCTCCCTCGCATGTCCGAAGGATATTGCCCCCAGTGCACCACCTTGTACCACCAACTCACACAAGAACAGCTCTACGACGCGTAACTCATCCATACATGACATGACGGGGCCCTGATCCCACGTGGTGGGGCTCCATCGACAGGTTGTCCTGCAATCGTTACAAAAAACCTGTCCATTTCGTTTCCGTTGTCTCGAAGGGCGACAACGGATCGCTCACAGAGGAATGCTCGCGACCAGATGCATCGAACCATACCGTCGACGTTTTCGCCAAGCCGGCTCCATCGAATCGCACAGTGCTGGACTCGCTTTATCGCAAGTCATTGGGAGACCCCTCCTACACCACACAGACTGGACGCTCGCTGGACACACCGGCTTGGCATCCAACCCTGCCCTCTCCGTACCATACCTCGCAGCACACACTCCTGTGCGCTTGATCGACTTCACTCCGCGAAGATGCTACGTTGGTTGAAGCAGAACAACGGGTTCTCACGTAGTAGTGACGCCCCGTTCAGTGCCTGGCACGGTTCTGCGGAGGGAGGAATGGCGACGATGAGCTACGCAGATCGATGCGGTTCGATGCAGGAGCCGCTGCAGTTATCGGAGGCCGGAGACGGCCGGGTGTGTGGACCGACTTCCATGCCTCAACGATCCACACCATGGGGCCTACGAAGAATGCCGGTGGGCAGGCTCGACGCGACGATCACCGCTTGCGGCCTCCTCGCAGGCCTCTTCCTCCTGCTCCTCAGTCCGATCCCCAGCCGCGCCGGCGACCGGTCAATCGCACCGTCGGCAGGGCCGGCTGAACCGGTCTATTCGCTGGAATCCGTACTGAATTTGGCCTTAACGCACAATCCCGCAGTCGCCAGCGCAGAAGGAACCATCGACCAGAACCGTGGACAGCAGGTCGCCGCCTATACCTATCTCAATCCCTCGGTCAGCGCCAACAGCGGCGTCGGCAAGATGCGCGATCTGGGCCTCTTCGATCCGGCCGTGCGCGAGCGTGTGACGGAATTCAATGTGACGGTGGGACAACCGATTGAGTGGCCGTCGAAACGCGCGGCACGTCAACGGGCCAGCGAAGCAGGCGTGGCCGCCGCCTCGGCTGGACTGGCGGAAACCCAGCTGAATTTGGTCGCCGACGTGAAGGTCGCGTTTTATGATCTCCTGCTGGCTCAGCGCGCGTTGATCCTCGCACAGCAAAACCTGGCCACGGTAGAGGATGTCGATAAGGCCGTCCGGACCAGGGTACGCCTCGGTGAAAGCCCTCAGTTCGAAGCGATCCGGTCCGGAGTGGAGGTGCTGAAGGCCAATCAATCGCTGACGAGAGCAGGCAATCGCGTCCGCGTCAATCGCGTCATGCTCGATACCCTGACGGCTGGCTCGCTCGGCCAGACGTATGCCATTGATGGGCAACTCCACCGTGCAGGCCCTGGATTCGGCATCGATATCTTGACGGAACGTGCGCTGACACAACATCCGACGATCATGCGCTTGCAAAAGGCCGTCGAACAGGCCGACCATAGTTTGGAATTTGAACGTCAGGCCCGCGTGCCCAATATCACGATCGGAGGCAGCTACTGGCGGGAGATCGGGCGGGAAGCGTTCACCGGCGGCGTCACATTCCCGACCCCCGTGTGGGACCGGCGGCAGGGAGAAATCATCTCAGCCTTCGGCAGCAAACGGAAAGGCGAAGCCGAATTTCTTCGTGCAAGGAATGAACTCATCAGGAACGTCAGCCAACATTTCCAGGATGCGAAAACGACCGCGGATATGATCGAAGTCTATGAGAAGGGACTCCTGAAACAGGCCGACGAGGCGCTGCGGATCGCGAAGTTCAGTTTTCAGCAAGGTGCATCCAGTCTCATTGAAGTACTCGACGCCCAACGTGTGCAGCGCCAGATTTTGTTAGACTATGCCCAGGCTCAGTTCGACCTCTCCATGTCGCTCGCGCTCCTGGAACGCGCCGTGGGGGGCGCCATATGATGCACGACACGACACAAGTCACGACCCAATCAAGTTTATTCCGGCCGAATCGTAACCGGCCGTTTCCCCTGAGGCTGCTGGCCGGCTCACTCCTGCTGCTCGCGTTGTCGGGCTGCGAGGGCCCACCTCCCAACGCGACTGGAGCAAACCCGCCGCCGCCCTCCCTCGACAAAAGTCTAGTTCGGTTGACCGCCGAGGAAATGAAGTCGGCAGGCATCATCATCAAACCCGTCATGCGCTCGGAATTTCGCACGATCCGTGACTTCCCCGGCACGGTCGAACCAAATGAACATGCCCTGGCCGAAATCACCACGCTTGTCCGCGGACGGGTCATCGACGTCTATGCCGACTTGGGCCGTGAGGTCAAAGGGGGCACCCTGCTGGCCCTGCTCTATAGCAGCGAACTGGGGATGGCGCAATCGGCGTATCTGAAGGCGACGGCCAAGCTGAACGTCGCCGAACGCGCGTTCAGGCGGGCGGAATCGCTCTTGAAGGAAAAGGTCATCGGCGTGGCAGAGTTGCAACGACGAGAAGGAGAAATGCTCAGCCTTCGGGCCGAGCTGCGAGAGGCTCGCGACCGCCTCTTGATCCTGGGTCTCACGGAGGAAGACTTGCGCAATCTGGATCGCAATCACACGATCCGCTCCCACGTCCCGGTGGTGGCGCCCTTCGATGGCCGCGTCATCGCTCGCAACCTGACCAAGGGCGAGGTCGTAGAAACCACTGAAAAACTGTTCGTGGTCGCCGACCTCTCTGATGTCTGGGTGACGGCGGTCATTCCCGAGAAGGATATCCCCTACATCCGGGCCGATCAGACAGGAGCAGGTCAATCGGTGGAGGTCCATGTGGCCGCCTATCCCGGACAGGCCTTCCAAGGGCGCATCACCTATGTCGGAGACGTGCTCGACCCCGCGACCCGGACGATGCGGCTTCGGCTGGAATTGCCGAATCCCGAACGCAAACTGAAACCCGCCATGTATGCCACGGTGCGGGTCTATTCCGAACCGGAGGCGAACGTGCTGCTCATCCCCCAGGCCGCCGTTCAACGCGACCGAGACCGGCAATTCGTGTTTGTCGAACGCGAGCCCGCCATCTTTGAGGCACGCGATGTGAAATTAGGCAGTTCGAACGGCCGTGAAATCAAGGTGGAAGACGGACTGCTGGAGGGAGAATCGATCGTGACGAACGGTGCCTTCGTGCTGAAATCCGAACTGCTCGGGGAACAGATGTAACCCGATGCTGTCTTCCCTTCTGGCCTTCGCTCTCCGTCAACGTGTTCTGGTCGTTGTGATGGCGTGTATCCTGACCGCCGGAGGGATCTATGCCTTCCGCACCATCGCCATCGATGCCTTCCCGGACGTCACCACCGTGCTGGTCCAAGTCGTCACGAAAGTGCCCGGCATGTCGCCGGCAGAAGTCGAACGGTTCGTCACCTTCCCCATGGAACTCCAGCTCATGGGTGCGCCGGGGCTGACGGACATTCGCTCGTTTTCGAAGGTCGGCCTGTCGATGATCACCGTCGTCTTCAAAGACGACATCGATATTTATTTGGCCCGGCAGGTCGTGCTTGAACGAATCCTCGAGGTCCAAGAGCTGCTACCCCCTGGCTCCTCATCGCAATTGGTGCCGAACACCACCGGCTTGGGGGAAGTGTATCAATTCTACCTTGAGGGACCGCACGACAACGACAAAGACTTTGTGATGAGCGATTCGGACCTCATGGAGCGGCGGACGATCGAGGACTGGGTGATCAGACCGCTACTCAAAGGGCTACCCGATGTCGTGGATGTGAATTCGCTGGGCGGGTTCGTCAAACAGTACCAGGTGATGGTCGAACCAGGGCTGCTTCGAAAATACGGCCTTGCACTCCATGAGGTGTTCGATGCCGTCGCCAATAACAATGCCAATGCCGGCGGGAACATTCTGGAAAAGGACGATGAAAAATATGTGATTCGCGGTGTCGGGCTGATCAAGACGCTCGAGGACATCGAACACATCGTCGTCAAGCAGGTGGGTGGCACCCCCGTCTACGTGCGAGATGTGGCGGAGATTCGAATCGGACACGCCGTCCGGCACGGCGCTGCCGTCCTGAATGGGAAACACGAAGTGATCACCGGCATCGTCCTGATGCTGCGCGGCGGCAATGCCCGGGACGTGGTGCAATCCATCAAGGACAAGATCTCGGAGATTCACCAGAAACACCTGCTGCCGAACGGGTTGCGCATCGTTCCGTTCTACGACCGGATCGAACTAATCACGGCAGCGCTTGATACCGTCTACAAAGCGCTGCTTGAGGGCATTGTGCTGGTGGTCGTGATTCTCTTTCTGTTCCTCGGCAACGTGCGCAGCGCCCTCATCGTGACCGCCACGCTGATCGTGACGCCGCTGGTCACCTTCATCATCATGGACCAAGTCGGCCTCACAGCCAATCTCATGTCGCTCGGCGGATTGGTCATCGCCATCGGCATGATGGTCGATGGCTCGGTCGTGGTAGTGGAGAATGTGTATCGACACCTCGCCGAACAGCGAGACGACCGCTTCAACAAGACCGAGGTCATCTTGCATGCCGTCACTGAAGTCGGACAACCGGTGATCTTCGGCATCCTGATCATTATCCTCGTCTTCCTTCCGATTCTGACCCTGCAGGGCATGGAAGGAAAAATGTTTCAGCCGCTCGCCAATACGATCATCATTGCGCTGCTGGTCTCCCTGGTCTTGTCGCTGACCCTCTCACCTGTTCTCTGCGCGATGACGCTGAAACGGGGAACGGAAGAGGACACCTTCCTGCTCCGCTGGGCCAAGCAGGTCTATCTTCCAACATTGCGATGGGCGATGGGACATCGCGTCACCGTGCTGGCCGTTGCACTCGGACTGCTGGGCGCTAGCCTGGCCCTGTTTCCCTTTCTCGGAGGAGAGTTTATTCCCATCTTGAACGAGGGATCGATTTCGCCCCAGACCATTCGCTATCCCAGCATCTCACTCGATCGATCCATCGAGATCGAAAAGGAGATGCAGCGCGCCGTGATGGAGTTCCCCGAAGTGCGCATGGTGGTATCCAAGATCGGCCGCTCGGAGATGGGAAACGACCCGCAGGAACCTAATGCCAGTGACCCAACCGTGAGTCTGCGTCCGATGGACGAATGGACCACGGCCAAAACCAAAGCCGGACTCGACGATGCGATCCGCAAGCGCATTGAAAAGGTGCCGGGGGCCAATTATCTGCTCAGCCAGCCGATCCAACAACGGGTGGATGAGCTGCTGTCCGGAGTCCGATCGGAAGCCACCATCAAGATACTGGGGGATGATCTGTCCGTACTGAGAAGTACGGCTGAAAAGATTCAGACCATCATGGGGTCGGTCCGGGGCGTGGGCGATGTGCGGGTCGAGCAACTCTTCGGCCAGACCTACCTCACCATCGACATCGATCGCAACAAAATCGCCCGCCATGGCATCAATGTCGCCCATATCCAGGAAATTATTACCACGGCGATCGGACAGGAACCGGCCACCCGCGTCTACGAGGGAAACAAACGATTCGATTTGACGTTGCGGTATCCTGAGCAATATCGAAACAGCGTCGACACGATTAAAAATATCCTGCTGACGACATCCTCCGGGGCTCTGATTCCACTCGGAGATCTCGCCACGGTCGAACTGCAAGAAGGACCGTCCTTGATCAGTCGCGAGGGGCTACAGCGCCGGATCTATGTCGGGTTCAACACGCTGGGCCGGGACATCGAAAGCGTCGTCGCCGAAGCTCAAGCCAAAATCGCGAAAGAGGTTCACCTTCCAGCCGGGTATCATTTTGTATGGGGCGGCTCGTTTGAAAACATGCAGCGAGCTATGGCTCGATTGAAAATCATCTTGCCGATCACGATCGGTTTGATTTTCATCCTCCTGTTTGCCTCATTCAATTCAGTCCGGCATGCGGCGCTGATCATTATGAACCTGCCCTTCGCGATGATCGGCGGAATCGTCGCCCTCTGGCTGACAGGTGAATATTTGAGTGTGCCGGCCTCCGTCGGATTCATCAATCTGTTCGGCGTGGCGGTCCTCAACGGAATCGTGCTGGTCTCCTATTTCAACAAGTTGCGGGAAGACGGCCTTCAAGGCGATGACGCGGTGATCAAAGGGTGCACACTTCGGCTCAGACCGGTCCTGATGACCGCGTTGGTGGCGCTGCTCGGCCTCATGCCACTGGCATTCGCCCATGGCATCGGTTCAGAAGTGCAGCGCCCGCTGGCCGTCGTGGTGATCGGAGGGCTCGTCAGTTCGACCCTCCTCACCTTGATCGTCCTGCCGGTGCTGTATCGATGGCTCGATCCTCCAGACCAACCAGCCGGGCCCGAAGCGGAACCAGCCCATTGACGACGTTTCTCTCGGATGAGGATGGGCATTTCCCACGCCATTCTCACACATCCGCGTAATGTCCCTAGTGATATGCCGAGGTTACCCGGATGAGATAATCGTGTACGATCTCTATCCTGGGGGAGTTTCCATTTTAACGTTGGCGTTGCCCTCTCCGTGTCACACGCCACGAAAGTTGATGCAAGCAACACTATGGCGTGGACGTTTCTCTGTGTCGCCGGGCTCTTTGAAATCTGTTGGGCCATCGGGTTGAAGTACACCGACGGGTTTACCCGACTGTGGCCCACGGTTGGAACCTTGATTGCCATGGCAGCGAGTTTCGGTTGCCTGGCTCAAGCGTTGAAAACAATTCCGGTAGGAACGGGATATGCAGTATGGACAGGCATCGGAGCAGCAGGCACCGCCGTCCTCGGGATGGCCTTCTTCGCCGAAACTGCGTCGACCATCAAAGTGCTTTCATTGCTCTGCATCATCCTCGGCATCATCGGGCTCAAAAGCAGCTCCTAAGCCATTCAGCAGTGATGTTCGTTCACGAATTCACCTAGACCATGTTGCCACTCACCACCCCCGCACAACCAGAGTCTTCAGTATTGCATTTCCCCAATTGCAAGCCCCCGAAGCCGACCGGCTGGACGCTTGGAGAATGGCCACTGCTCCTGCCTATCGGAACGGCCGCCCTATTTTTCCACTATGGCCATGAGTGGCTCAGTGACCTCTCTAATCCCGTGCGACTGAGCGCCATCCTTGGCTGGCTCCTGCTCGTGATTATTCTCTCCGCCTTTGCCGTACTCCGCCATGCGGAGCACCTTGCGAAGCGCCTCGGCGAACCGATGGGAACCGTGATTCTCACCTTGTCGGTTACCGGAATCGAAGTGATGATGATCGCCGCCTTTATGTACACGGGCAACGGCAATGCCTCCCTGGCGCGGGATGCCATGTTTGCCGTGGTCATGATCGTGCTGAATGGTATGGTCGGGCTTTCGCTGCTGCTCGGCGGCTTGCGGTACCACGAACAGACCTACAATCTACAGGGGGCGAACGCCTTCCTCGCGGTCATTGTCCCGCTGGCTGTGCTGGGACTTGTGCTGCCGAATTTCACGATCTCCTCGCCGGGCCCGACGTTTTCCCCCCATCAGTCCATCTTTCTCATCGTCATGTCCTTAGGTTTGTACGGCGTCTTTCTCGCGATTCAGAATCTCCGCCACCGCGACTACTTCGTGGCGCCCCGCAGTCATGGCAAACGCAAAACAGCCCGGCTCCATGATCAGCCTGAACCGGCCCCGAAGACGCCTGTCTGGCACCATACCCTCCTCTTAATGGCCTACCTGCTTCCACTGGTGATCCTCTCGGAACATGTCGCCACACCGATCGACTACACGCTTCGCTTATGGAATGCCCCCCACACCTTAGGTGGCGTACTGGTGGCGGGACTGGTGTTGGCTCCCGAGTCTCTTGGCGCGGTCCGTGCCGCGCTGGCCAATCAATTACAGCGCTCCGTCAATATTCTCCTGGGATCGGTGCTTGCGAGTATCAGCCTCACCATTCCGGCCGTCCTCGCCATTGGATTCTTCACTGAATCGACGATCATTCTCGGCATCGACACGGTCGACACCATTCTTCTGGTTCTAACCTTTGTGGTTAGCATGCTGACCTTTGCCGTCAGGCGCACCAATGTCCTGCTCGGAGCCGTCCACCTACTCCTGTTCCTGGCTTACCTCATGCTGATTTTCGAGAAGTGATCGGATAAGAACCGTGTACGCACAGCAGGGGTTTCGCATCTCGGCTTGTCTCGCCTGATCGTTCGAATTCGCACACCGTGCACAGTGCAACACCATACTTCTGACAATGAAGTGGCGCTCATCGAGACCGGAAACGATCGGGCCGCTGCCCTCAATCAGCTCGGCCAACACACACATTCCGTCCTAGCTGCCTCCTGCGCCGTATCCCAGCGAGGAAGGAACGGAATATGCGTTACCATTCAGTGCACTGCCACAGAATCGCACAGACCCCGACGGCATTCTGATCCGCAGTCAAACAATCGCCTAACAGGGGTGGCCTATGCACACGTTCCCTACGTTATGGCTCACAACACTACTAGTTCTCTCAGCAACCTGGGATCCCAAGTGCGTAAGAGGGACAGAGTCGAACACCAGCGCTCCCGGATCCCCGCTCACGAGCCAGCCGGCCCACTCGCAGACACGGGGCCCCTCCACACTGTCCTCCGTCCGCGCCGCAATGAACAGACACACCCGCACGCTGCTCGCAGTCCCCCGCAGGCAGAATGGGAGGCTCCCGGCAAGCTACAGCACCAGTCAACCACAAACCCTCCGCCTCCGGCCGCTTCCCCCGACAATCAATAGGCCAGGAGGGCTTGAGCCGGAACCGTTCATCGGACCGAGCAGACAAGAACAGGCAACACCGACACTCTCCCCCAACCAGGGCACAAACCTCGTCGACGCATCTTCTCTCACATCGATCTTCGCCTGGTCTCGAAGCAACCAGCTCCCCCTCGCCATGAGCGCGATTCCGCAGCAACGAGAAAACGAATACGAACGGATGAACGAGGCCTCGCACGAAAATATACATGGAGGGAACTAACACCTCCCGGATGACCAACTCCCCCTGTTCGACACAAGATGCCCCCCTCAATTCTGGCCGCAGCGAGGCGCAGAACATGGACCGACATGCGCGCCATCCTTGTGAACACGATCGGACGAAGAGGCCGACGGTTTCATGAGCACGCTACCATCCGAATGCGGACACTACCGTGCAAGCAGTTGATTTCGTTCGCCCTCGCCTCCTAAGATAACCAGCTATGCTGCAGAAAACTGCAGCCCTCACACGCTTCCACCACGCTCCGCTTGTCTGCTCTCGCGCAGGAATCGCGATTGGAGTCGAGCGTTATTCGGAAGGACGGCGAGTAGTTCCCGTAAAGATACGTATGTCTGGAACCAAGCATAAAACCTTCACGATCCTGCTGGTCGAGGACGACGCGGGAGATGTGGACATGTTCTTGCGAACCGTTGAACAGGAGCTGCCACGCCATGAGGACGAGCAGGTCACACTGGTCATCAATGCGACGGCCGAAGGTGCGCTGGAGCGGCTGCAACAACAACCGATCGATCTGATCATTGCCGACGTGCGCTTGCCGGGCATGAGCGGGATTGAACTCCTGCGGCGGGTGCAAGACCTGAATCGACGCATCCCGGTCATCATTGTCAGTGGAGTCCATGCCATAGAGACGGTCATTGACGCGATGCGCCACGGGGCGTTCGACTACATCGTGAAGCCCTACGACACGATGGATCTCTCGGCGCGCATTCACCGCGCCATGCGCATGTCGGAGATCCTGCTGCAAGCTTCACCCGATGAGCCCACCGCGCCGCGGATCCCCTTCAAAAACCTGGTGGGCGTGAGCGCCCCGATCAGAAGCGTGATGGCCATGATCGAAGCCATCGCCCGGGTCCCGTCCACCACACTGATCATCGGGGAAACCGGCACGGGCAAAGAATTGATCGCCAAGGCGATTCACGAACGCAGTCTCGATAGCGACGGCCCGTTTCAGGTCGTCGACTGCACCACCTTCTCGGAAGGCACCGTGGAGAGTGAATTGTTCGGCCATGTCCGCGGCGCATTTACCGGCGCAGTGGCCGACAGAACCGGCTTGATCGAGTCAGGGAGCCACGGCACCGTTTTTCTCGACGAAATCGGCGACCTGCCCGCCAATTTGCAGGCAAAACTCTTACGCGTGCTGGAAGCCGGCGAAGTACGTGCGGTCGGCAGTACGCAACAGCGCAAGGTCAACGTGCGCTTTATCGCCGCGACCAATCAGGATCTGGCAGAGAAGGTGAAGCGGAACGAGTTCAGAAAAGACCTGTTTTTTCGCCTCAATGTCATGGTGATCCGTGTACCGCCCCTCCGTGAGCGGACAGAAGATATCCCTGTCCTCGCGCGACATTTCGTTGCCCGCTATGCCAAGGAATTTACGAAACGCGTGGAAGATCTCCAGCCCTCCGCCGTCACGGAGCTGGTCGCCTATCCCTGGCCGGGGAATGTGCGGGAGTTACGGAATGTGATGGAGCGAGCCGTGATGCTTGCCAAAGGAGACCGCATCGGGATCGCGGATGTGGCCGGCATGCTCGCCGTGCCCGACGAGCGGCAGCGGGAAGCCTCCGATGAGGACTATCTCCATCTGCCGTATGCAAAAGCCAAGGAGCAGGTACTGGAGGCCTTCAATCGACGGTATATTTCAACCAAGCTGACCATCCACCAGGGCAACGTCACCCACGCCGCCCAGGACGCCGGACTGCCGCGCTCCTACTTCCATGAGATCATGCGCCGCTATACAAAAGACGAAAAATAGCGGTGTCAGTAAAGCATGACACTCTCAAGCAAAAACATGGCATAACTCATTGTTTAATTTACATAAATAATACACATATCAACTCGTCCGCCTTTACAGACACATATATACCCATATATTTCAATAAGTTAACAACTTCCCCCTCTATCGTAGTCAGCAGTTACTGCCCCCCCTGTTCCCACCGACGATCATCCCAAATTTTCGCTTACAACCAAACGCATTAAATAATTGTTTTTATTGCGCTTATTTCCCTGTTACCAAAACGAAATGTAACCACATTTTCTGCCCACGACGGCACGTGACTTGTAATACACCTATACCGCGAGCGAATACCCGCTCACCAATTTCGAATTGTGAGGGGCGAATGTTTCCAATTCGACACATGGAAAGGGGGTACACCAGACCAGATTGCATCCACGTGAGTGTAGTGAGGTTGTACGAACAGGTGCATGAGGGACTCATGTGCCTCACAAGGAGGTAGCTATTATGCAGGTTTCCGTTTCACGGAGACAGTTTCTCAAAATCTCGGCGGGAACCGTCGCGGCCGTGGCCGTGGCGGACAAAGTCCTCGCGTTGACCGCGCTGCAGCCGGTCATCGAGGTTGGGAACCCGCTGGGTGAGTACCCGGATCGGTCCTGGGAGCGTGTGTATCACGACCAGTACCGGTACGACTCATCCTTTACCTGGTGCTGCTCACCGAACGACACCCATGGCTGTCGCGTCCGGGCCTTCGTCCGGAACGGTGTCGTCATGCGCGTGGAGCAGAACTACGATCACCAAACCTATGAAGACCTCTACGGCAACCGCGGCACGTTCGCACACAATCCGCGCATGTGCTTGAAGGGCTTCACCTTCCATCGTCGCGTGTACGGTCCCTATCGGTTGAAGGGTCCGTTGATGCGGAAGGGCTGGAAGCAGTGGATGGACGACGGCTCCCCCGAGCTGACGCCCGATGTGAAACGCAAGTACAAGTTTGACAGCCGCTTCCTCGACGACCTCAACCGGGTCTCCTGGGACACGGCCTTCACCTATGTCGCCAAAGGCGCCGTGCTCATCGCGACGCGCTATAGTGGTGAAGCCGGTGCCCGTCGTCTCCGCGAGCAGGGCTACGCTCCGGAAATGATTGAAATGATGAAGGGTGCGGGCGTACGGACGTTCAAGCATCGTGCCGGTATGCCGGTGCTCGGCATCGTCGGTAAGATGATGAACACCCGCTTCAACGGCGGATGCTTGCCGTTGTTGGACTCCTGGATCCGCAAAGTCGATGCCGAAAAGGCGCAGGGCGGAAAGTACTATTCCAACTACACCTGGCACGGCGACCAAGATCCATCCCATCCGTTCTGGAACGGGACCCAGAACTGCGACGTCGACCTCTCCGACATGCGCTTCTCCAAGCTGAACACCAGCTGGGGCAAGAACTTCGTCGAGAACAAGATGCCGGAAGCGCACTGGAAGCTCGAGTCCATCGAGCGCGGCGCGCGAATCGTCGTCATTACGCCGGAGTACAACCCAACGGCCTACCGCGCAGACTACTGGATTCCTCTGCGGCCTGAGACCGATGGCGCGAACTTCCTCGGTGCCTGCAAAATCATTTTCGACGAAAACATGCAGGACATCGATTACATCAAGGAATTTTCCGACCTGCCATTGCTCGTACGGACGGATACGCTTCAGTATCTCGATCCGCGCGATGTGATTGCGGATTACAAATTCCCGGATTTCTCAAAGAGCTATTCGGGACGCATCCAATCCTTGAAGCCCGAGCAGATTGAACGGCTCGGCGGCATGATGGTCTGGGATCTGGCGAAGGGGAAAGCTGTTCCCCTGCACCGGGAACAGGTCGGCTTCCACTTCAAGGAGAGCGGCATTGATCCAGCGTTGACCGGAACCTTCCGGGTGAAGCTGCTCAACGGTCGCGAGATCGATGTGATGTCGATCTACCAGATGTATCAAGTCCACTTGCAGGACTACGATCTGGACACCACGCACCAAATCACCCGTGCGCCGAAGGACCTCATCGTCCGTTGGGCGCGTGATTCGGGCACGATCAAGCCGGCCGCGATGCACAACGGCGAAGGCGTCTGTCACTATTTCCACATGACGGAAATGGGCCGGGCGGCTGCGTTGGTGATGACCATCACCGGCAACATCGGAAAGTTCGGGACGGGCTGCCATACCTGGTCTGGTAACTACAAGGCCGGTATCTGGAACGCCGTTCCTTGGTCCGGCGCGGGACTCGCGGTGCATACCGGTGAAGATCCCTTCAACCTGACCTTGGATCCGAATGCCCACGGCAAAGAGATCAAGACCCGTTCCTATTACTATGGTGAAGAAGTCGGGTACTGGAACCATGGTGATACGGCCTTGATCATCAACACGCCGAAGTACGGCCGCAAGGTGTTCACCGGCAAGACCCACATGCCGAGCCCCAGCAAAGTCCGCTGGGTGACCAACGTGAACATTCTGAACAACGCGAAGCACCACTATGACATGGTGAAAAACGTCGATCCGAACATCGAGATGATCGTCACGCAAGACATCGAGATGACCTCGGACGTCAACCATGCCGACGTGGCGTTTGCCTGTAACTCGTGGATGGAATTCACCTATCCGGAAATGACTGGCACGGTATCCAATCCGTGGATTCAGATCTGGAAGGGTGGTATCCGCCCGCTCTACGATACCCGTAACGATGCGGACACCTTCGCCGGCGTCGCAGCCAAGTTGGCTGAAATGACCGGAGATGCGCGCTTCCGTGGCGTATTCCACTTCGTGTACATGAACCGCGTCGATGTTTATCCGCAGCGGATGCTGGATGCCAGCGCCACCTGCTACGGATACAGCGCTGACGTCATGTTGAAGTCGGAAAAGGGTTGGATGGTCATGGGTCGTACCTATCCGCGCCACCCGCTCTGGGAAGAGACCAACGAGTCCAAGCCCCAGTGGACGCGGTCGGGTCGTATCGAGACCTACCGGATTGAGCCGGAAGCCATCGAATACGGGGAAAACTTCATTTCACACCGGGAAGGCCCGGAGTGTACCCCGTATCTGCCGAACGCGATTTTCTCGAACAATCCGTTCATTCGGCCGGATGACTACGGTATTCCGATCACCGCGCAGCACCATGATGATAAGCACGTGCGAAACATCAAGCTGCCGTGGGCGGAAATCAAGCGGCATCCGAACCCGTTGTGGGAAAAGGGCTACCAGTTCTACTGCGTCACGCCCAAAACCCGGCACCGGGTGCATAGCCAATGGTCAGTGAACGACTGGGTGCAGATTTATGAGTCGAACTTCGGCGATCCGTACCGCATGGACAAACGGACACCGGGTGTCGGCGAACACCAGTTGCACATCAACCCGCAAGCGGCGAAAGACCGCGGCATCAACGACGGCGACTACGTCTTTGTCGACGGTAACCCGGTGGACCGGCCCTATCGTGGCTGGAAGCCCTCGGATCCGTTCTACAAGGTGTCCCGTTTGATGATTCGTGCCAAGTACAACCCGGCGTATCCGTACCACGTCACGATGGCAAAACATGCCCCGTATGTGGCCACGGCGAAGTCGGTGAAAGGGCACGAGACGCGGCCAGACGGACGCGCCATTGCGGTGGACACCGGCTATCAGTCCAACTTCCGGTACGGCGCACAACAGTCGTTTACCAGAAGCTGGTTGATGCCGATGCACCAGACCGACTCACTCCCCGGCAAACACACGATTGCCTGGAAGTTCAAGTGGGGCTATGCCATCGATCACCATGGCATCAACACGGTTCCGAAGGAATGCTTGATCCGCATCACCAAGGCGGAAGATGGCGGCATCGGAGCCCGTGGTCCGTGGGAACCAGTCCGGACCGGCTTCACGCCGGGTCAGGAAAACGAGTTCATGATCAAGTGGCTGAAGGGTGAACATATCAAGATCAAGGTCTAGGACAGAGGTACACAGTCTGAGGGGTACGCCTCTCGGCACTTCGTCCTCGATACTTGAAACGAATGCGAACCATTAACTACATGATCATGTTCAGAAGGAGGATTCACAATGCCAGAAGTCTATAACTGGCAACTGGGACGGAAGATGCTGTATCCCTACGAGGAACGGCATCCGAAGTGGCAGTTTGCCTTTGTGTTCAACATCAATCGCTGTTTGGCTTGTCAGACCTGTTCGATGGCCGACAAGTCGACCTGGCTCTTCTCGAAGGGGCAGGAATACATGTGGTGGAACAACGTGGAAACCAAGCCGTACGGCGGGTATCCGCAGTTCTACGACGTGAAGATCACCCAGCTCATCGAGCAGGTGAACCCGGGCGGGCAGGTGTGGAACGTCCGCGTGGGACGCAAGCACCATGCGCCGTACGGCGTGTTCGAGGGGATGACCATTTTCGACGCCGGCGCCAAAGTCGGACAGGCGGCGATCGGGTACATCCCGACGGACCAGGAATGGCGGTTCGTGAACATCTATGAAGACACCGCGACGTCCATGCGGGCCTTGGTCGAGAACATCGACAAGTCCGGCTTTACGCGCGATGAACCGTGGCGTCTCTCCGGCAGCAGCTTGCCGGAACACGAGACCTACTTCTTCTATCTGCAGCGGATTTGTAACCACTGCACCTATCCGGGCTGCTTGGCAGCCTGCCCGCGGAAGGCGATCTACAAGCGGCCGGAAGACGGCATTGTCTTGATCGACCAGAACCGGTGTCGCGGGTACAAGAAGTGCGTGGAACAGTGCCCGTTCAAGAAGCCGATGTATCGGGGCACCACGCGCGTCTCGGAAAAGTGTATCGCGTGTTATCCGCGCATCGAAGGCAAAGACCCGCTGACAGGCGGCGAACCGATGGAAACGCGTTGTATGGCGGCCTGCGTGGGTAAAATCCGCATGCAGTCATTGATGCGCATCGGGGAAGACGGCCTGTGGGCGGAAGACCGCTGGCATCCCCTGTACTACACGATTCGTGTGGAGCAGGTGGCGCTCCCGCTGTATCCGCAGTGGGGCACCGAGCCCAACGGCTACTACATCCCGCCGCGGCATAGCCCACGTGGCTACGCACGGCAGATGTTCGGCCCGGGCGTGGATAACGCCATCGAGAAATACCTCGTGCCAAGCCGCGAACTGTTGGCGGTGCTCCAGCTCTGGAGAGCCAGTCAGCAGATCGTCTTCCGGTACGATGTCATTCCGGGTCCGAAAGTGTTTGAAACCCAGATTCACGGGAAGCGGTTCGACATGTACAACGATACCGTGTTGGGCTTCAACAAGTCGGGCAAGGAAGTGGCGCGTATTCAGGTCGAAGAGCCGATCTACATTCGGCCGGCCGAGCGCGTGAACTGGCTGTAAGACTCACACAGGCGAGAGAGGGCAACTTCTCTCGCCTGTGAAGGACCGCAGCACAACAAGGGCAGGAGGTTCGCAAGAACTTCCTGCCCTTGTACTTTCAGGTGATAGGCAACGGTTGCTAGAGCCAGCGTATGCACATATTCAGGCACTTCACGTACCCAGCTGCATGAAGAGCGCCGAAAGGCCCTGCGGGCATCACCCGATAATTTCCTCCCACAAATAACATACTCTGTCCGTACCGTGCTTCATCAGCACAGCGAAGCCTTGGGTATGTTGCCCTGCCAGCCTGTGGCTCGGCCGAATGAAAGGCCCAGCTCATCCCCATCATAGAGGGTATCTGTGCAGATATTGACAGCTCTCCCTTTGACCGCTATACTCATCATAGTTGAGAACGGTTATCAGTATCGCAACATTGACTGAGTAAGACGCCCGCAAGGACAACCGATCATCAGTGGGAGATGCCACCCATGTATGTCTGCTTATGTAAGGGATTAACAGAATCAGATGTGCGGACGGCCGGTCGTCAGGGCTGCCTGACCACCAGACAAATCGTTGCGGAATTCGGATTGCGCGATAGCGGATGTTGCGGCCGATGCGCGAAGAATATTCATGAACTTGTGTCGCTGGCAAAGAGCCAGCTGGAGAATACCTGCCAAAACCCTGTGCCGTCCTAGAATCCCAATCTCAAAGTAATCACGGCCCACTCGAGCCGGCTCTATTTCCCTGTGACTCAAATCCTCGCTTGACCGCACCGGCAACGTCGGCCACCCTCCGACCCAACTCACGGGCTCCGGTCATCTCTTGTACATCAATTCCAGGGCTCTCGCCTTCTGTTGTTGCGGAGGCACCAAACGCACCACCACCGCTCACAATAATCATCTGATTCCCCAGCATCGCCGCAAGGATTGAGAGCATCGTCAGCTCTTTCCCGCTGGAAATCTGACCGCCGGTTGCGAACGCCGCCCCCACCTTGTTTCTCAATTTGAATTCCGGGAAGACCCCGAACTTGAATTGCCAATCGTCAATAAACGCCTTCACCTCGCCGGCCATGTTGGACCAATAGACCGGAGACCCGAGCACAATCGCATCGGCAGCGAATAATTCCTCAGCCGTCACTTTCCCCACACGCTTCAGAACAACCTGCGTCTGGGGAACCGATCGAGCACCCTCTGCAACCGCCTCGGCCATTCGCTCGGTGTGCCCGAAAAGAGAGTGATACGCCACCAGCACATTGATCGTCGGAGAGTTATCAGCCGCTCGGGCAATCATCGGCACGGCCAGAAGACTGCTTGCGCACAGAAGCAGCACTCGCCACAGCTGAATCACGACACACCTCTCACTGGAGCAGAGAACAACCCTGACATCGGCTGGGCCAGGCCATGAGCGGCCTGGCATGAACTAGTCGCATCTTCGAATCGAGGACTGGGGACTGGGACTCTTGAAAACTCGCCCAATAGAACCGCAGCGCTTACCGGCGAACGATTTCTTCGTCCATGTGCTCTTCAACCGACACTTGGGTCAAGGTTCCACGATAGTCGCACTTGTGGCAGCGGATTCTGAACTCCTCAATCCATTTTTCCTGCACGTAGGATTGGCGACACTTCGGACAGACAAACACGCCTCGCATGTACACCACACGTCGCGTTTCTTTCATGAATCCCCTCCATCCAAGATCAAATGATAACGCGAGGATGGCACAGGGGCCGGCGGAATTGCAAGACAGCGGCATAGCGCCAGCCCACCTCGTTCACGTTGGCACCTTGACGGCCCACAAGGAGCCCGTTAGGATGCGGCCATGACGCTCCGAAGGGTAGATCGGCCTGAATATACAGCCTCCCCGAGAAAACTGAAGCCTTCGGTGTGGTGCCTGTTCGGCATCGCACTGTTCAGTCTTACCTGCTCCAGCTGGGCGGCCGAGCCACCAGCCGAGACCCTCATTACGGTCAAAACGCCGACCGGCACCCTGATTCAGGCTGAATTAGCAGATACGGCATTGAAGCGCGCCCAGGGGTTGATGTTTCGGGAGCATCTGGCCGATGACCGCGGGATGCTATTTATATTCGGCGACGCGCAGCCCTGGACATTTTGGATGAAGAACACCAAAATCCCTCTCGATATCATCTGGATGGATGGGAAGAAAACAATCATCCACATCGAGCGAAATGTTCCTATCTGCACCAGACAAGACGATGGCTGCCCGCAGTACCACTCGGAAGAAGGAGCCCTGTACGTATTGGAGCTTGGCGGGGGTCGCGCGGCTGCCCTGCAGCTTCAACGCGGCATGAAACTGAGCTTCAAGCAGCCCTGACCATCCTTCAGCCTCATTACTGCGCCTTCCGCGCACCCCAGAAAAAATTCTGAATACGCTCAATAAGAGAACGCGTGTGCGTGACGGCCGAAAGAGCTGCGGCGTCACGAGACAGCTGCGCCTTCGCCGCGGCGGTTGCCGCCTGTCGACGAGCAACCACCTCGCCGATTCGCTCGATCAATCGCCGATCTTCCTGAACGACCTGCAGCAAGGCCTGCTTCCCCACAGCAATGACCAACAACTCGGTCGCGGCCAACACCGTGGCCGAACGCGGCTCACCGGTCAATAGCGACATTTCTCCGAAAAACTTCCCGGCTTCGAGTGTGGTCACCGTGGAACTGAGCCCCCCCTCCTCCAACCGGACAGTGGCTTTCCCGGAAACAATGACATAGAGCACCTCGCCCGGCTCCCCCTGACGAACCACTCGCTCTCCGGGCAAATAAGACTCCCATCGCGCTTCCTGGGCCAACATCCCAAGTTGCTTCGTGTCGAGCGTGCCTAAAAAGTCGACCACCGCGAGTTGTGCAACAATGCGCTCGACCGTATGGCTATTCGCCAGAGCCTCTGTGTCGGCCGTCTGACGCACAACCCGCTGCGGGAATGGAATTTCGATGCCCTTCCGCGCAAACGCATGCCAGATGTAGGTGCGCAGAGTGCTTTCAATGACATCTCGTTGGGCGAAATCACCGATCGGGAACTTGATTCGATACTGGATCGCCGATTCGTTAAACGCGACAACCAGCGCGGTCGCCTTCGGATCCGGCAACACGCCGTCCACCGCCGCAGCAGTTTCGAGCAGCGTCGCACAAACCTGCTCAGGCGGGGTTCGATAGGCGGCATCGACATAGACGTTACAGAAATGCGTCGTGGTTGGCCTGGTAAAATTCGTCACACCGCCTTGAATCACCAAATCGTTCGCCAGGGTCACACAGTCCCGCTCTCGCGTGAGGAGCGTGACGTGCTCCATGCCAATGTGCGTCACGATGCCCTCCCGATCGAGCACCGTAATCCAGTCTCCCACTTTGACAATCTTTCCCAACTCGATACCGGCGAAAAATCTGGTCACGGTATCTTTCAACGCCACACCCACCATCGCCGCTGCGACCGTGGGCAATGCCACCAGGGCTACGAGGTTGATCCCCATCACCAACCAGAGAATCATTACTCCGGCGGCCACCACCTCTGCGCCGATCAACATCTGCCGGACGATATCGGGAATGTACCGCTGTCCGCGTTCGATCAACCATTCGCCGATGATCAGGACATCGAGCACCGTGAAAAGAAAAAACGATGAGCCGAGCCAGGCCGCGACATCAAGCCCTGCCTGGACGAGATGCGGGATGTGATGCAGCCACTCACTGTGGGCCACCAGCGATGCAGTGACAAACAACCACGCCACGCCACCGGCGTAGAACGGAAGACGCGGCGCGGATTGACCGCGTCTGGCAAAGAGGGAGATCAGGCCAAGCAGGATCGCGGCCACGATGGCAAACATCGCGGTGGCGGCGCCGACGAGAATCCCGAGACTCATGCGGAGAGCACCTGGGGCGAGGAGGAGAACAAGCGACAACCTCTCAGGCTAGGAACGCTCTTGCCACGAACGCACACGTCGAACGGTGATGATACCCTCAACCCGCTCAATCGCCTTCAGTACCCGAGCCAGATGCGCCGTGTCCATGACTTCGATGATGAAGTCCAGCATCGCCTTCCGATCCTCGCGGGTCGTAATTTCAGCGCGACTGATATTCGCGTGGCATTCAGAGATGGCCGTCGAGACATGCGCCAACACTCCGGTCTTGTCCACGGCAATCACCGAGACTTTGACGGAATGCGTACTGGGAGTGGAATGGTCCCACTCGACTTCAACCAGACGATTCTTGTCGTAATCCAACGCCTCGAGATTGGGACAATCAACGGTATGAATCGTGAGCCCACGCCCCCTCGTGATATAGCCCAAAATACGATCTCCCGGCACAGGGTTGCAGCAGCGGGAGAGTTGCATCAACAAATCCCGCGCGCCTTTGACTTGCACCCCGACGTCACCGGTCCGTCCGATCGGTGGTTTCGGCGGCGCCGGCGTCTCGAGAGCAACCGCCGGACCGCCCGCCGCGACGGGCAGATCGATTTTACTCATCACCTGCGAGGTCGGCAGGTGGCCGAAGCCAACGGCGGCAGCCAACTCCTCCGGGGTCTCGTACCCCACCTGCTTGGCCACGACAAGGAGTTGTTCGGACCGCATCATCTGTGCCGGGGCCAAACCATGCCGGCGAAATTCGGCTTCCAGCAACCGTTTGCCGATCTCGATACTCCGGGTTTGCTCCTCGGCTTTGATCCAATGTTTGATCTTGGTTTTAGCCCGCGAGGTCCGGACAAACTTCAACCAGTCCCGATGAGGCGTTTGGTTCGCGGCGGTCAGAATCTCGACCATGTCCCCGCTCTCCATCATATGTTTGAGCGGGACAATCTTGCCGTTCACCTTGGCCCCCACACAATGGTCGCCGATTTCGGTGTGGACGGAATAGGCAAAATCAACCGGCGTAGAGCCTTTGGGCAATTCCTTCACCATGCCCTGCGGGGTAAAGACGTAGACCACATCGTGAAAGAGATCGAGCTTGACCGAATCCATAAATTGACGATTGTCGGGCAAGTCCTGGTTCCATTCCACGAACTGTCGCAACCAGCTGAAGACCTTGCCGTCCTTCTCGTCGATCCGTCCGTGCTCTTTATATTTCCAGTGGGCGGCGATGCCCTGCTCCGACACACGATGCATTTCCTCTGTACGGATCTGAAACTCGACATGTTCGCCCTTGGGACCAACGACGGTGGTATGCAACGACTGATACAGGTTGGATTTGGGAATGGCGATGTAATCCTTGAAGCGGCCCGGCAAGGGTCGCCACAGCGAATGGATGACGCCGAGCAGGGCATAACAGTTCATCTTGATGTCGGTAATGATGCGCAGCGCGGCAAGGTCGTACACTTCCTCAAACGAGATCGACTGTTTCTCCATCTTCTGGTAAATGCCGTACAGATGCTTAGGCCGCCCGGAGACTTCCCCTTGCAGTCCGGCCTCGGCCATGGCCTTCTTGACCAGATCGATGACCTCCACAATGTACTGCTGCCGGTCCTCATCCCGCTTCGCCACCCGCACACGCAGCAGTTCGTACACATCCGGCTTGAGATGTTTCAGGCAGAGATCTTCCAGTTCGTTCTTGATCCAGCCGATCCCCAGCCGATTGGCCAGCGGCGCATAAATCTCCAGCGTCTCCTGCGCAATCTGCTGCCGTTTCCCCTCGCTGAGATACTCCAGGGTCCGCATATTGTGGAGTCGATCCGCCAGCTTGATGAGGACGACACGGATATCGTCCGCCATCGACAACAGCATCTTGCGAAAATTCTCCGCCTGCTTTTCCTCGTAATTCCGAAACGTAATCTTGCCGATCTTCGTCACGCCGTCGACCAGATGCACGACGTCTTTGCCGAAGCGCTGTTCCAATTCCAACGGGGTGGCCAGCGTATCTTCCAACGTGTCATGGAGCAGGCCCGCGACAATGGCCGTCACATCCGTCTTCAGATGAGTCAGCAACCCGGCGACTGCCAGAGGATGGCGAAAGTACGGCTCCCCGGACCGACGCATCTGGCCTTCATGCGCCTTGGCCGAGAAGTCGTAGGCCCGGCGAACCAAATCGAGATCAGCCTCAATATTGTAGCTCTTCACGCGATCGAGCAACTGATCGAGTTCTGTCACTGTCTCGTGCGGCATGATTACGATACCTCACCGCTCATACGGAGCGCCTTGATACGCAACTGCACCCGATCGTATCCGTTCCAATGATTCCGTTCAGGGCTGAACGCCAGATCGACCGGTCGGCCGGACCTGAGTCCTAGCTCCTCATATGACCCCATGCGAAAGCCGATGCTATCGAAAATAAACGATCGCCCTTGCCGCACACGCAACTTCAAATGCTTCTCGCCCACGACGCGCGCATCTACCACATCCAGCCCACGTACCGCTAAGGTCGGCTCGGGATTACCGGCGCCAAAGGGGTGCAGCGATTCAAGCTCCTGGATCAGATCGAAATTGACATCCGTGAGTTTCACTTCGGCATCGACGTGCAGGGTCGGAACCCTGCGCGTACTACCGGCCCACTGGGCCGCCACGTCACAAAACCGCCGGCGAAACTCCTCCAATCGTGACGCCTTGAGAGTCAATCCGGCGGCACTCGGATGACCGCCATACGCCTCCAGCAGATCCTTACACTCCGACAATCCCTGATACAGATCGAACCCCTCCACCGTCCGGGCCGAGCCCTTGCCCACCCCTTGATCATCGATCGCAATCACGATGCTCGGACGATGGAATCGATCCACCAATCGAGCAGCGACAATGCCCACGACCCCCAAATGCCAGTCGCGCGAGCCCAGCACGATCGCTGCGGCCGACGCCTCATCCTTTAACGAGGCAGCCGCCTCCTCGGTGATGCCTTCTTCAACCTGCTGCCGCTGTCGATTCAACTGCTCCAACTGTTCGGCGATTCGCATGGCCTCCTGATCTGAATTCGTCGTCAGCAACTGGACACAGAGCATCGCGTGATCCAGCCGACCTGCGGCATTCAGCCGAGGGCCCAGACGAAAACCAATGGTCTCGCTGGTACAGTCCTTCGCAATGCCGGCCACTTGCTTGAGCGCACGAAGTCCACAGCGAGCCCCGCGCGTGATCTGCCTCAGACCTTCACGCACCAGGATTCGGTTCTCGTCCTGGAGCGGCACGATATCAGCCACCGTCGCCAGGGCCACCAAATCCAAGCAGGATTCAGGATCCACGTCGCCGGATCCATACCGCTGCTGGTACGCCGACACCACCTTATACGCCAACCCCGCGGAGCACAGCCCCTTGAAGGGATAAACGGCATCACGCCGATGCGGATTGAGCACGGCAAGCGCGGCCGGCATCGTGGCATCTGTTTGATGGTGATCCGTCACGATCACATCCATGCCGAGTTCTTTCGCGACCGCAATTTCATGATGTGATGTCGTGCCACAGTCCGAGGTGACAAGCAGCGTAACCCCCTTCTGCGCCAACCGGCGAACCGCCCCCTCGTTCAACCCGTACCCTTCACGAACTCGGTGAGGAATGTAGCCACAGGCATTTCCGCCGAGACCTTGATAGAACGACAAGTAGAGGCTTGTGGCCGACACCCCGTCCACATCGTAGTCGCCATAAAAACAGACCTGCTCCTCACGAGAGAGGGCCGCGTGCAGTCGCTCGACAGCCGGCTCGATATCGGGCAGCAAAAACGGATCGTGCAACCCACCCTGCACGCTGGACATCCAGCGAGTCGCTTCACCCGGAGTCGTCACCCCACGCGCGAGCAACACCGACGCCGTCACCGGCGAGATCGAAAGCTGCCGCGCAAGCGTATTCTGCAAGGCACTATCGAACGCTCGAAACACCCATAACTTTTCCTGCATGAAGCCTCTATCTTTGCCTGAAATAATCAGAAGTTACTAAGCAGCGAGGGAATGGTATCGAGTCATCGTTTCTTTGTCAAACGGGGTCCGTGAGACGAGAGCGACGCGCGACACCGTCAAGGTTCAGGTGAGCGACCAGCGCTTCGGGAGAAAAACGAGACGGACCGGGAGGGGGGCATAAAAAAGGGAGGGGACTATTCCCCTCCCTTTTGCACGTAGTTCTTCACGAATTCTTCGGCATTTTTTTCGAGTACGTCGTCGATTTCATCGACCAACTTGTCGATGTCCTCTTTCATCTTCTTCCCTGACTCGACGACCTTTGGATTCGGCTTGACCTCTTCCTTCTGATGGGACTCTTTCCTGGATTCCGGTCTCCTCTCCTGTTTCTCCATCGGAGCACCTCCAGTCAATCAGCACGTGCAGCACGTGTCACCAACCATCCACTCTTTCTCACCATACTCTAGGGTCGTCGAACGCGTCAAGCCAAGGAAGAGATCCAGTGCGGCCTCGCGCCCATGATGAAGCCGGCCGTATCAACGAGGCCTCTCCACGTACCTCTACCGCTATTTCACAATGAGCGAGACGATCAGCAACGCGACAATATTGATGACCTTAATCATCGGATTGATCGCCGGCCCAGCCGTGTCCTTATACGGGTCGCCGACCGTATCCCCGGTCACAGCCGCCTTGTGGGTATCAGTCCCCTTCAGTCCCTGTTCTTCGATATACTTCTTCGCGTTGTCCCACGCGCCACCACCGCTGGTCATGGAGATAGCCACAAAAAGCCCCGTGACGATGCTGCCGACCAAGACTCCACCCAGCGCCTGCGGGCCAAGGATCACCCCCACCAGGATCGGAGCCACCACGGGAATCAACCCTGGGATCATCATCTTCTGAATCGCAGCTTGCGTGACAATGTCCACGCAGGTCCCATACTCGGGTTTGCCCGTTCCCTCCATGATGCCTTTGATCGTCCTAAACTGACGCCGCACCTCTTCGACAACCAGCCCGGCCGCCTGGCCGACCGCTTTCATACACAATGCGCCGAAGATGAACGGCAACATCCCGCCAAGGAACAGCCCGACGAGCACCAACGGATTCGAGAGGTCAAAGGTACTGGCTTGAGTGCCTTTGGCCACTTCACGGGCGAATTCGGCAAACAGCACCACCGCCGCGAGCGCGGCCGAGCCAATCGCATACCCCTTGGTGACCGCCTTCGTCGTATTGCCGACCGCGTCGAGGGGATCCGTAATGTCACGCACCTCCTTGCCCAGATGTGCCATTTCGGCGATCCCGCCGGCATTGTCCGTGATCGGGCCGAACGCATCGATCGCCACCACGATCCCTGCCATCGAGAGCATCGACACCGCCGCCACCGCGACGCCATACAACCCTCCTGAGTCCGCCCCGCCGCAGATCCAGTAGCTACCCAGAATCGCCGCGCCGATCACGACCACTGGGGCGGACGTCGCCTGCATGCCCACCGCCAGACCGGCAATGATGTTGGTCGCGTGACCCGTTTCGCTGGCCTTGGCGATATCCTTCACCGGCGCGTAGTCCTTGGACGTGTAATAGTCGGTGATGAACACCAAGGCTAATGTCACCGCCAGCCCAATCAACGCCGCCAGGTAATAATTCATCCCGCTCACGCCGCCGACCCCGTCCATGATCTTCGAGGTAATCGGGAAAAATGCCACGGCGGCAATGCCACCGGCCACGAACAATCCTTTGTACAGGGCCGGCATGATTTCGCCGCCCGGGCCCACCTTTACAAATAAGATACCGATGATCGTCGCGAAGATCGTCACACCACCCAATGCGAGTGGGTACAGAATCGGCGCACTGACCCCCTTGAACATCGTGAAGGCCAGCACCATCGCGGCCACGGTCGTCACCGCATAGGTTTCGAAAAGGTCCGCCGCCATACCGGCACAATCGCCAACGTTGTCGCCCACATTGTCTGCGATGACCGCCGGATTGCGAGGGTCGTCTTCAGGAATACCCGCCTCCACCTTGCCGACCAGATCCGCGCCCACATCGGCCGCCTTGGTGTAGATGCCGCCACCGACACGCGCAAACACGGAAATTAAACTGCCGCCAAAACCGAGGCTGAGGAGCGCATGAATAGCTTTCTCTTGTCCGGCTATCTGGGAAGCCAGCGTGTAGAACCCGGTGATGGCTAAAAGGCCCAGCCCGATCAACAACAGGCCCGTCACCGCGCCGCCGCGGAATGCCACGGTTAACGCGGCATTCATCCCGTTGTGCGCCGCTTGGGCCGTCCGCACATTCGCCCGAACCGCAATGATCATGCCTACATACCCAGCGAGCGCCGAGGCCCCGGCGCCGATCAAGAATCCGATCGCCGTCAACATGCCGAACTTATCCGACACAGCGCCAGCGCCCCAGAGCACTACAAACAACACGGCCGCCACCAGCCCGACCGTCTTATACTGCCGATTCATATACGCGCCGGCGCCCTCCTGAATCGCTTTTGCAATTTCCTGCATCTTCGCATTCCCGGCATCGAGCTTGAACACCCACATGGCAAGATACAACCCATAGGCAATACCGGCCACCGCCGCACTCAGAGCAAAGGTCACAATCGCTGAGTCGCTCACAGTATTCTCCTCCTGTGTACAGAATGGTGAAACTGAGAATCCAGCTCAAATGTCTAGGTGAAGACCCCGTCGCGCACATGAACCAGTCACGGACAACGGTCGACGAATGTTACAGAGGCTCCGTGGATGACCCCATCGCGAGCGATACCGCAGCAGGAAGAAGCGCTGCAGGCCCGACAACAGACACGGCTACGAACGGCCGAAAAGTGGCGCCATTCTATAGCGAGGTCGGAATCGGATCAAGACGAAAGATCGGTGCCGTCACGGGTTGGAGGTGTACACCATCGGCCAACGCGCCGACGGTGGCTGTTTGCGGAAGGATGGCGACTTTGTTATAGTGCGCGCGAATTGAGGAGTGCGTGATGGGATTTGCGCCGGAATATATCTTGGTCGATCAGCAGAAATTCAGCAAAGCCAAGCTGTCGCTGGACAATCATGTGTACAAGAACTGTGAAATCGATGATTGCGATGTGTACTACAGCGGCGGACAGTACGAATTGATCGACACGCACATCACCAACTCACGACTCATCCTCAATCACCCCGCCAAAGGCATCTACAGCGCCATTCAGATCTTTAAGATGAAGTCCCCCGGTTCCAGCATCGTCTCCGAGTGATCCACATCTCGTAACACGTCGTGTCTCAGTTGTGACCGTCGGAAATTCTGCACGGACAGGAGACGCACCCCGAAGAACGGGGCGCTACCTGGAGACAGGAACGTTCTCGCTGAACTTCGCGATGGGGATGGATTGAAACACCGGATCCTGTGCGCCTTTAGAGGATTCCGCTTCAATGCGCTGCAGAAAGGGAGCCGGCCCGGTCACGGGAGCGTAACTGAGAATGGCCTCGACGTCGAACGTCTTGGTGTCCTTTGGCGTCGCAAAGGTAAACGTTTCCAGTCGCCTTTCTTCCGGCTTGAGCACCGTTTCTTCCAGCACTTTCACGGCCTCAAAGTCGAACACCGTCTTCTGCCCCTTGGCGTCGGCGTATGTACGGCCGTACAGGCGTTTGTCGCTGAACACCGTTTTCAGGTTCTTGCCCTTGATCTCTAACTCCAGCACGACGCCGGCCCACCCTGGGTGAGTGGTCGGCAAATTGTGCGGGACCAGGCTCTGCACAGCCACGGTCACGGTGGTCTTGTCCCCTTCAACTTTGGTCAAGACTTCCAGCTTGGCCGCTTCTTGCCTCAGTTGGCCGATGCGGCCAGGGAACGTGTGGTTCGCCACTTTGCGTTTCGCCTCTCCGTTGGCTGATTCGCCGACCTGTTCCGGCATGTGACAGGTCTGGCACTCCTTTCCCGATTTCACGGCTTTGCTCTGGTCCCAATTCCCCAGCAGGTCGTTGCTCTTACCGAGATCCACCGCAGCGGGGACAACCTGGTGGCAATTGAGGCACAGATCCGACTTGTGGAATAAGCCTATTTCCATCGATTGATGCGCCAGGTTCTGCGCAAAGTCTTTGTACGGCCCGTACATCGTCTTGCTGCCGAGATCGTACTTCGGCTCAGGCGGCTGTTTTGTCCGATCGACTTGCTTGATGAGGTGACATTGCACACACGCAACACCATCGAGTGACGGCTCACCGGATTGGGCCTGAGTCACGAACAGTTGCGCATGGTCGGCAAATTCACGAATATGCGGGGCGTGGCAGCGGAAACAGAGGGCCTTATCTTTCCCTGCAGAGGCAGTCAGATAGGCATCGAGGGCGGCTCGAAACGTCGGCGTATGAATCGAGCGCGAGAGCGGCGACGTCTCCCACTCTTCGAACACCCGCTCATGACAACGCTTGCACTTGCTCGAACTGGGAAACGATTTTTCGATCGTCGCTTGGGCCTTGGCGTCCTGGGCTAACCCCTGTTGCACGCCGTAACTGACCATGGCCACCATCAGCAGCACCAGACCGATTACAATTCCCTGCAAAAGCCCGCGTCGATTCTTCACCGTCGGCATCTCCTCCGCACAGGGCATACTCCTCACTGCCTGCGATGCACGGCACACTGCAAGGAAGCTTAGAGCGATTTGGCCCGATAGGTCAGCATCCGAGGCTGAATGTATTCCTCAATCACCTTTTTCGCGGTCGCCCGCTCCTGATCATTGGCCAGGGTCGCCAGATACTTGGCTTTGAGCTCCGCGTCCGGCTCCGGGATCAAGGCGTAACTGAGCACCACCTCAATCGTTGCCGGCGTCCCACCCTCCTTCACGGCCTGGGAGAACGGAACACGGCGTGTGTTGCCGCCCTTGATGAACGGGTCCGGAATCGGGCCGCGCAAAATCTTGTCGTAGGGAAGGCCGAATTGTTTCGTGTCCTCACCCAACACATTCCCTTGCGCATCCTTGATCGTGATCGAGAGGAAGAACTGCTTGAGCACCGGATCACCGTCGGGAAAACTATGCGGCAAGCTGCCGACCTTCACCAGCACAGTACCTTCCACTGCCGCTCCGGACTTCGTGGCGTCCACATCGATACGCGGCATCCACTCTGCCTGCAGATTGCGGTTCTTCAGCAACGTCCCCGGAATGACCACCCCGCGGAACCAATGGCGGCCGATTGCGCGAGTCATCGCACCGCGCTTCGACGTGGAACTCCCCGTGGACGGCTCCATATGGCAATCCTGACAGATGGTCCCTTGGAGGATCTCACCGGGCAAATCCTTCTGTGTGACATCCTTCACTTTGTCGAAATGACAGGAGGTGCAGAAATTCGCGCCACGAAACAGGGGCAACTGCGTGGCCGGATGCACCAGATTCTCTTCCGGATCAGCATAGGGCCCAAACAGCATGTCGCCCGGCTGCACCTTGTAGGTCGGAGGAGGCTGCGGCGTCGTTTCGACCGCGTTAATCAGGTGACAGGACGCACACCCAATCCCCTCGACCTGCGGCTTGCCGGACAGGATTTGCGCGCTGATCTTCTCGACATGCTGCGGGAAGACCGTCACGGCCGGCGCATGACAGGACAAGCAGCGCTGCCGTTCCTGCATCGTCGGGTTCGTCTGCATCCACATCCCCAGTACCGTCCGGAACACCGGCGATTCGAATGACGTGCCATGCAGCAAGGCCGCGTCCACACGCCCGAACGATTTCAGGTCCGGGGTCTGCTCGCGCATCCCCTTCCACTCTTCGTAGTGACGATCATGGCACTGCTTACAGTCTTCCGATCGGATGAAGATCTTTTCGATCTCAGCCACCCAATCAGCCGGCGCCTGTCCATCAGACTTCTGCGCGATCGCCCGTTCGTGGAAGGTGACGTTCAGCAGGGCCAGGACCAGCAGCAACCCACCCATCACCCATGTTTGAATCGATCGTCCCTTGTCGTTCACGCTGCACTCGTACCCGGTTCTGATTTAGTCCCGCTTGCATCCGACGAAATGAAAGTTCACACCCCAGCCCACCGGATCACCCGGATCTGCCGGTTCATAGGTCCCGACGGTAAAGTTACACTCTTTCATGGCCGCCTTAACGGCCTTCCCGAAATCGATCAGGTTGCGGACTTCCTTCTTGTCAATCTCCTTGATGACCGACCGCACCTTGATCCCCGCATAGTCTGCCCTGGAATTGCCGATCACTTCGAACACGGCCACACCTTCAGGCCGTTGCAACTTGAGTTCCTTCTGCACCTCTTCATCGACTTCGCCGACGGCAATCCCAAACTCTTCCCCGAGTTGAATGGCTTCCTCGACCGTCATCTCGCCGTTCGCACCGGGACCTGCCTCGGCCTGGCTGCCCCAGCCCATTGCGGAAAGCAGGACCCCACACACACAAAGAGCCCTTCCGAGAGAAAGGGCTCTGTTCAGGATCGCGCGATTCTTCTGGGACATTCCCTCCAACGGTCTCGCCTCCACATCCTGCCGACTGTATCATCCTACCAGGAAGAATTACGTCTTTGTGATCGGATCGAGCGCGAGTTGAAACCAAGGGGCAATGGCTTTCTGTCCGTTGCGCTCTTTGTTCTCCCCGTTCCACACCGCAAAAGACACAGCCTGGATACGCCCCGGAATCAGCTTGGCTTCATTCTCCTGCTCTTCACTCGACAAGGGCCGACGCATCACGACCCGCCACGTGCCGTCTTTCCAGGTGGCTTTTCCCTGGACGCGTCCCTGCTTCTCCTTGGTGGTCAGGGTGCTGAAGCCGCCGCCGATCAAATCTTCCACCGAAGACGCCCGCCGCGGAATCACCTCAAAGCGCCTGGGTTCACCGCTTCCGGTCTTGTCTTTTTCGGTGGTTCTGGACGCACGCCGGTCGATGTCGCTCTGCCAATCGGCCTTCCAATGCCAGATATTGATGTAATGATCCAGCTGGCCCATACAGAAAAATGCCGGCGCATCGCCAAGCGGTAATCCCAACGCCACGCCGTCACGGAAGGTACCCGGCGTCAAACGATCGTTTTTCGTATTGTCCTGCCATTCCAATAAGAAGGCGATGTCGGTTCCGTTATGCACGGCGCGCACGGACAACGCGTGGGCCGTCGGCTCCGGCCACACCGGACGGGTAATCACCTGCCCGCTTAAGGGCAACGTCATAGGCGCAATTTTCTGCCACAGAGGATCTTCAGGAGCGACCGGGATGTCTCCTGTAATCGCCTGTGCACGGATAATCATGCCTTCTGAGCTGACGATGGGGATACCGAGACCACCCAGAACGAGGGCGAGAACAAACAGGCAGGAGAGAAGTGTCACTAACCGAGTGCGGGATGTGTGAACCGATATCATTCGCCTCATGTCCCGACGCAATCCGCTAACCGTGAAAACCCCCGCACCCAGTGCGCGCGCGGGACGCTGAATCCGCCACTCCAATTACCACAGTTTGGCGCGACGAATCTTATTTTCACCCCGCTCACAGATGTACAGATATCCCTGCGTATCAAGCGTCAGCCCCACCGGAGAATTCACCACCGCCTCGATGGCGAGCAGACCATCGCCGTGCTTCAGCGCACCGGCGGCATCTTTGGCAACAAACCGCGCGGCACCGCAGCCGCCCATGTTCTTATCATCGTACCCGCTGTCGCCGTTGCCGGCCACCGTACTAATGACGCCCGTGTCGGCATCCACCTTTCGAACTCGATGGTTGCCGGTATCAGAGATATAGGCGTGATTGTGTTGATCGAAGACGATGGCTTCCGGCGCGTGCAACATCGACTTCGCCGCCGGCTTCCCGTCTCCATCATATCCGTACCGGCAAACACCGGCGAGGGTAGAAATCAGCCCGGTCTTACGATCGATTTTGCGCACTCGATTGCTGCCTTTGTCGACGATGTATACATCACCGGCATTGTCGACGGCGATCCCGACGATATCATACAACCGCGCCTCCAAGGCCGGACGACCATCATCGAGGTACATCGACAAACTCAGACCATCCGAACAAACCGGCATCAGCCACCCGTTATCATCACTGAAGTCGATTCCAATTGCGTCGCCGGACAATACGACCAGGTTACGTGCCACCAATGGCTGCTCCCGGGCCTCATCTTCCGCGGTCCAACTTCCCGCGATGGTTTCCACCAGACCGGTGCGCGAGTCGTACCGACGAATTCGGTGCGCCTGCGTATCCGCGATATACATGACGTCGTCCGCGTCGAAGGCAATCGCCGCAGGCCAGGTCAAATTGACCTCTAGCGCCGGGCCGTCGCCATTAAATCCATGCTCACCGGTGCCCACGACCGTCGTGATCGTTCCAGTCTCACGATCGATTTTTCGAATCCGGTTACTTCCTGAATCACAGACATAGAGATCGTTGCGGGAATCGCAGACGATATCCAACGGCAGATACAGGCCGGCTTCTCCGCAAGGCCCTTCATCGCCGCTGTAGCAGGTCTCGCCAATGCCGGCAAAATTATGGACGGTGCCCTCTGTGAGACTGACACGACGAACCCGGTCGCTGCCTGATTCGGCGAAGTACAGCCAGCGTTCGTCTCGATCCAGTGCGACATGGTGCGGAAGGGGAATGCCGGCTTTGACAGCCCGCTTGCCGTCTCCCGTGCTTCGCGCCTTCCCGTTTCCGGCAAAGGTTTCGATATATCCGACCGCTAATTGAACGTCCGTTTCCATAACTGTGTCAATCCGTTCTATGCTGGGCCCATGGTGGGAACAAATGCTATGCGCGCGCGGCCGGAGGCGCTGCGGCGACCGGCTGCTCAACAACAGGCGTCGGCATCGTCACCGGCGTCGGGGCCTGAATGGCCTGTGCCTGCAGCGGTTCGGCCTGCTGAGCCTGCGCTTGCGCCTGGGCCTCAGCCTCGATCGCATCCGCCTCATGGACGGATTTCTTAAAGCCCTTGATCGCCTTGCCGATCCCCTCACCAAGCTGCGGCAACTTCCCTGCCCCGAAAATAATCAGCACGATAAACAGGATCAGAATCAACTCTGTAAAACCAAGACTGCCAAACATGGTGTGTCTCCTTTGCTCACATGTTCAGGATGCGGCTCCCTCTTTGGCTTTCTTCGCGAATCGTTCTTTCAAGCGCTGACGAGCCTGTTCGGCCTGCTCGAACATCTTGCACTTGTCGTAGACGCTGATCAAGTTGTAGTAGGCGAGGGGTTCGTCTGGACTGTGCTCCACCGCACTTTCCATAACCTTGATCGCCAAATCCGTCTTCCGGTGATTGAGAGCGATTTCCATCAATTTGAAGCTCGCCTCCAGATGCTTCGGATCTAACTCTAAGACACGAAGATAGCACTGGATCGCCATGTCCATGGTGTTGTAATCGGAGACTTGTGGATTGTCGAGCTCCACGTACACACCGGCGAGATTGTACCACGCCATCGGATCGTCGGGCGTGATCTCGACAAGCCGCTCGTAGTAATTCTTCGACTCCATGTACTTTCGCTTATCCGCCTGCACGCGGCCGAGATTGAACAGCGCGAGCACATCATAGGCATGCACATCGAGCGCGCGCTTGAATTCAGCTTCAGCCTCGTCGATCATCCCCTTGGTCGCATAGATGGTCCCGAGGTTGGAGTAGTACATTGCGAGCGACCGATTCATCTCGGTCCGGAGCCCCTCCGCCATCTCGATCGACTTTTTCACTTCGGTGAGCGCATCGTCAAGGCGGCCCTTGCTGAAATACAACTCTCCCAGCCGGCACCGTGCCTGAAAATCGTCCGCTTCGGTACTGAGCAGTTTTTCGATTTCCGCAATTTCTTCATCCGGGCTCAACGGTTGATCGCCAGGATCCACCGCCGCACTCCCCTGCTCTGCTCCGCCTGTCTGTGTCTGTTCATCCATAACAACGTATCCTAATCTGGGTGACTCATAAGATTAAATTTGTCCACCAACGAGAGATTCCTGCGTGCCGACAAGGGGTGGCCTGGTCACCGCCGCCTGTTCCGTCAGCGCACCTTTGGGACGGTCGAGCGTCAGTAACATCACCCCGAGCACCACCATCAGCGTCAAACTGGAAAATAACAACGCATAGCCGGCGATAAACATCAACGCGAGGCCGTATCCCGCCAGACGCCCCATCGACACGAGCCTGATCACGGTGTACGACCAACAGAGCAGCCCTGCGACATAAAAGGCAAAGGGCAGATAGAAGGTATACCCCATGCCCATCTGAAAGATCCAGCTGATCCCCTCCCCGGCTTTCCGGATGGAATTGGCCAACACCGGATTGTAGAGCCCCAGGAAATAATCCATAAACAGCAACCCAAAGAACACCACCGCCGAAACGGCACCGAACCAGATTGCGCGTCGGCGCTGCTGCCGGTTCCTGGTTCGGAACGACACCCCGCGCCCATAGGCCCAGAACACCAGGATGCTGGCAAGCACCATCAACGCTTCGCCGAGACGATTGGCCTCATACACGAACGGCGGGGCCGCAATGACCCCCATCCACCCATAGGCGGTGGAGAAAATTTGATAATAGAGCCACCCGGATATGCCGAAGTAATACACCACCCCCATGACTCGCTTCGACCACTCCTGTTGCTGCGAGAGATACTCCAACATCAATGCAGTGAGCGCAATGAGGGTCACGATATTGTAGACGATAGCACCCAGCATGGCCGGCGGCACAATCAAGAAAGAAACCGTGAGGATCAGCAGAAGCGCCACACTGGGAATCGTAACGGCATTAAATCCCGTGATCCCCCTGGTACGAGCCCGATTGACCAACAGCACCACCAAGGCCAGAAACACAAAGATTGCAACGACATTCAACAGGGCGAACCCCACGGACGTCAGCACCTGGAAGATCGTCCCCACCCACTCATGCTGGGCCGCAATCTTGCTGATATGCATGCCGAGCCGGGAGACTAGCCGATAGAGGACGAGCTCGAAAAACCCGACGAACAACACCACCTTGATGGTGTATTCGAACAGCAACCCCTGATCTTCAACCCGTCCGGTTGTCCGTTCGACGGCGGCGGCTCCAGCAGACATCTCAGCCCCCTGTGCAAAACGTTGATGATAATCCTCTGACCACAACCGGTCAACGCCGCAGGGCAGCCTGCGCTGATGACCGCACGAACACTATGAGCCGGTCGGTTGTGGCACTTGCAACGCTTGCGACTTGGCCCGGGCGATATAGAGCAACCCATCGGCCATGGAATAGTTAAACGGTAATTCGCACACCACTTCGCTGATTTTTTCGTAGACCTGCTGATAGAGCTGCTCGGACTGAGCAGGCGTCATACCTTCCTGCACTTCAAAAAAGAAGCCCAGGCTGAGGTCTTCGGTCGCCGGCCGCATGATACGCCTGATCCCGTAACTCCCCGGATCACTCATGATCGGCGCCTCTTTCTCCAGATCGAACAGACAGGGCTGACAGGAGAATCCATAGGATTCATGGAGCTTCTTATTCCCCACCACGAAGTTCATGGTCTCAAGCGCTTCTTCCTCTTTCTCCGTGGGGAACCCGACGATCACATAACAATGCACGGCAATCCCAAGATCGACGCAGTCATCGACGATTCGGCGAACGGATTCCTGCTTGATCCCCTTTTTCATGAAATCCATGACTCGCTGATTAAAGGATTCCAGTCCGAAGACGATCTTCAAACAGCCAGCATCTCGCATCTGGCCAAGCAGTTCGCGTGTCAGATTCTTTTCGAACCGCAATTCGCAGGTCCACTTCACATTCACCTGTCGATCGATCATCTGCTGGCATAGGCGTTTGGTTGGAGAGAGCGCGAAACATTCGTCGGTGAAGAAAAATGATTGCGCGCCATAGCGTTCTTTCAACCAAACCAGATCGTCCACCGTCTTACCCGGATCACGCTGTCTGAAGTTCTGGTGATCCAACGTGAGGGCGCAGAACGCGCAATCTTTGTAGTAGCAGCCACGTGAAAATTGGACTGGCAGGACAGGCTCTGGAGACAAATACAGATCCAGTGGAAAGCCGTCGTAATTGGGCGCGGTAAGCTGATTGATATTTTCGGAATAAAAGGGCTGATTAACAGTAATTTTGCCGTTCTGGCGATAAATCAGATTCGGAACCTTGCTGAAATCCCGCTTGCCGTCCATCTGGTGTACCAGCTCCAGCAGAGCGGTTTCGCCTTCAAACACGACGAAGTCATCAACCAGATCGAACAGCCAAGGGCAACGCCGAAGATTATCGACCAGCCGGGTAAAGATACTTCCGCCAACCGTCACATGCAGTTCCGGCGCATGCTCCTTGATCAGTCGGCACAGCGTAAGACCGGGAATAATTTGCGAGGTCGCGGTAATCGAGACACCGACCAGATCGGGGCGATCAGCCAAAATGGACGGCAACACATGTTCGCGGAAGAGGCTGATATAGGGATTCTGCCCTTCGTCGCGAATGGCCTTGATCAGGTCCTTCGACGAGTAGATCGAATAGTCGCCGAATTGGTTATCGACCACGGTCATCCGAGTCGGAAAATACAGAGAGGACAATACCTCGAGCCATTTATCGATCAGAAAGAGGCTATTGCGGTAGGCCTCAATATCGTAAAATCCTTCTCCCCGCAGCGTCTCTTTTGCCAACTCAATTCGCTCGAACAAATACGGAAACCGGTCCAGCGATTCGATCACACGAGCCAGCTGCTCCGCACTCCCGGGCCCGGTCTCTCCGGTACGCTCCCGCTCGAGATTCTTCTGCTTGGCAACGAGTTGCTGATAGAGGTCATGCGCAAAGGACTGCGTCAGCACCTTGTCCAGCAACTCAATACCGAGATCGCGCTGCGAGACGTCCCTCACGCCAGCCTGAGTGAGGAATCCGGTCAATGATGGAAGACTGAGGTAGGGCTGAGACGGGTGCCACGTAGGAGGAAACAGGAGTGAAACTTTCATAGGATTATCTTTATATTAAGCAGGAAAATCAGTGTTTTCAGAAGAGTTGCACCGTATCGGTTTATACACTCCGCTCAAGTCCGAATGCAACCCTCCGCCTCTCGCAGTGCGAGAAATTTAGATCACTCAGCGGGAAACATTCTCTCCCTCCAAATGCACGAAGGCCCCGAGTCACTTTGCCATTTCTGGCAACGACTCGGGGCCCTCTTGCTACGAATCTGAAACTCTGTTCCTGCCCAACACAGGAGCAGGATCGGCCACGTCAGGCCACTTAGCTCACGGCAATTTCAGCGTGAACCAGGTGGAGAGCGCCTTCATACCGTTACGCTCGATGTTGGAACCATCCCAGATTGCGAAAGCGATTGGCACCGAAGCGCCCGCCTTGAACTGGGTGTCGTTCGCATCGCCGGTCTCCAGCGAGCGCTTGACGACCACACGCCAGGTTGGGCCGGTGTATCCACCGCCCTTGAGGGACCCGGACGGCTCCCACACACCATTGCCGATCACATCTTGATGGGCTTGAGTGGTCAAGGTGCTAAACCCGTTCGCATTCAGATCCTCGACGGAGCTGACGCGCAAGGTTGGGTCAGACATGATATTGCCGGACCAAATACCGGAATTGAATGGGCCAAGGCTCCGGCCGATACGATCCGGATAGGTGACTCCACCTGCCGGCTCTTCGAAATAGTAATCCCAGAAGATGCCAGGGTACTGGTCATCCACATCCCACATACCAGCGCTATCCTTGCCGAGATCCTTCTGCCACTCGGCGTTCCAACGCCAGATATTGACCGTCCCACCGGACTGGCCCATACACTGGAATGGCGGGGCGCCCGCAGTGTTGACCGGGAACATGACAGCGGCTTGGTCGCGAAAATCCTGCGGACCGATTGCCGTGTCGTTCTTGGTCTGGTCGCTCCAATCGAGGCGCAACCCCAATTCCTTCCCATTGCTGACCGCCTTCACAAACACCGACTTCACCGAAATGTTCGGGTGCATCGGAGTCGTAATGGTCTGGCCGCTCAATGGAATGATGACACCTGGCACTGATTCCCAGATGGGGTTTGCACCATCCATCGGGATTACCCCCTTGATCGCCTTCACGGGAATGGTCACCGGTTGGCTGACCGCGAGAGGCACCTGCCCGATCGTCAACATGATGCCGACGATCAGCGCAGAGAACAGTATGCCAAACACCAAACGCTTATTGCGTGTCTGCACCAGTCTCATTGCGTATGCCCTCCTCTGAAAGATTAATAAGAAAAAGAACTGGGAACGTATAACGTCTACCGAAAACCGAATACTGCATGGCCCGCACACCGAGAACTCCTACGCAGTCCCGACTGGGCCCTCGCTCTTCTCGCCATCCTTCTCTTTCGTCCGTTGGTCCATGAAGGATTCAGCTCCGACTTCACTCAGCAGCATGCTGAGCTCATTACCCTTGTCTTGCGCCCCGCACTCGTAGGTTTGACCTTCTGGAGCATTGAAGGTAGCTGGTCTATAGTCCGCCTCAGAGTACGGCTGCACCGTCACCCCAAGGAAGGCGACCTCAAAATCCATCCACTCTGACATACAGTCGGCAATCAATTTGAACAAGCCGGTATCCGACTTCTTCGCCAGCATCCGACAGAACAACGGAACCCATCGGCCGATGTGATTCTTGATGAACTTCTTTTGCGCATCGACCACGATCTCGGTCTTGTCGATACCATCATGGCAACGCGAATAGGACTCTTTATAGGTCAGAAAATGCATGAACTCGAGCTCGACACTCAGGTGATCCAGACGCTCATGCACGTCTTTCGAGAGTTCGACTCCAAAAGCTTTGTAAAAACCTGCAATATCCCCCATCACATGGGATTGCGCAAAGACGTGATCATTCCCGAAAAGCGTCTCGTAGGGAGGACAATCCAGCGTGATCACGTTCGTAAACACCCGGCGATGTTCCGTCTGAAGATCGCCGATCTGCCAATTGACACACTCAGCTGAAACCAGCTTTTCGATCTGATCGAACTGCTTTTTCAGCAGGGCAATTTTTTGGCTAGCGCGATCACCACCGATTCCATCGAGCGCGAGACGCAATCCATCTAATGCCGCGCGTCCGTCTTCGACGAATTCCCCGCACTGCAAATAATCCAAAAACTCCTCATCCTCCGGGTACAACAAGCTCCAGGAAAAGAGGAGGTATATTTTGCTGCGATTGAGCGCGCGTTCAACGGCTGGCGAATCTTTTATAGCAACCGCCTGCGGAGGAGCGATTGCGGTGGAGGACGGGGAGGTGGGCTGCACGACCTGTTTCGATGTCATACGTAATCTTGCTCCTCACCTCAACATGTTGCGCATTTTTTTCGCACACTACGCAACATCTGAGTCCTGCGGCACAGGAGGCGTATGATAGGTAAAGGAGGGAGGGATGTCAAGCATGAACTCTCTCTCCTTTCCCTTCGCCACAAGCGCCGATGTTTCACTACCATGCATGATTATTTCGCGGCCTAGCACAACTCGACACACACTGCATTCAGTACCCTATCGCACCGGCAGACAAGTTTCTCGCCGGTGTGACCTTGATCGCAATCCGATCATTGACCGTCTTGCAAATCTGCTCACACATACCACATCCGACACACCGTTCCGGAGCCACCACCAGGTGGAGTGCGTGAAAATCCATCGAAAGGGCCTCAACAGGGCATTTCGATACACAGGCGTGGCAGCCCTGTCCTGCCGTGCAAACACGGTGCGACACCGTCGCCAGCCCCATTCGCACACCAAAGCAATCGGCAACCGGCAGGAGTGCCTCGGTCGCACAAGCGGCGATACAGGGGAAATCGTCGCATAATTCGCACGCGATCTGATTCGAAAAAATGACCGGCGTCCCGTTCGACAGGTCACTCACGATTGCGCCCGGCGGGCAGGCTTCCGTGCAATCACTACAACGTGTGCACCGCTCAAGAAACAGTGCCTCATCGACAGCACCCGGAGGACGCAGCCAGTCAGTTCGCACGGGTGCGACCGGTTGCGCGCGGGGCGCATCCTTATGGGCCGCAAATTCCCGCGCAGCCTTCGCCACCGACACGACAGAGTCCTTCAGAAAATCACGACGCCCGTATTTGGGATCAGCGGCCATGACGCACCCCGATTTACATCACCCCGTCGGCCCGCAACTTGTACACTTCCACACAACGATCACAGGCCCCGTACTCGACATCCCAGCCCGGGTGGTTCTCGCGGATGAAGTCCAAGATATATTTTTCCAACTTGGTCTCCATATCTTCCACCCAGGTGTACGTCGGAAACCGGCAGAGCGGACAGGGGAAGCCCGGCATGAGCATCACCTTCGTGCTGGTCTCCGGAATTTCTCCGCCCTCGACATCCACTGCGCGATCAAGGATACGCAACGTGTCGGTCGCCATTTCAACCAGTTCCGAATGGGTGAAGTAGCTCGTCTGCCACAACCCTTCGAAGACGGATTTCAACTGAGCCGGTGGAATCTTGCGATACCACGACCGAAACTCCTTGAATCGATCTTCCTTCTGGAGCATCGGCTCCTTCCCTAAAACAATCAAGCGGCTGTCGACGCTGATATTCCAGAGAATACGATAGCGGTGGAGGATGAGCGTTTCTTCGCCGGGATTCTGTCCGACCCGCGTGTCGGGATCGTAACCGAATGCCGGATCGAGCATGTCATGGATGTGTAGGAGTTCGTGGCGACAGTACCGCGTCAATGCCGGATCGTAGAATCGCCGCGGAATCAGCTTGATGCCGACGCCCTTCAGGCCCTTTTCCTCGAATTGCTTGGCCAGGTCGTGCTCGACGGAACCCCACTTGCGCAACACGTCGACCCCTTCCTGATCCTCCTTGAGCACCCCCTTGACCAGGACGATTCCGACCCGCTGCTTCAGCTCAGGAAATTCATTAAACGCGTCACGGATGATATCGGAGAATCCCCAGATGCCGAACAAATACTGATATAGCTTCTTGAACTCCGCCTCGCGGTCATCGAGGGTGAACTTTTCATAAATCGGATCGGCCAGTTCATGAAACTCTTTATAGTAAGTCGGATCCCCTTCCCGCTCCGTCTTCTCAATAAAGGAGTCGATGACTTCCTGCAGTAAGGCCGGCTGAAAACGGATCTCCATCGACGGCTTGGAAACTTCTACTCCGGTTGCCATAAGACCTCACATGTTCTGGTTCGGTGAAGGGATAAAACCCGCACAGGTACTGCGCTTGACTTGCTCCCAGTCGTTCTCTTACGATCATCGAAACGAATGCCGATTATACAAACCCCTTGGCGTTTTTTGCAAACCGTTGAGGGTCGGCCGGGGCACAATGGCCCCCGCTCAGCACAGCGACGAGGCACAAATTTTTATGAGCAATCAAACGACAGCGCCCCTGACCACTCCTGCAACAGGACAACCGACCAGCCAGAGCGGAACCCCACAGCCCCCGCCCGTGGACCATTTAGCATATTGGAAAGCGGGGTTTCGTGAACTGAAGACGTTTCGAGGACACTCGCACGGCGTGTGGTCCGTCGCCTACGCTCCCGATGGTCAGACGATTGTCAGCGGCGGCGTCGACCGCTACGTCCGCGTCTGGGACATTGAAACCGGGCGACTCCTGCGTTCCTTAAGAGGCCACACCGCCGATATTCGCGCCCTGGTCTTCACGCCGGACGGCCGCACGCTGGCCTCAGGCAGCGAAGACCGGACCATCCGCCTCTGGAACCCGAAAACCGGCGAGCCGACCAAGCTCTTATTTACCCGGTACGATCACAATGTCTGCAGCCTGTCGTTGTCTCCTGACGGCCTCATGCTGGCTCGCGGCAGTCACAATAAGGACATCAAGATCTGGGAAGTCACGACCGGCACCGACCTCATGACCCTGCTCGGGAAAGACCAATTCGATCACCATTGGTCGGTCTGTGTGGCCTTTTCACCGGACGGGATGCACCTCGCCAGCGGCTCCGACATCGGGAAGATCAGAATCTGGGAAGTGCTGCCGAGCGGAGAGGAGAAAATTCTCCACAATGGTCATTGGGAAGAAACCGCCGAGGACTCAACGGAAACCCGCGGCTTCTTCATCGAAGACGATGGAGGATTCCAAAAGCCAATGGAGTTCTGGATCGGCGCGATGGTCTTTACGCCAGATGGGAAAATGCTGATCACCGGCAGCCGTGACAACACGATCCGTTTCTTTGAAATGCCGACGATGAACGAACTGCGCGTCGTGCGCGGGCATAATGGATGGGTTCGGTCGTTAGTGGTCTCCCCCGACGGACAAGTGCTCATCAGTGCGGGGGATGACAACACCATTCGCTTCTGGGACATCGCCACGGGCCGCAACTTCCGAACCGATAAAACCCATGGTGGGGCCGTACGCGGAATCGCCCTCTCGCCGGACGGACTACGCCTGGCCAGCGCGTCCTGGGATCGTACGGTGAAGTTGTGGGAAGGCGGCGTAGAGCCGGCAGACTAACCTACTCCTCTCTCTCCTCCGCCTCCCCCTTGGCGGAGGAGAGCCCGTAGCGCTTGCATTTATCCCACAAAGCCTTTCGCGACAACCCGAGGATCGTAGCGGCATTGGTTCGGCTGCCATCCACCTGCTTCAAAACCGCGGCAATGTAGTCCCGCTCAAATGCTTCCCGGGCAGTCGCGAGTGTAACCGGAGCGCTCGACTCCGGCTTCTCAATGTGCGCCATCAATCCCTCCGCACAAAAACCGCAGCCCGCTTGAGGCGCCCCGCCGAGATAGGGACAGGTCTGAAACCCGCAGAGGTCCCAGGGCTGCACGGCTTCTCCGTCACGCCCCAAATCAGCGGCACGCTCCACCAATTGCTCCAGTTCGCCGACATTGCCGGGAAACGAATAATGCAACAGCAACTCGCGACTGGGTTGCGCAAAGCCGTCCAGAGACTTGCCAAGGGTGGCCAACTTCGTCTCCAGCACATGCTCGGCAATCACCAGCACATCTTCGCGCCGCTCGCGTAACGGCGGGAGCACGATCTGCACGGCCGTCAATTGCGCGCAGAGCTCTCGATGAAATCGCCCCTGCTCAGCCCCTTCCGTCAGGTCACGCGTAGCTGCACCGATGATACGGACATCCACAGCGATGGATTCCCGCCCGCCGACACGCTCACATCGCCGTTCTTGAAGCACGCGCCACACCTTCGCCTGGAGGTCGACGGAGAGCCTCTCCATGTCATCGAGCAGCAGGGTTCCCTTGTGTGCCAACTCGAATCGTCCACGTCGTTGGCGCAGCGCCCCGGGGAACGCGCCCTTTTCGTAACCGAATAACTCGGCCTCTAGGAGAGCCTCGGGAAGGTCTGCACAACAGACCTTGATCAGGGGCTGATCGCGCCGGGGACTATTCAAATGAATGGCATGGGCCACCAACTCTTTGCCCGTCCCGCGCTCACCGATCAGTGACACTGGTGCCTCGGTCGCGGCCACCAACTTGATCTTCTCCAGCAAGGCCCGCATCTGATGGTTGCACCCGAGGATCCCGCCGAAACTAAATCGATCCTCCAGCACCTCTTTCAACTCACTATTTTCCCGCCGTAACCCAAGAATTTTTCCCACGCGCTCGACGATCAACAGGAGCTCATCCATTTGAAACGGCTTCGTGATGTAGTCGTACGCCCCCAGCTTGATCGCACCCACTGCCGTATCAACTGATCCATGGGCGGTAATCAAAATCACTTCCGTCGTCGGACTCCGATCCTTACAGGCCTTCAAGATGGTGAGCCCGTCGGCGCCGGGAAGACGCAGATCGGTAATCACGATCTCGAATTGCCGGGTGCCTAAGATAGACAGTCCCTCTGTCCCGGTCGCCGCCGCCATGACCTCACACCCAATACCTTCCAAGGCATCCAGCATGGACAGTCGCATCAACGGTTCATCGTCAATAATCAGTACCTTCAGCCCTTTCACGAAAACCTCCCGATGGCGTGTCGTTCCGTCGCAAGCGGAATGGAGACGGTAAAGGTGGTCCCTTGACCGACTTCACTCTCGACAAAAATCTTCCCTCCATGCCGTTCCACAATGCCCAGGCTGACAGACAGGCCAAGCCCGGTGCCTTCCCCTTCATTTTTGGTGGTAAAGAACGGGTCAAATATCCGCGGTAACACCGAGGAAGAAATGCCGCAACCGGAATCCTGAATCCGGACCAGGCAATGCGCCTCGTCCATCGACGTACGAATGGTCAGCACCCCGCCGTTCCGCATCGCTTGAATCGCATTCAACACAAGATTCATCAGCACCTGCTCCATCATATGCCGATCGATCATCAGCTCGGGAAGATCGGGCGAGAGGGCCGTCTCCAACTGCACCCGGTGGGGAACAAACAAATGGTCCGTCAGCAGTAACACCCGATTGACGACTTGATTGATATCGGCTAGCGCGAGTTCGGGATTGTGCTGCTGCGAGAAATCGAGCAGTTGCCGGACGATCCGTTGCACCCGCCGCAATCCGTCTTCCATCGACACCAGGTACTCCTCCTGCCTGGACGGCGACAGGGTCCCCTTACGCATGTTGTAGAGGCAATTAAGAATCCCCCCCAGCGGGTTGTTGATCTCGTGCGCCACCCCCGCAGCCAGCTTTCCTACCGACGCCAGCTTCTCGGAGTTTCTAATTTGTTGCTCGAGCTTCTTCGTGTCCGTCATATCGCGGGCGATCCCGAGCACCCCCAGAATCTCCCCCTCCACGCCGTGAAGCGGTGACACGCTGACCATCACGGAGCGCGGCTCGCCGGATTTCGTCAACACTTCGACCTCATAGACCTGCTTCATCCCGATATCCAGCGTCGATTTCAACCGACGCCCCCGATGTCGCTTCGAGAGCAAGCCCAGATACGGACGCCCCAACAGATCCTCCTTGGCATATCCCCACGCCAAAATCTTGCTGTTCACATACGTGAAACACTGCTCCCGATCGAGCGTGTAAATGACGTCATTGGCATTCTCCAGGAGGTTCTCAAGGTATTGCTTGGTCTCTTCGATCTCACGGGTGCGCTCGCTGACCTTCGCTTCCAGCTCCTGCTGGTAGGTATGCATCTGCCGTTCAAGCCGTTTCCGGTCGGTGATGTCGCGAAGTTGAACCATCACCCACGTATGGTCGCTGCCGCGCACCAAAATCAGGTCCATTTCCACCGGCGTTTTCCTGCCGGTGGCATCGCACACAGTGATTTCCTGAGTCGGCACCTGGCGCTCACCTGCACGGATCTTTTCCAGCAGCACTCGCATCTCATCATGGTGGACCGGCTCGACCACGTTGAGAATACTGCTTCCGACGACCTGTTGCTCCGAGTAGCCCAACGCCTGCTCTTCCCGTTTGTTGACGGCGACAATCACGCCGTCTTCTCCCACCATGAACACTGAATCCGCCACCAAATCGAACAGCGCCTTGTAGCGTTCTTGCGAGGCCACCAGTTGCTGCGTACGCTCGTTGACCGCTAGTTCGAGTCTGGTCGTGTACTGATGGATTTGCTGCTCCAGCAGGCGCCGTTCCGTGACATCGCGGACAAACGCGCGCGAGTGGACCAGGCCGCCACCGCTTTCAAACAACGCCGTGGCATGAATTTCCACATCGATCGGATGGCCGTCCCCAGCCACGAACACTGTTTCTATCGTGCTGCGCCCTTGCGAGACCAATCGCTCCAGATAAGCCAACACCTCCGTCTCACGACCCTTGGGAACGAGATCCCAGAGACGCATTTGCAACATCTCTTCCAGGGTGTACCCGAGCTTGTCCAGACCGGTCTTGTTCACATGGACAAACTGGCCGGTCTTATTCAGCTGATAGATCATCTCCGGGGAATGCTCAATGAGATCGCGATATCGCTCCTCCAGCCGACGGACCTCCTCCATCCGCTGCTCGATCTGCTCGAACGAGGTGCGCAGGTTTGCCGCCATCTTATTGAAGGCGTCCGCCAGTTGCTCGATTTCATCGCCGGTTTTCAGCTCCAGCCGCTGATCCAACCGCCCGCTTCCGATCCGCTGCACCCCTTCGTGCAAGAGCCCGATCGGACGCGCGATGCGCCGCGCAACCATCAACCCCGTCAGCAACAACACACCGAACACCCCCAGGCCATACACCGTCACTTGCACGACGAGCCGTGAGAGCGGCGCATAGGACTCGGACGGGTCCTGCCGGACAAATGTCACCCATCGCTTGCCGCCCAAACTATTGGGTGTCAATTCAGTCCCCAGCCGGACCGGCGCAAACCCCACGATCGAGTTCTCTCCACCATGCGAATCAGTCCCGACCGTCGTCCAGCCGGCGACGCTTCCGCTGATGGCGCTCACCAGTTCCGGCTTGACCGCATGTTCTTCAGGCGCCAACACCGGACAGATCAACGGAACCCCGTCCGAATTGAATAACATGGCATGCCCCGTCTGTCCGACGGTGGCTTCCGATACGGAATGGAATAGGGTATCCCGACGCAGCAGAACTGTGACCGCACCGATCGTCACATGCTGCTCATCGTCAATGATCGGCGCCGACACGTTGACGACGTGGGTGCCGAAGGCCGGATCGAAAAAGATGTCGCTGACAAAGACCTTGCCCGTGCCCCGTTTCATCACCGCCTGCCACCAGGTGGCCTTGCCATGGTAATACTCGACCTGCGGAATCGAACTCACCACGAGCGCGCCGCGGTTGTCCGTCACAAAAATCCCCACATAGTCGGCCTTCCGGATGTCATGCCATCGAATCAGGTAATTGGTCACGATCCGGTTGATGAACAGCGGGAACTCGCTCTGTTTGTCCCGTTGACGCCACCGCTGCTGCCACGCTTTGATCATGGACTGGACGGTTTTTTCGTCCTTATCCAGGTAGGTCCGATTGGATTCGGTCACCGAGGTACGGAGGAAGGGGGTGGCAGCGAGCTGTTGCGCCTCATTGACGCCACGCGTCACCTGCATCTCAATTCGCCGGGCGGCTTCCACCGCCACTTCTTTAAAATTGGCCCCGATGGTTTCCCGAAGCGCCCGGCGCTCTTCGAGATAGGTGAGCACGAGGGAGAGACACAACGGCAAGAGTCCGACCATCACGATGGCCGTAATGATCTTTCGCTGGAGACTGTGAGACCGGCTCCAGAACAGCATGGGTGCGGCTTACCCCGATCAACGGCCCTCTCACAACAGTCGACAGGGCCTCAGCCCAGGCTCGGACGATCCGAACCTAGCGACGCTTCATGAGACTCCCGGCACTGCCGGGCCACAGCAGCAACAACGGGCTCGCCACGAAGACCGATGAATAGGTGCCGAACATCACGCCCCCGAGTAACGCCAGGGAGAAATCGTGCAGCACCTCGGCGCCCGCGAGCACCAACGGAATCAGCACGATGACCACGGTTAAACTGGTGACGATGGTGCGGCTCAAGACCTGATTGATGGCCTGGTTGATGATCGTTTCTTCATCCTCACGCCGGCGCGTCCGTAAATTCTCACGGATACGATCGAAGACGACCACCGTGTCCGTCAACGAATATCCTGCCAAGGTCAACAAGGCCGTGATAACCAGCAACGTAATCTCTTTATCGAGGAGATAAAAGACACCCAGGACAGCCAGCACATCGTGAAACGTCGCCAAGGCGGCCGCCACACCGAATCGCAATTCGAAGCGGATCGCAATGTAGATGACGATCCCGACGAACGAAATCAGGACCGCGATCATGGCATCTTCCTGGAGCTTCTTCCCGATCGTCGGGCCGATTTCCATGCTCGAATCCACCACAAACTTGTTGGCGGGAAATTCCTTGCTGAACACCGCCACGACCCGTTCGGCGACTTTCTCCTCAATCGTCGTCGACGCCTTCACGCGAATGAGCAACTTGTTATCTTGCGTAAATTCTTGCAGCTCCGCGGACCCCAAACCGTTGGTTTCCAGCGCACGCCGCGCCTCGTCGATCCGGATCGCCTGATCGAACTTCAACTGCACCGCCGTTCCACCGGCAAAATCGATTCCTAGATTCGCCGCGCCACGCGCGATTTGCAACACTGCGATGAGCCCAAGCAAGGCCAGGAGGCCGGAAATCACAAATGTGATGGACCGCTTCCCCATGAAATCAATATTCGTCTTCCCCAAAATCTCGAACATGCCGGCTCCTTCCTGGCAGGATATTGGAAACGCCCACCAGCGTCGTTCTTGCGTCGCTCAGAGGTCCACGTACACCACACCGTACGCGTCACGTCCTCACTCGCTGCGGCCTCGCTGGACGGCCTGTTCACACATCCTGTGAGTACTGTTGCGTTGTCTCCGATAGAGAGCGGTTCCGCTGTCCCATGACCAGCGCGAACGATTACCACTCCACTAGATACTAAGCTGCTCAATTTTTCTGCGTTGATTGAACAGGTCGAACACCACTTTGGTCCCGACCAGTGCCGTAAACAGATTGATCGCGATACCGAGACACAACGTCACGGCAAACCCTTTGATCGGCCCGGTCCCGAACAGAAACAGGGCGAACCCCGTGATCAGCGTCGTGACGTGCGAGTCCACAATCGTCAGCAAGGCCTTGTCGTATCCCGCATCAATCGCCACGCGAACCGCCTTCCCCTGCCGCAACTCTTCGCGGATGCGCTCGAAAATCAAGACGTTCGAGTCCACGCCCATACCGATCGTCAGAATGATACCGGCAATGCCTGGCAACGTCAGCGTGGCGTTCAACCCCGCGAGCGCCCCGATCAGGCAAATGAGGTTCAGGAGCAGTGCGAAGTTGGCAATCACACCGGACAAGCGGTAATAGATCGCCATGAACACGATGACCAGCAGCCCCGCAAAGAGGGTGGCCTTCACGCCTTTTTCAATCGAATCCCGCCCGAGTGACGGACCGACGGTCAGATCCTGAATGATCTTGAGAGGCGCAGGCAACGCGCCGGCACGCAACACGATCGAGAGGTTGTTGGCTTCCTCCATCGAGAACGTCCCGGTGATCTGGGCTCGCCCGCCACTGATGCGCTCCTGAATGACCGGCGCCGAATAGATCGTATTGTCGAGGACGATCGCCATGCGCTTCTTGACGTTTTCACCCGTGATCCGGTCAAATTCACGCGCGCCTTTCGCATCGAACGTGACGGACACGTAGGGCTCATTAAATTGCCCAATGGACACGCGGGCATCGCTCAGTACGTCGCCGGCGAGCATGACCCGCTTTTTGACCAGATACGGCGCAAGCCATTCCTGTCCGCTATCCTTTTCGACGATCCGCTCGAACAGAATTTGGTCGCCTTCCGGCACCTTCCCTTCGATCTGCTTCAAGAACGCGTCTTCCCGCTCCTTCCCCTTTTGCACACGGCCGGGGAGATCCAGCTTGAGCTGATTATCATCGTCCAACATTTTGAATTCGAGCAGCGCGGTCTGCTTGATGAGGTCCTTGGCGAGCTTGGCATCCTTGATGCCCGGTAACTGCACCACCACCTGCTTGAGCCCCTGTCGTTGAATCAGCGGCTCGGCGACACCGAACTGGTCGATGCGATTCCGAATCGTCTCCAACGCCTGATTGATGGCGGAATCCTTGATGCGCTTGATCTCCGCTTCCCGCAACTCCCAAACGACCGTGTTCGCGGACCCGGCTGCTTCCATCTCGACATAGGTCGGGAAGTCATCCAACAGCTTCTGGACCTGTGCCTTTAATTCGGCATTCTGAAACCCGATCGTGACCTGCGACGGGCCGGTCCGCTTGACCGATTCCGCGGGAATCTTCTTTTCCACCAACAGATCTTGAAGTCCTGCCGCCGACCGCTCCACCGCAATCTCTACCGCCCGATCTTCCTCCACCTCCAACACCAGGTGGATACCGCCCTGCAAATCCAACCCCAAGGTGATTCCCTTGTCCGGCAGGACCTCGCGCACCCACCGCGGCAATTCCTTATACAGGGGTTGATACGAGGGCAAGAAAAAGATGATCGAGGCGACGACCATCGTCACCAGAGCTAACAACCGTCCGCCGACTTTTTTCATACGTGCGCCAATCCTTCCCGTCTCCGTCGCGTGCGTCAATCTTCTTCGTCACCGCGCAGCCGAGCAATATGCTCTTTCTGGATTTTGATTTTAGTCGTGTCCGCGATCTGGAGCGTCACCGTGTCTTTCCCTAAATTGGTGATGGTGCCCCAGATTCCGGAGGCCGTAATCACCTTATCGCCCTTCTTTAAGGTTTCCATCATCGTCTTCAACTGCTTCTGGCGTTTTTGCTGCGGCAGAATCAGCATGAAATAGAAAATGACGAAAATCAGGACGAACGGGACCAGCGAGAGGAGCCCCCCACTTGCGCCGGTGCTCCCCGATGTTCCCTGTGCCCATGCTACCGAATCCCACATAATGTCCCCCGCCTACATCGCCGTTAAGACACGTCCACATTCTGAATGTCCGATCGACCATCTCCAGTCGGCCGATCCACGACATATGTCCGATGAAACTCGCGACGAAACTCCTGAAAGGTTCCGCCCCGCACGGCGCTCCGGATCTCTTCCATCAACTTCGCAAAAAACCATAAGTTGTGAATCGTATTCAGCCGGGCGCCCAGCATTTCTTTCACGCCGAATAAGTGATGCAAGTACGCCCTTGTGTACCGCGTGCACACCGGGCAGCGGCAAGCCGGATCGATGGGCTGCTCGTCACGCGCATAGCGGGCCTGCTTGATCACCACGCGTCCGAACGAGGTAAACAGCCAGCCCGTGCGGCCATGACGCGATGGCACGACGCAGTCAAACATATCGATGCCGCGGGCCACTCCTTCAACCAAATCCTCCGGCATGCCCACGCCCATCAAGTAGCGAGGTTTGGCCGACGGCAACTCGGGCACCGTCACATCCAGCATGCCATACATGTCGGCCTTGTCCTCGCCCACTGACAACCCACCCACGGCATATCCGTCAAACCCCACCGAGACCAGATCACGCGCCGACTCCACCCGCAAGCCGGCATCCAGTCCACCCTGGACGATCCCGAACAGGGACTGATCCGTCCGTCGTTTGGCACTCACGCACCGACGTGCCCACAGCGACGTCCGCTTCGACGCGTCACGAACTTGATCAAGGGAAGAAGGCAATGCCACGACATGGTCGAATGCCATGATGATGTCCGCGCCTAACGCTTCCTGGATTTCGATCGAGGTCTCCGGACTGATGAACCGCGACGACCCATCAATATGAGATTGGAACATCACCCCTTCATCCGACACCTTGCAAAACTTTGCCAGGCTGAAGACTTGGAACCCGCCGCTATCCGTCAGAATAGCACCGGGCCATGCCGTAAACCCATGCACCCCGCCTAACTCTTCCACCACTTTGTGCCCGGGGCGAAGGTACAGATGGTAGGCGTTATTCAAGATGAGGCCATACCCCATCTTAAGCAGTTCCTCCCCATCCACGCTCCGCACATTGCCCAACGAGCCGACCGGCATAAACGCCGGTGTGGCGACCTCACTGCGTCCGGTGGTCAACACACCGACGCGCGCGCGTCCGCCGGATTCTTCATGGGTGATGCGGAAGGTGAACATGGGATCGGTGGTCCTACATCTGCTCAGGGGCTGACACGCCCAACACGTTCAACCCGTTTCGAACCACCTGCTGCACCGCCCACATCAGTGCCAGTCTGGCACCAGTGAGGCCTGGCGTCATCGCCTCCGCCGATCGGCCTGAAGAGCTCACCTGCTCAGGAGAAACGGCGGTGGTCACATCGCTGTCCGGTGCCGGAGGGAGAATTCGGTGCTTGTTATAAAAGGGGTGCACCATGCCGGCCAATTCACGAAGATAGTACGCCATTCGATGCGGCTCCAACTCGACGGCACTCGCCTGCAAGACCACCGGGAACGTCGACAGTTTCCGAATGAGCGCGAGTTCATCAGGGTCTTCCAGCAAATTGAGATCGGCCTGACTTGGAAGGAGACAAGCAATACCTCGCGAGGCCGCCACGCGTCGGAGACTGGCTATGCGAGCGTGCACATACTGAACGTAGTAGACCGGATTCTCTTGCGATTGCTGTTTGGCTAATTCCAAATCGAAATCCAGATGTGTGCTCGAATCGCGCATGAGAAAGAAAAACTTGGCGGCATCGGCCCCCACCTCATCCATCACCTCGCGTAGCGTGATGAACTCGCCGGACCGCTTGGACATCTCGACCTTCTGACCGCCCCGCAGGAGGTTTACCATCTGTACCAGTACGACTCGCAGCCGCTCCTTCGGATACCCGTAGGCTTGCACCACCGCCTGCATCCGCGGAATATACCCATGATGGTCGGCGCCCCACACATCGACCAGCAGATCAAAACCGCGCCGCAACTTATCTCGATGATAGGCGATGTCTGACGCCAGGTAGGTGTAGTCCCCCTCCTGCTTCCGAACAACGCGATCTTTTTCGTCGCCGAATGCAGAGGATCGAAACCATTGCGCGCCATCCTGATCGAAGACAAGGTCTCTGCGTTTCAGTTCACCCAATACCTCTTCCACAGCGCCGGAGGACAACAATGAGGCTTCACTGAACCAGGATTCAAAGGCGATCCCGAATGTCTCCAGATCCTGCCGAATGAGCTCCAGCAATTCCCGGTAGGCGAACTCTTTGCTGCGCTGTTCCGCCTCAACAGCAGGAAGCGAGAGGAGCGCGGTCCCCTGCTCTGCCTTCACATGTTCGGCGACTTCGCGAATATACCCGCCGTGGTAGCCGTCCTCCGGAAAGACTCCAGCCTGTCCACAGGCCTCGAGATACCGAGCCAGAACCGACACGCCCAGCAACTTCATCTGCCGACCCGCATCGTTCACGTAATACTCACTGACGACATCGTGCCCGGTCGCGCGTAAGAGACGGACCAAGGCTTGCCCCACAGCGGCACCTCGGCCATGCCCGACATGCAACGGCCCGGTTGGATTGGCACTGACATACTCCACCAGCACTCGCCGGCCTTGCCCCACTTGGCTGTGGCCATACTTGGGACCCTGCGCTTCAATCTCGCGCAGCACCTCCATCCACAGCTCTCGCTTGACCGTGAGATTCAGAAACCCCGGTCGCGCGATCTCCGCCCGGCTGAACAACGCATCTCGCTGCTCGATGTGATCCACAATAATCTGAGCGATTTCAAACGGTGGTCGGCGTTCCGAGGCCGATAACGACATGGCGACGGTGCACGAGACATCACCCCACTCGGGGCGCTTCGGGGCTTCGAGATTGACCACCGGCATCTGCTCAAGCTTCAGCATCCCTCGTTGCTGTGCCGATCGAAGTGCCCCGACCAACGCCTGACTGACCTTATCTTGCACCACACCCTGAGTCACAAAAACCCCTCTAAGTCTGCGTGGAAACAGCGAAAATCAAACTGGGAATCTAACACACCGAGACATGAGAGACAAGATCGCGAGTTAGGAGGCAGGAACCGTCGATCGCTTTGCCAATAATAGTCGGCAGGCCTCGATGATCCGCTCGGGAGCAATCTGAAGACATACCCGCTCTCGACACTCTGCTACGTGGCTCCAAGTGAGACAGGCACAGGGCGCACCCGATACAACCGACACGGCATGACCGAGCGGCACCCAACGACGTGCATCCGTAGGACCGAAACAGGCAACCGTAGGAATCGACAACGCAGCAGCAAGGTGCGTCACACCCGAATCATGTCCGACATAAAGTTCCGCATGCGACAGCACTCCGGCCACTATCGAGACATCCAGTCCACGGATGACTGGTATCGCCCCCTTGAGCGCCTCGAGAACACGTTCTACAGCGTCACGATCCGCAGGTCCTTCCAGCAACACGGGAGTCATGCCGACTTCGGCCAACCACTGAATCACAGGCGCGAAGCGCTGCGCGTCGAGACATTTATGGGCGCTCCCACTTCCCGCATGCAGTACCACCACCGGTTGCTGACTGTCGCGAGTGAGGCCTCGAAGAATCAGCCTCCCGCGTTCTCGAATCATTGGTGAGAGTATGAGTGGAGTGCCGACTGCCTGGCTCGCGTCCTGCCCCAGAATGGCCTCACGATACCGATCCGACTGATGTTCAGCCCGTAGATCAGCGGACGAAGCAGACTTGAGACAAACAGACTGGACACCTGTGGCACGGAGTGTCGACGAGAGGGTGCCCTCCGTGTCCGAAAGCCATCCGACTGCTACATCGCAGTTGCCGAGCCATGTTCGAAACTCCCGACGGAGGGTATCTACTCCAGCCCATAATTCACTCAGCGCAGTGGATTCGAGCGGAAAAATTCGATCGACCTCTCCGGCTTCACACAACAGCTCGCCCACGGATTGTCCGACCAGGAGCGCTATCTCATGTTGAGGAAACTGAGCTCGAACCGTGGAGATCGTGGGGCGGGAGAGCAGTACATCGCCGAGGGCACCGGGGTGAATCACTAACACCCTGCGCTTGCTGCCGTCATCCGGAGCGGGAATTGTCACGGTTTGTCAGAGATCGGTGATTCGGCAGCAGCCAGATCTTGGGGAGTATTGATATTCTGAAACGAGCGGCAGCCTGCACCTAGAGCGGAAAACTCACTCTCGCCCAATACAGTCGCTCGAAGCCCTTCCGTTAGAAACAGTTTCTGAATCTTCAGATTCTTGCCTTCAGCCATCGCCCTCAGGAATGGGACGCACCGTTTGGAATAAACCGCGTGCATGGGTTGAAATCGCCCACCGAGCTCAGCGACCACCACATCGGCCGCTTCATCACATGACACCATGAAATGAATCACCCCCACATCCAGAAACGGCATGTCACAGGCTACGGCAAATATCCGAGGCTGTGTAGCCGATATAAGCCCCGTATAGAGACCGCCCAGACTTCCCGCGTCGGGAATTGCGTCATACACCACGCGACACCCACGCACATCCAGCAATTCGATTGGTTCAGCAAGCACCACAATCGTCTCCGCGAAGGTCTTCATCAGGAGGGAGAGCGTCTGATCAAACACACTCCTCCCCCCAATCTGGAGAAAGCGTTTGTCGCGCCCCATTCGCCGACTCTTCCCACCGGCAATTAATACTCCTGTGACGTTCTCTAGTACTCCTTCACTCATCCCGAACCATTCCCTCAATCGATAGTAAAAAAACGAGGGGGTGAGTTTCCTCACCCCCTCGCTCCAAGACAGCCTCTAGCTTGACTGTTGCTTAGAGGACCTTACCCTTTTTCTTGTTGGCACGGCGGGTCAGCATCCACCCTTCCAAAAACACCACGCCAACAGCAATCACCGCGGGATAGATGTACACTTCCTGCGGGATCGGAGGCTGCAAGATCGTGTAATAGAAGGCCGACACGGCCATCTTGCGTCCGGCGTCGCCATTATGTCCATCCCAGGCAAAAAAGACCATCGGGATGTACTTACCGATATCGAACCGCGTGTACTCATCATAATCATCTTTGTCGCCCTTCAGGGGACGGGAGATCATGACGGTCCATTGCCCGTTCTTCCACTCTGACTTCAGGAGCTTAACTTTTTCTTCGAAATCGTCACGCTCCTCGAAGTCCTGATCCCAACCAGTTCCCTTGAAGGAACGGAGCGAACCATCCGCCTCCCACTTCAAGATGTCCGCGTTGAACTTCGCATCTCCCCACAAATATCGTGGTTTAAATGGGGCAGGGATCTCCTGCCACTTGATCGGGAATTGGAACGCGATACCATCGTTATAGACGGCATAGTTGTTCTGAGCAGCAGCGATTGACCCCTCTTCTCCGGTTTTCGGAGCCTGCTCCTTGACACCGAAGTTCTCAACATTGACTTGAGTCGGCGCCCAAGGAAGCTTTCCTTCGGCAACACTCTTCGTCCGGTCATCCCACTGGATCAAGTACACCACATTCTTTTCGTTGTACAGCGACTTAACCCAGATATCATCGATACGATTCACAAAGTTACGTGGCTTATGGGTGATCTGACCGCCCATCGCAACATAACGACGGCCCTGCTTCTTCCACATTTCATTCTCAGGGTCGTTTGAAATTTCCCCTTCGACGGCAGCGGAAGGAACAACGAAGTTAATCTTCGGCTTATCGGTCAGCGGATCGATGCCGAGCGGCTTACCTTCAACATCACGCTCGCACAACGAGTTGACGAAATTGGCAATGCTCCACCGATCTTCCACCGACGTACTATCGGCGAATGAGGGCATCGGCGTGCCGTTGACACCCGTCGAGAACGTGCGGAAAATATTCCGCACGTTGTACGGATCTTGGCGGCTCCCACGGAAGTTCCAACACTTGTGCCAATCCGCAGGCTGGATCGAAAAGCCCCAGTCATCTTTTAGATTGAAAGCGTTTCCATCTCCTCGACCTTCTACCCCATGGCACTCGATACACTTTTTGTCGACAATCAACTGAGCGCCCTTCTTAATGCTTTCTTCCGTCGCTTCAGCAGGCTTGAGGGTACCGAGCTGAAGTACGGTTTGCGTCTCAGATTGTTTGTCCGTAAACTTACGATCCTTGACCAATTGCGTGGTCACAAACGACAAGACCTGAACACGCTGTTCCTCGGTCAAAATGCCTTCCCACGGAGGCATGGCAGATCCTGGAAGTCCATGCGTAACCGTATCGAGAAGGTCGTTCTTTCCGGAATCAGGGTTCTTCTCGTTATAGTTGAACAGCGGCAACTCTCCACTTGCCGTATGGCGAATCTTAAACGTGCCCTGATTGAAATTCCTCGGCCGCGGCCAGAGCCGATCAGCACCTGGTCCGTCACCGGCGCCATCAACTCCGTGACACCATACGCACTTGGTGAAATACACCCGCTTTCCTGCTTCAATCATTTCCGCTGGAGGTGCCGGAGACAATTCCGCCTTTGCGAAACCTTCCGGAAGATCTGCAGCGTGGCCCAATCCAACCGCGCTGGCGGAAAGGATAAGGGCACCTAAGGCCGCTCCGATAATCGGGGTCGGCTTTACGTTCATACGAAGTTTGCTCATTGTTAACCTCACCACCTGTTCTCCCAGGTTGTTTGTAAGATTCAGGATTAGTCCCATGTCCGAGGATAGTATCCCGTGTGCCAATATTCGAACAAGATCACCTTCCAGATTTCATCAGTGGTCAGGTGCTGTTCCCATGGTGGCATGACTGACGCCCAAGGGAATCCTTCGTTCGGCAACCCAATTCCGCCTTTAGCGACGCGCCAGAAAATGAAGGTTTCCTGCAACTGGGCGATCGTTCCCGGATCCGTGAAGTTAGCGGGAATCGGATTAAACGCAAAGGCATGCAGACCGCGGCCGTTCAGGTTGTCACCGTGACAGAAGTGGCAATTCTGGAAGAATATTTCACCACCCTCTCGCACGTACTTCAGATAACCTTCAGCTTTGTCATCCCAAGGGTTGGCATTCGGGGCCATTAATCTCCCCATGCCCTGCTCCACGATCAACTTATTGCTGTAGGCCTGATCATATTTGCCTTCGAGATTCACCCGGAATGGATTCTGTGATGTTTGCAACGTATAGGTCTTGCCGTGCACCTTCGTGCTGGCTGGCGGTGCCGGATGTACCGTCCGAAGCTCAATCGGCTCATCCACACTTGGCTTCATGGTCATGAAGGAGAATCCGCCGATAAGGATGGGCAACAGAATGAGATACATCGTTCTGAGCGCCTTGTGGAATCCAGTATTGGCATCCAGGACATTCAGGATAGGCTGACGAAACTTCTTCCAATCCTCTTCGTTCGCGGAGACCCACATAAATACCGCAACGAATGACACGGTTCCGTACATCGCACGCACGCTGAACGGAATTGGCGGATAGATACGAAACTTCAGGTAGGCTTGGATAAATGCCCAAAACAACACTCCCTGCCAGAACCGAGGGAAGGCCATTCCCATTGAATTGGCCAGATAGCTGAGGCCGGTAAAACCAGCCACAAATATAGCTAGCTCACTCAATACCTGCATGGGCATATAGCCCTCAACGAGCCTGACCGTATTCGAGGGAATCACTCCGAAGATCATGCCGATCAACATGAGCAGTCCCAGGACTCCGAGCAGTGCCCCGACTGACATTAATGCTTTCATGTCCTCATCTCCCTTTCTTCCGCAGTAGCAACCAGATACCCATCGCAGTTAGGACGCCTTAGGAGGCTCTTTTCCTTCATGAACCTGCGAAAGGTAATCTACAAGTTTCTTGAGCGCACCGGCACTAAGCTTTTGGCCGAACACCTTGGGCATAGTGTTATCCGGGAAACCCTTCACCACGTAGGCACTCGGCTCGACAATGGATTCCATGATGTAATCAGGGACGCTCTTGGCCTTCCCCTTATAATCCTTGTCCTTGATGCGCAAGGGAGCGTTCGTTCCCTCAACCAGTTTCGGCCCGATCGTGCCCGTCGCCCCGGCGATACCAGGGATGGTATGGCAGGCCACGCACTGACCTTTGGCAAAAATCTGATCAACAGGCTCGGTCCCATCCGCCATCAACGCACTGGCGCCAGCTTTGGCATCACCCTCGGCCTGCTGCTTCGGACGGTCGGCCTCAGGAATAAACTTCTCATACGATTTCACGATCTCATCAAAAGATGGAGCCTCACGGCCCTCTCTCACATAGAGCCATGTATCGACAGCCGCCAATTCCGCAATGGACAAGGAAATCGGTGGCTTGTGAATCGACGGCATTGGGCTCACTTTGTCATTGGTGCCCTTCACGCCGTAGCCAGCAACCACAAAACAGCTCGGACAGGCATGGGATTCTGCAATATATTCTTGCCCATTCTCAGCGGTCCCGGAACCTGGGAATGCTTCCTTCTGGTCAGAATCACGAGCCGCTGCATTACCCTTGTGATAGCGAGGATCATCAATCTGGGTCCCTGCACGCTCCGGAAGTCCATCCAGGTTTGGCGCTCGCTCACCCAACATGCCCTTGTGGAACGCGTGACAGAGGGGACATTGCCCTTTGCCGATAGCCCCCTGCACCTTATTCTGCCCGACTCCGCCAAAGATGATCTTCTCACCCTCGTCGGCAAGTTCTGTCTGCGGCATATTGCTGAAATCTTTCTTTTCTTCGACAGGCGGGAAACCGCCCTCTACCTGAGGCAACCAGTTACCATAGCCAGAAAGTGCAGCCGCGATAAAAAACATGAATCCGCCAATCTTCAGCAAGGCACTGATATTAGTGAAATACAGCGCCATCATGAAGCTCATCGACGTGATCAAGACCAGCGACACTGGTAACAATCTCGACTCTTCAAAGAAATTCATCTTGTAATTGGCGATGGCCATAAAAAGAAGCACCGCGCCAATGATGCCGATGAACGTCTTGAACACCGCACGCTTGTTGGCAACAGGATCCGAAATGGACGCCTTAAAATAGAACATCAGGGCCACAAGGATCCCTAATGCAGGCCAGCCCATCGCTAAGGCCGCTTTAATGAGTTCAATCACAGCTCAAACCTCCTGCAGGAGGGGAAGGCTCTGGCCACCATGATGACCAGACACCCTCCCTCATTGATTCATTTCTTGCGCTTTGATTAGTGACCAACTGCTGGCGCCGTCGCCCGACCGGGCACAGCCGCCTTCACTTCGACAGGAGCTTTCTTAGCAGCAAGGGCCCCTAACCAAAAGACGAACATGATAGAAATCCAGAAAAAGAGCACGTTGGCCGAAATCATATTCGCAGCGAATCCCACGGTATGGGTGTAGGCCCATGGTGAGTTATCGCGCATAATTTCATTGACGTGCCAAAACAGGCGGACGGACGACCTGATGTAACCCATCAGGCCCATCATCCACGTAAACGCTGTCGCCAACATGATGAGGGCATACTGCGAGCGGGCTGAAATTTTACCCCACTCAATCGGTCCCATCTGCTTCGCACCCTTCATCATGACGCTATTCAGGGCGAACATGAAGAAGAGGCAGGACAACGTGGTAGCCACCTGCGGGACAGACAATCCGACGCGCACGTTGGCTGGAATATAGTAGCCGTAGATAGCCAACATAATGATGTTGAGGTACGCGAAGAAGAAGAAACATCCCATGAAGATGTTCCCGAACTTCGCCCACGACACCGTCGAGACCTTATTGCCTCGCATGTACCAGACGAAACTAAGAACGGTGGTCGTAATGATCACGTTGATGCCGCCGTTCTTGGCCGACATGACACCGTAGTTGCCTAGCACCGGGTGCTGCTGACCACCCATCGCCTTCAACTCGGCGGGAGTCATAACGATCGTATGCGGCGTAATAAAGACCAGGAATCCGCAGGTCAGCAAGAACACGAGATACTTGATATAGCGCTGATACTTCTCCGCCCCTCGCATCCGGCCCAATGCTTGCCAGAGATAGTAGTTGGTGCTGAGAAAGAGAATACCGATCATGGTGGCCTGAATGATGAACAACCACGCCAACAAACCGCCCATCAAGGTAATACCCATCTGCTGACGATAGGCATAAACTTCGCGCATCAACCAGTAACCAGCGAACGGCAAGGGAATGAGGAACGCCACGCCGAGCGCCATCGCGATATAACCCATCCAGTCATAGTGGGCGCGCTCTTCATCGGTTTTTGCCGACAGGAATCGGTAGGCCGCATAGGCCGCGACGACGCCGCCGCCAAATGCCATATTACCCAAGATTCGGTGCAGATTGAGCGGATTCCACAAGGCCGTGTGGATCACGTGCCAAATGTTCCCCAGGTACCGTCCCTGCTCATCGACTCCGGCAGGTGACATCATGAAACCAATCCATGAGTTCGCCAGGAACATCAGGATAGTACCAATGACGTTGAGGACAACGGACATGCTGAGGTGAATCCACTTCAGGAATCCCTCCTTCATCTTGTCCCAGCCATAGTAATAGATGTACAGCGTCCCACTCTCCGCCACGAACATCAATGCATAGATATGCATGACCGGCCTAAAGATACCCGAGAGGTATTGGAAAAAGGCAGGGTAGAGCGTGAGGAAGGTGAAGATCAGAATGCCGCCCAGAATAGCCGTCAACGAGTAGGCCGTCAGACTGATCTTAATAAAGTCGTAGGCCAGCTGATCGTAGCGCTTAGCCATGGCCTTATCCTTGGTGACGACCCCCATGAATTCGATGACCATACAGAAAATAGGAACAGCCAACACGAAGCTGCCGTAGTAAAGATGCTGCTGGTTAGCAAACCAGAGCAGGACGCGACTCTCAAAGTTGTACCGCGGATAGTCCTTGTCGCTATCCGTGGTTTTCGGAGCCGGCGGACCCGAGACAATGCCCTCCGTCTTGTAATAAACGTCCTTACCCTTCTCAACCTTCTTTGCGTCACCACCCTCCGCCTTCACGCCAGCGGCAGGAGCGCCACCGTCGCTAGCAAGAGCAGGGATCGCAACCAGAATAGGCATGAGGAGGAGGCCGATCATTGCGCACAGCGCCATGATCGACATCAACTTCGTGCGGGTTACAGAGCCCATGAGTTACCTCCTTGATACATCGCGTATGTGAACAACAACTTCAAACCCCTCCCCGTCGGAACATTACTTCCGAAGGAGATACCAAAAGTCCAAGCCCTGCGCGTCCATCAAAAAGTGGTCAACAGCCGCAAAAAACGAGACGCAGATCACTACCGATACGACGACGTACACAATTGTTTGGCCCATCTCAAACCCCCCTCAACAAGATGAACAAATTCCCAGGCCAGAATACTGGATCAGCATGGGCACTGAATGCCGCCAAACCAGTAGAAAAACCAAAGACCGACTGCCAGGGTGATGTAGAAAATCATTTTGCCGATCTTAACCTTGACGTCATCCTGAGCAGCTTCCATCATGATTCTCCCCAACGGTTTAAGTACGTATTTTGAATTGACACACCAGCGACGCTGTGTTAATCAAAATCCCTCACGCACATGATTTTTAAAGGGATTTTTATGGCTAAAAATTCAAAAGTGTTCGACATTATAGTTTTGGCTGGAATGGTTGTCAATATCATTTTGGCCGTGTTTCTGATCCTCTACTACTTTGATTTCCTATGATTTTCTCCGCGGCTGGTCCTGCTCCAGACTGGGTAGTTCCCACACTCGATTGAGCACATCGAAAGCCGATGGTTTCATCCCGAAAGTCCGCCATCATCTTGCTGCGTGCGGTGATGCGTAAATCGGACCCTGCGCTGGTATAGGCCGCCCCTCGCAACACCTTATAGGTTCCGTACTCAGGACTTTGTGGGTTACGATCGGCAGCCGCAGCATAGGCACCCTCCAGATACCAATCACCCACCCACTCCATGACGTTGCCGGCACCGTCCATGACCCCGTATGGGCTAGCATCACTCTTCACTCGCCCGACCGGCGCCGCCACCTCAAAGCCGTCGTCCACTCGAGCCCAATTCGCCCCGTTCGGCACCTCAACGTTTCCCCATGGCCACAGGCGCCCGTCAGGCCCGCGCATCGCCTTCTCCCACTCCGCCTCAGTGGGCAATCGCCTGCCGCGCCATTCGCAGTACGCCTTCGCATCCTCCCAGGACACATACACCGCCGGCTGATTCACCCCGCGCATTCGCAGCGTATTTTTGGCATACCGGGGGGGAGGTCCGGACTTCCGATGCCCAGTGGCTTTTACAAATGCGGCATATTGCGCGTTGGTCACTTCATAGCGATCGATTTGAAATTGGTCGAGGTAAATGGTCCGCTCAGGCTGCTCATCGAACCCACCCCGATTGGTCCCAAACACAAACGGCCCACCAGGAATTACGACGAGCTCTTCTTCAAGAGGCTCTTCGACGGAGGCCGACTCAGGATTCGAGCCTTCCTGGTCCTGCTCAACCGGTTGGGGCTCAGCCTCAAACGGAGTGGAAACCGTTCCGCGAAGAATCGCTATGATGGGCAAGCTCGCGGCAAACAGCACCACCAAAAGGAAGATCACTTTGAATCGCGTTTCGAGCATGGTGCGGACGACTACTTCACTACCACATCAGCCTCGATATCTTTGGCACAGCGAAAGCCGACAGTAATGTCATGTCGCCACGGTTTCGCCTGAAATCGCTTCGAGGAACGCACATTTCGCTTAGTCTCCCGCCAGGATCCGCCACGAATCACGCGCTGCTCGCCCTGATCAGGCCCCTTCGGATCACGATACGGCGAGCCGCGATAGGCATGCTCATCGTAAAAATCTGCGACCCATTCGCCGACATTGCCCGTCATATCGTAGATTCCGTACGGGCTACGTCCTGACTCGAACGAGCCGGGGGGGGCCAGATAACGAAATCCATCCTCATTGCCATCGATATTCGCGTATCCCACCAAAAATTCCTCACCCCAGGCATAGCGACGCTTCCCTTCTCCACGAGCAGCCTTTTCCCACTCCGCCTCTGTAGGCAATCGCTTGCCGGCCCATTTGCAATAGGCTTCGGCATCATCCCAGGTGACGGCGATCATGGGATATTCCGGCTTGAGCAACTTGGCGGGATCCTCGTCGAACACTTCAATCTTCCGCTTGAGTCGCTTCGTCATTTTGGCAAAGCGCTCATACGCGTCTTGCGTGACTTCGTGTCGATCCATAAAGTAGGATTTCAGATACACCTGATGCTCAGGCTTTTCGTCTGGATCACTATCATTGTCCCGGCTGCCCATCACAAACGGCCCCTCAGAAACTTGCACCATCTCACGGCCGTCGTCGCCGACGAGTGTCTTATACATGGAGTAGTCCTGCGCCGCAGCGGCGGCAACCGGCTTAGCTTCCGTAGTGATCGACTGCGCCAGCTGACGCATCTGCTTGGCCTTATAAGATTCGTAGACCAAGCTGCCAATCATCAGGATAAACGACCCGAACACAAAGATAATCGACCCGATCAACACGCCCCTGTTTTCCATTGGGTTACTCGCACCTCATGATTTGGTGACCGCTGAATGCCCCGCCGTTGCGTCGTCACTCGCTTGCAGCGCCGCGGCTTTGCGCGCCGCGCGTATGTCCAACAACATTGAAATCTGCACGCCAAGGAATCCACCCATGGCCGCGCCGGCACCCGCCCCGAATGAGACCTTCTCAACGCCCGCAACCAACCACGCCAACAGGCCTCCCAGGACCGTACCAACCAAAATGCTGACCAGGAATCGACGCCCACCGAGAAAGCCGACGACGGCACCAAGCGCCAACCCGAGACCGCAGGCCAGGGGAATGGACGAGCCACCCAGAATCGTGCCGATCAGCGCACCGACCGTGCCCATCACGACCACTCCAAAGACGACGTCGAACCACGCCCTCGGTGACGGTCTGGTCATCGCTTCCATACTCGCCCCATCTGTTCGTGAGACAGGCAGCCGCTACTTGGCTGCGCTCACCGTGACCGCGCCAAAATCAATCTCGACACCAGGGCCGGCAAACAGGGAAATGCCCCAGGCTTTTTCTGCCGGCTCATGCTTATGAATACGCTTGAAGTCTTCGTAGACGTTCACACGCTCTTCGACCCATTCCCCGACCGGAAGCACGCCGCTCTGCACCACCAACTCGGAGCCGCTGAACATCCCGCCCTCAACGAACGTCCCCTCTGGCTTACCGGCGCTCCAGATGTATTTGGTGAACACCGGAATGAACATGAGGTCGGTATCCAACGAGGCATACAACGCCGCAATCGGTTCCGACCCGCTTGGGGCCTTATGAAGACGCCACCGCCAGGTCAGGACCGGGTAGGTCTTCGGATCCCAGTCGATTTTGCGTTTCTTCACACGCTGGCCCGCATCCTTCGCAGCGAGAAATTTCGTCCCGTCCTGCGACTGAATCTTATAGGCATCGCGGCCCTTGGCCTGACTACGCTGGTTTTCATGTTGCCAATCGATCGGAAACCCATCCTGATCCGCCGACTGAAAATCCTCCAGCACCAACACACCGGCCTCACCCGCATAGGCCGGCGCATCAGATCCCGTCAGACCGCCTAGCCCCATCAAACCCAACAGCCCGATTGCCGCAACCAACATCCTCATAGCCATCTCACATTCCCTCATCAACGTCCCTATCCCTCATGAGAGGGAGACGGCAGAAAACCTGCCTCCTTCTCCGCACTCACATCTTCATGCATCACAGGCTGCTGCCCGCGCTGACAGACCCAGAACAGAAAAAACACCGCCCCCCAAAACAGCACCATGTTGATCGTGACCATTTTGGCGGCGAAGCCGAGCGACGGGGTAAACGCCCAGGGAGACGTATCCGGCATCAACTCATTGACGTGCCAGGCCAACCTCCCGGAAGAACGGATATATCCCATCAACCCCATGACCCAGGTAAACGCGGCCGCCAATCCAAACAAGCCGACCATACCGCGAATCGAAATCTGCCCCCACTGCACAGGCCCGTGAATCGTGGCACCGCGCAACATGCGCCGGTTCAGCAACAAACCCAGTGTGACCACGAGCAATGTGGTGATCGCCTGCGGGCCGGACAGCCCAACGCGGAGGCTGGCGGGAAGATAAAATCCATAGACCGATAGGCCGATGATATGCGCCGTCCCGAGGCCGAACAGGGCCCCAAGAATCACATTTCCCGACTTGGCCCATGAGATCGTCATCGTCCGATTTGCGCGTCGATAAAAAATATAGCTCAACGCGGTGATGCAGATCATCACGTTGACCGCCCCGTTCTTCGACGACATGACTCCGTAGTTTCCAATCACCGGATGTTGCGCTCCGCCCATGGCTTTGACTTCCGTCCCGGTCATCAAAATCGTGTGTGGCGTCAACCAAATAAACAAACAACCCGTGAGCGCGAGCAGAAGATATTGATAGTACGGCTGATACCGTTCCCCGCCTCGAATGCGCCCCATGCTCTGCCAGAGATAGTAATTCACGCCGAGAAAGAGGGCGCCGATCAACAACGCCTGCACCACAAAGAGCCAGGTCAACAACCCGCCCATCATCGTGACGCCCATGCTCTGACTGTACGCATACACGGAACGCATGAGCCAATAACCGGCGAACGGCATCGGCAACAAGGCGCAGACGGTCACGAACAAAAACACATAACCGACCCAATCGTAATACGCTCGCTCCTCCTGGCTCTTCCCGGAAAAGAACCGATAACAGGCATAGGCCAGGACCACCGCGCCACCCGACATGATGTCCGCGAGGAATCGATGCAAGTTCAGGGGATTCCAGAGAGCCGAGCGAAGCAGATGCCAGGGATTGCCCAAATAGCGCCCTTGTCCGTCGACGCCGGACGGCGCCATCATGAAGGCTGACCAGGCATTGGCCAACAACAGCAGCGAGGTACCGAATACCACCGCCAGCACGCCGATCGACAGGTGCATCCATTTCGACTCCGACGCCGCCATATAATCCCAACTGTAGTAGTAGGCGATCGTCAGAAAGGTCGTCCCGACGAACACCAGCGCATACAGGGGCATCATGACCTTGAAGGTGCCCCCCATGTACTGCATGAAGCTGGGATACAACATGATAAACATCGTCAGCATCACGCTCCCGACCGCCGCGGTCACGGACAAAGCAAGCAACGCCACTTTCAGCAGATCTTGCGCCAACCCGTCATAACGCAAGGCCATCGCGGGATTCTTCGCGACCAACCCCAGAAACTCCAAGAGGACGCAAAAAATCGGCAGAGCCAGGACAAAACCTCCGAAGTAGGTATGCTGCTGAATGATAAACCACATCAACAACCGGCTATCGAGTGACCCGACCTGCGGGTAGTGGTTCTCATTCGCCGTCGGCGCCGAAGGACCGTCGGGCACACCAGGCGTATGGAAATAGACATCTGCGGCGGGGTCGGCGGCGACCAGCGTGGGCGGACTCAGCAGCAGCACACTCGCGGCCACCAGCAATCCGACTACCAGCAACAGAATCACGGCAGGAATCGACAGGCGTTTGATCATGACGACGCTCTCTGGCTGCTCTTCTCAAAGACAGCCGCAGATCCACTCAATGCCGTACCAGCCGTAGCTTCGCGAGACTTGCCGAGAATGCCCATGACGAATGGGCAGCGCAATAACGCGCTGGGCACTCCTCCAGGCTGACGATTCTCAATATCCCGCCGATGTCCCAGGTAGTAGCAGTACAGCGCCATCACGCCGCCGACGAGGCCGGCGACGCCAGCGAAGAGTCCGGATGAACTCATCGGCTGTTTCAACACATACAGACACGCTCCGACCAATACCAGATAGTAGGTCGAGGCAAAGGCCAGCCCGGGCCACCACCAAAACTTTACTAATTCACCCCAGCGGGTCGAGGACAATCCGGCCATCCAGGGCGCCCCGTTTCCTTGCCCAGCGAAAAACGCCAGCAGGCCGATCGTTCCTGCTGCCAGCGTCACCACAGCACCCTGCGCCAATACGGCCATGTCGCCGCTGAAGAGCGCCCCCAGGAGCATCGAGAACCCTACGCAACTGACCGCTCCAGCGGCCACCCACCCCGCCAGTGCCGGCGTCACTCGCGCCAACAGCGCACGAAGCCCGGCGCCATCGGGAAACGTCATGAACGGCCGCCCATTGGCTTCAAGCCATCGAACGTAGCCGATCTCGAATGCGTCGCGCGCGACCGCCGTACTCGGAATAATCATGGCCATCATGGCCGGCCCATCGGGATGTTGGGCATAGTCATATCCGACCAGCCAGAGCAGCGCCAACACAAGCAGCGACAACTGCACGCCGTACACAAAGCCGATCCAGGCGAGAATCCATCCGATACGCCGGGCGCCATCCGCACGCACCAATTGCGCAAACGGCACCGCTCGACCGACGCGATAGGCGCAGATTGCCGTCACCAGTGACACGGCACCACTCAACAGCAACAGGGTCACCGGCTCTGCCAGCGACAGGCCATGCTTCGCCGCCCGGTATACCGCAAAGGCCACCAGGCCGGGGACAAACATGACCAGGCGCTTTCGTGTACGAACGGAATCTTCGGTGACGGCCAGCGTCAAACTTGGAAGGACTCGTAATGCCAATCGGTGCAACATGTTGTCAGTCACCAAACTCAACGAAGCGGGGTTCAAGCACGACACTAGAGGTCCTGCGCAAAAGCCTCCTCGGTATTTACGCGTCGTCGCGTTGAGCCGCCATGCCGAAATATCGCGCCTTAACCTCTTCCATTAGAGCGACGGTCACCGAGCGTTCACCACGATCCACCGCCGTCCGTTCCAACTCCACGCGCGCCATGGCACGAACCGGCGACGGCACATTGGCGAGGCGCTGCTCTGCATCAGGGTCCCACGCGACCATATCGCCCGTTTTCGCCTGATCGATCAAATCATAGGTAATCACTCGTTGCCGTCTGGCTCGGGCAAACCCCTCCACCAGTTCACGCAAGACTGGAACGGCGTACGGCGGGACACGATCCAGACGATGTCGGGCATCATCAGTCCACATCAAACGATCGACCAGCCCATCAACCTGCCCCACCGGCACATCGACCCCAACAATCCATCGACAAGGCCGACACTCCGAGCGGACAAACCACGTGGCATCACCTTCACGGGAGAGTCGCTCCTCAACACCCTCGGTATGCATCCATCCGCCGCAGCCGCACACAAGCATATCGCCCCTCAGTCCTTCAGTTCCGCTCGACGCTGCTACCCGATTTTCCCCGGATACAGGATGTACAACATCGCATAGGTAAAGCTTCCGGTCAGAAAGAGGATGCAATAGACGATCATCGTGAAGCGGCCAAGAGCACGATGCCGCTGACCGCCATCCGGCCAGATCCGTTGAATGCCCATCTCGACCGCAAACACGATCGCCACCAGCGTGAGAAACCCGATATAGACCTCCAGCTTTCGCATGGAAAACCCGGCGGACATCACACGTGTTCCGAAGAGCAGCATCACCACAGCCAGGAGCGCCACAAATATCAGGCTCACCTTTTTCCACGACGTCTGTAACCGAGCCGCGCTCAGAATCCGTGCACCGCTCAGAAACTGCTGCGAGCGAAATCCCAGCACAATCATGTACACGGCCATGACCAATCCAATGATCACCAGAATGATGTGGATCGTCAGCACGGGAATGAACACATAGTCATAGAGGGCCTGGGAGCCGCCGAATCCTTCTTTGCCTTCAAATGCCAACACCCCTAGCTGCCGGAACAGATAGTAGGCGGTGAAGAACCCGACCATCGTCACCATCCCGCCCAACATGAGCCAGTGATGGTGATGGCCACGATGCTGCTTAGCCTGCAGCCACCCGATGATGAAGAGCCCCGTGAACAGGGTGGCCATCAACTGACTGAGGTCGGCCCCCATCGTGGCATGGGTACCGAAGAAACCAGGTTGGCGTAAAAACTCAAACATGGGACATCCTACCCGACACGTTGCCTGACACCCTGCACCACCGCCGTGCGCTCGATTTCTTCTACCGAGCCATAGCCCCCATCATGCATCCACTGCATGGCCTCCGCGGTGCGGTAGCAGGCACCTTGTTCAGTATTCACGAGAATATGGACGGCAAAAGCCGCCGTCCAGGCAGGGCTTGTGCCCGACGCATCCAAGAACCGGTCTTTGATGATCAAGCGTCCACCGGGATTCAGGTGGTTATAGATCTTCTTCACCAACGCCGCATTGGTTACCAGATCCTGATAGTGCAGGATGTCGGACATCAACACCACGTCATAGGGACCACCCAAGGGATCACGGTTGAAATCACCGGCCTTCAGTGCAACGCGACCCTCCAGCCCGGCGTCTTTCACCGTCCGCTCGGTTAATGGCAGCGTCGTCTGTAGATCAAAGACCGTCGCTGAAAGTTGCGGATAGATCTGACAAAACGCGATAGCATTGGTACCGGCGCCACCACCAAGGTCGAGCATCGTCCGAGCCTCGCCGAGCGCGAGCCGCTTGGCCAAATCAGGGCCACTCTGCTGTCCGATCCGGTGCAACACGGACAGGACATTTGCCCCAAGCGCGGGGTCCGTCTCAAAGACATGCTGCGTGACGGGCGACCGGCCGGTTTTGACGGCCTCTTCCAACTTGCCCCAATTGCCCCATTCAGCATCGTGCAGGAGGAGCAAATGCCCGACATACTGCGGCCCATGCTTGACGAGATGCGTCGTGGCGACCGGCGTGTTGGCATAGAGATCCCCGGACTTCGACACAAGCCTGACCGCCACCAGCGCATTCAGAAGGAGCTCCAGCGCCCGCACATCGGCACCGAGTTTTTCGGCCGCTTCAGAGGCGGTACGGCCTCGTCCGTCCAATACCGAAAAGACGTCTAACTTCACGGCGGTCAAAAGAATTTTGGTTTCCCAGTAGTACCCTAACTGGAAAACTTCGGCGAGAGACAATTCGCGAGGCACAGATCACCCGCTCAGATAATGTGGTGTGAAAATTTGGCATCTTACCCAGTTCAGAAAGGGAAACGCAAGGCGAGTGGCGAGCAGCGAACCACCTCCGAAAACCAATACGGACGCGGATTAGCCGGCACGATGAATCCGGATCGAACCGATGGACTCACTGGACTCAGAAGGAGACACCTCTGGCGTGAGACATGAGACGGTCGTGCGCGGTGCGCACGCAAACAAAAGGGGCAGTGGTCCGATTTGAACCACTGCCCCTCGGTCAGCAGGCCATCCCGCCGCTGAAGACAAAACTACTTCAGGTCAGCCTTCAAGGTGGCCGTTCCACCCTCTGCCACTTCGACTTCGAATTCGTTCAGCTTGCCCTTGCCGACAAACGGGTGCCAGACCACCACTTTGTGCTTTCCGGCAGGGACGCCCTGAATCTCGAACGATCCATCGTCCTTCACCACTGCATGGTACGGATTCCAGACAGGGAGGAAGAAGGACTGCATGAATTCATGCTGGTCGCACTGTAAACGATAGAAGCCCTGCTTCTCCGCGCCGCCACGGAACGTCACTGGCTTCTCCAACTTATCGCCCTTCTTCGCCAAACCGATGTTGAAGCCGGTGGCGGAGCTGGACCCCTTCACCACAAAGCTGTGCGGGTTGTGCAACACACCCAAGGTCGACTTGGGATCATCGGGGTCGGCATCCTTATTCTCCGCGCGGAAATTCTTGTTGTTCACGACCACGCCGCTGAAGGGCAAGAATTCACAGAACTCCGCCGCAACGTCTGTTCCCTTGAATCCATCCTGAAACGCCTGATCCTCGATATCGACCACGGCGACGACCGCATTCTTCAGCCCGCCATCCTTGGCAAGATCAATAGTCGGCATAAACCGCTTGTCCCCATCAACCAAGGCCTTGTTTGGATTTTTCGGGCAAAACTTCGGATTGGGAAACTTGGAGAACGCAAACTCCTTCTTCTCCGCCTTCCCGGCATAGGTCACTTTCCCCGAAATCGTGCCTCCGGCAAACGAGGTGAGGGGCGCAGCCAAAAATGCTGCGGCCGCAATGCCGAATACTACTTTCATCGCACCCTTCTTCATGTCACTGCCTCCTTAGTAATGAACATTAACCGAAACCGAACACCTGCTCCGTCACCACTCAATCACAAGGGCACAAGGGCTGGTGACCATTACCCCTTGTTAAGACAGTCGCAAGGATTTGACGTGGCTCCACGTCGACGACGCTTAGGCCTCTAAACATTTTTCTATACTGGAATCATACTCACACTGTCAACTTGAAATCCAGCCATCAAAGTTTCCTACGATTTCGCGCGATTAGGTAATGGCTTCGCATGGCCGAGAATGCGTGCGATCGACCCGCCCACGGTAGCCCGAACGGCATCGTCTTCATCGTGCAATGCCGCCTTCAAGATCGGCAACACCTCAACCCCTCCGATTTGACCGAGCGCCCTGGCGGCGGCAATACGAGGCCTTGGAATTGGGTCTTTCAGCAAGCCGGCAAGGAACTCCACAGCGGCGGTCGTATTGGCACCGTGGGCCCTCCCCACCGCCTTCCCCGCAGCAGAGCGGGTACCAGGGTCATTGTTTTGTGCCAGCTGGTACAAATCAGATGCGACCGACTCAAACGGTTCATCCACCCGCAACAAGGCCGACACCACAGAAGCTTTGACCACCGGGTTTGGATCAGCCAAGGCCTTTCGTAGTGCCACCAACGAATCTTTGACGCCTAGTTCGCCCAAACTGATCGCCGCCGAGGTTTTCACGGCCGGAATCTTGTCCTCCAACGCATGCTCCAACGCGGGGATGCCTTGCACCTTGCCGAGATCGCCCAAGGCGGCGGCGGCAGCTCCCCGCACGGATGGCTGCGTATTGGTAATGGATTCCAGAAGGATCGAGAGTCCTCGCGCATCCTTCAGCTCCCCCACCATCCGCAACGCAGTCGCGCGCTCTTCCGGATTGGGGGCCGAGGCAGCCTTCAATACCGTATCCCACATCGCCGTCTGCCCAGTGTGGTACAAGGCTCCCGCCGCCGCAAGCCGCACGGCCGGCTGTTCGTCCTTCAACGCATTCTCCAGCAGGGGGATCACCGAACGATCCCCGCTCTTTCCCAGCACCTTCAACACCGTAGCCTTCACCAATCCCGCCTGATCGTCCAATGCCTTGCGTAAGCGAGGTGATCGTCGTCCAGCCTCTAATTTCCCCAACGCCTCTGCCGCCAAGGCGCGTACCAGTCCGGACCCATCACTCAGTCCATCCTCCAGCGCAGGAATCGTCTCTGGAGAATCCACATCTTTCAAGGCCGTGTAGGCTGCCCCTCGCATCTGCTCCCGCATGTCCTTCACGAGCACATAAATAAACCCCAACGCCACGTCTTTCAGCAGCGCCCGATCCTCCTGCTTCGCGTCCGCCTCGAGGTGCTCGTACTCGACTAGTGCGTCCTTTGGCTTGCCCAAAAAAATCAATGCGCGGGTCTTGAGTTGCCTGGACTCCAGCTGAGGCCCCTGCTCTTTCATCACGTGCTCGAGGAGATCCAAGGCCTCCTGATACTGCTTCTTGTCGAACGCCGCCTGTGCCTCCTTCAACGAACGCGCAGACGCCGCCGACGGCCAGAGGCAGAGAAGCGCCCCGGACACAACCGCGACGGCCATACATCCACTGACGGTTCGAACCCAACGCGACCCACTGTGCAATGCCATGAAATCCCTTCCTGGTCGTACCACGAGGCCTATCCTCTTTCTTGTGTTGCTGATGCCGGAACCCAGCGTCGATAGCCTGTGGGTTCCTCAAAATAGTAGTCCGGCTGAGGAGAGAAACGAATCCGCGAATACTCAATGGACCAATCCCGGTCCTGGCTGACCAGTTTCAAGACCACGCCGGTCTCCACATCCACCCATTCGTAAAACCGCTCATTCCGGCCGTTATAATCCACTCGCACCTCGTAGAGCTTGGACGCATGGCCGATGGTCGTGGCATCGCCCACCAATGTCCGGCTCTTTTCTCCCGGAAGGCTTGGCTGAATCGGCAGGATTTCTTCGGGCTTGACGGGAACCGGAAGAATTTGTCGGCGCTGAGCCAGCAAGAACCACGACTCGCGTTTATCCAATCGAATAATTTCTATACTGGAGTAACCAAGCTCGGTCTTGACTGCATACTTGTACTCCAGTCGGATACGATCGCCTTTTGCAAAAACCTGGGCTTCGAAGCGCCGCCCTTCAACCCGCTTCACCAACGAGGCGGAAAACTCCTGCGGAGCGGCGGGGGATACACCGTCCGTCTCCGTGGCGTCACACACACCGGACCAACAGAGACACGCCGCAAGAGTCACTCCCACCCACCGCCGTGAGAAGCTCCTCCACTTGCGCTTAGTGCTGATGCTCCACCAGCGGCTCAATCTCCACGGGATGGCCAAGGGACTCCAGTCCGAAACGGGGATTCTCCATGGCCCTGTAGACCGTCCGGGTTCCCCTTGGAGCGGGGAGTGCCACTTGCTCAACCGTCGCTCCGTCCGGACCGACCGTAATCGTCCGCGTCACCCCGGGTCCTGCCTGCGGATGCCACACCACCATCTGATAGGTCCCCGGCGGGACATGTTCGATCCTGAACGCACCTTGGTCATCCGTCACGGCGTAATACGGGTTGTTCACGGCCATCGCCCAACTTTCCATGTAGGCGTGAAAGCCACACTGCATATAAAATGTCCGTCTCCCCTTATTCAGATAGACCGGTCCCACCAGCGACTTTCCCGGGGCGTGGTTGTGAATCGCATGTATATTTCCCCGTTGATGCTGGTGATTCAGAATCAGGGGCGTATTAAACAAGACGCGCGCCCCGGCCTCGGGAGAGGTTTCATAACCCTGAATGTCATGCATGACCGGGTCCATGTTGACCACTTCCACCGCATGGCCATTACGCACGATCGTCATCCAGGGGCCGAACACGCAATCACGCGCCTCGATCAAGGGCACTGAAAGATCGAATGGCTTCCCGGCCTCCACGCCTTCGAGCAATACCACGGCATTTTTCAACCCGCTCTCGGCATTGACGATGAAGTCGCGCAGGAGACGCCACCCCTTCCCGTTTGAAATCCGCCCGCAATAGGTGGGATCCGGGAACGTAATGAGATTAAATGCCTTCGGATCCGGAACGGCGCCCGACAAGGTCACTCGTCCTTCAAGCGTCCCGCCATGCTGAACGTCGACGATCTCATAGGCCGAAACAGGAGCCACGGCCTGCCCTAACCACACGACGAGGGCAAGACAACGGAGCAGACTTGAACCAGTCAACCTCATGATCTCCCTCTTTCTTCTTTCAATCCGACCTTATGGAACCTGGCGCTGCAATGTGGGACGAATATCCACAACCTTCCCAAGTGATTCAGGGCCGTAATGCGGGTTCTGCGCGATTTCATGCACGCTTCGCCGGCCCTGGGGAGCCTTGAAGTCAAAATCGACGGTCGAGAGGCCTTTTTCCGTGACGGTCACTTTCTTCTGCAACATCGTGCCGACGCCTGGATGCCAGACCATCAATGTGTATTCGCCCGGCGGAACATCCGTCAGGCTGAAGGTGCCGTCATCTGCGGTCAACGCGAAATAGGGATTATCGACGGCAAATCCCCAACTCTCCATATACGCGTGGAACCCGCACTGCATGACAAACATCCGTCGCCCCTTGGTCATACGAATGACTTCAGTAACTGGCGTTCCCGCTAGATGCTCATGGCTTTCCGCGCTCACTAAACGCTTATGGTGTGGATTCATCGGCAATGGGGTGTTGAATAAGACACGAGGACCGAGCTGTGAGGTCTCGTAGGCCTGGATGTCATGCATCACTGGATCCATGTTCATGACCGACACTTCAGAGCCATCTTTCACAACGGTGACAAAAGGAAGGAACCGACAATCCCTCGCCTCAATGGTCAAGGGTTCAAACTTGAACGGTTTCCCCTTTGTAACATCAGTCAGGACGACGACGACATCCTTCAACCCTTGGCTGGACGCCAGTGAAAACTCATCAAGAATTCGCCAACCCGTTCCGGTCGATATGCGGCCACAATAGACCGGATCTGGAAATGTGATCAGGTTATATCCCTTCGGAGTTGGTTTTCCCCCGGTCATAGTAACTGTTCCATTTATGGTACCGCCATCCGTGATCGCGATCTCCTCATAAGCCCAGGAAGGAGACCAGCAGACACTGACAGCGCAGAGCACGGCAAGGCCGACTAATCGCATATCATTCCTCCAGTAGTAAGTATGATATCGATACAAACCGTATCGACTGGACGTTAGATGTATGTGATCATCATACACAATCCCCGTCGAACAACAAAAGGGGGGAGCCCTTTCGAGCTCCCCCCTTCTCACCTCATCTCGTGAGAGATGCGATCAGTCTACTTAGCCGCGACAGGAATCGCCTGCGGAACAGGCAGTTCCATCTCGGCGCTCTTGGTGCCGGCGCTGGCTCCAGCCAATGGCAACAGCCGCGTATCACCGGATGGCAATACCCGCACATAGCCCCACTGACCGGACTGCGAGTACGGCAAGCGTTGGTTGCTGTACACATAGTCGCCCGGCAGACGATACATGCCACCCGCCGAGGGGAGGAACGCATCGATCGTCTCGGAACCAGAGAACTCGACGACACTGATCAGGTCAGCGCCACGCATGAACGGCTCGATCGGCCATTCGTGCTTCTCGACGCTGAACATGCCGTTCTGCTCATTGCTCACACCCAACACGTGGATGCGCACCGGGTCACCGGCATGCGCCTCGATGAGCGGAGTGGCCGGATCTTCCGGCTTATCCGCCTTGCAAGGTTGGAACACCTTGCCGAGCGAACAACCCTGCTCTTCGCGGAACTTGTACGGTTCCGACCGGTAGTTCACGCCGGTCAAGCCCGCCACGTTCTGCACGTAGGGCATGAAGCTCGTGCCGATGATGTTGTCCTCGTCTTGGAAGAACAAGGCCACGTCACGATAATTGGCCCGCATTTCATTGCCCGGCACCGAGCGATCGATAATGACATCGGCCGCCCAGGCGTTCTTATTGGACAGATCCGCGCCGGTCTTGGGATCACGATACTTCGATCCCTTGGGTCCGACGACGACGGCACCGAACAACCCGTTCCGAGGATTGGTCATCACATTACCCCAATCCCACACCAACGACGTGGTCTCGCCGTTAAACGGATCCGCGTAGTACGTGTATTCACGTTCGCCACCCGGTGCGACCGTCTGGTCACCCGGATTGTTCCCCACGTTCGCGCCCATGGAATCCTTCGGATCGAAGGCCAGGCCGATCGCAGAGAAGGAGGCTTTGCTGTCCTTCATCTTGTTTTTCAAATGTACCTTGACGCAATCACCGCTGTTCACACGCAACGTCAGCGGCATTGGATGCGCGCCGGCGGCGACTTTTGCGGTATCCTCTTCCAGTGCATAGATCTTGGCCTCGGCATTGGTCATGAGGATCCGTCGCTCAAAGTCCACTTCGATGGATTCCGGTGCCTTGGCATTGAACTTCATGCCGGCATAGTCCATCGCCACCACGTTGAACTGCTTGACGGGAGCATCGGCGGGACACACCGGTAGGGGCTTCGGCATCTCGCCCTTATTGGAGAAGCCCGCGGGCAACTTCTTCAAATCAGTCTGCTCCTTATCCAACACCCGGATGATGCCCCAGCCACCCTCGGAGAACTTCGAGGACCGGCCGTTGAAGTGGATGTAGTCACCGGCCTGATGCCGCGATCCACCCGCCTCAGGAACCACCAGGTCATACCGTTCAGCGATACCGATATGGATTGAATTCTTCCGATTGGCGTCCGACGCATACCGCTCGGTCCAGAACGTGTGGCCGGACAGGGTCCAGACCATCGACTCGTTCATGAGGGTATGCAACAGACGGAAGACCATCGTGTCACCGACATAGGCACGCAAAGTCGGCGTATACGGGTCACCGTGAACCAGGCTGCTGAAAATCTGTGACGAATCAGGATTGGTCGCCAACCGCTGTGCGACCGGCGCTGCCCTGAAATTCAAACCGCTGCCGGTGGTATGCGTGCCACCATTCAAGAACGGCATCGGCGTCATGTAGATCTTCTCCGGCATCATGAAGGAGACGGTCTTTCCCGCCTCGAGCGCCACTTCAATCGGCTGCCCGGGAGGATTGCCCGCCGTCACGATGTTGACGGTATGCGGCACGGTGTCGTGCACCTGAACCATCAATTCGCGGAAGCTGTTGTTCACACCATGACCGACCGGTTCATTCGTGTGAATGTCCGCAATCGGTCCGCTACGGATCAACTTTCCGGTCTTCGGGTCATGATAGGTCGATCCGACCGGCTCGGCGATGAAGGTGCCGAAGCCACCATGCGGCCAGGTGGTCGCACCGAACGCGTGATCGTGCCAGAACACGGTCCCCACGTCCGCATCGACCCAGAACCGCTGCCGCACAAACTCGACCGTGACGATGTCATTGGCCGGGTGATCGTGCTTCAGCCCTTTGGCCAACGTAATCGTATTACCGTTGATGGCCTTGATACGGGAAATTTCATTCCCCTTCACATTGTCGGCACCGACAAGCAGCAGGATCCCGACATGGAACTGCTTGGCATTCTTCACCGTGATCGTGTTCGCGCCCCTCTTGGCAGCGGCGGTCACGACGGTATTCATCGGGACGGGAAGTCCCTTTGCATTTTTCTTCTCCAGCATCGTGAACGGACGCACGGATTGCTCATAGGAGAATCCGGTGATCACGCCGTCGGAGGCTTGGTTGTCGAACTGCAGGAAATGCCAGTGGGTGTTGATCTTCGATGACTGGAAGTTGGTGTAGTCATCGTCGTCCCACTCGCTGGTCAGAGTCCAGTCCACGCAATCGTAGATGTTGCCGCGAACGACCAGCGGATACTTCAAATCATCATTCTTCCGAATCTCCGCCTCTTCTTCGTGCAAGACATAGATCAAGCCGTTCGGATCGATGACCGGCGGCTCCTTGCCCGTCTTTTTGGCGATGGTGATCGGAAGCTTAATGAAATGAACATTGTAGTGCTTCCGTCCGGCATTCTCTGGACAGAGGCTCCAGTTGCCGTTCTCACCAGGCAGCGACTGATCGACGCTTTCTTCACCGTTGGCATCCCGGCGGATCATCTCCAACCAGGGCGCACCCACGTGGTTCGGGGAGAACATGACACGTTTTCCGAAATGCGGAGTGAGGTGAGGCCATGCCACTTTACCGGTCAACGGCTCGAACGTAATCGGATGCCGCTTGCCCGGATGAGTGGACTTGTACTTCGGATTGTCGATCGTGCTTTCCGGCTCGCTCAATGCGCGGGTGCCTTCCCAAGCCCAATCCAACACCGTGGCATCGTAGGACACGGTCTGCCCTTTTTCGTCGTTCTTGTGTCCCGGCTTGCCCATCGTCGGGAGCTGCATTTCAACCCAGTCCTTGATCGTGATCGTGGCTGGATTGGACTTCCAATCACTCTTGCCCTTCTCGACGATTTTGAAGGACTTGCCGAACCAATCCACCGTCTGACCGACTAACTTGTCCGAGGTGATCGGCCCCTTGATGCGACCTTTCCGGTCGGGCAACTCAAGCAAGTCCGGCATGACGTCATTGCGCATGTCGCCCTGCTGAAGGGTGTTGTATACCCGCCAGTACCCCCACATGCCCGCCACATAATGGTGCGCCACGTGGCAATGGAACAGGAAATCGCCGGCCAACTGCTGGCAGAGGCCGGATCCGCACTCCGTCTCGAGGTCCAACGCTTCTGACGGCCCGATGACTTCGACGTCGACCCGGTCCGTCTTGGCACGGATGACCGGATACTTGACCGGCCCGTTTCCGGCGGTCGTCCACAGATTCATGTCATCGATCGCACGCGGGCTACGCGGCCAGCGGATGGTACCGCCATGGGGATGGTGGCTATGGAACACTTCCGATCCGCCATGCACGAGGCGGAACTTTGCCGGATCGCCCATGTACGAGCGCGGGATCGTGGGAGACGGATCGCCGAAGGTGTACGAGCTGTACCCCATCGACTCGTCTTCGAACCCGAAGTATTCATGTTGCACGTGCATGTTGTTGATTCCAAACGGCTCGCTACGATAGTTGATCGCGCGACCACCGGGGCGATAGGCGTCGGTCAGCGGGTCACGCTGAGGCAGGAAGTCGCCCTTCTTGTTGACGGGGCGAAATGCTTCGTCGCCGACTTCGTGGTAATAGAGCACGAATTCTCGGAAGTCCGGACCGGTCCCATTCTTGATCATGACCTGCCAGCCGCTCGACGTGGGCGTCGGAGCACCGGTTCCCAAAGCTTCCAGGTACTCGGATCCGCGTGGCTCGACCACGAAGGACCCGAAGAGGCCCATGACGGTCAATTCGCGATCATTCGCAAAGGTGTGGAATTGCCGCACGCCTTCTTGCGTGCTCGGGTGGATGTACCATTCGAACTCTCCGCTCTTCTCCTTCGGGACGATGCTGTCGGAGTTCGTCGTGGCCGCAGCAGCACCCGTTGCGCTCACCACCATGCTGGAGCCATGGATGTGCAGGCTGACGTCTTCGCCACCTTCCAGCTTGTTGCTCAACTTGATCTTGACGCAATCCCCCTGGTTCCCGCGAATCGTCAGCGGTTGAATCCACTGCGCTTGCACACCGGGAATCACCGCGCCCGGATCGAAGCCTTCCTTCTCGCGCGCTTCCCGATTCTTCGTTTCTTCTGCCCGAACCTTGTCAAGATTTTCATCCAGCGTGTACATGTAGCCGGGATAAAAATCGAGCCACTGGTTGAGCGTGATCTCGACGTTGATTGCCGAGACATTGTATTGCTTGACCGGTGCGGAAGCTGGGCACTTGCCGCCTCCCGATAGTGCCACTGGCTCCACTCGTGGGTCGGACATCAAGAGGAGGTCCTGACCGCCTGCCCCATATTGGTGCATCATGGTCTGGGTATTGAACATACCCGTATTGACCTGTTGCGCCTGCGGGTCATGGGTCAAATGCTCCATGATCCGTTGGTGCTGCTGCTCAACCATCGCGGAACGCTCCGGCCTTCCAGCCATCGCATCTTCGACGATCGTCTGTCCCTTCAACTTCTCCGCCCAAGACGGGAGTTGATGAGACATCGCTGTTTGTTGCGGCGCCGCATGACCCACAAGCGGCTGAGTCTCAGCCGATGCGGCTAGCGGAAGACACACAAGCGCGCCACCAGCGATGACGCTGAGGGCGCGCGATGTGACACGAGTGAACCAATGACAATCCATGGACCGGCCTCCTTGGATAGAGTTTGGATAGAAACAGATGAAAAATTATGAGCGCTTACGATCAGAACATAACAGCCTCGGCACTAGAGATACGTGTTCTGGCTTACGCTTGCGGCATCGCGCACGCAAAGCACTCCCTAGAAAACAAGTGTCGGAGATTACTGAAGTCATCCGTCTCTGTCAACCCCCTCCCCTTCCTCGCGCACGGCAAGTGGTCACATTGCCCTGGGCTCACTCAAGAAGCACACGTCCTCATCGACGCACAATATGAACGATGTAATCACTGAGACATGGGCGAAGCTCGCTGCGGGAAGATTTGCCCCTCCATTGTCTCTCTTCCGCAACTTGAGGCATAATGACCCATGATCTTGAAACGCTGGCTGGTCGGCCTGCCACTCAAGACGAAGGAAGCCGCTCACGAACGCCTTTCTAAGCGACTCGCCCTAGCCGTCTTTTCCTCCGATGCCTTATCCTCGGTGGCCTACGCCACGGAGGAAATTCTGCTCGTCCTGACCCTGGCCGGCACAGCCATGGTCGGCTACTCCATCCCGCTCAGCCTCTCGATCATCGGCCTGCTGATTATCCTGACGATGTCCTATCGGCAGATTATTTTTGAATATCCTGAGGGTGGCGGCGCATACATTGTCGGCAAATCGAACCTCGGCGAATGGCCGGGACTGGTCGCGGCTGCAGCCTTAATGATCGACTATGTGCTGACCGTCGCCGTCAGCGTCGCGGCCGGAATGGCCGCGCTCACCTCAGCCGTCCCGAGCCTCCTGCCCCATCGCGAAGCCCTCTGCGTCGCCGCAATCCTCCTGGTCACCGTCGTCAACTTGCGCGGTGTCCGCGAGTCGGGGCAATTCTTCGCCGTGCCGACCTATATTTTTATCGCAACCATCGCGGCCATGCTGGGCGTCGGCGTCGTCCAGATTCTGTTCGGCCATGCGGTACACATCGAGCCGCCCCCCAGCATCACGTCCACGGAACCGTTGACGCTGTTTCTCCTACTTCGCGCCTTTTCTTCCGGCTGTACCGCGCTCACTGGAGTCGAAGTCATTTCGAACGGTGTCTCGGCATTTAAGAAGCCTGAACCGAAAAACGCTGCATTTACCATGATCGGCATGGCCGCGATTCTCGGCACCATGTTCATCGGTATCAGCGCCATGGCCTACTACTTCGGGATCGTGCCCAAAGGGGATGAGACCGTCGTCTCTCAAATCGCGCGCGCCACCTTCGGAACGGGCCCGCTCTACTTCCTTGTGCAAGCATCGACCATGGTCATTTTAATTCTGGCCGCCAACAGCAGCTTCAACGGATTCCCGCGCCTGGCATCGATTCTGGCCCGTGACAGCTATATGCCGCACCAAATGTCCATGATGGGCGACCGGCTCGTCTTCTCAAACGGCGTCATCATTCTAGGCGTGTTCTCTTGCCTACTGATCGTGTTATTCAACGGCGACACGCATGCGCTGATTCCGCTCTATGCCGTCGGCGTGTTCCTCTCTTTTACGATCTCCCAGGCCGGAATGGTAAAACGTTGGCTCGTCAAGAAAGGGCCACATTGGGAAAAGAAACTGCTGGTCAACGGCATCGGCGCAGTCACCACCGCCATCGCCACATTGATTATTGCCAGCACGAAATTCGCCCATGGCGCGTGGATCGTGATCGTCCTCATCCCGCTCCTCATTACATTTTTTCGCGCGATTCGCTCTCACTATAAAGCCGTCTCGGAACAGGTCGCACTGTCCCGTGGACATCGCCCCCCTATGCCCCGGCGCAACATCGTGGTACTGCCGATCGGCGGGGTGAATCGGGCCGTCATTCGCGCCGTAGACTACGCACGAAGCCGATCCGGAGATATCCGTGCGGTTCTCGTCGATGTCGATCCGGAGGAGACCGCCCGGGTGGAGATTCAGTGGGCTCAGTGGGGTTGCGGCGTCCCTCTCACGGTACTCCCTTCTCCTTACAGATCGGTCTTAAGCTCTTTACTCGATTATCTTGAACAGGTCTTACAGAAGGATCAGGAATGTTGGGTGACAGTGGTGATACCGGAAATTCTCCCCGCCCGTTGGTGGCAAAATATTCTCCATAATCAACGAGCCTTCATGCTGAAAGGCGCCCTCCTGTTTAAGGACCGCGTCATCCTAACCGACGTGCCCTACCACCTCACGAGGTGAGCATGCGACCGACACCATCCCGAGGCTCAATGAACAGGAGGACGGCCGGAGCGTGCCTCAGTGCGCTCACACTATTGCTGTGTGTACCTGTGGGGCCGGCATCGGCGTTTAAGATCGTCGCTCCGACCGACGGTGCGGTCTTGACTTCCGGACAGGCGGTTCCTGTTGAGATTGAAGCAGGGAGAGAAGCAGGTCTCGTCGAGGTACGCTACTACTGGTACCCGGAACAGACCGAGGCCCTCGTCGAGCAAGGAGAAGAACGAACGGGAAAACCCTCCCAAGGCAGCATGGCCTCGGAGAAATATTGGCAGAAAGACAGCATCACTGGAGCACCGGTCGTAGCCCTGCCCGCGCTGACCTCCACCGTCGACCGCGTACCACCCTATGGCGGCGCGTTGCCTGTCCCGTCAGACGCCATCGGCCGCATGCGACTGCTGGCCATCGCTGATATTTCACAAGGCCGCCTGGGCCGCAAAACCGTATTTGATGAAGTCTTCGTCACCGTCCGACCTGCTGCAGATCTGCTATCGATCGACTTCGAGACAGAGAAACCGCTGCAGCTTGGTCGTACCGGACAATCCTCTGCCTACGGTCACGTCGATTCGCTCGGCAAGATCTTCGAACTCCCCGTCGTGGGGGAATTCGCCGACGGAGTGATACGCCCCTTGTCGTCGCCCAGTACCGGCACGAAATACACCTCCGGCGATGACCATATCCTCAAAGTCTTGCCGGACGGCCTGCTGCAGATTGTCGGCAACGGCAAGACCTCACTCACGGTGACCAATCGTGACAAACAAGCGACGCTGGACATACGAGTAGAGGTCAATCCCGAGACGAACGAACCGCCGATTGCCGACGCCGGTGCCGCCAAAACGGTCAAGGCTGGCGCGAAGGTACGCCTGAGTGGATTGCAGAGTCGCGACCCGGAGGGTGAAGCCCTATTTTATGCCTGGAGTCAGATACGCGGCAGCAAAGTCGCGATGCTCGACGTGAACATGCCGGAGCCCTCGTTTACCGCGCCCTATGTATCAGAAACACGCACTTTTCGCTTTAAGCTACGCGTGACGGACAAGAAGGGTGCGGACAGTGTGCCGGCATTCGTCGACGTCACCGTCGAGCCTTGACGGCGGCTGAAAAAGGCCCCGGGGGCGTTCTCCGTCGTGCCCTTCCTTACGACGTACCATCAAGGCACGCCTCAGCCACCGCACTCCTTCAACGCCCCTTCGTTGCGAAGATAACGAGCGCTGCGAGACAGATTCGCGCTCTTGGTAGAGTCTGCAGGAGACATGCGGCGAACAGATTCAGTCAAAAACTCCGCCTACCCTATCTTCTTGGATATTCATCGTATCTTGCTGGATACGACGACTGGAAATATGACGGGACAATCTGCGCGAGTCACGTCCATCATGCGGCGGCGGAAATCCACATCGCACTGCCGCATGCAGAGAACTGATTCTCCACACGAGATGTCATGCCGTGAGCAGTAACGTTTGGCAGGCAACATGACCGTGCTTAGACCAGACTAAACAACTCTCGGGCACGGGCCAACTCGGCCCGATGGCGGCGTAAGGCAGGGCCGAACGACGACCGGCTCACATCCTTCTCATGGGTCAGCATCTGTTGTTCGATCTGCGCGAGGATATCTCCCAATTGTGCCACCGCTCGCTTTCCTCCGCGAGTCAGCCATTTGAAGTGGCCGCCAGCGAGGTCAAGATCCTTCAGGGAATAACGCACCGAGTCGATTTCTTCGAGGCAGCGGTAGCGTGCCCGATCGAGATCGCGCACGCTTAGACCGGCCTTTTTCCATCGTGCGCTCCCTGCCCGACCGGACCCCCAGGTGGCCAACCGCTCAAACAACATCGCCCCCATGGTGAACGTGAAAGTTGCGTGCAGAATCCCCCTCAGCGGCCGCAAACTGCGCCGCCAGGGCGAATAGAAAATTTCCTGATTGTGATCGTGCTGATACATCACGTCTTTACGCAGGAGCAGATTGAGATGGTGATGGCTGTTCTCATGAATCAGATCGTCGATCAAATCGAGCCGGTCGCGATCAAAGCAATTGATGGCGGACAGGCCGGGACGGTGCCGATAGCTGAAGCTCACAACCCCGGTGGCTTTGAGTGGCACGACCCGCGAAGTCAGCAATGCAAGCAACCGATCCCCCTCCGGCCAGGCGGAGCCAATAACGGATAGTGCCTGTCGCATGCGTATGGCAATCTCCGGCCTCGTCGGCCGCACCCCCACCGGCGTCTTATCTTTTCCATAGACCAGTGTCGGCCCAAGTACAAGCGAGCCATATCGGCTCTCCCTAAGGCATTGCGGCTCGAGACGGCACCAATGCCATCGCGCCTTCTTGCCGTATGCCACCATGACATAGTCCTGATCGCCCACCAACAGATCGATCCCGGACGGCTTGATCAGAAATTCGGCCTGCCCTCCTGCCCGTTTGAGGGCTGATCGAACCGGCCCTGGAGCCGCATAGGACACACCGGCTATCCCGATCGCACATGTCCAGGGTAATTCCACACGTTCCACATTCGCATTCAAATCACAGGGCACCAGCCAGGCACCCTTGCCCTGTCCGGCCACCCACTCACAAGCCAGCCGAGGAGCCAGACAGACCGACTCTTGCGTGACGTCCCTGGCCAGTCGTTGGCAAAAAACGGTCAGTCGGCCAAGCAGGAGGCGCGGCTCAGACCGGCCGTTGGGGAAAATTTCATCGGCATACCCGTGCTCATAGAACTTTTCGCTAAACTCCGCACGGAGCTGCGTAGCAATTTCGCCGCGAGATCGCTCCCTCCTCACCTGAACCAGGATATCGATGAAATACAGCAAGTCGTTCAACGACTCGATCCACCCGACTACCTTCCAGTTGCTGTATTCCTCCAGGGTGAACGACTGTCCCAACCTGCGAAACCAATCGATCGGCAATACAAACGTGCAGACAGCATCGGCATAATTCTGCTCAAAATCCTGGCACACATCCATGAGCAACCTGCGCATCAGTCGTCGCAGCTCCACCGTCAGCCGCTCAAGTACCTGTGCCTCCAGCAATGTCTTCATTCGCAGCCTCCCCTGACTACAGCCGATCCCCCGTGGGCACTCTACGCGAGTGCCCACCAGCAGACAAGAACCGTCGTGGGTGCCGAATCGAGAGAGCTCCCCTAGCGATTCCTCCGAATCTGGCTCGATTTTGCTTCGTCGCCTTCGGGTAAAAGGGGTATGCCCTATTTGTTGCCTATTCTTAACTCTGTCTCTAGAGGACCAGCTGAAGTCTATGCCCCCCCCAAAGAATTACCAATTCTGGGGACTAGTCACACGGCCAACCTTAGAATAAGGTTGGTAACAACGGCAGACCAACCCTCTAGTGCTAATAGTAGCAACCGCGTAATGGGGGCATCATGAGAAAGCGATATAGCCAACGAGTCTCGGTCGACTGTTCGGTGATACTTGCCGGAGAGAATGTCGTTGCTGAAGGTCGCGTGCTCGACCTGTCACTTCCAGGCTGCCTCCTGGAGAGCTCGAAAAAAATGTATCCAGGAGAATATATTCAACTTCAATTGTTCCTGCCCGACCAACAGCCCCCGCTACATGTCACACTCGCAGCCGTCCGATGGGCTGACGGATTTAAGTTTGGCACCGAATTTATTCGCACATCCAGAATCGACCAAGATCGCCTCGACGAATTCATGCGTAGGCATCCTCGATATGGCGGCTCAGCAACCCGGAAAGTGCGGCCAGCTCTCATTACATAACCACGCTGGGGGAGGCGCACCATGCCGAAGCACTTTAAGCTCCGTACCTTCCAGAGAGCCATGATTTGTGGCACGGGATACTATCTTTCGGAAGATTTTCTGGGGAAAGGTACCGTCTGGGACATGTCGTCAGGAGGATGGCGAATCCAAGGTGACCATCAAGTCAAGATTGGCATGAGACTCACGCTACGAATGGACCTACCTGAGGAACAGGTCCCACTGGAAATCGAACAGGCCGTCGTACAATGGATCAGCGGACAGGACTTCGGGGTCCACATCCAAAAAATTCACCGCTCAGCGGCACTCAAACTGGAACGTTTCGTCGGACGCCACCTGTGTATACTTCCCCACGTTGAGCGCTAAGCATCCCTGACTTCCTCCGTTACTTCCTCCAGATCGCTCAGATCAAGATCCGGACGCTCTTTCAGCATGGATGGATGTAATCCATATTTCTTCAACATCTTATAGAAATCTGCACGGTATCTGCCGGCAAATTGTGCGGCACGAGAGATATTCCCTCCCGTCATCTGGAGCACATTGCGCAAGTAGGTCCGCTCAAACTCCTCCTTGGCTTCGGTCAATGGTTTCAGGCCAATGTCCGACGTCACGCCAGCCGTTGGAAGCAAGTCTGGCAACACCATATCCTGCCGAGACATCACTACGGCCTTCTCCACTGCGTTTTCCAGCTCCCGTACATTGCCCGGCCAAGGATAGGCCATCAGTCGATGCATGGCGGACGGGGTAAATCCTCGAACATCCTTATTCGAGCGTTTGGCGCTCTGTTTCAGGAAGTGTTGCGCGAGAAGCGGGATATCGTCTTTCCGTTCACGCAACGGTGGAACCAAGAGGGGCACTACAGATATTCGGTAGTAGAGATCATGCCGGAAAGCTCCACTCTTCACACTTTCCGCTAAATCTTTGTTGGTCGCTGTGATAATCCGCACGTCGATCTTCGTTGCATGATCGGCGCCGACCTCCCACACTTCCCGTTCCTGCACCGCACGTAGAAGTTTCACCTGCATCGGCAAGGACATTTCAGCAATCTCGTCAAGGAAGAGAGTCCCCCCGTTCGCACTTTGAAAGAGACCCCGCTTGGCAGTCATGGCGCTGGTAAATGCGCCACGAATATGTCCGAATAATTCACTTTCGAAGAGTCCCTCGCTGATCGCCGCACAATTCAAGGCCACGAAAGGCCCTTTGGAGCGACGACTATTCGCATGGAGGACACGAGCCAGGACTTCTTTCCCCGTTCCGGTCTCGCCGGTTAAGAGAATGGTGGCATCTGAATCCGCGATTTGCGCGACCTGTTGAAACAATCGCTGCATGGCAGGACTTCTGGCAATCACGTTCTCCAGGCCGTACAGCTCTTTCACTAACGATTTGAGTCGTTGAATCTCCCGCGTCATCCGCAGTTGGATCAGTGCCTTGTCAATCGTGGCTTTCAATTCTTTGTCATCGAACGGCTTGGTCAGATAACCGAACGCCCCGCGTTGCATCGCCTCCACGGCATTAGGGATACTTCCGTGGGCCGTAAGGATGATGACCGGCAAACCGGGCTGAATCTGTAGGAGGTCTTCGGTCAGCACCAGTCCATCCTCTGCTCGTAACCGTAAGTCGGTAATGGCGATGTCAAACGTTTCCTGGCGCGCGGCCATGAGCGCATCCCGGCTACAGGTGCACGGCGTCACCGAAAGACCAAGCGCTGAGAGGCGCATCCTCAACAGATGCAACAGGCCTTCGTCATCATCTACGACAAGAATGCGTTCCTGCTCCATGGCGATCCCTATGGTTTGGACGACTCCGACTGTTGTGGTGAAACGACATTCGACGGGGGTTTGATCGGACGGGTTTTCCCTCTCATTTCCTGATCAATGCGTTTGAGCGCTTCCAACTGACCGGTGAGTTCCTCGATCCTTCGATCACGCTCGTTCACTTGTCGCTGCAGGCTTTGAAGGGTGGCGGGCTCGATGGACATACGAGGGCTTTCCCGTCTGGAATTGAACAACTCGACCTTTCGCTCCTGGTCCTGAAGCTCCCGCTGCACCGCCTCCAGCGTCTGAGTTTCACTATCTTGCAGCGCCCGCAACTGCTGAATCGTGAGTTCGCGATCAAGCAGATCATGGACTGTTCGCTCAATGGTCTGGGAGAGAATCGTCTGTGTGTGGGCGATGGCTGGAGCACTCCACACGGAACGGATCCAGGATTGATCGGCGGGCACTTCTTCACCCTGTAGCAATTGCAGCCAGAGGCGGCTCGATGCAGCTAATTGGCCTTTCGGCGCGACCGCAATGACCTTCTCAAAATACTGGCTGGCTGACTCGCGACTTTCATACAACGACGCCAGCGCCCGCGCGAAGAATACATGATCACAGGTATTTTTACTAGCGCATTTGGATGCCAGCTGATTTTCTTTACGTATAAGAGCCTGGAGAGCCTTACTGTCACCCCTCTCACCGGAAAAGTAGGGGGCCTGGAGAGGGGGCGGAGTTACGGTGCTGCAGCCAGCAGACAATCCTCCCCCTAGCGCAAGCAAGACCAGGCTTATAGTCAAAAAAACCTGCACTATGCGAATAACCCCGGTTTGGTCAGACACAAGAAAAACCGAACCGTCGTTCCTTTCCCGACTTCACTCTCCACCCAAATACGACCACCATGAGCTTCCACTACCTTTTTGGCAAGGGCCAACCCCAGCCCGCTACCGACGGAGGCATGTCGTGTTTTGGTGCGGCCTTGATAAAATCGCTCAAAGATATGTGGCACTTCCTCCGCCGGGATACCGGGTCCCGAGTCCATCACATCAACGAACAGAAGCCCTTCATCACGCCTCGGCGCCATCTGAAGTCTCACGGCTGCCCCTTCAGCACTGTACTTCAACGCATTCGAGAGCAGATTGTCCAGCACTTGTTCGATCCGCGTGCTGTCCGCCCGCACCCAGTACCGTTCAGGTGGCGCCTCCACCTGAAGCTGCACCTGCTTCGCATCAGCCAACAACCTGATTTTATTGACCGAAATATCTGCCACGCGACGGAGATCTGTGGGAACAAACCGGTACTCCATCATACCGGACTCCATTTTCGACAGATCCAGAATGGTCGAAATAAGGGACATCAACCGGCGACTGCTATCCGACATGATCCGTAGCGTCGTGCGTTGGTCCTGTGTCAGGGGGCCTGGAATTTCATCCAGGAGCAGATGCGTCCCCTCCTGAATGGAGGCCATCGGCGTGCGCAGTTCGTGCGAGACGTGCGCAAGAAACTCGCTTTTAATATCGTCCAGTTGCTGCAGCCGGGCTCCCATCCACTTCACGGTATCGCCCAACTCGCGCAGTTCTCGCGGCGCCGGGCCATCCAAGCTGGCCTGAAAATTCCCCTGCCCCATCTCCTGAATCGTGGATTGTAGTCGCCGCAACGGACGAAGAATGTTGTAACTTGCCACCGAAGCTAGACCGAGCCCGAATAACAACGCCACCAGGATCAACTGTCGCGTGACCGATTCCGCCTGAATCGAGCTGGCGCGAGATTCATTGACCCCCACCGCAATACGTGATTCGTGCAGCCCAATGTACTGCTGTAAATTCGAGGCTATGCTGCCGGCCAACGCCTCCCGCCGCTCATCATAGTACCCCACGTCCGACTGCACCGTTTGCCCTCCGGTCTCCGTCAGTTGTGTCTGAAACAGTTCCAAATGTGCCTGTTGAATCCGTTCGACCGCCTTGAGCAGTCGCATCTCCGACTCGGATGTGGCTTGCGCGAGCAAGCCTTGGAGGCCAAGCTGAAACTCTTTGCTTTCTGCGTCGAAGTCTTCGAGAAAGGTAGCGGCGGGCACCGCCACGTACTTTTTCTCGCTGTGAACCTGCTCGTAGAACGAGCTCAATAACCGTTTGGCTGACTCAATTTCAGGATGATGATGAGAACCGACCTCGGTATTGAGCCCAGCCAATGTTCGAATTTGCAACAACGCATAAACGTTGACGGCTGTCATCACTGCAATGATGACCACATACGTCAGAATCAGTCGCCAAAAAATCGAGAGGCGCACGCCGGCGCATTCTCCCCGGTGAATCGCACATGGATCAGGGCATTCTGTAGTGTAGGTTAAGCCATACACCACTTCGTACACGCCCTCAACAAGTTCTCCATATTGTGCAACGCACAGGGCACACAGGGATGGACGATGGACGGCTGGAGTGCGCCCTATCGAGCGGAGTCGTGGAACTGCGATTGGTACAAGCGCTGTCGCCGAGAGGTTGCGGAGAGGGCGACGAACAGGTGGCCGCGAAAGATCAGCATGCCGACCATGAGCGGTGGGGTCAGCAGCAGGGCCATCATGCCGGTCAGTTCCGCAGAAATCCCGAAATCTGTGAGCCAGGCACTGAGCACGGTAAACGGCACAAACACCAGTTGGATGAAATCCAATCCCGCCCCCCGCCCCAGCTGACTGGACAGCTTGAAAAACAGGGAGAGTCCGAGAGGCGCCAGGACCAACGCCATCGGCAAGAACCATTCGATCCAGTTGTCGAGCACGAAATCGTAACTTCGCTTCAAGACATCAAGGGGTGAATCATGCCGGGTCAGATAGATGACTTCCGGCGCGGGGTTCAGGAGAATGAACACCAACAACAAACAGGCGGTGACGAGAAACTGGCTGTCAGGGTTGGCGCGCAGGCTCGTATCCAGCAGCATGGTGGGAATCCACAACACAAACCCCACGCTGATGACGTCCCAGAAATAGTGCCCCATACTCTCGACCGCATCGCCGATCGTAATGGTCCGCATACCTTTCACAGACTGCTCGATCAGGCTGAGGATCGCACCGATCAGGACCGCATTGACGGCACCCAGCAAAAAGCCCCCGGCCATCCCCAGGGGGCGAGCCACCTGAAGGGCAAGCAACATGAGCAACGTGAATACGATGACGGCGAGTATCACCACCCAACCTCTGGCCAGGGAGCGGCCGGTTGCGTGCAGGGCATCCCGATAGAGATGCAAGGTCGAGGTAAATACGGTCAACATGGGGTGTTCGCAAGGAGGCCGTTGCGCATTGCGGGGAAGTCCCTCCGCCCAGAGAAACCGGTTCCATCCATCGAAGGCGGACAATAAGCTGGAAGCTCACGGGAGGTCAAGTCAATCCACGGACCCTTTAGCCATAGAGCAGGAGCGGGATGCGGCCTGGGAGGCGGTATTGACTTGAGCATCGATGTGATTATGTTCTTTCACTAGATATACCCACCCAGGAGTCAGCCACATGGATATGAACCGGATGACCGTCAAACTACAAGAGGCCTTGCAGAGCGCATCCGCCCTTGCCATGCGCCGGGGACACCAGGGCATTGATGTCGAACACCTACTCCTAGCCCTCATGGAGCAAGAAGGAGGGATAGCTGGATCCTTGCTCGAACAGGCCGGGGTCTCTCCTGCGGCTGTTCGCCAAGCTGCGGAGCAAGCCCTGACCAAAGTGGCTCAAGTTCATGGGCCGGGCGCGGCTCCCGGGCAAATCCACCTCACGCCGCGCCTGGGGTCGTTGCTGACGAAGGCCGAAGATCGGATGAAGGAGCTCCGTGATGATTTCGTAAGCGTCGAACACGTTATCCTGGCCATGGCGGAGGAAGGCGGGGTCTTTCGCCGGCTCAATCTTACGCCCGAACGCCTGCTCACGGCTCTGCAGCAGGTACGAGGAAATCAACGCGTGACCAGTCAAGACCCTGAAGGCACCTATCAGGCGTTGGAAAAATATGGGCGCGACCTCACAAAACTCGCCGCGCAGGGCAAGTTGGATCCGGTCATCGGTCGAGATGATGAAATCCGGCGGACCATCCAGATTCTCTCGCGTCGAACCAAGAACAATCCCGTCCTCATTGGTGAGCCGGGTGTCGGCAAAACGGCCATCGTGGAGGGACTTGCACAACGCATCGTCAAAGGAGACGTGCCGGAAGGGCTCAAGCAAAAACGTGTCGTCGTCCTCGATATGGGCGCGCTGGTGGCCGGGGCCAAGTTCCGTGGCGAGTTCGAAGAACGATTAAAAGCCGTTCTAAAGGAAGTCCAATCGGCGCAGGGCCAAGTGCTGCTCTTCATCGATGAACTCCACACCGTGGTGGGGGCCGGCGCGGCAGAGGGTGCCATGGATGCCGCCAATCTCCTCAAACCGATGCTCGCCAGAGGAGAAATGCACCTCATCGGAGCCACCACCCTGGACGAATATCGCAAACACATCGAGAAAGACGCCGCGTTGGAACGTCGCTTTCAAACGGTCCTCGTGGACCAGCCGACCGTGGAAGATACCATTTCAATCCTCCGCGGCCTGAAAGAGCGCTACGAAGTGCACCACGGGGTGCGGATTAAGGATGCGGCGCTGGTCGCCGCTGCCAAATTGTCGAACCGCTATATCGGCGATCGGTTTCTTCCGGATAAGGCCATTGATCTCGTCGACGAATCTGCCGCACGCCTGCGAACGGAGATCGACAGTTTGCCGGCCGAGTTGGACGAAGTCTCGCGCAAGGTGCTTCAGCTTGAGATTGAACGGGAAGCGCTGAAAAAGGAAACGGATGCGGGCAGCAAGGCACGGCTCCAATCGATTGAAAAAGAACTGACCGAGAAAAATCGCGACCTTCAGGCACTCAAAACGCGCTGGGAATCGGAGAAGACTTCCGTCAGTAAGCTCAGGAAAATCCGTCAGCAGATCGAAGACGTTAAACAAAAAATCGAGCAGTTTGAACGAGCGTACGACTTGAATAAAGTCGCTGAGCTGCGCTACGGCGAATTGCCGAGGCTTGAACGGGAACTCGAGCTAGAGCAGCAACACCTCGGCAAGAAACAAAACGAAAACCGCCTCCTCAAAGAAGAAGTGGACGAGGAGGATATTGCCGCCGTCGTCAGTCGGTGGACCGGCATTCCCGTCACCCGCCTGGTCGAAGGTGAAATGGAAAAGTTGCTGAAGCTGGACGAACTCCTGCATCAACGTGTGGTGGGGCAGGAGCAGGCCGTCACAGCGGTCGCGGATGCCGTCTTGCGGGCGCGCTCCGGCATCAAGGATCCCAATCGTCCGATCGGCTCGTTTCTATTCCTCGGGCCGACCGGTGTCGGCAAGACGGAACTGGCCCGGGCGCTTTCGGTCACGCTGTTCGATGACGAGTCCAACCTCATTCGCATCGACATGTCGGAGTACATGGAGAAACACACGGTCGCACGACTGATCGGCGCCCCTCCCGGCTATGTGGGCTACGAAGAAGGCGGCCAGCTCACCGAAGCTGTGCGGCGACATCCGTTCTCCGTGATCCTGTTCGACGAAATCGAAAAGGCGCACCACGACGTCTTCAATATTCTCCTGCAGGTCCTCGACGACGGACGGCTAACCGATTCTCAGGGCCGCACCGTGGACTTCAAGAATACCGTGCTGATCATGACGTCGAACATCGGAAGCCAACACATCCTGGAAGCGCAACAGGCCGGGGCCTCCTATGAAACGATGAAGGCTCAAGTGACCGGGGACCTACGGGCACACTTCCGGCCTGAATTCCTGAACCGGGTCGATGAAATCGTGGTCTTCCATGCCTTGGGCAACGAACACCTGGCGAAAATCGTGGAGATCCAGTTGGAGCGGTTGCGGGCCCGGTTGGTGGAACGGCGGATTACCCTGACGGTCACGCCGGACGCACTGCAGAATCTCGGTCGACGCGGGTACGATCCCGTGTATGGGGCGAGACCGTTGAAGCGGCTCATTCAGCAGGAAATCGAAACCCCCATGGCGCGTCAGCTGATCAAAGGCGAGTTGCGGGATGGGGATACGGCAGTCGTGGATCTCAAAGACGGGCACATCGCTATTGTACCGACGGTCGCGCCATAAGTACCGACAGCACCAGTGAGGAGGGGCGGAACAGACGGATCGTGTTATCCGATGAACACCGCCCCTCCCTTCGTGTCTGTATCCTTACCACTGAACTGTTTTTTGTCGATTCGCCATTCGGTTTGCGACACGTCCAAACGATGCCCCTTGATGGTGTGAAAGGACCCGCGGCTGAACACCACCCGGTTTCCCTCTTTCAACTCCAACGTAAAGACCACCGTCCCTGACTCTTCGTGCTTCAACGACACGGTCGTCGGACTCTTCGCGAGCTGATAGGCACGCCGCTCATTGAAGGTCAGATTGCTGTCGACGACCTTCGCCATCATGCGACCCACGTCGTCGAACAGCGCGAAATTCACGAGCAATGCCCGCGCCGGTTCCTTGATGGCCACTTCAAATTGCGGCACCCCTTCGATATCGATGATGCCGTTGGAATTCCGATACAGATTGGAACCGACTTCAATATCCATCGCCACGACTCCTTATACTGCACGGCACCGGGGCGTGCCCGCTATGCCTTCTTGATACGGTCCAAAATCAGCGCAATACAGCCGCCTAACAATCCACCGCCCAGAATGGTCGTCATCAACTCCACCAGCTTCAGCTCCCATACCGAGCCTTGAGCCTGGAGCGCTTCGCGGATGCCGCCCTGCAACAGAATAACGGCCATCGCCATGGTCGCGCCGACAATAAACCACCATGCAAACACGCGCGCGGTATGGATGATAGGAGATTCCTTCACAGCTCCACTCGGCGATCAAAACTTCGGTACTGAATCGCTTCGGCCAGATGTGCCGGCTCGATACTACCAGACTCGGCCAAGTCGGCAATAGTGCGCGCCACCCGCAAGATTCGTCCGTGCGCACGAGCCGAAAACCCCAACCGGGTCATAGCCTGCTCCAGCAACTCCCGGCTTTGAACATCCAGTGCACAATACTGCTTCAGGTGACGTGGTTTCAATTGGGCATTGGTGTACATCCCCTCGCCACGATACCGTTCAGCCTGGCGGGCCCTCGCAGCCATCACCCGTGAGCGGATCACGGCAGAAGAATCAGTCGCGGCTACCTCGTCGCCCAATGCGCGAATCGGTACGGCCGGCACTTCGATCTGCAGATCAAGGCGATCCAGCAATGGGCCGGACAAGCGTCCCCGGTACCGTCGTACCTGCGCCGCGCTACAGACGCAGTCCTTGCCTCGATCGCCATAATAGCCACAGGGACAGGGGTTCATCGCGGCCACGAGCATAAACCGGGCAGGAAACCGAAGAGAACCACTGACGCGCGTCACCGTCACATGGCCATCTTCAAGCGGTTGCCTCAGCCCGTCCAGCGTCGCACGCCCGAACTCTCCGGCCTCATCCAGAAACAGCACCCCGTTGTGGGCCAACGACACTTCCCCGGGTCGTGGGGTCGTTCCTCCACCGATCAGGCCGGCCTCGGAAATACTATGGTGCGGGGCTCGAAACGGCCGACGCCGCATGAGCGGTTGCTCTTTGGAGAGCTGCCCAACCACGCTATGAATGCGGCTGGTCTCCAGCGCTTCTTCCTGGGCCAACAATGGCAAGATTCCCGGCAGACGGCGCGCCAGCATGGTCTTACCGGACCCAGGCGGCCCCATCATGAGCAGGTTATGTCCGCCCGCCGCAGCGACCTCAAGGGCCCGTTTCGCATGCGCCTGCCCCTTCACATCGGCGAAATCTTCATCGTCGGGAAGCCCGGAAGTGGCCAAACCATCCAGCGACACGGTCATCTTCGCAATCGGCAGCACGCCGCGCAGGAATTCTACTGCCTGCGGCAGCGTCTGGATGGGGAACACCTCAGTGCCGTCAACCAGCGCGACCTCTCCGGCATTCTCGGCGGAGACCAACACCGGATGACGACGGCGACACACGACGCCGATCGAAAGCGCGCCGGGGATAGGCTTCAGGCGACCATCCAGCGAGAGCTCTCCGACAAACACAACGTCCTTCACCGCTTCATGCGGAATGATCTCTTCGGCCGCCAGAATGCCCAGCGCAATGGCCAGATCCAGGCCGGCACCCTCTTTCTTGATATTCGCGGGGGCCAGATTGACTGTGACTTTTTTTACAGGAAAGTGAAAACCGCTATTTTTGAGCGCCGCACGAACCCGGTCACGACTCTCCCGGACGGTCGCATCGGGGAGCCCGACGATGGAGAACTGAGGAAGGCCGGAGGAAATATCGACTTCGACGTCAACCAGATGCGCGTCGACGCCCACAATCGCGGCACTCAACACGTTGGCCAGCACAGTCCCCCCGGTTCTTCGTCGCTCGGATCGAGCCACACACAACACGATACCGGCCGCAAACCGGCTCCAGTGGCCGAATTATAGGCAGTTGATCCGGCTGAATTCAATTGCTACCTGCACATTCCTCGCTCCCCCTTGCCCAAGCTGTAGCGTGCTCTACGCCCGTTCTGTATAATGCGCCATGCTAACGGCACGGCACCGGGGGCACAGCATGGTCCTCCCCTTTAGAGCGATGGGGCCTTCAGGAATCCGCCCAAGCATGGTACACCGGTCGCACCGAGCTCGTCTCCTCCCGGCCGCGCTGTCACTGGCGTTCCTTTTCCCTGCCCTTGCCCTCGGGCAACCCTGGAGCGACATACCGGTCTCATCGATGCCATTGGTCGCCCAGCCGTCACGAACCTCGTCGGTGTATATCGGATCCGTGATGGCCCTGCTCGCCACGTTTGAAGACGCCGGAATTCTTCCGCCAGAGGGCACACCTCAGGCTAATGGCATCATCAAGGCCGTCATTCAGTTTCAATCCGCATTTTTGAAGAGTCATGATCCCGCCGTCCGGCAGTTCTTTACCGACGCCCATCGCGTCACGCTCGGCCCTCGCGCCGAGGAGGTCGAAACCACCTTTCGTCGAAACGGCTGGTCGGCGGATACCCTCGACGCAGTGATGGCAGCCGGTCGCACCGACCATGCCTGGAACACCCCTGGGCTCAACGAGGGGTTCCGGGAGTTCAATATCGGCAAGCAGGACTTCGATATTCTTGCGCACCTGTATGAACAGAGCAACGCCGCATTCTCCGCACAAGGCAAGACCTTCCAGCAGGTCTATGCCCAGCGTCGCCGGGAAATGCCCGGCGCAACGTCGGAATGACCGTCCTGTAGCAGCGAGCCCCGCGAGATCAATCGCACGTTCTCTCACGAATTGTAGCCCGAGGAGGCATCATGGCAACGAAAGCGTACATTCTGATCAAGGTCAAGGCAGGCAAAGGAAAATCCGTGCTCAGCGCCCTGAAAAGCATTGCCGGCGTGGAGCAGATTCACGCCTGTTTCGGCCAACCCGACATTTTCGTGTTTATCAATGTGGCCGATGAACGGGCACTCTCGGATGTTGTGATTACGCGGATTCACGCCATCGAAGGAGTGGAAGAAACCGACACCCACATCGTGGCGGAAACGTAGGTTACAGATACTCGACCGGCACCACTCGTCCACCCAGCCGGGCTGATGAGTAGCAGGCTTCCGCAATTTCAACCGCACGCTTGCCGTCTTCGATCGTCACCGGGGGCGGCAAGCCGTCGCGCACCGACCGCACAAAGGCCTGTAGCGTCCGGAGCACGGTCGGGCACATCACGCTCGACCAGTCGCCGGCCCCGTGCTGCGCAGAAACCTGCACCACTCGCTGCCCGCACCAATCAGCTGACAACTGTCCCTCGCTTCCGACCAACTCCACTCGCCCGATTCGTCCCGACGACACCCGCGACACATCCAACAGGCACACCAGACCGCCCTGAGTGGTCAGACGCCCCACGACACGACGCTCCGCTCCATCCGGCGGCACCACATCCATCTCGCAGGACACCGTCCGAATCTCCTCTCCGGTCAAGACGCGAGCCAAGTCCAAGAGATGAATGCCAGTCTCAAGCAAACAGCCGCGTCCACCGAATCCCCGGCCATCCCCACTCATCCCATGCGGTTCCATACGGCTAGCCAGACTGAGATACTGGAGGACACCGATCTGCGAGTGCCGTTCCTGTACCAACCCTACTGCGGCATCAAACCGCAGCGTCTGTGCGGTCATCATGGGCTGTCCGCTTCCCTGCGCTGCCTGCGCGATCGCTCGGGCGTCGGCCGCCGAGATCGCCAACGGCTTCTCCACCAGCAGAGCTTTCCTCGCCTGTGCCACGGCCAGACAGATCTCTCGATTGATCGCCGGCGGCGTCACCACCACCACGGCCTCCACCTGAGGGTCGGCAATCAACTCATGATAGTCGGTGTAACAGGCCAGGGCCGGCGCGGAGACCAGACCATGTCCTTCAGTAACCCGGCGGCGGCTGACCGCCACCAGACGCGCCTCAGGCAGGTCATGCAGAAGGTGTTTGGCATAGCGGCTGCCATGATGGCCGAGGCCGATCAGCCCGACTCCAAGGGGGACACGCGGTTCGTGAGACATGGTTCTTGCGCACTCTACCGACCTAACGAGAACCGGTCAATATGAGTCGATCCATCCGTCGCCACCTCGATTGACAACGCCCAAATACGCTCCCTATAGTACCCAGAATACGCTGGACGCAGACGCCAATCGAGAAAGGACCTCATCGCCCATGACTACTCAGGCAGCACCCTTTTCGCTGGATCAGATCGGAACCGGTACGGCTCGCTTCCCGAGTGGTATGGCGATTCCCACCGCCACGGATGCCATGGTGGATCCCTACATCCGCACGCGCGTGAGCAAAGACGTGCAGGTGGAATGTATTCAATTCTGGCCGCAGGATAAGACCGCCTACCCCGGCATTGTGCTGCTGCATGACTGGTGGGGGATGAATTCCCAGATCACGGATCTTGGCGCCAGGTTGGCCTGCGAGGGCTACGGCGTGATCATTCCAAAGTTATACGGACGACTCGGCGGCATGGTCACCGCGAACGCCGACGTGGCAGAGGCACTCATGGCCAAGTGCAATGAACAGCTCCAGCTCCAGGACATCAACAGCTGCTGCGAATACCTCAACACCACGGAGCATACCAAACGCAATATCCACGGCGTTGTCGGGTTTGGTTTGGGCGGGTCTCTGGCGATCCGGTTTGCCTGCCAGCGCAAGCGACTGCGAGCCGCAGTGGCCTATTATGGGAAGGTCACCGCTCCCGACCAGCTGACGAATATGATGAGTCCGCTGCTCTATCACCAGGCCGAACAGGACACCTGGGCAACACAGCAGGATGTCGATCATCTCCGCGCCGCCGCGAGCCAAGGGAAACGCATTGAGATCAAGACCTACTCAGGCGCCCCTCACGCGTTCTGTGACGAGACACGCCCGGCAGGCTACCAGGCAGAGGCCGCAGCCAGGGCCTGGGATGCCACCGTCGCATTTCTCAAGACCTCTTTCCAAGGAACATAGCGGACCCCAATGGACAAGGTAGCCGGTAGCGGCCAGTCACCGCACAGGGCCTCTCGCCCACGGTTCCGCTCGTAATGAAAGTCATCGCACGCATGCCGAATCATTCAGTTTGCATCCTGCTCATCGCCTGCTGTGTCACGGCCTTGCTGACGACAGTAGGCGCTGCCGAGGCCGATGAGCCGCCGCCCCAAACTAAACCGACCCTTGCCAATCGCCTGCCCGCCTTTCACGACCTGGTGCGGGCCGATGCCGCACCGCTGGCAGCCCTCCCGACCCAGGGCGATTCGCTGAGCCTGTTCAAGAGCGTCGTCGGCCCGCAGCTCGGCCTGAACGACATCGCCATGACACTCGGAGCCAAGGGCTTGACGCCGGCCATGAGTCAAGAGCTCCTGATCCCAGATCTCACCAAATCGGCCGGTGAACTGATCCGCGGACTGGCCGCATGGCAACTCACACAAGCCGCCAAAGACCTCAGCACGACCGCGGAAACAGGGCAACGGGAAAACCTTCAGCGGCAAATCGAATCCCAGATGACCTGGTTGACCGAAGGCACGACACTGGAGACGCCTCTCCACCAACTGTCGGCGCTGCTCAAAGAGTCCCCGACACAGGAGGCAGCCCCCTCCCTCCACGGAACGACTGCCCAAATCGAAACATGGGCGATCGACACCGTACATCGGGAATGGTTCCGGCTCTACAACTGGAAGGACCAGGTTCGACAGCAGCGTGGCCTCACACGATTGTGCGGTACATGGCAATGGTCGATTCACAATCATCAAAATCATCGCGAGGAAAAGACCGCCGTGATCTTCGCTCCGCCTGGCATGGCTTCGTCGACCAGTCCCGCAGAAATCATCGTGCTCGGCGACAGCGTCTATTTGCGATGGGAAACCAGGGCGGGTGTGCAGGAAGACAGTCTGTTATTTTCAGGAGAAGGCCAACGCCTGGAAGGAACATTTGTGAATACAGCAGGCGGATGGGGGTCGATCACCGGCAAACGGACCGCAACCTGCGTGACGGAGGGAGGGGGGAAGCCTGCAGTGTCACCACGTCGCCAGCATCACTGATCATGTCCCGCGCGCCGGGCAGTCCAGGCCACACAGGCCCATCCGGAAATAAAAGACAGACCGCCCAAGGGAGTCAATGCCCCCATCCATTTGATTCCTGCCAGTGCCACGATATACAAACTGCCGCTGAACAAGAGAATCCCAATGCAAAAGAGCCAACCGGCCTTCACTGCCAGCGGATCTTCCGTCTCACGCACCAGCCAGGCTACGACAAATAGAGCGAGAGCATGGTACATTTGGTACCGTGCCGCAGTTTCATAGACGGCAAGCATGGGTGGATCGAGAATCGATTTGAGCGCATGGGCGCCGAACGCACCTGCGGCTACGGATGTGGCGGCGAACAGGCCGCCGAGAAACACAAACCGGAACGAGCGCGCCGATACAGCCATACGATCCTCCTGAACAACCACGGCCCTTGGCAAAGGCACGGCGCGCGATTTTACCACGACTCTCGCTGAAAAATGGGCAACCCCATCCCGCTTGAATGTCCCCGTTGCTTGATGGCGAATCCTGATGCCGTCCAGTATTGCGAATGCGGCTACGACTTTACGCCGCACTTCCAGGGATTTCCTGTAAGGCCCGCCTCCGACACAACGGTTCGCAAACGTCTGTTCCCGGACGAAATGGGGCGCGGGAGTTTTCTGCTCGGCATTTTGCTGATCTGGCTGGCGCTCTCTGTCGGCGAACTCTATCGCATACGCATCGAACTACCACGCCGCCCGAAAATGGAGTTAGCGCTCAGCAGTCTCATGGTCGGCATGACCGATCTTGCCGCCGCACTCGTCGTCGGGGCGATCGGCTGGGCCTGCGTGTGGATCGTGCTGGCCGCTCAGAGCAAACGCGATGGCAGTCTCTGCCCGAAGCGCACCACATTCGTCGTGACGTTAGTGGCTGCCGGTGTGCTCTTCGTGACTCGAACCATCGATCCAAGCGTGCTCGTTCAGCACGTGATGCAGATTCTGTTCATCCTCGCCATCGCGATTGGGTCGTATTTCGCAGGCTGCCGGAACTGGTTGGGGAAATGGTAACGTCTCCCACCAGGTCTGCGCCTACCACTGCGTCATGGTTGAAGAGAGAACCCCGGATGGCAAACGTCCGGGACAGAGGGGAAAGAACTGACCGCGTGCGCTATCGTTGGCAGAAGTAGAGATAGAAGTCGGCAAACTCTTCAGCGGGAAGACCTAAATGCACCCGCGACATCGTATTCCCGCGCAGCAAAATCCATTCTGCGGCAAGCTTCGCCAGTTGCTCATCAGTCACACCATGCGTGCCCCACAAATTCACCGAGGCGGAGCTGAGCACCACGGTGAGCATCTGCACTGACGGGCCGTAGCTAAACTTGAATTCATACCCTCCTCGGAACAAGAGAATGACCCCATCCCGTGATCGAAAGCCTTGATGCCCGCACTGTGTGCAGACCAATGCCTCCAATCCGGTCCGAAAATTGTACCCGGAGGCATCAGCATGCAGGCTCCCCTCGCATTTGTCGATCGGACAGCCAAGAGCAGCTGGATTATTCGATGCGCTCAAACCTGGGGCCGGAACCACCCCTGTCGGCCGTTCCCGACGCTTAGGTACCCCTGACAAATCATGTTGCTGCATAATCACCTCTGCGGTACGTTGCCCGATGCGTAGTTCATCCGCCAGAGCGCATCGGACGTACGATGTCACGTTCAACTATGGCAAGTATATCAGACGCCGGAACCGGCTCCGGACCACAGGATAGGCCGAGAGTTACCCTATGAGCGTAGCGCTGAAAACGAATAGCTAGCGGCGATTCGCGACACTCTGGGCCCAGCCGAAGGATGCGAGAGACGCTTCTGAACGATCGCGGTTCGTATCGACACACCAGCGAACTATACCCGGTACGCATAGCTCCTCACATGCCATGCAGTCTTTCAGCACGGTGAGGTCAAGTCCGGTCCTCGCCTGACACGCGCGCTCCACCAAGCCGACCTCGCCTAGGCAGTCCGCTTTATGAGGTCAAAGAGAAACGGCTTTTCCGGAACCGAGAGCGGAACAGGGTGGAGATGGGAATTCTGCACCATGCGATGGCGCTGGATCAAAGGATCCACCACGTTGCCGCAGCTGAGGCACCGGTGTCCAGAAAGACGCATCGGGTGAAAACTTTCTTGCAGATCGACCAAGTCATCCGTCACCATCAATCCTTCACAGCGCGTGCACGTCATGAGTCGCCTCCCTTCGGACAACTGGTGAGATATCCGCCTTGCTCGGCCCTGCTCGGATGGATCTCACGCCCACGTGAACAACTCGACAACCGCTCGGCCTGAAAAGAAGCAATGAAGATGCCACCGATTGACCCGGCTATTTCTTCAACTGGCCGGAAGATGCAATACCACCAAAATCGATCCTGTCGCGACAAATTGACTCGGCTGTGACCGAATTGGTCTCATGAGACAAAAATGGGTAGAATCGGCTAACGGTGCGTCCCTCTCGAATCAGGGGTCAGACCTGTTCCTACAAGGCGGGAACCACAGACTGAAAATGGCACACACTGCGACAGAAATTGGTTCCATTGTTCAGGAACTGGCCCTGGCCCTGGCAGAAGGCTGGATCCAAAAGATCTCCCAACCCCTCCCCGACTCCCTGCTACTGGAAGTGCGTGTTCCCGGGCACACTCGTCGGCTGCTCTGTTCCGTACGCGATGGAACGGCGCGGATTCACCTCGTGCGCGAAACCCTTCCCAACCCGCCGACCCCGCCGTCGTTTTGCCAACTGCTGCGGGCACGCATACAAGGCGCACGTATCGAGAGCATTGAATCTATCCCTGGCGACCGCATTGCTCGCCTGACTCTCACGAGCCGGGACGGCCCGGTCGCCTTGGTCGCAGAACTGTTTGGTCGAAACGCGGACCTGTTGTTTTTGAATGGAGAAGGACGAGTGCTCGCCACACTTCGCCACAACAAAGACCGTGTGAACCAGACCTATCAGACCCCGTCCCCATCACGATCATCGCCCTCCGAGACGGCTGTTCCCGCACCGGAGCCTCGGCTTCCAACCAACGAAGATCCATTTCCGCTCTCATCCAGGCTGGAAATTCTCTATCGTGAGCGTGAAGCAGAATTGTCGCGCCTCACCCAGGTCCGACAGCGGGAATCGATCCTGCGAAAAACACTCAAGAAACTTCTGCGACGTATGGAGGCACTGAAACGCGATCTCGAACAGGCAGGACGATACGAACCCTATGCACGATATGGCGAACTACTGAAAGCCAACCTGGGCTTACTCAAGAAAGGACTCCCCGCCGTCTCGGTCGTGGATTATTACGATGAGCGACTGCCGGAATTGACGATCCCGCTCGATCCCAGCAAAGGGCCTCAGGCCAATATGGATGCGTACTTCGCCAAATATCGAAAGTTCGTGTCCGCCCAGCGCGAAATTTTACCCCGCGTGGCCACCATCGAGACGGACGTGCAGCAACTCCACGCTGAATTGGAGACCATCAAAAATGGGACCTGGCAGGCGCCCACTCATGATCGGCAGACCACACCAACAACCATGTCTCGTCCAAGCCGGAAGCAAGCCGCCAACGAGGAACGCCGCGGGCCGTTTCGACGCTTCATTTCATCGGACGGCCATCAGATCTTTGTCGGACGCAATGCCCGCGAGAATGACGAACTGACATTCGGCCTCGCCAAGAGTGACGATCTCTGGCTCCATGCACGCGGCACGCCGGGATCACATGTCGTCGTGCGATTGGAGAAAGGCACCGACCCACCGCCGGAAACCATACGGGACGCAGCCACACTCGCCCTGCTGTATAGCGATCTCAAAAAAAGCGGGAAAGGCGACGTCATCTATACCAGGCGCAAGTGGGTCAAGAAATCCAAGGGCCAGGCACCGGGGGCGGTCACGGTGACTCAAGAGAAGACCATGTATGTCACGCTCGACAAACCACGCCTTGCGGCACTGAAGGGGCGAACCACAAACGGAGCAATGTAGCTCATCCGCTCAGCGCCTTACTGGGTCGGCTTTCTATCCATATTGACGACATGGTAGAGTGCCCGCATATGGGCACCCCCACGAACAGTCGTGACCGCTTTCGCATTCTGAGCGCATTGCTCCAGGCAAAAACGTTGCGGCAGTTCGATGAACGCCTCCAACAGGAGCTCACACCCCTGTTGGACTGTGACGTCATCGGACTCTACCTGTACAGTGAACGCACGGCGTCCTTCTCTCCCGTGTCTGAAAGTTTGTGCAACCCGGCCTCTCCCGCCTATTCCATCGCGCAATTGCCCGCAGCCGGTACCATCAAGGAAGCCGCAGTTCTCGCCGGACAAGCCATCGTGACAGACGACCTCAGTACCTCCTCTTGGACCGAGGCGCAGGCCATCGATCCGAACATTAGTCGGTCCACTTCCGTGGTGGTGTCCCCGATCAGGATCCCTTCCGAATCCATGACCGGCGCGACCGCCAAAACTCTTGCCGTCATGGTGGCCGTTTCAATCGGGAAATCCGGCATCTTTTCGGAAGAAGACCGGCTGTTTCTCGACCTGCTCGGCCTTCACATCGCACCGGTGCTGACCGCTGTCTTAGCGGCCGAGGAACGCGACACCTTAGTCGCCATCAACAACCAGGTCGTGCTCGGCACTATGACACTGGATACCCTTCTTCCTTCGATTCAGCCCATTCTCCGTGAGATCATCCACCACGACATGATCGGTCTCGTGCGATTCACCGGTCCGCCCGACCGCCCCTGGTTCGAGATCGCGTCCTGCGAGGGTGTGAACGTCGATCAGGAAGCGCTCCGACAATTTCCCTTCGCGCGGATGGCGCCGGCTGAAATCCTGGCCACGGGAAAGCCCCTGCTCCTGACCGGACACAACCAAGAGCGATTTGCGGAGCACGGCTATCTCGAATCACTCGGCATATGCTCAGCCATGCTCTGCCCACTCCTGGTCCATGGGGCCCCCTATGGTTTCTTAGGTATCGGCAGCAGACGGCGGAACGCCTTCTCCGAGCGCGACCTCGCACTGGCGGAACAGATCGGCTTTCACTTATCGCACGCCATCGCCAACCTCTCCGCCTACGAACAGATCCGTCAGCTGAAAGACCAATTGGAACAAGAGAACGTCTACCTGCGTGAGGAGATGGGCGCCTCTCTCGACCTGAGAAGCCTGATCGGCAACAGCGTGGCACTCCAGAAATCGCTGAAGGCCATTGAGCAGGTGGCGCCGACCGATTCCACCGTCCTCATCACGGGAGAAACCGGTACAGGCAAAGAACTGGTCGCTCAAGCGATTCATCGATTCTCACCACGCCAAAAGAAGGCACTGATTACCGTCAACTGCGCCGCACTCCCGCCCACACTGATCGAATCCGAGCTCTTCGGTCACGAACGAGGCGCCTTCACCAACGCAACGGCCCGTAAACTGGGACGCTTTGAGCTCGCGCACGGGAGCACCATTTTCCTTGATGAAGTGGGAGACCTCCCCATCGGCGTACAAATGAAACTCCTGCGCGTCCTGGAGGCTCAGGAATTCAACCGAGTTGGCGGAAGCCAAACCATTCACGTCGATGTGCGCGTGCTTGCCGCCACCAACGTCGATCTGGGGCAGGCCATCAAACGGGGATTGTTTCGTGCCGATCTCTTCTATCGCCTCAACGTGTTTCCGCTCCGCCTTCCAACGCTTCGGGAACGCCGCGAGGATATCCCCCTGCTGACCCGGCACTTTGTGAAAAAATACGGTCTTCGCCATCGAAAACCCGTCACGCGAATCAACAACGCGGCACTCAACACCTTATCCGCATACGATTGGCCCGGCAATGTTCGGGAACTGGAGCATGTGATCGAACGTGCGGTCATCGTGAGCCAAGGGTCCACGATCACAACCGAGGACCTTGATGGGTTGGGGCATGGGGAAGATCAGCCTGTCGAGCCTCGCACACTTGCGGAAGCCGAACGAGCCCACATCGTGGAGACACTCTCACGAACCAATTGGATCCTCGCCGGCAAACTAGGGGCTGCAGAACAATTGGGAATGAAGCGGTCGACCCTCCAACACCGCATGAAAAAGCTGGAGATCAGTCGCCCGCCTCGACACCCCTCATGAATGCCCACATATGGGCAGGCGCATCTCGGCTCTGCCGAATGCTCGGCACTCCCCCCTACGAATTTGCGAGTTCTCTATTCTTCGCGTGTCCTTCATTTACCTAAACTTTCCATCACTTGCGCATCCGAAAGAGACTACGATCTAAGCGGGCATCCTCCCTGCTCTAAGACTGCTCCATGAAAGACACTGCTTCTCCACTGACACCAGAAACCGTCACTCATGAGATCCAAGCCTATGTTGCCGAACGACAGATGGAACTCCTCCCCTCTGGAGAAGCCAGTACAGACGGGCGCTGCTTCGCCTGGTGCGGGGACATCCTGGACTTTCTGACCGAAGGCCTGGCCGAACGATGTGCCGCAAAAGGTATTACGTTCACCGATGTATTTCCCGGCCCGTTTCGTCTCATGGACGAAGAGCAACAGCCGGACGGCCAGCACGTGCGGCGCTTCTGGACGGTGGCCCTGCACCACGGCTGTCCCATCGCCAGGATCTGCACCTACTTCTTCCATCGGCACGATCAAGTGAGCCTCCCGCAATTGCCACGCGTGGTCGGCTATGCCCCCATCACCGTGGCCCCTGAGGACCACGAATGAACTACGTCGCCCTCAGAATGCTCTTCGGTGATCGCGCCAAATACCTCATGTTGCTCTGCGGCCTCAGCTTTGCGGTCATGTTGATCGTTCAGCAGGGTTCCATCTTTTGGGGCCTCATGATGTGGTCTCAATCGAGTATCAGCAACCTCAATGTGCCGATTTGGGTCACGGACCCCGGCATCGCGCAGGTGGACGAAGTCAAACCAATCGCCGACACCACCGTCGACCGCGTCCGCAGCATCCCCGGGGTGGAATGGGCCGTCCCCTTGTATAAAGGACTCCTCCGGGCCAGACTTGCCAACGGCGAGTATCACCAGATCACCTTGACGGGCCTGGACTCGGCTTCCTTGATCGGCCGTCCTACGGAAGTGCTGGCGGGTCGATTCGAAGACCTCCGGCAACCTGACGCCGTGGCCCTCGATCAATGGGCCGTTGAACGCATGGGTGGACCACAGGTAATTTCAGTCGGGACGGTGTTCGAGCTCAACGACAAGTTGGCCCGCGTGGTCGCCATCGCCAAGACGCAAAAGACCTTCACCAACATTCCTGTCGTCTACACCACCTACGAGCGAGCCTTGCGCTACGTGCCGCGGGAACGGCGCACCCTGTCCTACGTCCTCGCCAAGGCCAAGGACGGCGCGCCAGCGGACGAGGTGATCCAGCGTATCCGTGACCAGACGGGATTGGGCGCCTTCACCGCCGATGCCTTCGGATGGAAAACCATCGGTTGGGTCCTCAAGAACACCGGGATCGGAATCAATTTCGGCACCACGATTCTCTTGGGTTTTGTGGTCGGCATGGCCATTGCCGGGCAAACATTTTATCTGTTCACCGTCGAAAACCTGCGTCAGTTTGGGGCCCTCAAAGCCATGGGAGCGTCCACCGCGACTCTAGCCCGCATGATTCTCCTGCAAGCCTTTACCGTGGGGATCACGGGGTACGGTGTCGGCATCGGACTCGCAACCGGCTTCGGCCTGCTGACCGCGCGAGAGGGACAGTTGCCGTTCCTTGAAACCTGGCCGCTGCTCCTCCTGGTCTTTGTCGCCCTGCTCATGATTTGCACCTTGTCGGCACTCATCAGCATCATCAAACTGGCCCGGCTTGAACCGGCGATTGTGTTTCGATGACAACAATGGATGGTGCCTCACAGTCACACGCGCCGGCCGTCGCAGGCCAGGAAACACTGCCCTCGACCGCCGTCCAGGTTCGAGGACTCATCAAGTCGTTCGGGTCCGGCGAGACCACGGTCACGGTCCTCAAGGGCATCGACCTGGACGTGTACTTCGGCGAATTGCTGCTCCTCGTCGGGGAATCCGGTGGAGGGAAAACCACCCTGTTGTCGGCCATCGCCGGGATCCTGGACATCGATGCCGGAGATCTCGACGTGCTGGGCGCGTCACTGACTAACATGTCCCCTGGCACACGCACCCGTTTCCGTGGGCAAACGATGGGATTCATCTACCAACAGTTCAATCTGCTGCCCGCGCTGACGGCTGCGGAGAACGTCGCCATCCCGCTGCTGATTCAGGGGATTCGCAACAAAGAGGCCATTACACGCGGGCGCCTGATGCTGGAACGCGTGGGCCTCGGCGACCGGACAGAATTCTTGCCCCGAAACCTTTCCGGCGGCCAACAGCAGCGGGTCGCCATCGCCAGAGCCTTGGTCAACGAACCAAAACTCCTGGTGTGCGACGAACCGACGGCCGCCCTCGATGGCCCCAACGGGCAAAAGATCATGGCGTTGATTCGCGACGTCGGGCGAGCGCCCGACCGCTGTGTCATCGTGGTCACCCACGACAGTCGCATTTTTCAGTTTGGAGATCGAATGGCAGAGTTGACCGACGGCCGTATCGTCGGCATTCACCCGATTCAGAGAGAGGCGACGGCATGACCATCTTCAATCGCTTGAGTGTCTGGCTCGCCGTCGCTGGCGCAGCGCTTGCCGCCTGGGTCATCCTGACCGCCGGCAAGAACCCGCCCATGCCCACGCCACTGGTCGAACCACCGCGGTCATCCTTTGAGGCCACCGTAGCTGCCACCGGCATCATCGAAGCAGCCAACGAAAACGTGCGTATCGGCCCCCCATCAGCCGGACTCGTCACAAAAGTCTTTGTCACAGTCGGTGACCGGGTCCGTGAAGGCGACCCGCTGCTTCAATTGGACGATCGAGATCTCCGCGCGCAACTGGTCGCCCGTCAGGCGGCGATTCCTCCGGCGGAGGCGCAAGTGGAAGAACAGAAGTATCGCATCGGGGATCTCGACACGCAGCTCAAGCGACTGAAGTCGGTGCGCGACAGCCGAGCCGTCAGTGAGGACGATGTGAAGCGTACTTGGTATGCCTCGGAAATGGCGAAACGCGCGATGAGCCGCTACGAGGCCACCCTCAAACAAGTCATCGCCCAACGCGATGAAACCCAACTCCTACTAGAGCGCCTGACGGTCCGGGCGCCTCGAGCCGCAACCATTCTGCAGGTCAATGTCCGAGCCGGTGAGTTTGCTCTGACCACCGGGGCCAGCGAACCGCTGATGCTCCTGGGAGACATGCAGCAGCTGCAAGTCCGCGCAGAAGTGGATGAAGTGAATGCGCCCTTAGTGGCGCCGAATCGATCCGGTGTCGCCTACCTGAAAGGCAATACGACTCAGGCGATTCCGTTGACGTTCGTGCGTATCGAACCCTATATCGTCCCCAAGAAATCTCTCACCGGCGAGAACAGCGAGCGGGTCGATACGCGAGTGCTCCAGATTATCTACCGCTTCGATCGGCCGGCGTTTCCAATCTATGCCGGGCAGCAGGTCGATGTATTCATCGATCGCGCACCCGCAGCAACACCGGCGCAGCCTCAGGGCGAGACCCGTTCCACTGGGGAACCGACTCAATGAAACAGCGCACGTTCAGCAGACCGATCGTCGCGGCAGCCATATGCGTTGTGCTGGGGCTCTCCTCTACCGGCTGTCTCCAAGGGCAGAACTATCACCGTCCACCGGTCGACACACCCGCAGACTGGACGCGCATGGCTTCCGGCCCCTTAGCGGCTGGATCCTCCGACAAGGTCCCGGAAGCGGACTGGTGGCAGGCCTTCCACAACCAGGAACTGACCCAGTTCATCGAACGCGCCCTCGCCCAGAACCATGACATCCGACGCGCCGTGTCCCGCGTGCTGGAGGGACGAGCCTCCGTCACGACCGCTGGCGCCGGACTCTACCCGCAATTGAATGTGCAAGGCAGCTACAGCAATATCGTGGTGTCAAAAAACACTCTGGCGGGATTGGGCTTAGCCACCGGCCAACAACCGGGGCCTCAGGTCTTTGCCAGACCTGGAAGCAGTTTCGATCTCTGGAACGGAGCGGCCGACCTCCGCTGGGAACTGGATGTCTGGGGCCGCATCCGTCGCGGAATGGAAGCGGCATCGGCAGACGCACAGGCGATCGAGCAGGATGCCCGTGCGATTGCGCTCACCTTGATCAGCGACGTCGGACAGTCCTACTTTCGAATTCGTGAGTTGGACGAGCAAATTGAAATCGCGCAACGCGCCCTGACTCTCAGGCGGGACTCACTCGACATCATCACCAAACGGGCATCGGTGGGCCTGGCTTCCGACCTGGACGTGAAACGAACGGAAGTCCTCGTCGCGGAAACCGCCGGACAAATCCCGGATCTGATCCGCCTGCGCGCCGTAGAATTACACCGACTAGAAGTGTTGACGGGAGCCGCGCCGGGCAGCCTCGTCTTGGCATCCACATCGTTGCGGAAAGTCATCGTACAGCCGGATATCCCCGTCGGCCTCCCGTCGCAACTATTGGAGCGGCGACCCGACATCCTGCAAGCGGAGGCATCACTGATGGCCGCCAACGCCCGCATCGGTCAGGCACGCGCCTATTTCTTTCCCACCTTCTCCATCACGGGACAGGGAGGATTACAGAGCGCCGAATTCGCAAACTGGTTCACAGGCAACAGCGCGAACTTCAGTATCGGGCCATCGGTCACCCTGCCCATCTTTCTGGGTGGAACCAATGTCGCGAGGCTGGATGCCGCCGAATCTCGCTACCAACAAATGTTGGAAGGCTACCAACAAACCATTCTACTCGCCTTCCGCGAAGTGGCGGATCTCCTGGTATCGATCCAGTCACGCACGGAACAACTCGCACGCCAACGTGAGCAGGCCTCAGCCGCCACGGCCGCCGTCGGGCTGGCCGAGGTGCGCTACCGCAAAGGATTGGTCAACTACCTCGATGTGCTCGACGCCCAACGAACCATGCTCGCAGCGGAAACCCAACTGGCGCAAACGGAGCGCGCCCGCCTCACCGACATGGTCGGCCTCTACAAAGCCCTCGGCGGCGGATGGCAGACACTGGACGATTCGCCCACGACACCCTCGACCATCTCCGCCAGGCCGTAAGGCCTCACCTCGCCACTCGTGCGCTCTCGAGCCAACAGGCACATCCAGAAGTCCCTCAGACAGCGTGTGCCCCACGCACCACGGTGGCGCGGACTTTCAACTTGAACTTTTCGCCCAGAAAGGGCTATTTGACAGGATGCACCTTGATGTCTTCGCGCAAGTGGCGGACCAGGCACCGATCATGCCGACTCATTCTATTCTTCGTGCGATTTCCCGGAAGGAGCCTTTCATGCAACACGGTGTCCGTGACCATTCCCTAGCAGGCCAGATTTCCCTTGCGCCTCTCCTCTTGGTGCTCGGGTTTACCACGTCCTTCGCAGCACAGGTGATGGCTGCTCCCCACGATAAATCAGCCCTCAAACCCGCGATGGCTGACAAGCCGGGACTTGCGGAAGAACAGATTCTTTCGACCACCGACAAGATTGCCCAGCCGGTAGACACCGACACAGAAGCCATGCGCCACAACGACTTGGGTGTGGCCTTCGTCTTCAAGGGCGACTTGGGACAGGCCATCGATGAATTTAAACATGCGCTCCGGCTCCAGCCGAATTATTTCGCCGCCCACCTCAACTTGGCGAATACGCTGCTCGATATCGGACAGAACGACGCAGCTATGAGTGAATTCAAGGAAGCCCTGCGCCTCAAACCGGACGATCCGAAAACCCACAATGATCTCGGGGTCGCGCTGAAAGAAGTGGGAAATTTGGATGGCGCCATTGCGGAGTTCAGAACAGTGTTGCGGCAGAACCCCAGTGATGTGAACGCGCACAACAATCTGGGCGTCACACTCAAAGCCAAAGGTGACCTCGATGGGGCGATCGCAGAATATCGTACCGCGGCGAGCCTGCAACCGAACGATGTCAACGCTCACTTCAATCTAGGCCTCGGACTGATGGAGAAGCATCAGCCGGAGGCCGCCATCACCGAATTCCGCACCGCCCTGCACCTCCGGCCCAACGATGCGAAGCTCCGCCTCAACCTCGGCAACGCATTGGCAGACGTCGGGCAACGTATGGAAGCCGCTCAGGAGTTGAGGCAATACCTTCGCCTTGAACTCGATACACCCGCCACTCGGCGATGGCTGGAACAGGCCGAAGCCAAACTCCGCGAACTGGAGATGCCATAACCCCTGCCTCACTCGCCGGCGCAGAACTGCCGACATGGGTGGCCAGGAGCCTTCCTCGACCTGACGGCATAGTCATTTTCCCCTCTCGCCGATCACACCCCATTTGGTGTACAGTCCTCAACGCTTCCGCCAGGACGGTGACCTGCGATGTGCCATTCTGAGACAGTACCCATCATGATGCGTCTCAAACCTCTGCAAACCTTTCTACTGGCCGCACTGTGCATCACCGGCCTAACGCCGACCATCACGTTCCCGGCAGAGCAGGAAGATCCGGAATCCCGGCACACTCAACAATGGGACTTTGACGGCGCGGCGCCGGGCACCCTTCCCAGTTCGTTCACAGTCGGGACACTTTTCGACAGCCGCGCGGCCGGCGAGTGGAAAATCCTCATCACCGACCGCGCGAAAAGCTCCTCCCAAGTGCTGGCACAATTACAGCCGAAAGGAACGGATCAGGCACACAAACTACTGCTCGTGGAGGGCACTGCGAGCACCAACATTGATGCCGAGGTCTCGTATTTGGCCGTGGCCGGAAAAGCTGATCTTGGCGGAGGGCTCGTCTGGCACGCGACGGATGACCGCAACTACTATCTCCTGAGAGCCAGCTCGGTCGAACAAAAGGTTCGACTCTATCGTGTCGTAAAAGGCGTGCAGCAGGTCGTCAAGCAAATCGATCGCTCAGTCCCTGCCACCGGATGGCACAAGCTACGCATTGTCCAACGTGGATGCGAACTCAAAGCCCTCTACGACGATGCCGTGCTGTTTCGAATCTGTGACCAGACATTCTCAAGCGGGCGGATTGGACTCTGGACCAAAGCCGATGCCGTCACCTATTTCGACGACCTGACTCTTCGGCTCCTCGATTGACCTTCCCTCCGATGATCCTCCCGCTGAGCGACCACCGCCGACGATCAGGTCGATCCACCGACACAAAAAAAGGGCAGCCACCACAAGGATGACTGCCCCATGAACTGATACGAAATTAGGCGTTACCAGCGATCGCGCTTGCCACCACGATCGTTGAATCCCCCGCCGCCGCCGCTCCGTCCAGGTCCGCCGCCCGAGCGGGGCTCCTGAGGACGCGCTTCATTGACCGTCAATGTCCGGCCACCCATGTCCGTCCCATTGAGAGCCGAAATCGCCTTCTGCGCCTCGTCGGAAGAGGCCATTTCGACGAATCCGAAACCTCTCGATTGGCCGGTAAATTTGTCCGTGATGATCCGGGCCGATTCCACCGCCCCGTGCACCGCGAACAAATCGCTTAACTGCTGTTCGGTTGCCGAATAGGGCAACCCGCCAACATAAATTTTAGAACCCATGTGGGTCCTCCTCTTGGGTAGTGACATTGTCTTGAACGAAGGAAAGAAAGGGAAAGGACGGGCCGAAGACGCTACGTAACGGGGCGACTTGGGTCTGGCTTTCGATTAGATTCCCGGGCAAGGCAACATCGAGTCAGGCCTGAACTATTTCAACGCATCCCTCACCAGGCCCCAGCGGGAGACGCGGAATAGTACCATGCGTCCCCCGACCATACAAGCTATGAAATAGGGCTTTTTCACACTCGATCCGCGTCAGTCGGACCATCACAAGACTGACCAACCTCATCGATCCACTGACGAATTCTCGTGATGCTGCGCGGGACATGTACGCTCGTATCCTCATCCATCACCGATGGCCGCGCTCTCAAATACAAATCGACTATCTCATCAAAAACGACAGCCTGGCAGGGAAGGACCTACATGTGACACAGGCGCACCAACCCGATGTGGGCGGATGAGCTGGCGCAAAAAGAACCGCGCAGAAAAAAACTTGACTCCGCATCCGAAAGAAAGCTTTATATATGTCCAGTAATACTGGACATATGCTAACATATACCGATGTTGCCAAGGCTGAGCATGAGGTCCGATACCCGATTCCTGACGGACGAAGTTGTGTCTGACACCGCTCCCCTTCGTTGTTTTCAAGCACGCCTAGTGGCCCATGACGACTAACCTCACGCGCGCGCAATTCTCGACGATTCATGACGCGATACCCATGGGACTTGCCCCAGGCGATCCCCCGATGGTACCGCAGGTTGCTCGGCAATCGTTGGGCTCCCTCAATCGGGCGCAAGTGTACGATACAGGAACGTTCGCTCCAAACTCATCCACGTGACCGAGGTGCCAGTGCTGGGAACATTCGTCAGGCTTTATCGAGGCCTAGGAGAGCTCTGGGCCCAGATCCTAGAGGACTGGGCCGTGCACTGCCACGACTGGACCATGCCTGGCCTTCGTGCACTAGCCGTTCACCGCTTTGGCACATGGATCTCGAACCGGCGCAGCGGCGTTCTCAAGTCTGTCCTGCTCACGTTCTACCATGTCCTGTACCGATACGTCCGGAATCACTACGGAATCGAAATTCCCTTGACGACGACAATCGGCCGAAGGCTCTGGCTGGTTCACCAACACGGCATCGTCTTTCACTGGAAATCCGAGATCGGAGACGATTGCGTGATTCGCCACGGAGCCACGATCGGAGCCGGATATGGCGGACAAAAGACCTTACATAAAGGACCGAAACTCGGCCAACGAGTCGAAGTGGGACCAGGCGCCGTGATTTTTGCCGGAGTGAAGATCGGCGACGATACGGTCATCGGTCCGAATGCCGTGGTCATGTCGGACGTCCCGGCCGGATCCAGGGTGTTCGCTGAGGCGCCTCGCGTCATTCATTTGCCGACCGTTCGTCAGGCACCCGGAGCAACTAGGGATCTCCGTCAGGGGGTACGCCAACAATGAAGTCGGTTCAAGCCAACGTCCCTGGATCAGCTTGCATGCAGCATCCCTGCATCGAAATAATCTGCGCGTTGCAGGAATAACAAGCCATACATCATGAACATCGCCCGGGTTCATTGTCACGATTTAACTGCCACAGCTGAAACACGTGGCGACATCCTCCGCAAGAACGGACAGATCGAGCAGGCGATCATGGCCTATCTGGAAGGGGTGACCACTCCACCGGCAGCGGCCCTTTGCCTCAAACTTGCCCGTTGTTATGAACAGCGCGGCAACCATGCGGATGTCTGCCGGTGGGCGCTTGCGATCGTCGATTCCGGTGATGACTATTCGGCATGGCAGGCTGGCTGGGCCTTGTTTCAGCGCAACGCTGCAAAGGCAGGACGACAGGTGCTCAGATCGGTCAAGGTGGCGCTCCTCGGCAGCTATACCACCACTCAATTAGGCCCGATGCTGTGCCTGGCGGCAGAGAGACTCGGCATCCAAGTCGCCCTATACGAAAGCCAATACGGACAATACCAGCAGGACATCCTCAATCCCAGCAGCACGCTCTATGCGTTCGGTCCGGATATCGTCGTCCTGGCGGTTCACGAAGGCGACCTTCATCTCCCTGACTACAGCCAGAACCCAGAGGAGGATGTCCACACGGAAGTGCTTCGCTGGACCGGCCTCTGGAAGATGGTTGCAGAACGCTCCCGCGCCCGACTCGTCCAGCATAACTTCGCGCTGCCCTGCGAAGTCCCTACAGGCCATCTCGCCACCAGGCTTCCCGGTTCGCGATACATGATGACGCACGCAGTCAACGCGAAGCTGGGTGAAGCGGCTGCGAACAATGTCTCCCTAGTGGACTGCGAACGGCTTTCGGCACTCTTCGGAAAACAACGATGGTGCGATCCCCGATATTGGAACCTGTCCAAACAAGCCGTTGCCCTTGAAGCCCTGCCGTTGCTCGCAAGACATACCGCAGCGGTGATCGCCGCGGATCTCGGATTGAGCCGTAAGTGTCTGGTATTGGATCTGGACAACACCTTGTGGGGCGGCGTGATTGCGGAAGATGGATTGGCGGGCATCAAGTTAGGACAAGGGCCTGACGGTGAGGCATTCACGGCGTTTCAGGACTACCTTCTGAAACTCAAGCGGAAGGGCGTCATCCTGACGGTGTGCTCGAAAAATAACCATGCCGATGCCATCCAACCGTTCGAACAACACCCGGAAATGCGACTGAAGCTGGACGATATCGCCCTCTTCGTCGCCAATTGGGAATCGAAGCCGGACAATATCCGCACCATCGCCAAGACACTCCAGATCGGCCTGGATGCCATGGTCTTCGTCGATGATAACCCTGCTGAGCGGGAGATCGTGCGCACGTTTCTTCCAGAGGTCGATGTCATTTCCCTGCCGGAGGATCCGTCGCTGTACCTCAGGACCCTGTCGCAATACCTTCTGCTCGAAACAAGCTCGTTGACCGCCGAGGATCATGAGCGAACCGACCAATATCGAGCCCGCGCACAGATCATGAAATTGGAGGCCGCGGCCGGAACCATCGAGGAATTTTATCGCAGCCTTCGCATGCAAGCGATCGTGACACCGTTCGACGCATCGCAGCTGCCTCGGATCGCCCAGCTTATCGGAAAGACCAACCAGTTCAATCTCACCACCCGACGCCACGGCATGGCGCAGCTGGAAACCTTCCTCCGTGACGAGAACTATGTCCATCTCGCGCTACGGTTGCGCGATCGCTACACCGATCATGGGCTCGTCAGCGTCATGATCGCACGGCAACAGGAACACGTCCTCGATATCGACACGTGGCTGATGAGTTGTCGAGTCATTGGCCGAACCGTTGAAGCCACCATGCTGGAGCATCTCTGTCGGCGGGCGGCACAGCTCGGATGCACGTTCCTCCGAGGCACCTACTCTCCGACACAAAAAAATGCAATGGCGGCGGACGCCTTCGCCAAACATGGGTTTGAACGTGTCGGCACAAATGGACGTGATGAGATCTGGAGTTATGACCTTGCGGCGAAGGGCCTGATCGCCAATACATTTGTGACCTCTGTCCATACCTGGGAGAGCGCTGATGGGGCGTCCTGAATCGCAGTCCGGAGTCCGTGCCTCCTCGCCGCACATGACCACCATTTGTTTCACCACGCAGGATCTGGCTCAATTCAGCGCAGCCAGCGGGGATAGGAACCCTCTGCATGTCTCCGAGCAATACGCGCGGGCCTCGCCTTATGGTGAGCCTGTCGTATTCGGCATGCTGGGCGTCCTGGCGATCCTCGGCCATTTCCCCGATCGCCCGAAACAACGGCTGCGACACCTCTCTGTTGAGTTCCGTAATCCCCTCACCGTCGGCGTCCCCTACCGCGTGGAGATCGTGGAGCCATCGGGGGACCGTGCGGTCGCAAAACTCTATGATGCCGCCCGTCTCATGCTGAAAGCGAGTATGACGTTTTCGCCGGATCATCAGGCCCGGCACGAGACGGCCGATCAAGATGCGGCCGGGCTCACGGAAGCAGCAGACCGCACCAAAGCGCACCTGGGTGCCGGTACTCGCGTGAGCGGCCGATATGCACCGTCGATCAAAGAGTTGAGGCAACTGGCCGATCGCTGGAAACTCTTCGAAAAAGGCGCAACCCTGACGGACGTTTCGGCCATGATGTGGGTCAGTTACGCCGTCGGCATGGAGCTACCGGGAAAACGCGCCGTGTTCTGGCGATTGGAACTCACGTTGCCTGCCGATGGAGAAATGGGCCCGTCCCCACTCACCTATGAGCTCACGGTTCAGAGCTACGATGAGCGACTTGACTTGCTGCACACTACCGGGACGCTCTCCGTGGGGGCCAGCGCGTGCGCGACGACCGAGATGTGGGCCTTCGTGCGAGAGGACTCACCGCGGCCTTCACTGCATCGTCTCACTGACCTGTTGCCGAGATCGAATCGATTGAAGGACAAGGTCGCCCTGGTGATCGGCGGAAGCCGGGGGCTTGGCGCGGCCATCACACAGGCCTTGGCTTCGCAGGGCTGCACGGTTTTCTTGAATTACCTCCACTGCGGCGGGGAGGCGGAACAGATTCGGACGAGCCTTGGAGACGCCTCCGGCCTGATCGAACTGACACAGGGAGATGCATCAGATATCGATTGGTGCCGAACACTGCAACAGCATATCGTCGAACGACACGGCGGGCTTGATATACTGATTTGCAACGCGTCGCCCCCTATTCGCCCTCTCCCGTTCATACCGGAAAAGGTGGCACAGTTTCAAACCTTCCTCACCCAAAGCGTCGCGCTGGTGAGCATGCCCATGTCCACGTTTCTGAGCGACTTGGCTCAACGCTCCGGGTGGAACGTGCTTATCTCTTCGGCATTTGTGCAGGACCTTCCTGCGGACTGGCCCCACTATGCCACAGCCAAATGTGCACTGGAGGGACTGGCACAGTGGGCGGCCATTCAGAATCCGACGGTCCACAGTCTCATTGTCAGGCCTCCAAAGCTGTTAACGGATCAAACCAACACCACCGTGGGACGGCATGGAGCGATGGAAATCGAACGAGCCGCCGCTGCCATCGTGCAACAACTCACATGTCTCGATCGGTCACCGAACATGCACATACTGGATACGTTTTAGATGCATTCTGACTCTGCGCAACACGTCGGTACGGCGAAGCCGGCTAGCCATGCAAGCGGCCGCCTTCGGCTGCTATTCAGAAACAGGGGTCCCAGAAAGAGAGCGTTCCGTCGGCGCCATGATGCTGCCGAGATGATTACACACCGAAAATATCTGGGGGAATGAATGGAGTTGCACGATCGATTGGAAGAAGTGTTTCGCCAGGTGTTCGATAACGAGACGCTGGGGTTGACCGATGAGATGACCGCGTCCGATATCGAAGGCTGGGACTCGGTGGCCCATATCAATCTGATGTTTGGCATCGAGCAGGCGTTCGGAGTCCGATTCAAGGGCAATGAACTGGCCGACATGAAGAATATCGGCGAACTCAAACAGTTTCTGACTGGGAAGGGAAAGTCGTGAGTGATTATCGTTCGAGGCAGGTGATGGTGGATCCGGCCAAACAATGCATCTTGCGAGTTCAGAGATTCGTAGATCGTTCGGCACTCAGGAGCCTTCATGCCGGCCCCCATTCCACGCTCGTCACACAGAGCGGATGCACCTGTTCGACAGCAGAGCTCACATGACTATGGCCGACTCATTTCCGCAGAGCAATCCATCCTCCATTGTGATCGAACCCCGTACGGGATATGTCCAGGTCGGGTGGCGCGAGCTGTGGGCGTCGCGTGAGCTCTTGTACTTTCTCGCATGGCGAGATCTGAAAACAAGATACGCACAGACGGCGATCGGAGCTGGCTGGGCTCTCATGCAGCCTCTGCTCAGCACGCTGATCTTCACGCTGGTGTTCGGGTATTTGGCTAAAATGCCGTCGGATGGGTTGCCCTATCCCATCTTTGCGTTTGCTGCGATTCTCCCCTGGACCCTGTTTTCAAAAAGCCTCGAACGCAGCACGTTAAGTGTGGTGACGGAGGGAGGCCTGATTAAGAAAGTCTACTTTCCACGGCTGATCATCCCAATCGCTGCGACCTTCATCAACCTGGTTGATTTTGCCGTGGGCTTACTGATCCTGATCGGCATGATGGCCTGGTATCAGCAGGTTCCTCAGTGGACGGTGCTGTTCCTGCCATTCTTCGTGGTGATCGCCCTGCTGACTGCCCTCTCGGTCAGCCTGTGGCTTTCGGCTCTCAACGTGAAATATCGCGATGTGGCCTCCGTCGTTCCCTTGATGACGCAGTTATGGATGTTTGCCTCCCCTGTGCTCTATCCTGCGTCTCTGGTACCGGAATCGTTGCGCTGGTACTACGGCCTGAATCCGATGGCAGGGGTCATCGAGGGATTTCGGTGGGCTCTGCTCGGAAAGACGGCTCCTGATTGGACCATGATGGCTGTGAGTCTGGCAATGGTGGCGCTGCTCTTAATCGGCGGCGTCATATTTTTTCGGAGGGTGGAGCGTACCTTCGCCGATCTAATTTAGATGAGTGACACCGCTGTCAGCGTAACCGGTCTCTCCAAGCGTTATCGCCTAGGAACGACACATGCCCAAGACGGCTCCCTGGCCGGAGCCTTGGCGCGTGGACTCCGCCACCTTGCCGGTCGGCGACCGGCGCCTCCCCAGAGCAACGACACCCTGTGGGCACTACGCGACGTGTCGTTTGAGATCAAAAAAGGCGAAGTCTTCGGAGTCATCGGCACCAACGGCTCGGGCAAAAGCACGCTCCTCAAGATTCTTTCACGGGTGACGGAACCCACCAAAGGCCGTGCGATCATCAACGGCCGATTCTGCGGCTTATTGGAAGTGGGCACGGGATTCCACCCGGAATTGACCGGGCGCGACAATGTCTTCATGAGCGGAGCGATCCTCGGCATGAAGCGGCAGGAGATTGCGAAAAAGTTCGACGAGATCGTGGCATTTGCCGAGGTGGAGCAATTTATCGACACACCCGTGAAACATTACTCCAGCGGAATGTATGTCCGGCTCGGGTTCTCCGTGCTGGCCCACATGGATCCGGACATTCTCATCGTCGATGAAGTGTTGGCGGTCGGAGACGTCCGGTTTCAAAAGAAATGCATGGGGAAGATGGAAGATGTGGGACACCATGGGCGGACGGTGATTCTCGTTTCCCACGACATGCCGGCGATTACCCGGATGTGTTCCCGGGCGATTCTCCTGAACAAGGGAGAAGTGGTGCAGGCAGGACCGGCTCATGACGTGGTGAATCACTACCTCCACGCCGGGCACATTCAACCCGCAGTCGAATGGCCTGATCCAACCCAGGCCCCGGCCAATGACGTCGTTCGCCTACGTGCCGTGCGAGTCCGGACTGAGGCCGGCATCGTCACGGACCGATTCGACATCCGCAAACCGATTGACCTTGAAGTGGAATTTGATGTCGTGAAACCCGGACATATCTTTGTGCCGGTCTTCAATCTCTACAATGAAGAAGATGTCCTCGTGTTTATCGCGCACGACCGCGACCCCGCGTGGCAGCGAACCCCTCGCCCGACCGGTCGGTATACGTCCACCGCCAGAATGCCCGGAAACTTACTTGCCGAGGGAATGGTAGCCGTCTCATCCTTGATGATGACGGAAGATCCTTTTCGCCTGCACGTGCATGCCCCCCGAGCGATCGGATTTCGTGTGGATGACAGCGGGGACGGAGATTCAGCACGGGGGGACTTTCACGGTCGATGGCCGGGAGTTGTTCGGCCGCTCCTGGAGTGGCGAACCAGGTATATACCGGAATAGGAACCTGCAGCATCGCATCAGGGTGGTCCCTTGGCTACAAAGCCCTCCCTATTGGAAGGCAACCACCGTTATACTTGAGACACTCGTGCCCAGTCGGCCGGCTTGCGCCAGCCCCCCAAACATGCTACACCCAGCGCGCGAGTCCCGAGCAGGCACCAAAAGATAGGACGACGTGGAGAAAAAGACCAAGAAGATGGCCCCTCGGAAGAGCCTGGCAACCGAGGATCGAAAGAAAATGCATGTCGGCGATATCGTTCGCCGTCTCCGCAAAAGCCGCCACCTCTCTGTCCGAACTCTCGCGGACAAATGCGGGTTCTCTCCCAGCTTTATCTCACAGGTCGAACTCCGGCAGGCCTCTCCCTCTATTGCCTCCACCGAGCGGATTGCATCGGCGCTCGGCGTAACCCTTGGAGAGTTTTTCAGAACTATCAGTCCATCACACGCGGCTGTCATCCGCGCGGATGCCAGACCGGTAGTGGAAAGCGAGTGGTCTCGAGCCAGAATCGAAGCGATCGGGCCGATCAGTGAAGACAGCCAGCTAGAACCCATGGTCATTACGCTGGAGTCGGGCGGCGCCAGCGGATCACGGCCGTATGTACGTCAGGCAGAACAACTCGCCGTCGTCCTGCAGGGAACCGTCGAACTCACGTTGGAAGAAACCCTGTATAGTCTCAAGCGAGGGGATGCCGCCTGCATTCCGTCGCAAATTCATCATTGTTGGCGGAATAAGAGCAGAAAGCCGGCCCAAGTGCTGATTGTCACTGCCCACCGACACGTGTAGGTCCGCGTTCCACTCATACCTGGCTCTGTTTCCCCTCACCTTGCAACCATTTCTTCTGCAGTACGCCGAACACATTACCCATCAGGTATGTTCGGTCATGAACCAACCGGCAATTGAGAGGCGCTTGTGATCTCCCGCTGTTTGGTCTACTCGGCACACCCGATGAAACCGGGGCACGGTAAACATGACCAACGACCCCGGCTTGGGAGCGATACAATGCGAAATGGCCAGATCCGGCTTTCCGTTTTTTGTGTCACCGGTCGCTGAGTAGATCATCAACTCTCCGCCCCAATCACATTCCCATTCTTCATGGTAATAACTCACCATTGCGAGCCGACGACGGGGAGCAGGCTTCCCACCGGCCGGATGACCTTGATCCGTATCATCATGGGTGAGCAGGCAATCACCGGCGCTATAGGAATAGTAGCTGAACCCCAAATGCCGCCTGGTGATATTCGGGAACGATTCGATATATTCCTGAATGCAGGGCATCTCCAATCGACTGAGCAGGAGCTGTCCCTGCGGCTGGGCAATCTCAGCTTTTGCCCAGTTCCCGGAGTTGGGAAAATCCTGCCGGACGTATGACAAATCGTGCAACTGATTCCAATTCGCACGGTTCATCGCCTGTCGAAACTGAGTCCGCTCCTCAGCAGACCAAAAATTCTCGATCACGAGGACCGGCGTCTGATGAAACGAAAAGGATTCGAGACCGACCGGCAGCAGTGCCTGCCTGACTTGCCCTGATTTGATCTTCATCCCACTACTCCCCTATTCCCTGCTCGGTAGATCGACTACTCACCGACCCGCACCAACGACCCCCGTTCCTTACACACACTGAAGGTGTGATGGAACCATAGGATGACCGCTCCAAGATACACAAGATTCAACCCGCTGGCCAAGCTCAGACTGCTCAGGGGAGCGGCATGGGTGGCCAGAAGGCCGCGCATGCCCTCAAACACATGGGCGGCCGGATTGATCGAGGCCACGGCTCTCAGCCAGGACGGCAGGACTTCCATGGGATAAAACACACAGGAGATCGGCTGAAACAGAAACACCATGCTCCAGGCCAACACTTCCGCCTCCTGTCCAAACCGCATGATCAACGATGTCGTGAACACACCGATGATCCAGCCGGTGAGCACAAGATTCATGATGAACGGCAGCAGCCAGAGCCCGAGGATAAAGACGTTGTACCCGTAAAAGATCCAGGCGCAGACCGACATCACCATCGACACTGCCGTGATTTTAAACAGGCTCATCACCATGGTAGCCGCCAGAAATTCGTTCGGCGTGAGTGGGCTGGCGAACAGGTTCATGAGATTACGCGCCCAGATTTCTTCGAGAAACGAAATGGTGATGCCCTGCTGCGAGCGAAAGAGCACGTCCCAGAGAATCAACGCCCCGAGGAGAAATGTGACCACCGCCGGCATCTGGCCTTGAAACGTCGCCAAATAAACCGTGATGAATCCCCAGACCACGAGGTCGAGAAAGGGCCAGTAGATGATCTCCATCACCCGCGGCAGACTGCGGCGGTAGAGATACAGGTGACGGATCACCAGAGCTGCAATACGATGATAAGCCATCGGCCGCTAGGGCTTCCCTTCACAAGGCTTCTCGTGGCAGGACTGCTCGTAACAGGGTTTTTGGTGGCACGGCGGCTCGGCAACAGGTTTCTCATGACAATGCCCGCAGCCTTCATCGTGCACACCAAGTAGTTGATGCACCATGAGGCGGCTGCCTTCCAGGAAGGCCGGACCGATCTGCCGTCCATCCTCCAAACGGCAGAATGCTGCGACGAGCAACGCCAGCGGAACCCCGGCCAGACCGACCTGCAGCGCAGCACTCGTGAGCCTCGCCGAATCCGCCAGCCAGAGCGCCCCCGCCATCAACAATCCCGCAATGGCCGTGCTGCTGACGCTGCTCATGAAGATCGCCCAACCGCATGTCTGCCGGGCCAAGCCGATGCCGCCGATAACGAGCCACAACAGTCCCCACGCCAACATCAGGCTCAGACCTCCGATGATCAGGCCCAGACCGAACGACATTCCCATCTCAACCATGACTGCCCCTACTCCCTTCCACAAAGACCCGATCTCAGGTTGCCGCTACTGTTCGCGAGCCAACTTGAGAAACACATCTTCCAGATCAGCTTGTCCAAACCGAGTCACGATATCCTTCGCCGTGCCTTCCGCGACGATTTTTCCTCGCTGCAGGAAGATAATACGATCCGACATTTCCTCCATCTCCCGCATGTTGTGGGAGGTATACAGAATGCTGAGTCCGGTGGCCTGCCGTTCCTCCAGGAGGATGGCGCGGATCTTATGCGCGATGTCCGGGTCCAGGCTTGCCGTCGGCTCATCGAGAAACAGCACCTTCGGCTCCGTGAGCAGCGCTTTGGCCAGTGTGAGCCTGGTCATCTGCCCGGACGAAAGTTTGCGAGTCAGCTTGTTTCGCCACTCGTCCATCTCCAGCTTCTTCACCATCTCGTCGATGCGGCCGGCCATGTTGGACATCCCATACAACCGAGCGACGACACGGAGATTTTCCTCCACCGTCAGCGAATAGGGCAACGAAATGTATGTGGAGGAAAAATTCACCTGCTGGAGAATCGCCTCCCGGTTGGTCTGCAAGTCGAGTCCGAACATCCGGATCGATCCGGATGTGGGCGTGACCAACCCCAGCATCATCTGAAACGTCGTCGTTTTTCCGGCGCCGTTCGGGCCTAACAACCCGAGGATTTCCCCTCGCCCGATGTCGAATGAAATCCCGTCCACTGCCGTGAACTCGCCGAAGCGTTTGATCAGATTGCGTACTTCGACGACCGCAGATGACATGGAACTGGGGTTCCCGTGGCTTAAAACGACAAGAATTCCGTGAGTTTCTCAGGCAGATGACACGTTTCGCACTTCCGGCTCAAGACTCGACCGTCATACTCGGTTTTATTATCGTGACAACGGAAGCAATCCGCCTGTGCCCGTTTGTGGAGGACGGAACTTTCGGGATGTTCAGGCTTCCAGGGTCGGCTATCGGCCGACACATGCCCGCGAGGAATCACGATGGGATAGCCTTTGATCGGCCGTTCATGCACGACCGCCGCATGACAGGTCGTGCAGCCCTCGCCCTGCCCACGCTGACTGAATGCGTCCATGTGCTTGCGGTGGCTCATGACCAGTCCCACATCCTTCACGGGTGCCGGTAAATCCCGGGTCGCAATCTCCGACACGCGCAAGATGTTCCGATGACATCCCAGACAGACGGCTGAATCGACATGCGCGCGTAAATTGTACGGCTCGGTCGGTTTGCCGAACAGATAGATGGCGACGTCCCTGGTGCCATGCCAGGCCTTGTCTTCCAACCAGCCGACAACTCCTGGCCGAACGTGGCACGCCACGCACTCGACCTCTTTGTGGGATGATTCCAGCCAGCGCTCATAGGCCGGTTGAATAGTGTGACAGCTGGCACAAAACTTCGGATGGTTGGTCAGCGGAACCGCAACTCCTCCTAAAGCCACTGCGCCGGCCATGATCGCTCCGAGCACAATGACGGAGGTCTTACGCATTATCCCGTTGAGATTTGGGGAAGTGCCGGATGATGAGCGCCGCCACGCCGGCCACATCATCGGGGTCGAGCAGCGGGACCGCTGTCTCGACCGGCTTGTTGGACACGATGGCCAGCAGCCCATCCTGCGAGACCGGCACCTCGCCGATTTGATCACGAACCACCACGATCTTGGGATACCCCTCGCTCCGCCATCCCTCGGCCAGGATCAAATCATAGGATGCATCGAGATACTGTTCGCGCACCTCCTCGACGTTCATATGGTCCGACACATCGGCGAACATCGCGAGGCTGCTTTTCGAGATGATGACAACACTGCTGGCCCCGGCTTGTTTGTGACGCCAGCTGTCTTTGCCTTCCGTATCCAAATCGAATCCATGGCCGGCATGTTTGACGGTGGCCACTTTATATCCTGCCCTGACCAGTTCAGGGATCACACGCTCAATCAGCGTCGTCTTGCCGCTATTGGATCGTCCGACAAAAGACAAAATCGGCACGGACATGAACACGTTCCTTTCGCGGCTCAACAACAGGATGGGCGATGACCGGTCGGGGCCATCGGGGCCGCCTGCTCCAGCCAGGCCGACCCACTGAGCAATTGTACGGTCACCGGGTCGCCCGGATTAACCCGTTCCACCTCGACGGGAAGGTCGATCAGACAATTGGCTTTCACCATGGAGGTGAGAATGCCTGACCCTTGATCGCCGGTCGTCCGAACTTTGAACACTCCGTTCTCCCGCCACAACACTCCACGGAGGAAATGCCGGCGGTCGGTCCGCTTCGAAAACTTCTCCTGAAACACCGCCTCCAGCAGCGGGCGCCCAAACCCTCGCGCTCCCGCCAGCTTCAGCATCGCAGGTCGCACCAGTTGCTCGAATGTCACCATCGAGGAAACAGGATTCCCAGGCAATCCGAACGCCAGTTTGCCCTGAATCTTTCCGAAGGCAAGCGGCTGGCCCGGTCGGATCGCCAGCTTCCAGAAATTCATCTCGGCGCCCAGATCCCGAAAGACGGCTTTTGTGAAGTCGTAGTCACCCATCGACACACCGCCCGACAACACGAGAATATCGGCATTCAATCCGTGCGAAATCTTTTCTTTCAACGCGGCAGGCGTGTCTCGCGCGATCCCCAGCAGGATCGGCACGCCACCGGCCTCCTGCACCGCAGCGGCAATGCCGTAACTGTTCGAATTGATGATTTTCTCTTCGCTGAACCGCTCATCGAGATCGGCCAACTCATCACCGGTCGACAAAATCGCGACCCGTGGACGCTGATACACCAACACAAAAGACTTCGCCAGGATAGCCAGCATGCCCGCTTCGCCGGAACGAATGGTCGTTCCTTTGGGAATGATGCACTCGCCCTTTTTCACATCTTCCCCCTGCGGTCGGATGTTCGATCCGCGGGGCTCCGGCTTGAAGACACGCACCGAATCGGGCGTATGCTCCGTATCCTCGACCTTGAGGACGGTATCCGCGCCCTTCGGAATCGGCGCACCAGTCATGATCCGGATCGCTTGCCCCCGTCCCACAGTCTTGGTCGGCATCTTTCCTGCCGGCACATCTTCAATGACGGTCAACATGACCGGCTTGGCAATCGTCTGCTCCTGCTGAATATCTTCCGCCCGCACGGCAAAGCCGTCCATGGCGGAATTGTCCCACGGCGGATTGTGACGTTCGGCGATGATATCTTCACCCAATACACGCCCCAACGTATCGAGAATGGAGATCTTCTCAAGACCGAGCGGAGTCGTGGCGTCCAGCACAATACGCTGCGCCTCGTGGAGCGGAGTCAATCCGGTTGTTGCATCAAGAGCTTTCACGCGTCACCGTCCCATCAATGTTGCTGACGTGGCGCCAGCTTGACCAGCGATCCGCTCTTCTTGCAGAACGCTTCGACCTGATTGGCGATATCATGATACGCCTGCGCGGTTGCCGAATCGGAGTTAAAGAGCGCAAACGGCTCGCCCGCATCGCTCTGGGTCACCACATCAGGGTCCAACGGAATCCGTCCCAAGAAGGGAACACCCATGTCCAAAGCCGAGGCTTCGCCACCGCCCTTGCGGAACACATTCACTTCCTTATGGCAGTGAGGACACTCCAAGCCGCTCATATTTTCGACGATGCCGACGATCGGCACTTCGCTGTCCTTACAGAAGGTCACCGACTTCCGAGAGTCGAGCAGCGCCACTTCTTGCGGTGTCGTAATGATCACGGCCCCGCTGACACCGCCTAAGAGATCAATGGTCGTCACCGACTCGTTGCCGGTCCCGGGGGGCAGATCGATCAACAGAAAATTGAGATCCTGCCATTCCACCCCTCCCAACAGCTGATTGATGAATTCGTATTTATAGGCGTCGCGCCAGATGATCGGATCATCGGAGTTCTGCAACAAGAACGACATCGACGCGATCTTCATGTTGTAGGCTTGAAACGGAATGATTCCGCCCGAGGTGCTGATCTTCAGCTTCTGGCCTTCGGCGCCGACCATCTTCGGAATGTTGGGACCGTGAATGTCCATGTCGCAAATCCCGACATGCCAGCCTTTGAGCGCAAGGCTGACGGCCAAATTGGTGGTGCAGGTGCTCTTGCCCACTCCGCCCTTGTTGCTCATGACCAGCACTTTATATTCAATCCGTTCCATACGTTTCGCGACGAGCCACCGACTGTGGCCTTCCTTGTCTTTCTGACAGGTTTCGTTTTCGTCGCAAATGGCGCAGGCCCACATATAGGTGCAGGCATCTCCACCGCTGCTGGAACCGGGCTGTGAAATGACGTTTAACTCGCGTGGCATCTCAGACTCCTCATAAAGCGTACATCATGATGCGAACAACGAAAGCGTGCTTTCGTCATGTTGCTGAATCCTGCCCTGCCTTACCCTCGACGACCAGTCGGCACACCGACATAGTCACTATCACCGCCACCGGCCGGCATCGATGGCCCTGGTTTCCCAAGACCGGGGCCCGCCGCAGCGACCGCCGGCACAAGCGACTCTTCGGGAGCGGCCGCTTTCTTCTTGTTGAAGATTCCGGCGCTCACGATCCCGACCTCATAAAAAATGTACATCGGCAGCGCCATCAGGCACTGATTGAAGGGGTCCGGCGTCGGCGTCAGAATCGCGGCGAAGATAAACGCCGCGAGGAAGGCCCACTTGCGATATCGTTTCAGCAGCGGGGCATCCACCCAACCCAGTTTGGCCAGCAGGGTAATCACCAACGGCACTTCAAAAATGAGACCGAAGACCAGAAGAAACCACAGCGCGAATCCGACATATTGCGCAATCGACAGTTGCGGAATAAAGCCGGCATTCACGCCATACGAAATCAAAAAGTTGAGCGCAAAGGGGAGCACAAAGAAAAACGAGAACAACAAGCCCAAATAAAACGCCAGAGTACTCAGGATCACAAATGGACCGACAAATCTCCGCTCCTGCGCATGGAGGCCGGGCACCACAAAATGCCAGAACTCAATCAACATATAAGGAGTCCCCAGCACCAGAGCAAAGAGACCCGCCACTTTCACGTTTTGCCACAACGCTTCAGCCGGTGCGAGAAAGACGAAGGGGACGGTGGGAAGATCAGTAGGGATCCAGGACAGGGATCCGGGTACGAACATGTTCTGGAGCGGCACCCGGATCCACTTCACCAGCGTATCGGCATAAAAGAACGTTCCGACGAAGATAATCGCCGTCACGATGACTGCACGGGTCAGCCGGACTTGGAGCTCAACCAAGTGCTCCATGACCGGCATTTTTTTATCTTCAAGCGGCTTAAAGACCGTGTCTTGCAGCCACTCTTGAAACTTGAACCCGTCAGCCATTCAAAATCGCTTTCAGCAGGAGGCTTTCGGCCATCAGTCGGAATCAGACTGATAGCCGAAAGCGGTCCGCTGGTTGCTGTCTATTTCGGGTTGACGGCTACGAACAGATTGTTCCCCTGCCGACTCAGCAGGAGCACCACCATTTCGTCTTTCTTCACCTTGGCTGACGCCTTTTGGTAATCCTCAAGGCTCTTAACCACTTCGTGGTTGACCTCTTGAATCACGTCGCCACGCTGCAACCCTGCGGATTCAGCAGGGCTGCCGGCCTCAACGGAACTGACCACCACGCCGGTGGTTTTTGCAGGAATGTTCAACTGGCTCTGCATCGCGGCATCCAGCATCTGAACCCGTAACGACGCCAAGACATTGTCCGGCGGCTTCACCGTCTCAGCCGGAGGAGCGGCAGGACCAGGCTCCCGCTTGGCGAGCACTTCGTCAGACGGCCGCTCAGCCACCTTCACCTTCAACAGCTGCTCTTTCCCTTCACGCAGAATCTTGATGTCGGCGTCCTTGCCGACCCCCATCCGCGCGACTAAGTTCCGCAGCTGGCTGACGCTCTGCACCTCTTTGCCGTTGAATGCAATAACCACATCGCCACGGCGCATGCCCGCCGTATGGGAGGGACCATTCTCATTCACATCGCTGATGAGCACACCTTTGCGTTCCTCAGGCAACTTGAAGGACTTCGCCAGGGCCGGGGTAATTTCCTGAATGGCCACGCCCATCCACCCGCGCACCACTTTGCCCATTTTCGTCAGGCTCTCAACGATGTCCGTCGCGATGCTGCTCGGAATGGCAAAACCAATGCCTTCGGATCCGCCCGTGCGGGAGAAGATCGCCGTATTGATCCCGATCAACTTGCCCTGCAAGTTCACCAACGCTCCACCGGAATTACCCGGATTGATGGCCGCATCGGTCTGAATAAAGTCTTCGTAATCGGCAATGCCCACGTTCCCGCGTCCCAGCGCGCTGATAATGCCCATGGTCACGGTTGAGCTCAGGCCGAACGGACTGCCCACCGCAAGCACCACGTCACCGACCTGCAACTCGTCATAATCCGCCCACTTCATGGAGCTGAGGTCTTTGGCTTCGATCTTAATGATGGCCAAATCCGTCTTCGGATCGGTTCCGATGATTTTGGCCGGAAATTCGCGGCGGTCCGACAGAGTCACCGTGATTTGGGTCGCGCCTTCAACCACGTGGTTATTGGTGACGATATACCCGTTCGGCTCAAGGATCACACCGGATCCGGCACTCTGTTCAGGGCGATGGGGACCACCACCGGGAGGGCCTGGCGGGCCACCGGGTCCACCTGGCGGTTCCATACCGGGCGGCTCATCACCAGGGCCGGGAGGCGGGCCACCGAATGGTCCGCCCGGAGGAAGCTGACGACGACCTTCGCGACGCCCCTCCCCTCCACCGGTGACGGCAATGTTGACGACTGCAGGGGTCACCGACTTGACGATTTCTGAGAATCCCTGCGCAAACGCCGGGGGGACACCTGCCGCCTGAGCCTGAGACCCTGGCTGCATTCCGCCGACTAGGAGCGTGGCAGCGATCATGGGAATCCCTGCCAGTACGGACAGCACTTTCCTGCGCCGATGTCGATACGTCATGTGTACTCCTCTGGAAACCTGAAAATGAGGAACCATCCTCCGCGCCATCATGAACGAGTCATTCTACACTAATCACAGAATCGCCTTCAAAGAGGAAAACGCGGAGCCCGTTTCTCCGATACACAGTCGTCATGGCCTCGGCATCGCAACCAACTCAAGCTCCCGCTGCTCGACCCAGGCTCGCTGTAGATTCCCGGCCAATCGCTTCGCCGCCTGCTCCATCGACACCACACGAAGCGTCACAGGGGCGCCTTCATAGGACGGCGGCCAGATGCGCCGCTCTGGATCCTGCGGGCGCAGATAAATGACCGGGTACCACTGCGAAATCCCAGGCGCCGTGGGACTATCCAACGTCGCCATGGCTCGCCCCTCCGCGCGGAGAAGCTGTCGGCCTGTTGAGCCATCAACCAGGGCCGCTTCCGCCAAGGACCAGTTGTCGCGACGGAACCCCGGCTGCCGGTGGCTCGTCCAGCCGAGAAACAGCGAGGCGGGATACTCCTGCTCTGTGCTCGAGAGAACCACGACCAGGACATAGTCCACACTCTGCTGGCGCGCAAGGTCAGTCCAATTCGGATGCGGCGCACCCACCGGAATCTCACCGAGATTCACCACCCGCTTAATAGCAATGGGAAAGCCCAGATTGACCTGCTCACTGAGCGTCTCAGCCAGTCTTGCCTGAGCCTCCTCAGGCATACCCGGGGCCGCCTCCTGAGCCGACCGATCGGAGAGCACAACCAGCGCAGTTCGAAGCGGACGTTGCACCGGCAACTCAACGCCGGCTGATTCGTCGGCCGCGGCAAGAGCGACATACTGGCTCAACCGGCTGGGTGGAGACGTCACGGCACAACCGGTCAGCAACAACATCCAGGCCAACCACAGAACCCAGCCTTGGTTCCGGCTCATCGCACCCTCCCGCCAGAGAACTACGCTAGGGCATCCTACCGTGGTGCGATTACGATCGCCCCCGGTCGATGGCGCTGTCAAGACCCGATCCTCACGCCTTGCATTTCGCTCCTCGGTCAGATACCGTGGGGCACCATTCGCCGCTGGCGGACGGATCGGTCCCGCACAATCCGACACGAGGCTGTCCCGACGTGACACCCTGCCCGACCCAGACGCCTTCCCTTTCGGTCATCATCCCGGCCTATAACGAGGCGCAACGCCTTCCACTCTGCCTGAAGCAGGTCCTTGCGTATTTGGATGAACGCGGCGGGACCTATGAAGTCCTCGTCGTCGATGACGGCAGTCGCGACCAGACCGCGCAGGCAGTCGAGTCGGTAGCCCATCGCTGCCCCCACGTGCGACTCATTCGGCTGACCAGCAACATGGGAAAAGGCGCGGCCGTTCGCCGTGGCATGCAGGCGGCGCGTGGCACGTATCAATTGTTTGTGGACGCGGATGGAGCCACGCCGATCGAAGAATTGGCACGACTGGAATCGGCGCTCCTGGCAGGAGCGGATCTCGCCATCGGGTCACGGGCACTGGCGTCCCAAGATCCCACCTTCACCGTCCGGGCACGGTGGCATCGTAACCTGCTGGGAAATCTCTTCAACCACATCGTGCAACGCCTGGGCCTTCGCGATATTGCCGACACGCAATGCGGATTCAAGCTCTTTCGTCGATCGATCGCTCAAGACTTGTTTTCGGTCGCCTGCGTCGATGGGTATGCGTTCGACTTGGAGCTGCTCTATGTCGCGCGCCAACGCGGCTACCGGCTGGCGGAAGTCCCCATCAATTGGATCGACCAGCCAGGCTCGAAAGTTCGCCCCTGGCGCGACGGGTTCGTCATGCTGCAAGAACTCCAGGCCATCCGGAAACGTGACTCGCAAGGGCTGTACATACGACGCGGCCGGCTCGCACCAAATGGCATCGAACCGGCCTTAGCCTCCACAAACCCACTCATTTCTAACAGGCATCCAGCCGATCATTCCCGCCGTCGCAAAATCACCACCTTGGGATCGGCATAGACCGGCTTCCAGGCATCGTGCGCCTCCAAGGCCAGCGCGAGCGCGCTGCCCCGCTGGATGAGCCCCCAATCGACGGCATACCGGTCCAACAACGCCAACTGAGGCGCGTCCTCACGGTTCAGCTCCACATAGTCCTGAAAGATCTGCCGGTCGCCGATCCGCCAGGCCGGCATGCGACCATCAATGAATATTTTCTCGCCAGGAAGGTGCCAGAGGAGAAACCCGCCATAGCTGTAGTCGTTATACAACCTGGTTCCCACTTCCTCCCGATGGCTCCGAATCCATCGCACCGCCTCAATCGGATATTCCGTCTGTTCAAGATACACATCCGGCGACGTTCCCGATAACCAGACGTGCTCCAGATGTTCGGTCCCCAAGGCATAGAGCGCACCGGCCGTTCCAAGGGTCAGCATGAGCACCACCGCGACCGCGTGCGACTTCACAGCCGGCACCCACCGAACGCAGGAGCCGATGGCCAGCGCGAGCAACTCCGCCACCAGCGGGAGGCTCACGATCAGGAACAGCGTGACGTTCCGCCAATGCCGTAGCGACAACCCAAGCATGAGCACCAGCAGGCCCCATCGAACCGGTTCCACCCGACGATACCATCCGACCATCAGGCACGCGAGCCCGGCCAGATACATCCCATAGGCCTTTCCGGCCCATCCCTGAAAAGACACCGGCTGCCATTCCCGCAACGTCTCGATCATGAACCGATCGGTCAGGGACTCATAAATCTCCTGGTAGAGCCGCCATCCATAGGGATTCAGCAAGGTGAGCGCCACCGCGATGCTCAGCGCAATCGCACAGCGGCAAAGATCGTCCCAACTGAGCACCGGCTCATCACGTGTCACCGCAACCACAGACCACTCCGTGCAGACCTTCATCAGCACGGAGAGGCCCAACAACACACCGGAGAGAAAAAGCCCCGCCGTAAACCCGCCATGCAGGTTTGCCCAGAGCAGGAACAACGGGGGCAGCCCCCAAATCCATGCCCGCTGTCCATCCTGAATGTGACGCCACCCCCACAACAGCATCGCCACGCCGAGCAAACTCACCAGTTGCGTGCGTGCGCCAAGGAACGGCAAGGCCACCCAAAGGCTGGCCACGATGGCCGCCAATCGGTAGGTCCGAGGCACCCTGGCTTGCCATGCGGCCACCCACCAGGCCAGCGACGTCACGCCGCCGAAGAACAGGATCAGACCCAGGCCGCCCACCGGATCCATCACCCGGTAGATCATCGCCAGCAATCCATCAGTCAACCAGGCATGCTCGATCCAATGCCAATCCGGCATGGTATGGGAGTAGGGATCGGTCTCCGGCAACCGCCAGCCCTGGGCGATCAAATCCAGCCCGGCGCGCAGATGCCATCCCAAGTCCGGCTCGACCAACGGCTGCAGCGTGAGATTCAGAATGAAGCCGACCAGAAGACACTCAAGCAACAGAACGACCAGGCGCTGAGGGGAGGAATCAATCACACGAACGGGCTCAACAGACATGATTCGAGATGGCCTGTGGAGAGGATCTGCCCACCAGTAGATTGCCGAGCACTAACCACTCCACCTGAGTCCGCTGGAAGCAGCGCACCGCATCTTCGGGCGTACAGACGATCGGCTCCTGCACGTTGAACGACGTATTCAGCAGCACCGGAACACCGGTGAGTTGTCCGAACGCGGTCAGGAGGTCATAAAACCGCTGATTGGCCTCACGCGTCACCGTCTGGACCCGAGCCGTGCCGTCGACATGCGTGACGGCCGGAAGGATTCCTTTCGCCGAGGCCTTCACCCGCACCGTGAACTGCATGTAGGGTGATGGAGCCGGCATCTCAAAAAAATCGTGCGCCCGATCAGCGAGTACCGATGGAGCGAAGGGGCGAAACGTCTCCCGGCATTTCACTTTACTATTGATCAACTCCCGCATGTCTTCCCGCCGTGGATCCGCCAGCAGGCTCCGGTTCCCCAGTGCACGAGGCCCCCACTCCATCCGGCCTTGATACCAGAACACGAGACGCCCCCGTGTCAACTCAGCGGCAACCCGCGCATACAATTGATCGTCTGTCAGGGACTCGGCCACCAGGCCCGCCTGGGACAGCGCTGCCCGACACGCACCTTCATCGAAGTGTGGCCCCAGGTACGCATCAGTCAAGCGACATCGTCCCGCCTCCCGGTCACGCCTCGCCGTCCACCACAAGGCCGCCCCGAGCGCCGCGCCCGAATCGCCGGCGGCCGGCGGCACGTAAACATCTTTGAACCCCAGTTCGGCCCGCAGGCGGCCGTTGGCCACGCAATTATAGGCAACCCCACCCGCCAGACAGAGTGATTCAGCCTGCGTCAGGGTGCGCAGGTGACGACCGAGATGGAGCAGCGTATCTTCCAGGACGAGTTGCGCGCTGGCAGCCAGATCGCGGTGCCGTGGAGTGAGTTCCTCCGTCGACTGCCGCGGCGAGCCGAACAGGCGCACAAATTCCTCGACGAAGAATCCGGCGCGGGCGAGATGAAAATCAAGCAGCCGGACATTCAATTCAAATCGCCCGCGTGGCAGCAGCCGCACAATATGCTGACGCAGGGCAGGAGCAAACGTCGGCTCCCCGGAGGACGCCAGGCCCATCACAATGTATTCGTCCCGGTCAGGGCGAAACCCAAGAAAGGCCGTCATCGCGGCATAGAACTGACCGAGCGAATGGGGAAGCGGGGTGCGATCCAGCACGGTGATCTGACTGCCGTCACCGGTTGCCATCAGGGTGGTATCGGCTTCAGACGCGCCGTCAACCACGAGAATCGCCGACCGCTCGAAGGGCGACACCAGAAACGAACTGGCGGCATGGCACACATGGTGATCGAGAAAGACCGGTTGGATTGCGCCCGCATCCACGCGTGTGGTCAGTTCCTCCCGCAACCGGAACAACTCCATCCACTCCCGGCCGACCCGCTCCAACGAGCGAGTCCCTTTCACTCGGAACAGTTGCGGGGAGCGCAGCATCGCCGTCAGGGCGAGCCGGGCACGCCGCCCGATCTGCCAATATTTCCAGGGAACGGCAATGGCCTCGACCTCACGCAAGGTGATTCCCGCCTCACGCAGGCAATAACGAATCGCCTGCACCGGCAAGGCCGTCACGTGCTTCTCACGAACGAATCGCTCTTCTTCCGCCGCCGCCACAATACGACCGTCAGAGAGGAGCGCCGCCGCCGCATCTCTCATATTGGAGAGGCCGAGCACCAACACGACGAATCCACCACCTTCCGTTTAAGAGCCGGAGCACCGGCGGCGGTAGAATAAACGAGCCCTGCACGGGTCGCAAGCCGCACGGGCAGTCGGTTGCAAAGCCCCCTCCTTTCCTGTACCGTTCCTCCTTCAAAATACGGCTAGAGGAGGCCTTGGCTTGAAGACGCACCGCGCGCTCATTCTTGGAATGCTCTTAATCCCTGTGCTGGCTTCCGTCAGTTGTGAGAGTATCAAGTCCCGTTTTGCCCGGCAGACGCTGCCAGATCTCGGCCCCCCCGTGCCCCTGACGCTTCAATTGGATGTCGACCAGTCCCTGGCCACCGCCAAGGCCGAATACATTGACAACTGCGGACGGATCCATCTGTTCTCCATCGGTCCGACCGTCGAAGACATGCTGATCCAAGCTGCCCATCAGACGTTTCGTGCCGTGGTACTTCCCGGCAGTGATGCCAGCGCCGGAAAACCGGACGTGACGGTACGGATACGCATGCTGGACCCTCGATTCAAAATTCAAACCGACGCGCTCTATGACCGTGCCCCGGCCGAGCTCAGCCTGGACGCCCTCGCAGAGTTCTTCGATGCATCCGGCGCACCGTTGGCCGAGCGGCCCTTGCAATCCACGCGAAAAGAACGGGTGCAGCTCGAGCTGACCCAACAACGCTGCGACTACATCGTTGATCCCCTGCTTCAGGATACGTCCACCGTGTTGGCGACGCAGTTCATGCAGGAAGCGCGTGTGTTGCTGGCTCCCACCCATCCGGCAACCGCAGCGACCGCCCCCCAATCCGTCGCAACGACCGAGCGTTCGCAGAATCCCCCCCCCGCCCTGTCTTCTGCAAGCGCGGCCACCACGACGGCACCTCCGTTGTCATTCAAGGCCACGCTGCTGGATGAAAACAGCAACCAGGTTTTCGAGGGCGGCGAACGGATCCGTGTGCGAGTCGACGTCGTCAACACCAGCGCCCAAACGGTGCAGAACATGGCCGTTCAACTGACCGGCCCGCCGGCGCTGATTGCGCAATTCCCAGCCACCACGTTATCAACGGGGGCCATGGAAGCGGGCAGCTCCAAGTCCTTGGAATTCATCGCGACCCTGCCGCAATCGCTCAGTCCACAGCAGGCGGAGTTTCACGTTTCCCTGGCAAGCGAAACCGGTCAACCCACGTCCCCACCCCAGAGGCTCGTCGCCACAGTACGGTCGACCGGCATCACTACCGACGACGTGGACCACATTCCCGCACCGACCACAGGGGGACAGCGAACCAACGACTATCTGCTGTCCATCGGACTCAGTAGCTATCGGGAACAGCCCATCGGCGCGCGCAAGTACGCCGCCCTTGATGCCGAAATGGTAGCGACCTACTTTCAGTCATTAGGGGGATTGCCGAAACACAACGTACGGCTGCTCCAAGATTGGAGCGCCTTGCGCCCTGATATCGAGGAAGCGCTGCTCGACTGGCTCCCGTCGAAAATTACCCAGGACTCGCTCGTCACCGTGTACTTCGCCGGCCAAGCAGTCGTCTCGCCGACCGGGGATACCTTTCTGATTCCCTATGATGGCTCCCTGGGATCACCCACTCGCCTGTATCCGTTCAAGGACTTGGAGGCGGCACTGGAACGATTGAAGGCGAGGCAGGTGCTGTTCATATTCGACGGGTCTGTGCTCAAGAACGGCACGAAAGGCGCAGCGCCGAAATGGACCGGGCTGACGGGGAAAGTACTACACTTGGTCGGCACGACGGGTTTTGGAAAAAGCCTGGAATCAGATACCTTGCGTCATGGATTGTTCACCTACTATCTCTTGCGAGGACTTCGCGGCGAAGCAGATCTCAACCGAAACGGTGAGGTCACGATCGGCGAGGTGACGGACTTCGTCAATCGGAAAGTCCCGGCGGCAGCGCGCACCACCTTCAAGCAGGAACAACAACCGCAAATTCTCCCTGCGCTGCGAGCCCAGGATAAAAACCTGGACGTGATTCTTACCAAACCACCTACCATTCCTGCGACCAGCAAGCCCTAACGGAAACGACGGTCTCTTCCAGCCGTCTCGATCGACTCACAGAAGCTCGCAGTCGATCGCTTGGAGCGACGGACATCATCCGCCCCCCATTCTTTCTCCGCTAGATTATGGATGCCGTCGCCGGCTGCATAAAAGAATGGGGGCGGCAAGGATACCCTCGCCGCCCCCAGACATTCAGCCAATCAGCTGAAACGTTCGACTACTCTTCTCCGCCCTTGCAGAAGCTGCGCTCATAGTTGATGATCATCCAGGCTTCTTCTTCGTTGATAGCCGCAGGGATCAAGGACACCATACCGGTTCCTGCGCTGCCGTTCTTGATCACCCAGAACAGCTCGCCGTCCTTCCGCTTCTTGTGGAACTTGCAGTTGGTGAAGTTACGCGGGCTCGGGTTGAGGATCGCGCCGGCAGGACCGTCGCCTTTTCCTTCTTTCCCATGGCAATTGAAGCAGGTGCCCTTGCCCTCATACAGTGCCTTGCCCTTGGCAATGCTTTCCGGGGTGGAGGCAACCGGGTTCTTCATCGCCTTTGCATCCGCCATTTGATCCGGCGCAACACGAGGCTTCAACGGATCCTTTTCTTCAGCTCCCACCACCGCCACAGACAATAAGGTGACGGCCGCGCACACTCCAACTAACTTAGAAAAATACCCCATCAGAACTCCTCCTTTGTGTTGAACCCACCGCATGAACAACGACTCGCTTATCAGAAACAGCGTGGCAAAAAGCCGGCGATAAGGGCGACAAAACAGGCGAACTATAGCAACGCGTTTTCTGTCTTGTCAAGGGAACGGGCGGCCCTCGTTGCCCTCTCTCCGCCTCTGCCCGCCTACCGCAGACTCAAGGGCCGTGCCAAAACCACAGATGTGAAAAGAGGCTGAAATTGGGCGATTTTTACCGTTCAGATGCCTGACTGGTACGTACCAGCATTCAACCGTGACACCTTTGCGCCCCAGAGGCCCCCTGCGCGCCTCATTCCTTTGTGCGCGCGAGGCCCAGCGGAGCTCCTGGCGACAGGCGTTGGATGGGAGGGACGGAGGGACACGGGGGGGAGGGAGCAGCAACGCGCGGCCTCACACCGACAACAACGAGGCCGCTCCTGGATCATTCATCTCATCGTTTGATGACGACGTCTCGCACAACTTTCCCGCTCGGGCCGAAAGGCTTTTGTGGCTTGCCGTTTAATTCAGCGCGTACGCCACCGGCATTACCCAGCGTGACCATAAACTGGTCCTGGGCTTTCCATTGGGCCTTCTCGCCAGGGCGCAGCAAGGCTTCCTGAGGACTACCGGAATCGACTTGCACCACCACCCAACTCAGCTCAGTGGCATCGAGATCGAGGACGAGCGGGCCATCAGGCCCGGCGGGCCCATCTACGGACAGCCCTGCCAGCGGGCCATCGGATCCCGCGAAGGAAGAGGGCTGGGCGGCAACCTGTTCCGGCGGCTGGACCGATGTCGCTTTTACCGGAGCGGCAGGGGGAGGCGGCACCGCAGCAGCCGCTTTTTCCTGCACAGACTTCGGCGGAACGGCCATCGGCTCAACCGGTTTCGCCGGCGCTGCGATGGGAGGCGGAAGCTCCAACCCCTGACGCGGCGCATCACGCGCGTCCTTGACGAACGGTGCGCTCTTCTTACTCAGCGGCGGGGTGTCCGACCCGGAACGACGCACCAGGGTCGAGGACTGCTCCCGGCTGAGAAGAAACACCAACGTCGCAATGGCCACGGCAATCGCAATCCCCACGGCTTTACGGTTGGCTTTGCGACGCCGTTCCTCTTCCACCTGCCGTTGCCTCAGCCGTTCCCGCTCACCCTGTTTTTCGTAAAACGCGCCCGCGGACTGCGCAAAGCGATGGATCGCATCTTCTTCGTCGAGCCCCAACGATCGCGCGTAGGACCGCACAAATCCTCGCGCGAACACCTGGTCGGGCAACTTGGCGAAATTTCCCTCTTCGAGCGCTTTGACAAAATCCGTACGAATACGGGTCTTTGAGGCCACCTCATCGATCGTCAGGCCTTTCGTCTCGCGCACCTGTCGAAAAAATTCACCCACTGATTCCATGATATCCGCCTATGGTTTGAGCTGACCGAGCAGTGCCTGCGCCGCGGCCGCCTGTTCTCCGCCCTTGTCCAAGTTCGACACTTTCGAAAGTGCCTCGCGGGCCCGCACATCAAATCCGAGCTTGTGATACACACGCGCCAACTCCAACTGAAGCATGGCGGGAGGGACATTCGGCGGAGTCACGGTCGTGGCGTCCTCCAATACCTCCATCGCCCCCTGGAGGTCACCTTCATGCATCAAGGCTTTTCCCAAGTGGAAGCGTGCCAGATCCGGCGTCGGATAGAGCGGATTGCTGAGCGCCTGGCGATACGCTCCAATGGCTTCTTTCCATCGATCCTGATTAGCCAACACTTGCCCGAGGTAGGTATTCGCCTCGGCATAGTCGCCGTCGATCCGAATCGCCTCACGCAGAGATTCCTCAGCCAGCTTGAGTCGTCCTTGCGACGAATAGATATGTCCCAACGCGTAGTGCGCTTCCTTATTGTCGGGATTGAGCTTCACCGCCTTTTGAAACGAGACATAGGCTTGCTGCTGATCCGAACTCAGCCGGGCAATCCCTTCCTGATAGAACCCTTTCGACTTGCGCAGGTTCTCTTCGTTGGCGCACCCGCTCAACACGCACAAACCCAGGAGCAGTACCATCCAGCGCCCCCCCCGACCGATCCAAGCGGGGTGCGCGGCGCGATCCTGCTCTCGGCGACGTGTCCTCATGCGTTGACATCCTCAAAGTGGGTGAGACGCTTGAATTCTTTGAAGCGCGCCTCAATCTCTTTGTAATCCAGGATCCTCAATCGGTCAAGGCTAAAGGCTTCTACTGTAAACGAGGCCATGACGCTGCCGAAGATGATGGCTTGGCGCATCGCCTCGGGGGAGTGGTTTCCCGTTGCGGCCAGATAGCCGAGGAATCCGCCGGCGAACGTATCACCCGCACCCGTGGGATCTCTCACGTCATCCAGCGGAAAAGCCGGCGCCCCGAAGACTTGTTTGTCATTGAACATCAACACGCCATATTCGCCGCGCTTCACGATCAGATGCTTGGGTCCCCGCGCGAGAATTTTCTTGGCTACCTTCACAAGGTTCGTGTCCTCGCCCAAGGCCCGCGCTTCTCCGTCATTGATGATGAGGATGTCGATGTGTTGCAACACATTCCAGAGCGCATCGCGCTTGCCGTTGATCCAGAAATTCATCGTATCGCAGGCGACCAGGGCAGGCCGCTTCACCTGCTGCAGGACATCCAGCTGCAAATTCGGGTCGATATTTCCCAGGAAGAGCACATCCGGCGAGCTGTACTGCGCGGGAATCTTAGGGCGAAACGTCTCGAACACGTTCAGTCTGGTATCGAGGGTCTGCGCTTCGTTCAATTGGTGGGAGTAGGCTCCTTTCCAGCGGAACGTGGCACCCGGTCGCCGCTCCAATCCCGTCAGATCGATCTTCCGGCTCTTCAGGAACGTCACATGCTGCTCCGGGAAGTCCTCCCCGACAACCGCAATCAGATCGACCGAGGTGAAATAGCTCGCCGCCGTTGAGAAATACGTCGCCGATCCTCCGAGCACTTCAGTCACTTCACCAAACGGCGTTTTCACCGTATCCAATGCCACGGACCCCACGACCAATAATTTACCCATGCCTCACCGTTTTCCTTTCCGCGCCCGCACATAGGGAGCAATCAATAGGTTTAATCGCCGTTTCACCGGAGCAGAGATGTGATCCGGCGCAGTCACGATCGCGGTCTGCAGCGCCTGGTGACAGGCACAGGCCCGATCCGGGGTCAACTTCGGCACGGCGACCTTCAACAACTGTTTCGCCAGTTCGACATTCTTGTGCAGCGTGGCCAGAATGGCCTCGACGGTCACCGCCTCTTCGGTGTCATGCCAACAGTCATAGTCCGTGGCCAATGCCACCGTTGCGTAACAAAGCTCCGCCTCGCGGGCGAGTTTGGCTTCCGGCATGTTCGTCATGCCGATCACATCGACCCCCCACTGACGATAGAGTCGGGACTCCGCCTTGGTCGAAAACTGAGGTCCTTCCATACATACGTAGGTGCCCCCTCGTTGAAGCCTCGCCCCCACGGACCGTCCCGCCTGCTCCAACACATCCGCTACCGATGCACACACCGGCTCCCCGAAGCCGACATGCGCCACGAGGCCCTCGTCGAAAAATGTGGATACTCTGCGTTTCGTCAGATCGATGAACTGATCCGGCAGCACCACGTCGCCTGGACGGATGGATTCCTTCATGCTGCCGACGGCGCTGACCGAAATCACTTGTGTCACCCCGAGCGATTTCAACGCATAGATATTGGCGCGATAGTTGATGCTGCTGGGGCTGAGCCGATGCCCCCGCCCATGCCGAGAGAGAAACGCTACCCGCAGGCCCCCCAGCACACCGACACGAATGGCGTCGGACGGCGCTCCGAACGGGGTACGAACGCGCACCTCTCGAACCCGCTCCAATCCCTCAATGTCGTACAACCCACTGCCGCCGATAATCCCGATTGCGGCCTTCCCGGGCTTCTTTGATTGCGTCATGCGGTCGATTCCTGTTCCATGTTAAGCGACGGGCGCGGCATGTCCGCCGGCCGTCGACGTACCGGATCTCGTAGAAACGAACCAATCTCCTCAAGCAGGCGCCCGGCCACATCCTCCGAACGATCCTGCTCAGTCAACTCGTACCAGCGCAAGCCCGGCTCCTTCCGAAACCAGGTCAACTGGCGTTTGGCAAAATGTCTCGTATCGCGCTTCAGCAGACGGAGCGCTTCAGCCCGATCGTACTCTCCGGCGAGAAACCCGGCGACCTGCTGATATCCCAGCCCCTTCATCGCGCCTAACTCCCGCCCATACCCATCGGCAAGCAGCCGTTCGGTTTCCGCCACCACACCCCGCGCGAACATCGACTCGACTCGGTCGTCGATGCGGCGATACAGCTGCGCACGATCCCGATTCAAGCCGATCAACAGCACCGAAAATTCTTGCTCCGCGAACCGATGCTGCCGTTGCATCTCCGACAGGCGTTGCCCCGACAGATGATAGACTTCGAGCGCCCGCACGATTTTCACTTCGTCGTGCGGATGGAGCCGCGCAGCCGATTCGGGATCAATCCGCGTCAATTCACCGTGTAAAAAATAGCCGCCCTGCGCGCGAGCCTCCTGCACCAACGACTCACGATAGGCCTGGTCTGCGCGCGGCGCATCACACAATCCATGCAACAACGTCCGAACATACAGTCCCGTGCCGCCCACGACCAACGGCACCTGCCCATTGCCGTAGAGCCGTTCGATGTCCTGTAGCGCCAGCCGGCGATACTGCCCGGCGTTAAACGACTCGTCGGGATTCACGAGATCGATGAGGCGATGCGGCACGCCTTGCCGCTGCTCCAACGTCGGCTTGTCGGTCGCAATATCCATCCCGCGATAGACCTGACGTGAATCCGCGGTCAGCAGGTCCGTACCCAGCGCGTGCGCCAACCGAAGACCGATCTCGCTTTTGCCGACAGCCGTCGGTCCAACCAACACCACCAGGGGTCGCGACGCTCGCTGCGATTCCGACAGTCGCACTATTCCCTGGCTCCCTCTGCCTATGCGCGATCGAACAACCGAGCCAGCTCGTCGCCCGAAAGACGGAAGGCCACCCGTCGACCGTGCGGGCAGGTCATAATCAACCCCTCGGCAACCCAGTCCTGCGCCAGCTGCTTGATCTCGGGAAGCGCCATCGTGCGGCCGGCCCGAACAGCCGCATGGCAGGCCAGAGACGCCAAAATAGGCTTCACCTTCGTTTCCAGCGAGGAGATCGAATCCCACTGCTCAAGATCGTCTATTAAATCTTGAACCAACGCCCTTAAATCAGGGTGCCCCAACATGACCGGGAGACTGCGGATCAGGAAAGAAGACGGCCCGAATGGTTCAATCAGCAAACCGAGGCCTTCCAGCTCAACCAGATGGCGCTGAAGGATAAGGGCTTGCTGCACCGGCAACTCCAGAGGCTCCGGTAACAGCAGCGGCTGAGACGGCAAACTCTTGCCCTGCCAGGCCCGCAACAGCCGCTCGAACAATACTCGCTCATGCGCCGTATGCTGATCGATCACCTGGAGTTCGTGGCCCACTTGCGCCACCAGATAGGTTCGGTGCATCTGGCCGAACGGAATAATCTCCACCGTCTCGCTTGACTGGTACGGCGTGCCGCCCTCCCCCACAAACGAGGTTTGGCCCTCAGCTGATGGCATCGGCGCAACAGGCACATTCGCGTCCGTGCATGAGGGATAGGCGGCAGCCGGCGGTCCGACGCCCGTCCCCTCTACGAACGGAGCGGCCGTCGTAGATGACGCCCCGCCGCTCAGATGCGCATGAGCAGCCCCCGCCATCGACGATTCAACCTGCGCACGACCAAGCGTATGACGCACCGCCGCACGAACCATCTGGTGGATCTGCTCGTTATCGGCAAACCGCACCTCGCGTTTGGTCGGATGCACGTTGACGTCGACCCGCTGGGGCTCGACATCGAGGAAGAGCACAAAAAGCGGAGCATGGCCTTTGGCGAGGAACGAACTATAGCCATCGACGACGGCATGCTGCACGGTGCTGTTTTTAATCGGCCGACGGTTGACGAAGAGCTCCTGCGGCGTTCGTCCGGCGCGGGCGCGCACCGGATCAATGATGAAACCTTTCAGCGAGAGACCGTTCTGCTGAACATCGACGGCCAGCGCCCGATCACCGAACGCGGCGCGATAGACCTGCAGCACACGATCGCGAGGCGAGGATACGGCGGGGAGCGCAAAAACCTCGTGCCCGTTATGAATCAACCGCACATGCACCTGCGGCGACGCGAGTGCGGCCTGCTGCACGACATGGCTGATGTGAGAAAACTCCGTCGTGGTGGACTTCAGAAACTTCCTGCGGGCAGGCGTATTGTAGAACAACTCCGAGACCTCGATCGACGTCCCCGGAATCGCCGCGGCATCCTCCACTCGCGTGATGGTTCCGGCTGTGAGCCAGAGCTGCGTGCCCACCTGTTCCTGACGAGACAGTGTCGTGAGCCTGACTTTCGAGACGGCTGCGATGCTCGGCAGCGCTTCTCCACGGAACCCCATGGTGCGAATAGCCCCGAGCTGGTGATCGGATTGCAATTTACTGGTGGCGTGCCGCTCAAAGGCCAGAGAGGCGTCACGACGGGACATCCCCTCGCCATCGTCGGTAACACGAATCAAGCCGAGACCTCCGTCTTTGACCTCAACGGTGATCGTTCGGCTGCCGGCATCCAGACTGTTTTCGACGAGTTCCTTCACCACCGCAGCGGGACGTTCAACAACCTCCCCTGCCGCAATGCGACCGATGACATCGCTTGGCAGAACCTGAATCTTTTCCACACTACTCGCGAGGTCCATGGGAGGAAACGCCCCCTGAGGTTCGAACCGAGGATGAGCGGATGGGGAGAGGACCGTGCAGCAGGCCCAGGGTCATCGAATTTCGGCCATCTTCGCTTTGGCAAGCTTGGCTTCATCCGACGTGGAATATTCCTCGATGACCCGCTTCAGATATTTCCTCGATTTCGCAGTATCACCGGTTTCCGCCGCCGACAAGCCGAGCTTAAAGAGCGCCGCCGGCACCTTTTCATTGCCCGCGTATTCGTTCACGACGTGCTCGAACGACTGCATCGCCCGGATATAATCCTTCTGACCATAATACGATTCACCAAGCCAATAGTGGGCGTTGGGCGTCAGCGAGGTCGACGGAAAATCCTTGATGAAGCGCTGGAATCCACCGACCGCCAGATCGAACTTGCCGTTGAGATAGTCGTTATACGCCAAGTTAAATGCTGAGGTAGGCGTAATCGACGGCACTCCCGGTATCAGGGTCGGAGGGTCAGCAGGCCCAGACGGCTTCGAGATGCGCGCCTGACGGTTGGCTTCGGCGAGCGCAAGATCCGACCGGATCGAAGCAGCTTGGGCAAGTTGAGTTTCCTCAATCTTGGCCAAACGCCCCTCGAGCTTCTGAAGTCGGGCCAGCGCATCGTCGAGTCGCAACTTCCCGCCTTCGGGCTCTCGAACCCGTTCAAGCGACTCCAGTCTCCGCTGCATCGCCTCGAATCGCTTTTGTTCTTGATCTTGCGTCCGGGCAATAATCGACATCTGATCCCGGACCTCCAAGAAGTCAGCATGCTTCGCGCACCCTGCCAAGCTCAGTCCGCAGATCAACCCAGCCCCCACCTGCAACGCCGCCACGAATCGGAGCCTCATCGTTAGTGCAACTCCTTTAGTTGATTCAGTTTATCCATCGCCTTATTGGCTTCAGGAGACCTCGGATACAGGTCGATGACCTGCTTCAATGCAGAGGCCGCTTTCTTCCGATCTTTGAGCGCCAGATAGGCGTACCCCTTCTTCAGCAATGCAGCCGGCACTTTTTCGCTGGCAGGATGGTTCAATTGCACCTGATCATACGCATCAATGGCGCGTGAAAAATCCTTCTTCCCGTAGTAGGACTCACCCAGCCAAAACCGGGCGTTCGGAGCCAGATCCGAGTGGGGATGCTGCAGGAGAAACTCTGCGAAACCCTGGCGGGCGCCCTCTAAATCACCGTCTTTAAAACGGGTCAGCGTCCGTTCGTACGACTCGCGATCCGCCATCAGCGCGGCGCTGCGATTTTCGGAGTGGGCCATCGACCCGCTCGACGGAACGGAAGATGGCGCGGACGGTGGAACCGCGTCCGGCAACGGCATCGCCTGCGTTTGTGCAAGCGGCGTGACTTCGGCCACGGCCGGGGCCTGCTCAGCCCGCTGCGACGCACTCGCTCGTAAGACCGACAGATGTTGCTCCACCTGCTTCAAGAACGCGTGCTGATTCTCCAAATTCTTGTCCAGGGTCTGAATTTGCCCCTGGACATGACTCAGTTCACGTGTCGTCTCATCGATGCGGCGCTCATGATCATCCTCCCGAGACACGAATTTTCCGCCGGCGTTTTCCAACGCCTTCGCCACCGAAGCGACACTCCGATTCACTTCATTCAAATGCTCGGCCGTCACCTTATTATCGGCGTCGATTTTTCCGGCCAGTGCATCCGCTCGTTTCGTCAACGCCACTGTGTCCTGCTCAAGTGCAGACGCCAGATGCTTCACGGTTTGATCTTGCTGTACCACACGCTCGCCTAAGTTTCCGAGCGCCTGTTTAAAATCTACCAGCGCCTGGTTGAGCCTGGAGACTTGGTCGGCTAACACCTTGTTCTGTGAATCGAGCTGCGCGACATTCTGAGAGCGCTGCTCAAGACCGTGCAACACCTTCTGCTGATCGTCCAGACGAGAGTCGACTTTTTGCGCGAGCACCGTCGTGGTCTTCTGCATGGCATCAAGCACGTTCTTTTGAATGGCATCGATGTGAGCGGTGACCTGCTCCAAACGGGACGTCACCGCCGCGAGCTCCGCCCGGTTTCGGTCTCGCTCGCTCTTCAGCAAAGCATCCTGATCGACCAGCTGCTTTTCGACCCAACCCAATCGCTTGCTTTCTTCAGCGGAGCGTTTCTCACTTTCGCCAAATCGTTGATTGACCTTCGAGTCTTGGGAGGCCAGCTTCGCCAGTAAGTCGTCCTGACGCGCTTCCAGACTCTGAGTTCGGTGTATGGCCTTATCGACATCGCCGCGCAAGGAAGGAATGTCCTGTTCACGCAGCGACACAATTTCCTGGTTTTGACGAGCCCTGGTCTGAGCCTGCTCCTCCGTTTGTTGCTTGATTCGGCGCTGCAGTTCACGCTCAGTCTGCTTCAGGTCAGCCTGCTGCGCCACACATCCCGACAACAAGGCCAACCCAGATGCGACCAACACAAGCACACCGACGCGGACCGGCGCAGCAATGCCGCCGACCGCTCCAAGGCGCCCGCGTAATGGTTTCGTTACCATTTCACTTCGATATGGCCATCCACTGTCCATGACAGGTCTCCCTTAACCGGTCTTGCTCCGGAGGATCATGTCACATCATCCCTGATCGGAACAGCTATTTCGACCGGACGACTACGTGCCCGCGTCGATTCTGCTGGTAGCAGCTTTCAGTCCGTTCGTTGCAGAAAGGCCTCTCCTTGCCGTAGGACACCACCGCCAACCGGTTGGCGCCCACACCCAGCTCGACCAGATAGTTCCGGACGGCCTTGGCGCGCTTTTCGCCCAAGACGAGATTGTAGGCCAGCGTGCCGCGTTCGTCGCAATGGCCTTCGATTTTCACTAATGCACCGGCGTTCGCCTTAATCCACTGCGCATCCTGCGTCAAGGATTGCCGCCCATCTTCGGTGATGGTCCAGCTGTCATACCCAAAGTATACGTCGCGCAATCCGGCTTCCGCCGATGCCGCCTGCTCCTTGGCTTGCTCGCGACGAATATCCTCGATCTGGCGCGCCGTGCTCTCCGAGGGCTCCACCTTGGCCAGCATCGTGCCCCCGCCGCCCAAACGCTCTTCGGACGGAGCTTTTCCACCGGACACCGAATCGAATCCACGCAATCCGCCGCTCTCAGGTTCGTCCTGCGGCTTGCTCGACAAGGACAGATCCGGGAATGTGGTGCTCGGAGCGTCGAAGCCACCTCCACCGGTTGATCCCGTGGCACCCGGAGCAGGCCCGCCCGACTTGGCCATGCCGCGCTCCGTCGACTGTGCGTCTCCGCCCGACTGAATAGACTTTTTCGAACACCCACCCTGCACGACAAACAACATCCCGACGGCCACTGTCAGGCCCATTGTCACTACCGGTATCCTCATATTGTTACTCCTCATGGATTGGTGAATGGTTAATATATCGTAGACTCGGTGAGTACCTGCTCATCATGCTTAATGCTTACAGCGCCGGAGACCAGGACGGCGAACTATTGTGCGTGCCACCAAAAGTGATGCGTTCCAACCCCTTCCCGTCCGTATCCACCATATAGATATGGCTTTTGCCATCGACGGTCGCACTGAACGTGATATGCCGGCCGTCGGGAGACCAGGACGGCGAGTCATCGATCCCGGGTCCCGTCGTGACCTGAACCCGCTTCTGCCCGTCTGGTGACACAATACAGATTTTATACAATCGCTGAGCAGTCCGGCAGACATACGCAATCCAGTTTCCGCGCGGCGACCAGGCCGGAGCGGCATTGTAATCACCTTCATAGGTCAGGCGACGCACGTTGGAGCCATCCGCGCTCATGATGAAGACTTGTGGAGCGCCGCCACGGTCAGACGTAAACGCAATTTCACGCCCGGTCGGAGACCAGGTCGGAGAAAGGTCACCACCCTGATTGACCGTCAGCCGCTGGGGAGTCTTGGTTCGCGTATCGAGTTTATAAATTTCGGAGTTGCCGTCTTGGCTGCTGGCAAACGCCAAGAAATTCCCATCGGGCGACAACGCAGGCGTAATGTTCAAGCCAGCCATCGAGACCAGCGTCCAGCGTTTGCCGGTCGCAAGCTCAAGGATATCGATGTCCTGGGTATTTCGGCTTCGGTAGGCCGTGAACACAATGAACCGACGATCCGGCGACCAACGTGGCATCAGATTGAGAAATCCGTCCGCGGTGATCTGCTTGGGCTCATACCCATCGTAGTCCATCACGAACAATTCACGCGCATTGCCGTGCTCGGCGACATACACAATTTTCGTGCGAGCGATCCCCGGCTCTCCGGTATAGCGAAACACCAATTCATCGGCAAACCGATGCGCCATCAACCGCACGACCGAGGTCGAACCCACATAGCGTTTTCCACCGACAACCTCGTCGCTTCCGCTGTCATAAACGAAGCCGTCCATCAACAGTTCACTGTCTTTGCTGCCGTTTTTCTGCCCTGATTTTCCCCAGACGAGGACGGAGACGCCGTTCTCGGCGGCCTGCTTAAAAATCGCTTTGTCGGTCGTCGACACCTCCCGCGCCTTCACCCCGATTCCCGGCAAATCCACGAGCGAAAACACCAACGAGCGCTGAAGATCCGCCTTCAGCACCTCCTCAATCCGCCCGCCGAGCCATTCGGGGCCGCCGCCATTCTGAAAGCCGAATACGCCGATAGGAATCTTCTGGAAGTCCGGCCGGGTCGCTTCGAGAAAGACATCGGTCGCCCGAGAATCCAGAATCCCGAGAAGCCCGGCTCCCACCACGACACAGAGGGCGATCATAAGACCGATGATTATCCGATTCATCCTGCAGCCTCGCCTACGGCAAAAGTAAAATGGGCATCAAAATACGAATCCGTCAAATCAGGAGGAAAGGGCGGCAACGGAATCGCACTCTGCACCGCGCGCTGTGCAGCCATATCATAATAATCGTTCCCTGACGACTGTTCGATGATAACCGTCCCAACCCGCCCATCGCGCTCCAGACGAAATCGGACGGTGACGGTCAGGGCCTTACCGGAGATATCGACCGGCGGAGCCGTCCAGAATGCGCTGATCCGTGCTTGCACGCGGGCCAGGTATTGATTCGACCCTGGCATGCCGGCCACTCGCAACCGCGTCTCAGGCTTGCTCCGGGGGACACTGGCCGTCACCGGCGGGGCGCTCGCGGCCGGCTGGGGTTCGCGAAACATCGGCTTCACCTCCCGCACCGGCTCAGTCGACTTGGCGGCCGGAAGGGCTTGCAACTTTTTCAAATCCTGCAGTTCGCGATCGAGATCGGTAGTCATCTCTTCCGACAGCGAGGCACGTTTCGTCGGGGTGACCGCCGGTTTGGGAGGCTCCTGCGGAGCCCCAGATTGAGCGGCAGCCATCTCGGGCACGTTGAGCTTTTTGAGCATGGCATCCAGATCTGAACGCTCGGGACCACCCACCTTCGGCTGCGCAGACTTCTTCACGTCTGCCGGCTTCATCGGCGCCAGATCGCCATACTGTGGGGCGTTCGGCGGCAGCTCAATATCTTTCATCACATCCCGCAGCACATCGGCCCGATTCGTCGCCGGGGCAGACGCAGGCGCCTTCGCGGCCTGCGGAACCGGCTGTGGTGTCGCCAGCACGGGAGCCTGCAAACGAGGCGCCGGGGCTGGAGCCGGAGCCGGTGGTGCCGGCTTGGCTACAGACGTCGACTGAACCGGTGGCGGTGTCGGGATCTGCACCGGTTTGGGCGGCACGGGAATCGGTGCAGACTGAACCGGCTTCGGTGTGGGATGGGGAACCGCCTTCTCAACCCTGGGTTCAGGTTTCGCGTCCACAGGCGGCAACGTGACCAACGACACTTCCACCGCCGACAGCGGGCGCTCTACTTTCTTAAAGAACTTGGTCCCCATGATCGCGGCGAGAAGACAGAGATGGAGCACCAGGGAAATAACCACCGTCTTGCGAAGACGGCTGCTTCCGGCTTCACCCAACTCCCCGATGAGGAACAACGCAGTATGTCTTGGCAGGGCCTGGAACGTCATGACTTGCGATACGACCGTGTGGCGCGCGAGTCGCGGCGCCGCTACCTTTTGCGTGGCTGCGTAGGAGTCGCGACCGACTCACTGACGCGTTCGGCACCTGTGGGTTCCGTCACCATCCCAAGCTTCTCAATCCCGGCTTTCTTCACACTATCCATCACCTGCACTACGATCCCGTACGGCACATCCCGGTCGGCGCGGAGATAGAGCGCCACGTCGGGACTTTGATCTTTTAAGGCTCGAAGTTTCCGCTCAAGTTGCACCACACTCACCGCATCCTTATCCAAATACAAACGCTGATCGCGCTCAATGGACAAAACGGCTCTCGCTTCAGGCTTAATCGTATTGCTGGCAGACTTGGGAAGATTGATATCCATCCCGCGATACAACATCGGGGCAGTCACCATGAAAATCACGAGCAGGACCAACACCACATCCACCAACGGGATCACGTTGATCTCCGCCATGAACCGCCGGTGACGAGTCTCCGACATCATGACTGCACCCCGACCGTCGATTGCTTCAGCCGAGTCTGTAATGAACGCATGGCCTCAACCGTAAACGACTCAATCCGGAACACGGTCTTACGGATGCGGGTCAGATAATAATTGTAGAAGATCACGGCAGGAATGGCGGTAAACAGTCCGGCGGCCGTTGCCACCAGCGCTTCCGAGACACCGGGCGCCACGGCCGCGATGCTGGCGGTTCCCTGGGTCCCGATCTCACGAAACGAATCGATGATACCCAACACGGTCCCTAACAGTCCGATAAAGGGCGTGATGTTCCCCGTGGTAGCGAGCACCGGCAGATACGACTCAAGATGCGAGACCTGGTTCTGCACCAGATAGGCTACGGTCTTGTCCATGTATTGATGATCGATGGCAGCCACCGAATCCTTCGAGCTGCCGGCTGTCTGCCCCGCGCTGACCGTGCCATCACCTGAGACCGTCAGGACACGATCCATAATCCCTTGAAACACACGCGCACTCGGGCTGCCATCGGCCCGCTTCGACTGACGATACAGTTCATCGAGATCGCGAATCTTCGTAAAGGCATTGAAAAACCGTTGATCCTCACGATCCGCCGCTTTGAATGCCCGCCATTTATAGAAAATCACGCCCCAGGAAAGAATCGAGGCCACAAAGAGCAGCAAGAGCACGATTTTCGAAACCGCTCCGAGTGAGCCCACCAACCCCATCACGCCTGATTGGAACATGAGCCTAGACCTTTCCCTTCACATGGCGTCGCATGAAAACGGTAAGCATGGATTGTACCTAAAGTTGGGGGAATGGCGGGGCCGACGGGATTTGAACCCGCGACTTCCAGATTGACAATCTGGCGTCCTAACCAGGCTGAACGACGGCCCCACGCAACCCAAGATGGCGGAAGAAGAATTCAGATATTCAGAATCAAACAGTCAAAATACGGTAGAGCGTACCCTTGTACATCACTACTAATGGATAAGGCAATGCCCTGCGCACAATTCCCTGTATTTCTTCATTGGTAGGCGGAACAGGGATCGAACCTGTGACCTCTGCCTTGTAAGGGCAGCGCTCTCCCAATTGAGCTATCCGCCCGATTTTTCTCGCTCTCGGCAGATTTTTGGGATGCTATCAACTCCACAAAGCAGTGTCAACCAAGAATCCTGCATTATTCTTGCCGGATTCTTGAACAGCCACAGTTTTTATCGCAGGAGACCCAGCCCACGCCGCAACGGGATTCACCCGCGAGATCTGTTGCGTGGAAAACACGCCGTGTGCACTTTTTTCAACTGTGACGCGTCGACATGCGTATAAATTTGTGTCGTCGCAATATCGGCATGCCCCAACATCGCCTGCACCGATCGCAAATCGGCGCCGTGTTGTAACAGGTGCGTGGCAAATGAGTGTCGCAACATATGCGGCGAGGGAATCCTGGCGATGCCGGCTCGCTGCGCACGCAGGCGCAGCAATTTCCAGAACGCCTGTCGTGTCAGCGGGGTGCCCCGACGGCTCACGAACACGTAGCGTGACGAACGCTGCTTCAGCAATGCCGGTCGCGCCACGAGCAGGTACGCCTGCAGCGCCTCAACCGCCGGTCGCCCGATCGGCACCACCCGCTGCTTGTCACCCTTGCCGGTAATCCCGACATAGCCCACATCCAGATTGCATTGATCGACCCGCAACGAAATCAATTCAGACACACGCACACCGGCGGCGTACAGCACCTCCACCATGGCGCGATCGCGGTGCTCCTCCGGCAACGGACGAGACGGCAGATCCAGCAGGCGCGTCACTTCCTCGGGACTCAATGTTTTTGGTAACCGGCGTGCCCGCGACGCACTCCGCAAACTCACGGTCGGGTTGGCGGTGACCACCCCCTCCTGCTTGAGAAAACGGAAGAGACTGCGCACCGCAGCCAGCGCGCGCGCGCGGGACGACGACGCCAGACCGGCCTGATGCAGATGGTCGAGAAATCCGGCCAGCAGCGGCGGCACCATCTCACCCACATCGTACACGCGCCGATCCCGGAGATAGCGTTGAAAGACCGCAACATCTCGCTGGTACGCCAGCAACGTATTACGCGACAAGCCACGTGCGATCCGTACGTGATCCCAGTACCGCTCGATGAACGGCGCTAACGGGAGTCGCTCGGGGATGGACGCTGACGATTCCTCTGGCCCACGGCTCATGGGAATGACCCTCGCTGGAGGTAACCACGCATAGGCTGCGCGACGATAGCCGCGCCTCCCTCCGGACACCACGCATCGTCCTCGAGTTACCTTGACACCCCCGCACCTGTTTCCTATAGTAACCACACTCGCGGCGAGAATGTTCGCCACGCACAGGAGTCAATGGTTCCTCGATCAGTACCCCGCAGCCCGCACTACCGCGCGTGCACCGTCGCCCTCGCGGTGGCGTTTCTCGCGGGGCTTGTCACGCTCGGCGAGGCAGCTCCACCCCCCAAAAATCCTGCGCCGTCCCGTTCCGGACAGGCCAAAACGACGACCACCACAGGCCAGGCCAGCCTCGACCAAGTCAAACGGTTGATCGACGCGGAACAGCCGGAAGCAGCAGCCGTCATGCTGCGACGATTCATGGAGAGCGGCCCCGCGCCGGACCTCCTCGACGATGCCTATCTGTTGATGGCCGCCGCCATGTTCGGCATGAAAGAGCATACCGAAACGATCCGCTATGTCAATCAGCTGCTCGGTGAATTTCCCAACTCCGATCTCGCCGATCGCGCCAAACTGCTGCTCGCTAAAACTCACGCGCGCGCCGGCAATCTCGACTTGGCGCTGCCGCTGCTCTCCGAAGTCCGCAGCCTGTCGGTGGACTCCGCCATCAAACGCGATGCGTTGCGGCTCACGGGCGAATTCCAGGCGCAAAAGAAAGACTACCTTCGGGCCATTCACGCCTGGCTGGAAGAGATCCCTCTGGACGTCGGCGACCAGGCCCACGAGACCGAGACCCACATCCGGCAGCTCGTCAACGAACAACTCGACGTCCCCACGCTCGTGCGCGTACGCGAGGCCTATCCGAGAACCTTTCCGGGTGACTTGGCCTCGATCAAGCTCATCGATCTCCATACCGCCGCAGGAGAAGATCATCTGGTCGAGCGGGACTTGCGCCTCTTCTTAAGCCGCTTCCCCAACCATGCCTATGCCGCGAAGGCGGCCGAACTCCAGGCGGTCGTGCGGACGAAATTCAAAGCGCACCCCTACTCCATCGCCGCCATCTTTCCCATGTCCGGAAAACTGGCCCCGTTCGGCACCGAGGTGCTCAACGGCATTCAGCTGGCCCTGGAACGATCCAAAGACGGGGGCGAGACGCCTTCCATCGGCTTGATCGTCAAAGATACGGAATCCGACCGTGCGGCCTTCCTCGATGAACTCTCAGATGTGCTGTCCGATGATCGCCCGCTCGCCGTCATCGGTCCGCTCCTCTCGAAGAACTTGCCGGTCATGGCGGAAATGGCCGAACGGACGCGCATTCCATTGATCACACCCAGCGCCACCACCCCGAATCTTCGACGGTTTGGGTCCTACGTCTTCAGCACGGCGCTCACGTACGGCCACCAAGCCAAACGCGTGGCAGACTATGCGAGCCGTGAGCAACACTACAAACGCATCGCCATCCTCTATCCCGATTCTGCCTATGGCCGCGACCTGACGCGCTTGTTCACACAGGAGATCCGGCAGCAGGATGGAGAGATCATCGCCAGCGAATCTTACAAGGAAGGCGACACAGACTTCCGTGCGGTCATCGCAAGACTCAAAGCCGAAGACCTCAAGAAGTATGGCGTCGAAGTGTTGATCGAAAACGATCCCACAAAAGCTCCCGTGAAGGCGGTCGGCAAGAAAAATAAGCGCCTGCTGTATTCACCGGGGTTCGACGCCGTCTTTATCCCCGGCCGTTCACTCGACGTGGGCCTGTTGGCGGCCCAGTTGGCCTTCTTCGATATTACCGTGCCACTCCTGGGCACCAATGGCTGGAACACCCCCGACTTCGCGCGGGTGGCCGATCGCAGCGTGGAAGGCAGCGTCTTCGTCGACGGCTTCTTTTCGGATAGCGCCAGTCCGGTGGTGCAGGAATTCGTGGAACGGTATCGCAAACGATTTCAAGCCACGCCCTCGCTGTTCGCCGCCCAGGGGTATGACGCCGCTCGGCTCGCCGTGGAAGCCATCAAGCGAGGGGCGACCACCGGAGAGGGCGTCCGCGACTATTTGATGATGCAGCACGATCTGCCGAGCTTGAGCGGCCCGAGTGGGTTCAGCGCCGACGGCACGCTCAATCGCCACGTCTTTCTCATTCAAGTCAAACAAGGCAAATTCGTCCCACTGGAATAACCTACTGCTCCAAAGCTGAGCGGCTGCCTGGGGACAGGGTATCCACACTCACGGAGCTCAACCGAACAGCATGACGTGTACAAGGGTGATCGCATGACGACGGGACAGAAGCGGGTACTCAGCGGGATGCAGCCCAGCGGGCTGCTCCATCTCGGCAATTGGTTGGGGGCGTTGGAAAACTGGAACGCGCTGCAGGGGCAATACGAGTGTTTTTTCTTCGTGGCGGATTGGCATGCCCTGTCATCCAACTACGCGGACACCAGCCGGATCAGAGAATATGTGCGGGAATTGTTGATCGATTGGCTGGCGGCCGGCATCGACCCGACCCGCGCCACCGTCTTCGTGCAATCCCAGGTGCCGGATCATGCCATCCTCCATCTGCTGTTCTCCATGATTATTCCGGTGTCCTGGCTGGAACGGAACCCGACCTACAAGGAGAAACAGGAAGAGATCAAGGAACGCGACCTGAGCACCTACGGATTTCTGGGCTACCCGGTCCTGCAGGCGGCAGACATTCTGCTCTACAAGCCCGATTTCGTGCCGGTCGGCAAGGATCAGTTACCGCACCTCGAACTCACGCGCGAACTCGCGCGCCGCTTCAACAGCCTCTATGGGCCGGTGTTTCCCGACCCGCAGGAACTCCTGACCAAGTTTGCAAAAGTCCTGGGCACGGATGGGCGCAAGATGAGCAAGAGCTACGGCAACGCCATCAATCTCTCCGACACGGAACCGGTGGTGCGGCAAAAGATCAAAACCATGATCACCGATCCGGCGCGAGTGCGACGTCACGATCCCGGAAACCCGGATGTCTGCCCCGTCTACGACTTTCACAAGATTTTCTCCCCGCTGCCGGTGATCGAGCAGATCAACCAGGACTGTCGCAAGGCGGCCATCGGTTGCATCGATTGCAAGAAGCTGGTGGCCGATCGCGTCGTGGAGCGCCTGGCCCCGATGTGGGCCGCACGCGCCACCCTCACTCAACATCCGTCACGCTTGGACGAGATCGCCGAAGACGGACGTCGTCGGGCCACGGCCGTCTCATCGCAAACCATGGCCGAGGTGCGCGACGCGATGAAGATCTAGTCGCGTCCATCCAACCGAGGCCATTCACTTCGAGAATCACACGCGACAATGAGCGCGTTGACCAACCGCACGCCGCACCCAGAAAAGGAGCGTTGTGCAACGTGCACAGCTGCGTCTGGCACCCGGCAGGCTGTTCAGAAAATCCGTCCAGCAAGGCCGATGCAAGCGCAGAGGCGAATCGTACTCGCCCCGTACGGTGAGCCGCTGAGCGAGGCGAGAACGCCGCTGGCGGCCTTCATCAACAACTTGTTAGGCAGGTTTGGCGAGTTTGCGCCAGACATCGGTCAGTTGACGCTGGACCGGCGTTCGGATCTTCGTGAAGGAGAGACCGAACTCATTCGGCCGACACCAGCAGACCGTAGCCCCATCGATGAGAATAGGGTTGGCACTGTCCCCTGGGAAAATGCACAACTCCACCTCCGAACCGGCTAAAACCTGAATCGAGCTGATAATACGGCAGCCTCCGGGAGACAGGTCGGTCAGATCCCCGTCACCGGCCAGCATCTTTCCCTTCATCGAGAAGTGACTACGAAACTGAACGTGAACACGTTCATGTTTACGATGATTCTTCATGTTGAATTCGGCCTCCGTACCCGATCAGAAACAGGCTGCCTCACATCAGCCGTACGATAGGCCAGAATCTGCCCAAACGCCAGCACTGCCTATTTCTTGGCAAGACGGGTCCGTCGAACAACAGGGCTCGCGACCCTATAAGGCTTCCGGCTTGGGCTCCCCGATCGACGTGCCGACCGCATCCAACATGTCTCGTCCCACGAGAATGGGCGCCTGAAAATGAATCGCCAACGCAATGGAATCCGAGGACCGGCTGTCGAATACCTTCTCCTGCCCCTGAAACGCCACGGTCAGGCTTCCGTAATACGTGCCCGATTTAAGGGTGATCACGGTCCGGACCACACGACCGCCGAGTGACTCGAGAATCGTATGCATCAAGTCGTGAGACAGCGGGCGGGGCAACTTCTCCCCGGTCAAGGCCGCTTGAATGGAGGCGGCCACGGTATGGTCGACAAAAATGGGGATGCGCTTCCCGCCCGCCGAGAGCAAGACCACGGGGCCATGATCGGAGAGCCGGACACGCACATCGCTGATGGTCACGTTGGAAGAACCGCCGCCTTCGTCGGCATGGGCGAGGGGATTCGAAGAAGACAAGATCAGCGCCAGAGAGAGGAGCGGCAGCACCCAGCAACATCGTGTCGTCGCGCGCATGGTTCCCTCCTGTGAATCGCATAGGGACCCGCGATGAGGCCCCGCAGCTAGGCTCGCACAAAGGAATTGGTCGCTCGTTCCCTCCCGATCTCCGTCTCTGGTCCATGTCCGGTCACCACGGCGGTCTGTTCGTCGAGTGTGTACAGTCGCTCCCGGATCGACTGCTCGATGGCATCGAAATCCCCGCCCCAGAGATCGGTACGGCCGATAGCTCCGCGAAACAACGTGTCACCCGCCACCACGACCTTCGCGGCAGGAAAATGAAAACACATCGACCCGGGGGTATGCCCGGGCGTGTGCAACGCGATCCCTTCCAACTCGCCGATCGCCAACCGCTCCTCGTCCTTCAACCAATAATCCGGAGGCGGAGCCGGCACGTAAGAGACGCCAAACATGCGACACTGCATCTCCAATATATCCCAGAGAGGAAGATCGTCTGGGTGCAGGCACAGCGCGGCACCGGTCGCCTGCTTCATCGCTCCGGAGGCAAGAAAGTGATCGAAATGCGCATGGGTGTGGACAATACTCACCACGGTCAACCCCATCGCACGGACCTCCTGCAAGATACGCTCGGGCGCCCCGCCCGGATCGACCACGATCGCCTGTTTGGTGATCGGATCTCCGATGATCGAACAGTTACAACCCAGCGGTGGAACAGAAAAGGTCTTGCGAATCATGTACACCCCTCAGTAGCGAAGCAACCAGCCACCACAACGTACCACTCCTCCCCCGCTATCGCCGGCCTGAAGGATTCTGGTCCGGCTGCGAAACCCACAAAACCTCCGTATCGTACAGCTCCCAGCTTCTCTGGCGCCGCACGAACCAGAATAAAAACCCGGCACCGGTCGCATCAGGACGTTGGTTGGCCACATACAACAAGGCCTGATCGCCTCGTACTGTCAGGCCCACACGAGAGAAGGCCAACCGGTCGAGGACCTCGACAGCATCCCCGTCACCACCCTCCTCTACCGGCCACGCCACGGGAACAACCGGGACCGCAGCTTCAGCGTCCGGCACGCCCTCACCCGACACGAACCGGTAGCGCACACCGAAGCCAAAGCGGGTCTCCAATCGAGCAGACCGATACGTCTTGGCGACAAAGTCACGAATGAGGTCCGGGGGCAACCTGCCCTCGAAAAATGCCTGCGCTGAAAACCAGGCGACTGTCGGCAGTTGCGGCTCCTCCGGATGCAGACGGGTCGCCGTCATGCGTTCGATGACGACCAGCCTGGTGCGAGAGGTCAGAAACTTTGTTTCGACGGCGAGGTCATAGAACGGATACTCCTCAGCCGGCACAGACTGCTGCGGCTGCGCCGGCTCCGGTGCCGGGGCAGAAAACACGATCGTCGGCGACAGATACAGCCACACCAGACCGACACACAAAATCATCTTGCCCCAACACCCCATGACCACAGAATAGCTGCTTGTTTCGTGACGGGTCAAACCGGCGGGAACTTGAATGAAGATGGACAAGGGGGGCCAAACTCTGGTATTGCTCTGATGGTCTTACCCAAACTATGATCAAGCCTCCCCAGCGATCGCTCGCGCCTCTCTTCAGCCTCGCAATCCTATCGTGGTGTGTCGGATGCGCCCCGGACGAGTCTCCCTTTCGACAAGAAAACGAAAGTCTGCGCAAGCAGCTGGCAAAGCAAGAGTCGGTCTTGAATTCGCTGCAGGACGGCAATAAGGTCATGCAGCAGCAGATCGATCTGTTGAACCAGGAATTGCGGGACGCCAAGAAGCAAGCGGAACATGCCCAAGCCGAGGCGAAGGCGCTGCAGACTGAGGCAAAAGCGCTTGGCACGAAACTCGATTCCACCCTGGCCGAATCGAAGAAGCTGTCGGGAGAAATTCAGCGGACCGCCGCAAAAGCGGCCCAGGCCACGGACAATATCCGCATCGATGAAAAGGGCTCGCAGGTCGAGGACCTCCCGCGCCCGCTGGCCGCAGTCGGAAAAGCCACCGAAGAGGCTCTGGCGAGGAACGGCTACCGCATGAAAGTCAGCGTGAAGACCGACCAGAAAACGATCTACGTCACCGAACGCAAAGTCACCACCCCGACCTCGCTGGAAACGTCAGGCTCCCGCAACCAGTATGTCGTGTCGCTCCAAACCATGCCGTCCAACGTCACCCGGTTGAGCGTGAAAGCCGACTTTGAACGGCTGGCGCAAGGTGGTCGTATCCTGGCGGTGGATGCGGAGGAAACCGCAGAGATCGAACGCCGACTGATTGCCGAAATCGGAAAAGCCGTCGCCCCGCCGAGTAAACTGTAATGCCTGCACGTTCCGCCTTACCGGGACTGGCGTCCCTTCCACGCTACGTAGGCCTCGCGATCCTGCTCCTCGTCTCAACCTGGTCCGGTCCCGGGTTCTCCGCCGGCAACCGCGCTCCCAGTCCCCCGCCTTCGGCTGAACTGGCCAAACACCTGACCTCCATCGCCAAACTCACAGCCGGCTCGCCGACGATTCAGATTCCGGAAGGTCCGTTTTTGCTGGGCAGCGTGAGAGTGGATGACGATCCCTATGGGATGGGCACGCAGTTCGACGATACGGAACTTCCGCAACACCGCGTCTGGCTGGACGCGTACGAAATCGATCGTGACGAAATTAACCTCGGAGAATATCTGTCCTATCTATTCGCTCACAAGCTGCATCCATCAAAGGATCTCCAGCATCTCATCTGGCACGTGATTACGGTACATTCCGTGACCGATGAGGCCCTGACCCAATGGCCGGCGTTGTATGTGACCTGGAAGGAAGCCGATAGCCTCTGCCGCTCATTAGGTAAACGCCTGCCGACGGAGGCGGAATGGGAGAAAGCTGCGCGCGGGCCCAACGGAAACCGGTTTCCTTGGGGAGATACCCTCCCCGACAGTTCCCTCGCGATGTTCGGACAACATCATGTGCATGAAATTCCGATCCTGGCCCCTGTGAGCAGCGGGGACGCGGGGAAAAGCTACTACGGACTCCATCACATGGCAGGCAATGTCGCCGAATGGGTCCACGACTGGTTCGGGTTCGACTATTACGCCTACATGCCGGAACGCAACCCACCGGGCCCAACCAGCGGTCGATACAAGAGCCTGCGCGGAGGGTCGTGGAAGAGTAGGCAGATCATGCTTCGAACCGCCACCCGCAGCGGGGCGCCGGCCGATCAACGTTCCGCCACCGTCGGTTTTCGCTGCGCCAAATCAACCGCGCCCTCCAGCGCGCGATAATACGCCACGCCTCCAGAAAACTTTCTCGACAAGCACGCGTCCGCCACGGCTAGACATTCCAGCCCAAACGGCAGGTACCCGGCGTACCCAAGCAGAGGCATCTCAAACAGTCTGAACCGTTGGACGAACGGCACCGTATATTCCCAGCGAGCCAGACTGTAGACATTCCACATCTCCCAGAACCATCCGCAGATCAGTGCCGCAAGAGCCGTAGCCCAGAGGGTTCGCCAATCACCATGCGCCGTCTCGCTGAACATAGTCGGCTGATCACAAATCAACTGTAGCGCCGTCAGCAGCAGCAGCGGCGCCACCCACACCAACGAAAAAAGATAGTCAGGCCACAGGCCGAGACCGAACAGCCCGGCAGCCGAACCCATCAAAAGTGCCCATCCCCAAGTCACACGGTTCTTGAGTTCGATCGTGACAAACCGATCCAGCCCGGCACAGCATCGCGGCCAAGCAGTCACGCATTCTGCCGTACCAAGTACCGCCGGCAGTACCGTTGAGAATGGTACCGTCGCGCGCACCAGATAGTCCCATTCGCTTAACACGCCGCCACCAACGTAGTGCCAGTTCTGAACAAAGCGATTCAGATATTCGAAGAACCACCAGAAGCCGGCACTGAGCGGAAACAGCGACACAAAATAGCGTGGTCGATGCACCATCATGCAATGGCCGGTGCGGCGAAACGTCAGCGCATTCACCAGCACGATGTAGCCGAACCAGAGCGGAGTAAAGGTATGGGGCTGGAGAGGCTGCATCCAATCGAAGCGAGTCCAAGCTAAGACCCACATGCCCAATGTCCAAAGAACTCCGAGCCACCCCCACCAGGGAAACCGGCCCACGGGTGAGCGCCCCTCGTGGAGCGTGACATGTGGCGCGTGGTTCGGATCAGCCGTTTCTCGGACATCAGCGTGCGTGGTTCGAACCACGCGTAACCCGAACGGAGCAAGCATCCCGACGATCACCACGGCCAGCCCAATGAACACCGGCCAGGAAAACGGTTCATGCACAACGAACCGCGTCACCGGCGGGAATTCAAGATACGACGCCAGAGGCTTCCCCGCCCACCAGACCCCAAGCAATGGCAGTCCGGCACAAAGTGCCAGGGAACATGAAAGGATAATCCAACGAGATCTCACCTGATCGCCTCTTCTCTGCACGTGCGGAACGAACATTGTTACCACGATCGCACACTGAAGACACCGACCACCACTGCACCGATCTGACACAGCGCGACCGGCCCGAACGATTCAACCTTCGCTTGCAGGGAAGGCTGTGGTAGGTTGAGACGTAAGGAGACCATCTATGCGTCGATCGCTCACCCGCATGCTCACTACCATCATAGTCTCTATCACCGGCTGCCTGCTGACACCGTCGTTCTCGCAAAGCCAAGGCGGGCATGGTCACGTGACGATCACATCGACGGCCGACAAACTCATCGCCTGGCCGGCGGCGGGCGGCGGAATCGAGGAGTCGCTCAAACCGGGCGAGTCCGTTGTGCGCTCCGGCGCGCGAGGCCACACCGGGTTTGCACAAACGTCCACCCGACTCCTGGGTTTTTCTGCCGGGCTCCGGCAATGGCGGGAGGTCTCTCTCGGCGTTGAGGAACGGATGGAACGCTACCAGCTGCTGCCGTTTTTGATTCTCGCCCACACAAACCAACACGTGTATGGCTTTCAAGAGACGCGTGGACACTGGACTGCCACGGCACTCGGCCCAAGTGAGACGGTCACCCAGCTCCGCGGCCAGGGACACGTCGCCGTCGCCATTACCACTGAACGCGCGTTAGGGTTCTCGACCTATACCGGCGGGTTTTTTGACCTATCGTGGACGCCGCAGGAGCGCGTCCTGTCCGTCGATGGCAGTCAACACGGCATAGTGGTTCATACGTCCACCCGCACCGTCATCTTTAAGTCGCAATCCAACGGATGGTCCGAAGTGCGGTAGGAATCGACGCCTCACGGGTCGTGAGGGCGCTTGGCGATATCTTGCGGGCGGAAAACAGAGGCAGGTGTCGGACTTGTAGGGGGACACGGAACCGGTGGAGGGGAAACCCCAGGTACAGCCAGCACATACTCTGGCGCCACGGGTTCGTCACAGACAGGGATACAACCGGACTGCAGCAGGGGGGCAAGGACTGTTACGGCTTCAGTTCATTCGCGATGACACCTAACAGGTCATCCACCGCAAACGGCTTTTCCAGCACATTCTTCGCTCCGAGGATCTTCGCCACATGCAGGAAATTCACCGGGCCCACCATCGACTTGCTCCCGCTGATCGCCACCACTCGACAGTCCGGAAACTCCTGACGCAGGGTCACAAGACTTTCCAGTCCGTCACCATCCGGCATGAAAATATCCATTAGAATCAAATCCGCAGGCGCACGACGATATTGCGCAAGTCCCTCACGGCCGGTACTCGCCTCGTCCACTCGATATCCAGCGGCTTCGAGAATTTCCCGGACCACTTGCCTGATTGATTCCTGATCATCAACAATAAGAATCGACTTCATACCCTGATTCGCCTCACTTCGCGGTTTGGCCAAACACTCGATCGAGGCTATGCAGGCGGTAGAGTCGATCCGCCTGCCATCTCATCCTTCTTTTCCTTCTCCAGCAGACATTGCGCTCGCTTGCCCGCGGAGATGACCTGCTTCATGTAGAATTCCGCCTTGTCATTGCCCTTCACAATTTGCTGCATCAACTCGCCGTATCCGATCACGTTGGTGAGACAATTGAACAGATCATGCATCAGCATGTCCGGCAGCGGCTTCGCTCGTCCGGAGAGTCCATTCATGCACACGCAGTCCTGACTCGTCGAAGCAATCTCCCGCTCATTCTCCTCCTTCCTTGCTATCCCATCTTGGACTGAATCCGCTGTCTGCTCTCCGCGAGACGCCACATTCAGCCCATTCATCATGACCTCCTTTGCAATCCTCGTGACGGTGTACCGACGCAATGCCCGACTACTGTGCGCGCACCGCCACAAACTTGCCCACCTGTAACAGGTGGGCAAAGCTGAACGGTTTTTGAATCATCAACACAGACCCGGCAGCCAACGCCTCTCCGACCGATCCATCCCGCGCACGATGGCTCGCATCAGTGACCGCGACGATTCTGAACGATGGCAGCTGGCGTTTCGCCTCCCTGATCAAGTCAACGGAAGCCGGCCGCACAAGTCCTAAATCAACAACCAACACGTCCACAGAACTGGCGCGCAAAATGGCCAGACAGGTTTTACCGTCTTCGACCTCTCGCACAGCATAACCATCCCGTTCCAGCCTGAGACGAACGCTAGCCCGGCGCTCTCTATCCGCATCGACAATAAGGCATCGCGCCACTCTCGTACCCTTCCTCTTACTTGGCTGTCTTTCTAAACATCTGCAGCCGCTAGCACCTAATTTTAGAACGGTATATGACACAGAGCGTGTCACGCATATCGACGGCATCACGCGCGATCTTCTTCTCGGGCAGGCCACCCGCAATCCTCGTACCGATGCGAGCGTGTCGATGCTAGCTCACTCCCGCTTCGCACCGCTGTGCGGCAACCCTTTTCTTCCGTTCCCGTGCCACCACTCGATTGGCGATTCGAGAACCAAGGTAGGAACGCCCGCTCTTCACTGACCGAATCGCGTCGATCACAGCTCCCTCGTCTGCATCGATAGGGAGAAACCCGTGGGCCCCGGTCCTCAGGGTATGGCTCATCCCTCCCTCGTTGAGTGGGCCAGAATGAACGAGTCTTCGCCGTCCACCGGGCACCAGCGCGAGCTGGCGCACGATATACCCGCCAGACACAGCCGTCGGCTGGAGATCGAATAACACCACGTCCGGGCACAACCGATCGACTTCGGCCAACACATCCTTCTCCGTGCCGACCTCCCCGATAAGCCGGATGTCCGCGGTGCGATCCAGAACCGTTCGCAGACCGATACGCACCAATTCTTGCTCAGCCACAACCAGCACTGTGATCATCGCGCCCTCCTGCAAAAGCGTCGCACCATGGATCCAGGATATGTCGGTGTACGGGACGTATTCTTGATCGTGGGTATCATGACCTCCAGTGTGCCACTGAGCTGCGAATGCCGGAATCGGACGACGGCGGAACTCCTTGTGGGAACCCTCAACCGAGGCATGTCAGGATTTGACTGATAGACTGTCGCGCTCCTGACTCAGGAGCGCGACAAGTGAGAGTTCGATCCCCCTAACCGGAATAACATTAGGGAGAACACATGAGACCAAAAACCAGATTCACGAGTTGCTGCGGTGGCGGATACTGAGGGAGATGGTGATAGATCTGTGCCGGCAGCATGGGCTCGGAAGGGAATGTTGTGGGCAGCCCATGCTGAGGAGGGTCCTGTTCACACCGTACCTCTACGGCTGATTGAACCTGGCCAACCCAACCAGAATGTCGACAGTGAAGTGGGGCGGCGCGCGGACAACGAGAAGCGAGGGAAACAATGATTGGGGAGACTCACACCGGCCGCCGATGCGGGGCCATTGGCCTGAAAACCAACGACCACAGCACCAGGGCTCTAATTCTAGCGACTGCTCAACGAGGCAACGTCGAAAGGAACACCAACAGCCCTTGCCCCACAGGGGAAAGACTCGTCGCCTACATCCGTCCCTCGTCCAATTCGATTGCATCGACCCAGGTGGTTGCGGGAGGCAACGACGCCACCGGGACCCCGCGCTTGGTCGCGATATCCTGTAAGCGAACCTGATACCGCTGCTTCGCCGCCTCGTCCTTCGGGCCTCCAGTGAGCATGCCCTTCGACCACTCGGCAATCTCTTGATCGGAATGTTTGCGGCTGTTGGTCTTTACCCAGGCCAACAACTTCTCATCGCTCGCATCCGTCAGCACCTGCTGCTCGAAGGCCTTCGGATCGATCTGCAGAAAGTCGATCAGATACTTATCGAACCCAACGGTGATGTAGTTGTAGTCCGGGATCTTGCCTGCATGCCGTAGGCGAACCTTGTCGATAAACCGCCCTAGATGAGCAATGCCACCAAGGAGCACTTTGGGACTGCGGGGATACTGTTGGTCAGACATAAGCAAATTTTCCTTCTTAGGGATGAATGACTTTCAATCCGAGCACATCTTCGAACGGATCATAATCACGATCATTGTGGAGCAGGCCGTACCCCTCCATCAGGCAAAATGTCGCAATGAGAGAATCGATAGTCTTTCGAACTGTTCGCCCGGCAGCACGGAGCCGCCGGTAGTTCAGCGCTGCCTCGACAGCGATTGCGACCGTCCCTGTCTCGAAAACGGCTAGCTTCAGCAACTCCTCCTGCACCGCCTCAAACTTCTTGGTACTGGTGATACCTTGCAATACTTCGCACAGGATCAAATCGGTAAGACCAAGACGTTCGCTCGCCAGTTGAGAATCCAGCCAGTCAGTATGGGAAGTGCGAGTTCCTCGCAGGTAATCTACCCACACCGTCGTATCGACAATAATCACGAAGCAGCCTTGATCCGACCTTCTCGCATCGCACCGAGATTTCCTTCCCACTCAACTTTGCCGCGCAAACGGCGAATACCTTCCTGGTCCTTCACCTTTATCAATAGTCGAAGGCCCTCCTCCACCACGGCTTTCTTAGTGGAGAGCCCGGTCGCCTTCATTGCGCGCCGCATCAAGCCATTGTCGATCACGATATTGGTGCGCATAACGCCTCCGCTGAGCATGTGTACGTTTCACAAAATAATACACACACATTTCAAGAGAAGCAAGCAGAGAGGGTGTCGGGCTTGATGGCGTGGGAAGGCAAGCAGTGAGAGCAGGGGAACCACCAGGAGAGACACGCTCTCCTGGCACCGATCTGCAGAAAGTCGATCAGGTACGTATCGACCCCAACCATGATGCAGTTGTAGTCCGGAATCTTACCCGCATGCCGCAGGCGAACCTTGTCGATAAACCACCCCAGATGGGCGATGCCACCAAGGAGAACTTTGGGGCTGCGGAGAATATGCTGTTTGTGTCATGCGATACGCTCCAAGTTGGTGAATGCAGAAAAGATACAGACGTGCAAAAAAGAAGTCTAGCAAATGCGGCCACGGAACGCTTCGTCGGATCATCTTCCGGAACAGCCGCAGAGCCCAAACACCCAACTCACCTGGCGACGCCACTTGATCGAGCATTCTGCCACTCTGCCGATACGTATCTAACAGGAGAGAGGCCCCTGCAGACACGATAATATCATCGGATCCCAGTTGGATATTCGACACACATCTATAGTGACACCGACACAAGATTCGCCACCTTGCTCACATCCCACCCACAGAAGGCAGAATGCGCAGCGACATTGCGCTGGATGCAGGAACCTGTCTGGCCGCTGGAGATTGCCGTGGCGCAGGAGCGAGCCCCGGTGGGAGTAGAAGTGTCCGTTGTCCGCTGGTGCAAGGACGGTCAATTCGGCATCGAGGTTTTCAGGTGCCGCCAAGGAGACCATGAACGGGTCAGGCAATTCATCGAAACCATGCCAGCGTATCAAGCTCCCATCCCAGCGTACGCAGAATCAACCCTCAGCACCGCCGGCGTAGAGTCCTAATCTCCCAGAAATTCTGTCCCTAAACGGAACGCCCGCACGGACTCGACTGAAGGAGCAGGTTTGTTTCAAAAATACTCCGGTACATTTTCCTGCTTTTCGGACCGATCCCAAGAAAATCGACCAGATACTTATCGAACCCGACCGTAATGTAATTGTAGTCCTAAGTCTGCCCGGCATTGCGGAGCTTAATCTTGTCGATAAACCGCCCCAAGTGGGCAATGCCACCAAGCAAGGCTTTGGGACTGCGGGGATATGTTTGTTGCACCATTGTGATAATTCTCTAGAGTTATGTGCTAAAAACATACAGACGAGAACCAAAGAAATCTAGGGATCAAGCTGCTCGACCAAGTGGAAATCTTCTGAATTTCCTCTTGCTGCAATCACTCGAATTATTGCTTCGGCTAGTCCTAAATTCCTGCTCAATCACAGCTCGGCGCGAACTTAGTTTGAAGAACAGCGGGTTACTGTTATTCAGCGCGTGGGAGTCTTGTCTTCGCGCTTTACAATTCCACCAATGCGAAGTCCACATCACTATGCTGGCCAGCTTGGTCAGAAGATGATTTCAGATAGGATAGTGCCTCCCTCCATGCGCTCAAGACACCCCTAGCTTTGTCATCAATGTGGTCTCCTAAACAATGATTAATTCGCTCATCTAGCTGTTCCAGAGATATAAACTCCTTTGCAAATTGGACATCAGTCCGAAGAAACCGCCCCTCTGTTGATGTAACCAGATGTGACATAACCCGCAAGAACTTCACTAGCCCGCCTGGCTCCTTAATTAGATCTAAAACCCATTGTCTAACCCTCGACTCGGGTCCTCCCATACCATCCCAGTATCGAAGCATGTGACCTAGATTTCTGTTCGAATTTAGCGTTCCTGCTTGAGCCACCAGTTCAATTTTCTTGACACATTCTTCTTGGGATTGTCTCAAACATACATCAAAATCTGGCCAACCACTCATGGAAGAAGCATGAAATAGCTGAGTATGAGTGAGTAGCGGAACATACACTCCCGAAGATCTACGAAGGCTTGTTATGTGAATCTGCTGTCTCCTTGACGCATCCAACTCGCGCGCCAAAATCGCACTCACAACTTGAGCGATTCGTTCCTCAGGAATTCCACCATGAAGAGCTGTCTTGATCTGGGGAATCATGTCACCTACATCATACAAAGCGGTGACAACCTCTTCAGCCTGATCCATATCGAACCTATCGGCGTTAGCCTCTAGCCGCTCAAAAAGAATATCGTAGAGGCCTCGCTGAACGACCGATAGAATTTCCAGGACAAATCTCGTCCTATTTGTGCTTAGCGAAATAAGTTCGTGAAGCTCAGATTCTGGAAGATCGCGCTGAGAGATAGATAGCAAAAAGTAGCGATCAAAATATCCACCATGACAAATCCTTAACGACTGTATGAGGGACGATTCCCTCGCCCCACTAAAGCGGACATCTTTTTTATCGAAAGGTACGCGAGGGAAGAGCCCAACAAGAATCTCGCGCACATAGCCTCTATTTTCAGCACTTGCACTAGCCTGCAATCGATCCAGCAATGACTCCTGCTTGGCATCTTTATTCAGAGTCTGATCGAGCAGATACCCTGAATGGTCTCCGGTTTCGACCAAACGGTGCTTCATCAAGAAGATGGCTTGATAGACCTTCGGCTCAAACAACGCAAGAACCTGGAGCGCGGTTAAATCGACTACATTAACCTCTTGAGCTGAAGCTCCGCTAAAATGCGACAGTTGGAAGGCAAGCACCGAAGCAAACCGACGAACATCTCGAATAGTCCGGAAAAACCCTCGTGCGCCTAAAGTATAGATCGATCTCCAACGATCAATCTCTGAGATAAAACTATCCAGAAAACCATGCACCCTCATCGCCTTTTCGATTTCATCTCCCAATAGCTCATCGAGCTGAAGTCTCTCCAATTTAGGAATTTCAAATCCAACCTGCACGATTTTCTCGATGTAATCCTTCCCGCCCAATTGCTTAAGACTCTCTTCAGCGTGATCCAAGCTTAGGAGTAACAAATAAATAAGATTAGGAAAATCTGCATTCCCCTTCAGGAGTTGGAATACTAATTTCAGTTCATCGCTCGACAATCGATCAACATCATCCAGCACAACCAGGATGGGCCTTTGCAGCATTGCGAGCATGCCGGCAAGCTCACCTTTCATTTCCGGAATAGTTAACGCATGCGATTTTGCTTCGCCCTGAAACGACTCTGATATTGACTCGAATAGATTTGAAAAATATCCAAGAACGATCATCAGAAGCAGTACACCTGCTGCCATAGTCTCAAGAAACAAGTACCAGTGGAAGAAGGCTCCAACTAAATTCAAAACCCCGATCACGCCCAGTATCGTAAGTATAATCCCTTTGACCCCGATGAGGGCAAATCGGCCGGTGCGAAGGTATCGGCCATATGCATGAAATTTGGCAGCCAACTGACTTGCGTTCGCAGAAGTATCCACCCTTCCCAATTGGGTCCCGATTTCCGTGAAGAACGCTTCGGTAATCTGGCTTTGGCTAGCCAACTGCCAAGGATTGAATTCAAGGATTGAAGGGCAGGTTGAAGGAGATGACTTCAAGCTGTCTAAGACAAGATTCTTTACTGAAGACTTCCCGCTTCCCCATGGCCCATAGAGAGCTATTACCAGACTATCTTTCCCTTTCCAGGATTTTATTGCCCTGGCTAATGACTCTGCAAAATTTGCTCTTCCAAGCAGATCTTCACTCTTGGAATTTATTGGCCGGTCTGGAGAGAAAGAGCTCGAGCAATGATCCTGTCCCATCATGAATTCCTATCAAAACTGAAATGCTTATGTTTTCTACAGAGAGGTTGTCACAGGCTACGTTCCACCATCTTTTTGTGTCAATACGTCTGAACCAGACCCTCAGACTGACCTTAGAGAATGGGCGGGAATCAACAAGACTGAGCTGAATAGAGAAGCTTGGACTGACTGAGATGCTGCGGTCATTGACCGCAGGCGAAGGAATTCCAGTGCAGGGCAAATGGTGCCAGGAACCAATAAACACTTCAAGCAGAGATCCCGGGTACATACTTTTATCGGAAGATCGCTCTCCACAACGGCTCCGCGGAGCGTAGGGCACACAAAATCGGCTCCTACTGGAAGCATAGTAGGCTGAATGAGGCAAGAAACGGAATCGACCGTTTTTTCACCCTCACATCACCGTCCCCAACTCCCTTCCAATCGGATGACTGCTTGGCTAAGTGCATCTTCTCCGGCCACCCAGCGTAGTGTGGCGTGTTTCGCCGGATCTTCGCACGGCGGGAAATAGCACTGCGTTCGCCCCGCTTTCCGGATAGCCGGATAAACGTTAGAAGCGAGTCCGCTGTGAATCTCTTCAGGCGTGCCCCTCGCCCTTCGGCAATCACCCAAACGATTAGGGAGGCGCCGCGCTTCGTGTCACCGCCGGCAAAGACGCCGGCGAGGTTGGTCATGCTATTCTCATCTATGCAGGCCCAAAAGACTCCCGATACATGTTCTCGCCCTCGCGGGGATTACGCTGACATACCGTTACCAGGCCACTACGACGACTGCAGGGAGAAAACCTCCGCAGAACATCACCTCACAACACTTCTTTCCCATTGACGTTCTCACCCTGAAGGCATTTTTTCATCATGTCGCGCGCGGCAAGACCTGAGTGCCACTCGAGCTCAAAAATATTGCTGCCTTGATACTCGATCCGGAAATTCAATGCATCTTCCATCCCAGCCAGCGCTGCCTCAATGGTTGGAACCGGAAACTGAATTTCATCGGCGAACGCTCCCACGGTGCGGTTCAGGGCCGTAACCGTTGCGGACGGGTCATTCCCCTGAGTCAAGGTGACTTTTACTTTCTGAATATCCTTGGGATTATCGGGCCGCGGGAAGGGCGGTTTCGGCTCCACGGCCACAAACCCCAGCATGGCCCCCCGATAGTCACCACCGGGTCCCGTGATGCTGATCATTCTCCCCATTTGCCAATACACTGCCATGCAAAACTCGCCTGGCTTTGCGCCGCTTTTGGCCTGAAAAAATTGCCAATACCCCTTTTTCATTTTCTCGGCCCGTGGATTATTCAGGACCCGATCTTTGGATTGTTCGATGGCCTCACTCGCATTGATCTCTTTTTTGGCAGTTGACACCAAATCTTCCAACGGATCATAGGACCCGGCTTCCACCACGGTCGCGGCCGCCAGCAACGAGACGAACAGCGCAAGCTTCCTCATTTCATCCCTCTCTCTTTCACTCTTCTCTCATTGGGAACATCTAACAGGCCATCGCAGGCGAACCGCACTTGGCCAAGCTGAGTGGAACTGGTCCAAATCCTGACATCGGCCACGCGAAAGACGTTCTTCTCATCGGCGTGCAAGACATACTGGACATTGCAATGTTCATACACTCCCTCCTCCCAGACTGCGTACTTGTTGCCGACCACTACCCGATTGTCGAACTCTTGGCCGTAGCTGAGAAAGTGGAGATCGCCTGCGTATGACACCACCGGAGCCCCCATTTTTGTCGCGACGTCACTCTCAGTTTTCCCCTCCCACACCGATAGCATAAGGCCCTCATTGCGAGAGAGTTTTCTTCCGCCTCGGATATCTGCGGCGATTTCACGGAACGTAAATTCGGCATCCAGCTGTTTGATATTGGCTTCAAGTTGCGGCTTGATCCCTGCAGCCACTTGGTCAAATTGCTTCTTCAGCTGCGCCATCTTGGCTTGATACGCTTCTTGTTCTTGTTTTGTCGGACGACGGGACCATTTGCCGGTGGGGTCCGGACGCTTGGCCCCACTCCACAAGACCTCCCATGCAAAGGCCATATGGTCAGATGAGGTCCCTTGTCCCACCAATTGCAAATCTTTCGGAAGACCGATGGTCGCAATTTCATTCTTGAAGATGTCCATATCATTGTTGCGCTTCGCAGCCTTAATGATCGCCGTTCGCATCACGTCTTCGTTGCACGCAATTTTGTGAAGTTTCAGCAACACGGGCGATGACGACGTGCGCCAATCGCCGGCAGGCAGATCCTCGCTTTTGATATCCTCGCGCCGGAGCTTCCAACTGCCTTCTCCCACTCTCACCTTCACCGGCGCATCGAAGGCCGGCTGCTTGGGGATGGTTTTCCCGTCGTACGCATGTTTGACGACACATTCAAATTGCAGCCGCAACTCGCTAAACTCCGGCTTGTCCGCACTTTCATAGACAATGGTCGTATCCAGCTGCTTCACGGTCATGGGACCAAGAATTTTATCCATTGGCGTCCGGTCCAGCACAACGCCAAAATCGGCGAAGTAGGCCTCCCGGCTGCCTTCCTCGCCCTGAATATGGACCAACGCCGATTGCGCAAAAACCTGCGGGACAGACACACAGCTCCCCAAAAGCAAACCGATCAGAACATGTCTATATTGCATCTTCCATCACCCTTCGTGGTTGGGGAACTCTCCAGGACACTCCACCCGCGTGCAAACCTGTGGCGAATGGCAATGAGGGGTCAACGGCTGCCTACGATGCGCACAGGTGGCGCACACTCGGTCGAATTCACTCTGCCCCCGCTATACGTAGTGATGCGTGAGACTCGATGGAGGAATCTCCCGGGATGAACATGTTCACGAACGTGCCACGTTCCGCCGAAGAGGTCTTCCCCCGAACTCTACCATCAGACCCAAAATGACGGCCAGGAGATTTCTAAAATGGAACGTTGTGTGAGGAAGGTGCGCCACTCCCCAGGCCGCTCAACAATCCGAGTCAGCGGGAAGGCAGCGAGGTCGCGATGCGACGAAAAGAGAGTGCCACGCTCGTAGACGACGACAAGACGCCGGCCGACAGTGCCTGGAGCGTACGACTTCTGAATGTCGAGGGCATGAGCGGATCGAGAGAAGCTTTGGTGAAAGGCGCGTCTCGGCGCGCGGGGAGCGAGTTACAAACGACTTTTTCAGCGGCCCGTTTTCGCAGACTTATTGGCTTGCAGATATTGGTTCACCCCTGCCGCCATCTTACGTCCTTCGGCGATGGCCCAGACGATGAGGGAGGCGCCGCGCTTGGTATCGCCGCCGGCAAAAACGCCGTCGAGATTGGTCATGAAATTGTCATCGACCTTCACACAACCACGTGCATCGTAGCTGACGCCGAGGCTGTCGAGGACACCGTTTCTGACCGGGCCCGTGAACCCCATGGCGAGCAAGACGAGGTCCGCATCCAATTCAAAGTCCGTGTTCGGCATCGGCACGAACTTGCCGCCTTCGAACTTGACCCGATTGGCATGCAGTTTAGTGACGTGGCCGTTGTGACCGGTAAACTTGGTGGTGGAGACGCTCCACTGGCGATTGCACCCTTCTTCATGCGCATGCGAGGTGCGAAGCTGCATGGGCCAGAGCGGCCAGGGAGTCGAACTCGCGCGCGAAGGGGGTGGCTCCGGCAACACTTCGAACTGATGCACGTCGCTGCAGCCCTGACGATGCGCGGTCCCCACACAATCGGATCCGGTATCGCCACCGCCGATAATGATCACCCGTTTGCCCTTGGCGGTAATCGGTTCTTCGGACACGGAAATGCCCGCCGTCCGCTTGTTCTGTTGGGTCAGGTATTCCATGGCAAAATGGATCCCCTTCAGGTCCCGACCGGGAACAGGCAAGTCACGCGCCATTTCGGCGCCCATGGTCAAGCCGACCGCGTCGAACTGCCGACGCAACTGCTCGCCGGTGATATCTTGCCCCACCGTGACGCCGGTCTTGAACTCGACCCCTTCGGCCTTCATCTGCTCCAGCCGCCGGTCGATCACCCACTTTTCCATTTTGAAATCGGGAATCCCGTAGCGCAGCAACCCGCCGATACGATCAGACTTTTCGAACACCGTCACACTGTGTCCCGCCCGCGCCAGCTGTTGCGCCGCCGCCAGACCGGCCGGCCCAGAGCCGATGATCGCCACGGTCTTGCCTGTTTTCCTGACCGGCATGGCCGGTTCGACCAGACCTTCGTTGAAGCCACGGTCGATGATATTCCATTCCAGCACACGGATCGACACGGGATCGCTGTTGATCCCCAGCACGCAGGCCCCTTCGCAGGGCGCGGGACAGAGCCGACCGGTGAACTCTGGAAAATTATTCGTGGTGTGTAAGGCTTTGAGCGCATCTTTCCAGCGCCCGCGGTAGACGAGATCGTTCCACTCCGGAATCAGGTTCACGACCGGACAACCGGTATTGCCCTGGCAAAACGGCACACCGCAATCCATGCAACGGGCGCCCTGGACCTTGAGCTTGTCCTCGGCGATCGGCTCATACATTTCCTTCCAATCGAGCACACGCAACTCGACCGGTTTCCGCTTCGGTCCCTCACGCGCGTATTTCAGGAAGCCCTTTGGATCACCCATTGCTTACTCGTCTCTTGCTTGTATTCGTCTCTCGTAGCTCGCCACGGACCATCCGGTCTCGCGCTTCACGAGATACGCTTCACGGTTACTTAACTATTTTGGCCGCTGCCGATTTCCGTTCGGCCAGCACACGCTTGTAGTCGATCGGCATCACCTTCACAAACTTCGGCAGCATCGCGTCCCAGCCATCCAGGATACGCTTGGCATTCCGACTGCCCGTGTACATGAAGTGGGAGGTGATCATCTCGTGCAGCAACTTCTTGTCGTCATCGCTCGTGACCTGTTCCAATTCCACCATACCCAGGTTACAGCGCGACTGGAATTTATCCAGCTCATTCAGCACAAACGCGACGCCACCGGACATCCCCGCAGCGAAATTCCTGCCCGTCCGCCCCAGCACCGCCACGACCCCGCCGGTCATGTATTCGCACCCATGATCGCCGGTCCCTTCGACGACCGCCCGCACGCCGCTGTTTCGTACCGCAAAGCGTTCCCCGGCCATGCCGTAGAAATAGGCTTCGCCCTGCGTACCACCGTACAGCGAGGTATTGCCGACGAGAATCGTTTCTTCCGGTGTGTAAATGGCGTTCTTCGGCGGGAAGACGATGATCTTGCCGCCGGACAGACCCTTGCCGATATAGTCGTTCGACTCGCCTTCAAGGATCAGCGTGATCCCGCGCGAGAGAAACGCGCCGAACGATTGGCCGGCTGTCCCGTTAAACTTGATCGTGATCGTATCGGAAGGCAGGCCTTCCAACCCGTACTTCTTCGCGATCTGGCTGGAGAGCATCGTGCCGACCGTGCGATTCAAATTCCTGATCGGCAGGTCAAGTGTGATCTTTTCGCCGCGATCGATCGCTGGCCGACACTGCTCAATGAGCGTCCGGTCCAGAATCTCCGCAATCCCATGATCCTGCTTCTGCACGCAGTAGCGAGAAACCTCCGGGCCGACTTCCGGCATCTTGAGCAACGGCGTCAGATCCAGGCCCTTGGCTTTCCAATGGTCAACGGCCTTGTGAATCTTGAGCTTATCGACACGACCGACCATCTCGTTGATGGTCCGGAATCCCAGCTTGGCCATGATCTGTCGCAACTCTTCCGCAATGAAGAAGAAGAAATTGACGACATGTTCCGGCTGGCCCGTGAACTTTTTGCGCAACACCGGATCCTGCGTGGCAATGCCGACAGGACAGGTATTGAGATGGCACTTCCGCATCATGATGCAGCCTTCGATGATGAGCGGGGCCGTTGCAAACCCATATTCTTCTGCGCCCAGCAGCGCAGCAATGGCCACATCGCGCCCGGTCTTCATCTGGCCGTCGGTTTCGACACGGATCCGGCCGCGCAGGTCGTTGAGGACCAGCGTCTGATGCGTTTCCGCCAATCCCAACTCCCAGGGCACACCGGCATACTTGATGGACGAGAGCGGAGAGGCTCCGGTCCCTCCCGAATCGCCGCTGATCAACACCTTGTCCGCATGAGCCTTCGCCACACCGGCGGCCACTGTGCCGACGCCCACTTCGGAGACCAGCTTGACCGAGACGGCCGCATCCGAATTCGCATTCTTCAAGTCGAAGATCAACTGCGCCAGGTCTTCGATCGAATAAATGTCATGATGCGGCGGCGGAGAAATGAGCTGCACGCCCGGTGTTGAATACCGCAACCGTGCAATGTTCTCATCCACTTTGTGACCGGGGAGTTGCCCGCCTTCACCCGGCTTGGCCCCCTGCGCCATCTTGATTTGAAGCTCCTTGGCATTCACGAGGTAGTGGCTCGTGACTCCGAACCGTGCCGAGGCCACCTGCTTGATATAGCTGTTTCTCGAATCGCCGTTCGGGAGCGGCGCAAACCGTTCCGGATCTTCACCGCCCTCTCCGGTATTGCTCTTTGCCCCCAGGCGATTCATCGCAATCGCCAGCGTCTCATGGGCTTCTTTGCTGATCGATCCAAAGGACATCGCACCAGTCGTGAACCGCTTCACGATTTCCTTGGCCGGCTCCACTTCGTCGAGCGAAATCGCCTCGGGCAGATACTTGAACTCCAACAAACCCCGCAGGTTCGACCGGTGCCTGCTCTCGTCGTTCACCAGCTGTGAAAACTCGGCAAACGTCTTGGGATCGTTGTTTCTGGTCGCATGCTGAAGTTTGTAGATGGTATCCGGGTTCCAGTTGTGATGTTCACCTTGAATCCGGTAGTGAATCTCGCCGCCGAAATCTAACTGCCGAATGGGAACCGGTTCATAGGCCACACGATGGCGGCGCAACGACTCTTCGCCGATTTCCTGGATACTGATGCCTTCGATCCGCGACGGCGTCCCGGTGAAATAGCGGTCGATTAATTCGCGATTGAGCCCGATCGCTTCAAAGATTTGGGCGCCACAGTAAGACTGCACCGTGGAGATGCCCATCTTCGAGAAGATCTTGAGCAAACCTTTGTTAATGGCTTTGATGAACTTGCCTTCCGCGGTCGGCGCGTCCAGGCCCTCGGGGAAATAGCCGTCTCGCTCCAGGTCCACCAACGACTCGAACACCAGATAGGGATTGACCGTTCCGGCGCCGAAACCGATCAGGCAGGCGAAGTGATGGACGTCGCGCGGCTCACCGGTTTCCACCGTCAGGCCCACTTCAGTCCTCGTGCATTCCCGCACCAGGTGATGGTGCACCGCCGCGACGCCGAGCAGACTCGGAATCGGGGCGTAGTCCGCATTCACCCCGCGGTCGCTGAGAATGAGGAACTTGTATCCTTCGCGAATCGCCTGCGAAGCCTGGCGGCAGAGATCGTCCACCGCGGCCCCCAACCCTTCCGGACCTTCGGCGACGCGGAACAGCATCTTTAATGTTTTACTTTTGAAATGCGGATCGGCGATCTCCCGAATCTTGTGCAGATCGGCATTCGTCAGGATCGGCTGCTTTACCCGGATGCGCCGGGCAGATTCCGGATGCTCATCCATCAGGTTAGGCTTCGGGCCGATGCTGGTCGTGAGTGACATCACGAGCTCTTCGCGGATCGGATCGATCGGCGGGTTCGTGACCTGCGCAAACAGTTGCTTGAAGTATTTGAACAGGAGTTGCGGCCGCTCCGACAACACCGCCAACGGCGTGTCCGTGCCCATCGAGGAAATCGCTTCCTGCCCTTCCACCACCATCGGGGTGATGACCATCTTCAATTCTTCGACGGTGTAGCCAAAGACCTGCTGACGCTGCCGGATCGTGGGATGATCAGGCTGCGGAACATTGATCGGGTCCGGCAACTCATCCAGTGAAATCCGATGCTCCGTGACCCACGACCGATAAGGCTTGCGGCGCACAATATCGGCTTTGACTTCCTCGTCGTCGATGATGCGGCCTTGCTCGGTGTCGACCAGGAACATGCGGCCCGGCATCAAGCGGCCCTTCTGGCGAATGCGCTGGGGGTCCATCGGCAACACACCGGCTTCCGAGGCCAGTACGACTAACCCGTCGGTGGTCACCTGGTAGCGGCAGGGGCGCAGTCCGTTGCGGTCCAGCGTCGCGCCGATCAGTTTGCCGTCGGTGAAACAGACCGCCGCCGGTCCGTCCCAGGGTTCCTGCATCGCGGCGTGGTACTCATAGAATCCGCGGCGATCCAAGTCCATTTGCGGATTTGCCACCCAGGGTTCCGGGATCAGCATCATCATGGCGTGCGGTAACGACCGCCCACCGAGCACCAGAAACTCCAGCGCATTGTCCAGGCTGGCCGAATCGCTCTGATTCTCGTAGACAATCGGAAACAACTTCTTCATGTCCTCGCCGAACAGCTCGGAATTCAGCCGCCCCTGCCGCGCGCGCATCCAATTCACATTGCCCTTCAACGTATTGATTTCACCGTTGTGGCCAATGTAGCGATAGGGATGGGCCAGCGGCCAAGTCGGGAAGGTATTCGTGCTGAACCGCGCGTGCACGAGGGCCAAGGCGCTCGTGAGACTGTTGTCGGTCAGGTCCTGGTAATACTGCGGCATCTGATGCGGGAGCAGTAGCCCCTTATAGACGATGGTGTTGCTGGATAGACTGGAGATATAAAAATAGTTCCGCCCTTCGATCGCGGATTCGCGGATGGCCCGTTCGACACACTTTCGAATGACGTATAACCGTCGCTCAAATTCCTCGTCCGTGAAGATGCCACGAGCGATGAACACCTGCCGCATAAAGGGCTCAGTGGTGCGCGCCACCTCTCCGATCGCGTCACTCTTGACGGGCACATCACGCCAGCCGAGAAGCTTGGCGCCTTCTTCCTTGATCACGCGGGCAAACACGGTCTCGCACTGTTTTCTGGCGTCGGCATCCGGCGGCAAAAACAGCATGCCCACGCCATATTCTCCCGCGCCGGGCAACTTGATTCCGACATCCTTCGTCACGCGTTTGAAGAACTCGTGCGGGACTTGCAGTAAAATACCGACTCCGTCACCGGTGCACGGATCACAGCCTTGCGCTGCGCGGTGCGCGAGATTCTCCAACACCTGCAGCCCCTGTTGCACGATCAGGTGCGACTTGTGCCCCTTGATGTCGACGACGAAGCCGACCCCGCACGCATCTTTCTCGTGCTGAGGATCGTATAACCCCTGTTTGGGAGGAAGCCCCGGTATATTCATGGAACGTATTCTCTTCTAGGAGGCAGGCAATGACCTGGGGAATAGATTCCCCACAGGGGGACGTTCAAACTGGCAAACGACCACGGTGACTGCTACCACTGTTTGGGGAAATAAAATGAGACCTCACCTTACTGGATGGGCCGTGAAACTGTCAAGAGAACGACGAGGCCATCGCCCCGAGAAGCGGCATGACAGGCGCTTGACTTAGTGGAGTTTCCTGCCCTACTATCCGCTCCATGTCGAACGGACCGACCACCCTCACGCTCCACAGCATGGCCGATGTGTGGGACGTGTATCGCGAAGAACTGGAGGGGGTCGAAGAACAGATCCGGAAAAATCTCGACTCCAGCGTTGCCCTCGTCAACACCGTCGCCGCCCACATCTTGAACAGCGGCGGCAAACGCGTCCGCCCCCTCTTCGTGCTCCTCAGCGCCCATCTCTGCGGCTACGCCGGGCAAGACCATCACGCACTCGGAAGCCTGGTTGAATTCATCCATACCGCCACCCTGCTGCACGACGACGTCGTCGACGACGCCGACCTGCGCCGGGGTCGCCGGACCGCGAGCAAAGTCTGGGGCAATCAAATCAGCATTCTCGTGGGCGACTATCTCTATTCGCGCGCGATCTGCCAGATCGTCGACTTCCGCAATCAAGGCATCAACGAGGCGCTCTCGGAAGCCTGCCGCAAGATGGCCGAAGGCGAAGTCCTGCAACTCTACTACAACGGCAATCCGCTGATGCCGGAACCGGAATATCTCCGCATCATCGAACATAAAACCGCTGGATTGATTGCGGCGTCCTGTAAAATCGGCGCGATCGTCGGTGGAGCGACGGAAGAGTTACAAGAAGCGCTGTTCCGGTTCGGACAGCGGCTGGGCATTGCGTTCCAATTGGCGGACGATACGCTGGACTATACCGCCAACGGTGAACACCTGGGCAAGACACTCGGGCAGGACCTGCGGCAAGGCAAAGCGACCCTGCCGCTGTTGCACCTCCTGCAGCACTGCTCGGAGCCGGATCGGCAGTTGATCAAGGATCGCATGGAGACTCGTACCTTGACGGACGAGGAACTCCGCCGCATCGTCGGCTTGATGCAGGAGTATGGGTCCATCGCCTACGCCATGGAGCGGGCACGCGCGTTCGTCGCCGCCGCCAAACGCGATCTCGACCTGTTCCACGACAACACCGCTAAGCGCGCCCTGTCCATCGCCGCCGATTACATGGTGACTCGCGACCGCTGAGTTGCCGCCGCCCGGTTTCACAAGGCTCACGCTCTGCTGACAGCGCGTACTCGTTCAGCGGCACCGCCGGACGAACAGGACCACACCGCACCCACGAGAAAAAAGGATAGGAACCCGCATGGCACACGTCATTCCCTTTCACGGCACACTCTACAATCCTTCGACCGTCGGCGACGTCCGCCAGGTGGTCGCCCCGCCCTACGATATTATCGATGCGACGCTGCAGAAGACCTTGCATGATCGCCATGCGAACAACGTCATTCGCCTGGAACTCGGTTATGAACAGCCGGGTGATACCCCCAGCGACAATAAATACCTCCGCGCTGCGGGCGCGCTCAAAGCATGGTTGAAGTCCGGCGCCTTGCGTCGAGACGACAAGCCGACCATCTACTACCACACCATCGAATACCAACCGCCCTATTCGGCACCCGGAACACCGACCAAAGTCTTCAAAGGCTTTCTTTCAACGGTTGAATTGGAAGAATTCGGCTCGGGCAAGATTTACCCGCACGAGAATACGCGCGCCGCGGCGAAAACCGACCGGCTCAATCTGCTCGAAGCCTGCCGCGCAAACTTCAGCGCCATCATTTCGCTTTATTCGGATCCCCAGAACGACGTGCTCACGTTGATCGAACAGTCGATCGCCGCCGACAAACCACGCATCGACTTTCAGGACGACGTGGGCTTCCGCCAGCGGCTGTGGAGCGTGACCGATCCGGCGGTGCTCGCCAAGGTCGTCGAGATCATGCACACCAAGCAACTGTTCATCGCCGACGGCCATCATCGGTATGAAACCGCCCTCAACTATCGCCGCGCGCGACGCCAACAGGCCGGCGCACCATCGTCCCCCCAGCCGTACGACAACGTCTTGATGCTGTTCGCCAGCCTGGAGGACAAGGGGCTGACCGTCCTGCCGACACACCGCGTACTCACGACCGCGGTTCCGGCCCCGAAAGATGTGCTCCGCGTGCTGGACCCAATCTTCGAAGTCACGGCGCTCCCCTTTCAAGCCGGTACCGAGACACAGGTCCGGGGGCAGTTTATCGAAACCCTGCGCAGCCGAGGACAGTCCGCGCCGATGTTCGGGCTGGCACTGAAGAATGATCCTCAGTACTACTTGCTGACCCTGCGCGCCGCCCATCGCCCCTCGGCCACGGCGTCACCGCGCGATCGGCTCGACGTGTCCCTACTGCAGCAGCACGTGGTCGCCACACTCTGCCCCACGCAGCAGGAACAGGAAGCGATGCTGTATTCGAAAGACGATCACGAAGCCCTGAATTGGGTGCGCCAAGGAACCGGTACCGCCGCATTGCTCTTGAACCCGACCAAAGTCGCTGAAGTGAAAGCCGTGGCCTCGGCGGGTGAACGGATGCCGCACAAATCGACCTACTTCTTCCCCAAACCGCTCACCGGATTGGTCATGAATGTAATGGAAGGCTAGCCGCGAGGCACGGATGGCCGATAGCTGGTAGCCGAACCCATGAAAGCCAAAGTATTAATTGTTGATGACGACCAGGACATCGTCACGATGTTGCAGGATCGTCTCGACGCGGGAGGCTACAAGACGCTGACGGCCGCCGATGGCCTGCGCGGCATCGAGCTGATCGAGCAAGAATCTCCGAATCTGGTTCTACTGGACCTCTACCTGCCTCGCCTCAAGGGCATGGACGTGCTCAAACGCATGGCCCAGAATAAACAATTCGAAGACATTCCCGTGATCGTCATGACTGCGGCCGGCACGATCCCCGACGCGGTAGAAGCGATGCGCCATGGCGCATATGACTTCCTCACCAAGCCCCTCGAAAAAGACCATCTCCTGATCGTGATCCAGAAGGCGTTGGAACGGGATTCCCTGAAGCGGCAGGTGGCCGCCCTCCAGTCGGACGTCCAGAACCGCTATGCCACCATCGTCGGCGACAGTTCGAGGATCAAGGGCATCATCGAATCCGCCCATCGCGCCGCCAACTCGGATGCCAGCATTCTCCTGCTTGGGGAAAGCGGCACCGGCAAAGAACTCTTTGCCCGCTCCATCCACCAGTGGAGCCCGCGCCAAAACATGCCGATGGTCGTCATCAATTGCGTGGCGCTCACGGAGACGTTGCTCGAGAACGAACTGTTCGGCCACGAGCGCGGCGCCTACACCAGCGCCGACCGGCTTCAAAAGGGCAAGCTTGAAATGGCGGAGGGGGGCACGGTGTTTCTCGATGAGATCGGGGATATGCCATTACCGTTGCAAGCCAAGCTGCTGCGCGTGCTGCAGGACAAGGAGTTCCAACGAGTCGGCGGCACGCGGTCGGTCTCCGTCAATATCCGATTTGTCGCAGCTACCAACAAGGATCTGAAGCAGGCCGTGAAGGCCGGGCAGTTCCGGGAAGATTTGTTTTTCCGGCTCAACGTCGTCAGTTTTACACTCCCTCCGTTACGGGAACGGAGTGAGGACATCGAGCGACTGGCCGAGTTCTTTCTCAAGCGGCATGCCTACGAAGCCAAACGCCCGGGCGTCTCGCTGAGCCCGTCGGCCCGTGCCGCGCTCACTCACTATCCCTGGCCCGGCAACATCCGCGAACTCGACAACGTGCTCTCACGCGCCGTGGTGCTCAGTCCAAGCGACGTGATTGAACCTGAATTTCTAGCCTTGTCGCCCGACGACGTGACAGGAAAAGGTCACTCGGAGCACGCGCTGCCCTACCTCAGCCTCACCTACCATGAGTCTATGGAAGCGCACAGCGCCTACATCATTGAGCGGGCATTGGAAAAAGCGGCGGGGAACCAGACCAAAGCAGCGGAGTTTCTCGACCTGCAGCGAACCTATCTGGCGCGACTGATTAAGCAGCGAAAATCCACTCCCGACGAGTAACCAGGCCGGAGGCTGAAAAAGCCCGCCCGCTTCGTTCTCGCATCGCTCCGAAGCTCAACGTACCGCAAGGGTACGCCTCGCCTCTTCGCATTGCTGCGGCCTTGCGGGACGGCCCTTTTGAGCCTCCGGCTACACGGAAGAAGCAGAGCGCGTGTACCGTACAGCTCTCCTCCTACCACCACGAACCACACACACTTAGTCCCAACGAGATACGCTTCACCCTTCACGCTTCACAGGTGTCCCCCGAGACGCGCCATCAGGCGTTCTGGCAGCGAGACTCAGTAACCCGGCTGCCGCATCCCGCTCTGCTTGCGCATACCGTTCAGGGGTGCCGACATCGCTCCAGTAGCCACTGAAATCGTATCCCAGAATTCGCTCCCCCTCCTGAATGCCACGCACATAGGCATCGATGATCGAGGACTCCTTCCCCACCGGCACGTCACGCAACAGGCGCGGATGCAGAATATGGATACCGGCAAACATGCGGCCGGTCGTCGACGCCGATCCCTCCCGGCCACGACCCGTAATCCGTACCACGTCGCCCCGATCCGTGACTTCAACCAGTCCCCAGCGAGCAGCCTCCGGATCCTGTCGCAACACCAGCGTCGCGGCAGCCTGTCGTTCGCGATGAAACGCCATCAATGCGCCGAGATCCAGCTCGAACAACGTATCGCCGTTGAGAATCAGCACCGGCTCACCGTGAAAGTACGGTTCCGCCTGCTTGATCCCGCCGCCGGTGCCGAGAATAACGGGTTCGTGCGAATACCGGATGTGCATCCCGAATGCCGAACCGTCGCCCAGCGCCTGCGGGATCATCGCGCCCAAATGGTGCAGGTTGATCACCACCTCTTGAATGCCATGACGCTTTAAGAGGAGCACATTCCAGACGATCATCGGCGTGCCGGCAACCGGAAGGAGCGGCTTCGGTGTGATATCGGTGAGGGGCCTCAACCTGGTTCCGAGGCCCGCGGCGAGGATCATGGCTTTCATGTGAAACAACCGTGCAGTGTGGCTCGTGAAGCGTAACACCTCGAGAGAGAGGGGCGTGCACCAGCAACCCGTTTCACGCCTGCTGCAACTCGGCTACGTAGGGCGCCACGTGCTGACGTAATGCCGCCAGTTCGGGATACTTCGACAAATTCCGCTTCACGTAGCCCAGGACACGAGGGATGTCGGCGAGAAACTTCGGATTGTGTTTGACCTGATCGATGTAGACAAACCGACCGGCAGCTTTGAGGTTGCGTTGAATGCTGGTGAAGTCGAATAACCGGCGGAACGAGGCCCGATCGGTCCAACCCTGCCCATGGCCAGCAAGGCCGTCGAGAAAATGATCGACCAGCCCGTCCACCACGGCATCATCCAACTCAATGTAGGCATCTTTCAACAACGACGCCAAATCGTAGGTCGCCGGGCCCATGAGGGCATCTTGAAAATCAATGATACCGAGGCGCGATCCGTCGACCATGAGATTGCGTGAATGGTAATCACGATGGACGAACACCTGCGGTTGGCCGGCCAGGAGTTCGGCGATGCGTTGAAACTCGCTTCGGATCGCCCTCTCGTCCTCGGGTTTCATCGGTCGTCCGATTCGGGCCGTGATCCCATATTCGAGAAAATGGTCGAACTCCCACATCAACAGCGGCACATCGAATCGCCGGTGAAAGGCAATACAGCCGGGCGCGGGTGGATTCGTCCCCTTCACTTGAAGCAAGACCAATTGATCGATCGCCTGACAATAGAGCGCCACCAATCGGGCGCGATCCACATCACGGCAGGCTTCCGCCAACGTCAGATCCCCGAAATCCTCTAAGTACAGGAGACCGGCTTCGCGATCGTAGTAGTGCAACTGCGGGACAGTGACACCGGTGCGCTGCAGATGCGTGAGCACGTTGGTAAAGGGCAGTTCCGCAATCTGGACGGACGCGCCGCTGACAGCTTCTTCCGATTTCTTGAACCCTTCCGGATCGGCCAATTGCATGAGGATCAACGCCGAGGGCGTGCCCTTCAGGGCGATCCGGAAATACCGGCGATTCGATGCATCGCCGGCGAGCGGAGTCAAGCCGGCCACCTCGCCGCGAAACGGCAGCGTGGTTGCAACGGTTTGGGCGATGCGTGCAGGATCAGGGGGTGCGAGCGGTGCCGCGGGAGCGGCTGGATTTGTTGTTGTCATACGATCGGCATTATAGCCAAACCAGGTTGAACTGCCAGCAGAAAGTCACCTGCTGCAGGCCCTTTCGGCCACGATCGGTTGTCAGCTCCGGTACGGCCCGGGATCCTGGGCCCTCTACATGAAGGAGACGCAGATGCACTACGTTCATCTCGGGCGCTCTGGAGTACAGGTCAGCCGCCTCTGTTTAGGCACCATGAATTTCGGGCCGCAGACCTCCGAACGCGACAGCTTTGCCATCATGGACCAGGCGCTGGAACGGGGCATCAACTTTTTCGACAGCGCCAACGTCTATGGCAGGAAAGTCGGCGAAGGGGTGACGGAGCAGATTGTCGGGCGCTGGTTCGCCCAGGGCGGCGGGCGACGTGAAAAAGTGGTGTTGGCCACCAAAGTCTATGGCCGCATGGGCGACTGGCCCAACCAGTCGCGCCTCTCCGCCTTGCATATCAAACGCGCGTGCGAAGAGAGCCTCCGGCGTCTGCAGACAGACCACATTGACCTCTACCAAATGCACCACATCGATCGTGAGTGCCCGTGGGAAGAACTCTGGCAGGCGATGGATCAACTCTACCGCGAAGGGAAGGTGCTCTACGTCGGTAGCAGCAATTTCGCCGGCTGGCATATTGCACAGGCCCAAGAGCTGGCGAAATCACGCCACGTTCTGGGGCTCATCTCCGAACAAAGTCTTTACAACCTCCTCGAACGAACCGTCGAGCTGGAAGTCCTTCCGGCCTGTCAGGCCTATGGAATCGGGATCATTCCCTGGAGCCCCCTGGCGCGAGGCCTGCTTGGAGGGGCGCTGAGCGCGCACACGACCGGGCGACGGGCAGACGAGGACGTTCGAAAAGACATCGAGACGCACCGCACAAAACTGGAAGCCTATGAACAGTTCTGCAACACACTGCCGGCCACACCGGCCGCCGTCGCCCTCGCCTGGCTGCTGCACCAACCGGCCGTGACATCGCCCATCATCGGTCCGCGCACCATGGAACAGCTGACATCCGCATTCCCGGCGTTGGAGTTGGCGCTGACTCCAGACCACCTCAAGACCTTGGACACCATCTTCCCCGGCCCCGGCGGCGCGGCCCCCGAGGCCTACGCCTGGTAAGCGCTGAGCACTGCAAGCAGGCGCAGGGGCGGGCAAGATGCGCGGAGGCTACAGGGTTGACTGAACAGCGCGCGGTTGCAGGAAGCGCCAGATCCAGGCCCCGAGTGTCGCGCCGATGGAATCCGCCACCAGATCCAACGGATCTCCCTCGCGAAGCGGCACGAACAATTGATGGATCTCGTCACTCAGACCGTACAGCGCGCAACCGGCCACCGCCACGATGACCGCATGGTCGGCCACCCAGGCGCCCGCGCCATGCCGACAGGCCCGATAGACCAAGGCCCCCAAAAGACCATACTCGCCGAGGTGCAAGACCTTGTCGGAGGTCTCCCCGAGAAACGACGAAACTGATTCCGGTGGACTCGACATCGACGACACCAGAAAAATCACTCCGGCATACAGAAAGACCGGCCCCCAGTACCGGAGAACCGAGAGTGGAGACCGCAGCGACTCCGCGCCGAGGCCATTGGTGATCACCTGATTCGATGCCATCTTTTCAATGCCCGATGTCTGCCGAATAGCCAATTCATGACGACGGGATCACTCGCGCCCAGGCAAAAACAAACTACACCGACCTCGATCGCGCTGTTTCGTTGCAACGCTCCTACCCCTATGACATACTGCCCCTGAGTCTGCAAGAAACTTCCCGATGAAAACCATTCAACTCTGCTTCCTCTGGCATATGCACCAGCCGTATTACACGGACCCGCTCACCGGGTCTGCGAGTATGCCCTGGGTGCGCTTGCACGCTACAAAGGCCTACTTCGACATGGCCTTCCTCCTGGAGCGATTCCCGGAAGCCCGCTCGACCTTTAACTTCACTCCGTCGCTGCTGCTGCAACTGGAAGAGTTCTCCACCGGCCGCGTCCGCGATCTATTCCTGGAATATGCCCAGCGCCCGGCGGCCGACCTGACCCCGACTGAAAAGGCTTTCCTGATCCGCCATTTCTTCTCGGCCAACTGGGCCACCATGGTACGCCCCTTTCCTCGTTACCAGGAACTGCTGGTGAAACGCGGCGTCGATGTCCAGGGGCACGACCTCGATCGTCTGGCCAAACAATTTTCAACGCAGGAATTTCTCGACCTCCAGGTTTGGCACAATCTCGCCTGGTTCGGATACGGCAGCCTGCAGCGTTTTCCACGGCTGGCGGAATTGCGCGCGAAAAATCGGGGATTTACGGAAGAGGACAAGCAGGAAGTGCTGGCATTGCAACAGACCGCGATCCGGCAGATTGTTCCGATGTACAAGGCGCTTCAGGACCGTGGGCAAATCGAGTTGACCACCACGCCATTTTTTCATCCGATCCTGCCGCTGGTTATCGACTCGGAATTCACTCGCCGCGCCAGACCCGACCTGCCGCTGCCCGCTCGCTTCCACGCTCCTGCCGATGCCGAAGCCCAGGTGCGACGGGCGATCGAGTACCACACACACACGTTCGGCCGCCCCCCGGCTGGGCTCTGGCCGTCCGAGGGCTCGGTCTGTCCCGAGTTGTTGCCGATTCTGGGGCAAGCTGGAATTCGCTGGCTGGCCACTGACGAGGGCATCCTCTACCGGTCGCTCCGGATGGCCGACCAAGCCTGGAATCGCCATTATCACCTCTACCAGCCCTACGCAGTCGGCACCGCGGATCAGCCGCTCACCATGGTGTTTCGCGATCGGGACATTTCCGACGCGTTCGGGTTCGTCTACCACAAGACCACACCGGAATCCGCCGCCGACGATGTGCTCCGACGAATCCGAGGCCTCGCCTACGACATTCCACTGGAGAACGGACTCCTGGCTGTTATTCTCGACGGGGAAAACCCTTGGGAGCATTATCACGACGGCGGCGAACGTTTCCTCTCTCTGCTGTTTCGCGCCTTCGAACAGGACGGGCTCCATATCGGCCACGGCATTCGCGTTCACTTGAATACCATCAGTGACGCCTTACAATCCGTTCCTCCCCCTCAACGCCTCGAGCAGTTGCACTCCGGCTCCTGGATCAACCAGGACTTCAAAATCTGGATCGGTCACCAGGAAGACAATCGTGGCTGGGACCTCCTGCAACACACGCGGTCGCGACTCGTCGAACTCACACCGTCATTGACGCCGGAACGAGCACGCGCAGCCTGGGACGAGCTCTATGCCGCCGAAGGCAGCGACTGGTTCTGGTGGTATGGCGACGACTTTGATACCGATTACAAGCAGGAATTCGACCGGCTGTTCCGCACCCACCTGCGCAACGTCTGGACCTACGCCGGAGTGACGCCGCCCGAGATCTTGAATCAGCCCCTGGTCGAGACCCGCACCCCGCAAGGCCTGGACCAGGTTCGATTCCCGTTGGCGTTAATTACGCCGACCCTCGACGGACTGTCCTCGAATTTTTTTGAATGGCGTGGGGCCGGGACCATTAACACGACGCCGCCGCTGGGAGCCATGTGGAAATCCGAAGGACTCTTCACCGCCATTCTCTTCGGATTCGACCGCGAACACCTCTACCTAAGACTGGATTTCGACGAGCGATCCCAGTCACGCCAGGACGCCTGTGTCGCAGAGTTGTACATCGGCTCAGGCATCCAGCAATATAAGTTGTCCTTTGCGCTGACCGCCGAGGGCGCGGACACGATCCTACTCACGCGAGCAGACGAATCCGGCGCGTATCTGGACAGGGGCACCTTGAGCACGATCTGCCGCCGAACAATCTTGGAGCTGGGTATCCCCTTTAAGGAGCTGGGCATTGAGGTCGGCGCGGAATTGCGACTGACACTCACGGTCTCGGAACATGGGATGGAAATCGCCCGGTATCCCCATCACGGCCCGGCCACATTCAACCGACCGGGAGACGATTTTGAAGCCACAATGTGGCGAGTCTGAACGACAATACTTGCTGTCTCGTGTTCATGGAGGCATTCACCCTGCGCCCCGTCATTGAACAGCGAGCATTGCGTATTGATCATTGGCAACTAGAGGAGTCGAGATGCCCGAATTAAGAAGAGATCCGATCGTCGGCCGCTGGGTCATCATTTCAACCGAACGCGGCGGACGCCCCCAAGATCTGCACATGCCGTCGGCACCGCTGCCGTCGGCGTCCATGTGTCCGTTTTGTCCGGGACAGGAGCGCCTGACGCCTAAGGAAATTCTGGCGTACCGCCCGCATGCCTCGGAGCCGGACAGTCCGAATTGGACCGTGCGAGTCATCCCCAATAAGTTTCCCGCCCTGCATGTGGAAGGGGACATGGGACGGGAAGGCCTCGGGCTCTATGACCGGATGAACGGGATCGGCGCCCATGAAGTCATCATCGAAACCCCGACGCACAAAGAACGCCTCAGCGACTTGTCGGCAAAGCGGCTCGAGGATGTGCTCTGGGCCTATCGCGATCGGATCCTCGACCTCAAGAAAGATCTTCGGCTACGGTATATTTTGATCTTCAAGAATCAAGGCGCGGCGGCAGGCGCGACGCTGGAACACAGCCATTCCCAACTCATTGCCCTGCCCGTCGTCCCCACCAGCGTCCTCGAAGAAATCGACGGCTGCCGGCAACATTTCCAGCAGAAGGAACGTTGTATCTATTGCGACATCCTGCGGCAGGAATCAGCGGAAGGCGCCCGTGTGGTGCTGGAGAATCCGGAATTTCTCTGCCTGACCCCCTACGCCCCGCGCTTTCCGTTTGAAATGTGGATCCTCCCGAAACGACACACGGGATATTTCGAAGAATGTCAACGCACCCAATTTGAATTTCTGGCGCCGATCCTCGGCGAAGCCTTACGGCGCATGGATGCCGTGCTGGCTCACCCGGCCTACAACTTCATTCTGCACAGCTCGCCACTGCATGAGAAGACGGGAGATTTCTATCACTGGCATATCGAAATCATCCCGAAGCTGACCCAGGTCGCCGGATTCGAGTGGGGCACGGGGTTTTACATCAACCCGGTCGCACCGGAAGAATCAGCCAAGTGCCTCCGCGACGCCATCCTGTAACGGGGCAGATCGCAGGTAGACAGCACGCCCTTCACGGCTTCGCGCGGACGGAGGGATGTTCGCTTACCCTCCGCCGACCTTCCTCCGCCACCTATAGGTAATTCGCAGTCGGGTCCGCCCTGACCTTCTTGAGCATCATCGGCCTACTGGTGTGCCACATCATCGCGGGGATCAAGTAGCCAACAGCAGGTCGCACCCCATTCCTCCCCCTACCGACCGCGCCGCCCGCGCACCGGCTCACGACCGAACCTCGACGCGCCAACCACATTGCAATCCCACACAACTCAGCCGTATCATCGCGCATGCTTGTTCATCTCAGTCATCCACAACGCCAGGTTGAAATCAAAGGACCCAAACGCACCAAGGAATTGCTACGCGAACTCAATCTGGTGATTGAGGCGCATCTCGTCATCCGGGGCGATGAACTGGTCACGGAAGATGAAATGCTCGCGGATGCCGACCAGATTGAAATCCGGCCGGTGATCTCCGGCGGAAGATAGCCGTCAGTTGTCAGCACTCGGCTTTCAACTCACAGTTTGGCGGAATGTGATCCTGCCTGTTGCTGAACGCTGCCCACTGCAGACCGAAAGTGTGATGAAACCATGAATTGCGGCAAGTGCAAAACCAAAGCCGTCATCAGCCTCCCGCGACACAATGCCGCCTTCTGCAAGAGCTGCTTCACAACCTTCGTGCACGAGCAGGTCGCGCGCGCGATCAAATCGTTCAAGATGTTTACGCCCGAGGATCGCATCCTGGTGGCGGTCTCCGGCGGCAAAGATAGCCTCGCTTTGTGGCACATCCTCCTCAAGCTCGGCTACCGCGCCGATGCGCTCTATGTGAATCTCGGCATCGGCAGCTACTCTGAAGAATCGCATCGGAAAGTGCGGCACTACGCGGACAACGTGGCCGCTGCCCATGGCGCCAAACTGATCGTCCATGTCGTCGAGCAGGAAGCCGGCGCCGGCATTCGTGAATTGGCCACCATTCTTCATCGCCCTACCTGTTCGACCTGCGGGACCATCAAACGATACCAATTTAATCGCGCCGCAGTAGAACAGGACTATGACGTGATGGCCACGGGCCACAATCTCGACGACGAAGCTGCTCGCCTCTTAGGCAACGTGTTGCACTGGCAGGATGAATATCTGGACAAGCAAAGCCCCACCTTGCCGGCCTCCGTCGAAGGGTTCGCCAAGAAGGTGAAACCGCTTTGCCGATTGTCGGAACGCGAGATCGCCGCTTACGCGGTCGTCAATCGCATCGATTACATCGTCGAAGAATGCCCGATGGCGAAGGGATCCAAGATGATCCTCTATAAAGAGGTCCTCAACCGGCTGGAAACGGAATCGCCCGGCACGAAACAACGTTTTTATTGGGGGTTTCTAGAGAAGCAAACCAAGCCGGAGCCCACCACCGAATCCATGGCCGAGAAGGATCAGCGCACACTCCACCCTTGCCAATCCTGCGGACAACCCACCACCGCCGACACCTGCTCCTACTGCAAGATGATGGCAAAAGCCAAGACCGCCACACCTCGTTGAGCTCGTCCCAAACGACACATGAAGCGTCGGCCAGCGCTCCCGTCAATACAAACTCTTGCTGACCTCACTCGACCGGACACTCTCATTCCCATTCACGTCATACGCCGTCACCGCAAAGTAATAGGTCGTTCCGAGTTGCAGATTGCCGACCGTATGCGACGTGACAGCGCCGACATTGACCGGTGGGCCGTACACCCCGGATGCGGTCCCTACGTAGACGTTGTATCCGGCTAGGTCACTTTCCGTATTCGCCGCCCAGGTCAGCGTCGCTGACGTGCTGGATTTACTCGTACCTGTGCCCGTATCGGAAGATGTAGACGGCGACACGATGAGCGTGACAGGAATGGAGACGGATCCCCCCTTGCTGATGGTAATGGTCACCGCTCCGCTGTAACTGCCGGCGGCCAAACCAGTGGTATCCACCGAGACAACCACTTGCGCGGATGTCGTCATCACCCCGGACGCAGCAGAGGCACTCAGCCAGGCAGCATTGTCACTGCTCGCCCAACTCACCTGCCTGGAGGTTTTCTTGTAGAAATCTATGACTTGACTCGAAGGGCTGGGGCCCCCTTGCACGGCCTGAAACGTGAGACTTGAGGGACTGACTTGAACCGCCCAGGCAGCAGGCAGCACAACCAGGGTCAGCAACGATACCAACAAGCCAGCAATACAGACACGCCACCGTAATCTCAGAGCTGGCGAAGTGGCCCCTTGTTTCTTCCCGATCATGATTCCTCCATCCTGTCCTACACCGTCAACACAGACGGCCGCCTGTTTGAAACTATGGCGATACCCCTCACCGCATGAATGAGTCAGGCATGTGTCTCTAAGAAAGCACCGGTCATGCCACAGGGGCAGGACAAGAAAAATACCAAACTTTTCAAGCATATCGTCCCAAAGCCCACGGATTCGTCAATATGACAGTGTAGGCCTGATGATCCGCAAACGACCCGAATTGAACAGGACAGCACCTTTAATTCTCTTTCCCCGCCCACTGGGGAATTTTGCATCGCCTCGCTCGACTGTGTATAACCTGAGAGAGTGATGCGATGGATTTCCCTCTCTCAGCGCATCCCGCGCATATCAGTCTCTCCCCTGAGAGTCCCTCGCTGGTTCGGACTGCTGGCGCTCCTGCTTACTGTGCTGTCGGTCAGCCGACCCCAGGCTGAGTCCGCGCCGCAGCCAGGAGCCGGAACCCAAGCGACTCCCATCACCCTACGTTTCGTCTCCTGGAAGCCCGATCACCCGCGCGTATGGGACGAAGCCCTTGCCGAGTTCACACAAGCTTACCCTCACATTTCGGTGGTGCGCGAACTGGCCCCCCACAGCTCCACCGCGTATCACGATCTGCTGACGCAGAAGCTGAAAAATCGTGATACCACAGTCGATGTCTTTTTCATGGACGTCATCTGGGTGCCGGAGTTCGCGGAAGCCGGGTGGGCTCGTCGGCTCGACGAGCGATTTGCTCCGGCCATGCGCGAGCAGTTTCTCCCCGCCACCATCGAAGTCGGTCGATATTCCGACCATCTCTATGGGGTCCCCAGTCGCATCGATGCCGGGTTGCTCTACTACCGCTCTGATTTGTTGACCAAGTACGGCTTCTCACCCCCGACGACCTGGGACGAACTGGCCCGGCAGGCGGAAACCATCGTCACCGGGGAGCGATCGACGAACCCAACGCTGCGCGGCTACACGGCTCAATTCAAACAGTACGAAGGCCTCGTCTGTAACCTGCTGGAGTTTATCCATGGCCATGGCGGCAGCCTGCTGACAGCGGATGGAACACATTCCACTCTGGCCAGCCCCGAAGCGTTGGCTGCTGTGCAGTTCGTTCGTGACCGGGTGATCGGCAGGCTCGCATCACGCGCGGCGCTCACTTATCAAGAACCGGAATCCCTCTCCGTCTTTCTGCAAGGCCATGCCGTCTTTCACCGGAACTGGCCCTATGCATGGGAACTGGCCAACAACCGAACTCGCTCGACCGTCGCCGGACAGGTCGCCGTCATGCCACTTCCGGGACTCACTGAAGGACACACCGCAGCGGCACTCGGGGGCTGGCTCTACGGCATCAGCACGTACTCGCAACATCCGGACGAAGCCTGGGCACTCATCGAATTTCTTTCCGGCCAGGCCATGCAAAAGAAGTTCGCGCAGGAGGCCGGCATTGCGCCGTCTCGTCAGGCGTTGTTTTCAGACCCGGATCTGCTGGCGACTGCGCCACAACTGCGCACCCACTTGGACGTACTCCGGTCTGCGACCGCTCGCCCGCGTTCCCCCCTGTATCCCGCCGTCTCACATGCACTGCAACGGTATTTCAGCCGGGCCCTCGCCATCGACGGCCTCGACCTCGCACAAGAGGCGGCCGTCACCGACGCCCACATCGATCGTCTGCTCGCACTCACGAGAGTGACGCCATGAGCCGCTCAGCCTCAATCCTCCGACATCGAGAGAGCCTGGCGGCCTGGACCATGGTGGCCCCGGCCCTGCTGGTGACCATGGTCTTTGCGCTCTACCCGGTTCTGGATTCGCTCTGGCTCAGCCTACACAATATCTTCATCGGACTCCCGCAGCTCGGCAGTCCGTTCGTCGGTCTGGACAACTATGTGGCGCTGCTCCACGATCCCGTCGCGCAGCAGGCGCTGTTCGTCACCCTCGCCTTTGTCCTCCTCTCGACACTGCTCGAGTTGGCCTGCGGGCTGATCATCGCCCTCGTGATTCATGAGCAGTTTCGCGGACGTGGTCTCGTTCGGGCCGCCATCCTGATTCCCTGGGCTATTCCTACGGTGGTGGCGTCGCAGCTGTGGCGCTACATTTTCAACGACCAGTACGGGTTCGCAAATTTATTGTTGTTCGGTGAACGCGTCACCGACTACATCCCCTGGCTGGCCTATCCGGGCGTGGCCTTTGGCATCATTGTACTGGCCGACGTTTGGAAGACCTCCTCCTTTGCGGCGCTGCTGATCCTCGCCGGCATCCAGGTCATTCCCAACGATCTCTACGACGCAGCGCGTGTGGATGGGGCCACTGTCTGGCAGCGATTTTGGCACATCACTCTGCCGCTGCTGAAGCCGGCGCTGTTGCTCGCACTCTTATTTCGCACCATGGATGCGTTTCGTGTCTTCGATCTGGTGTTCGTGATGACACAAGGCGGCCCGGGCGACGCCACGCAGGTCCTGCAGTTCTATGGCTACCAAACCCTGTTCACGGAGGGCCGCATCGGGTATGGCTCTGCGGTCTCCGTGGCCGTATTCCTGATGATCCTGGCGCTGTCGTTGACGTATCTGCGCGCCATCGGGTCGAGCCTCCTGGAGCGCAGACGAACATGAATCGTCGGATTCTGCTCGCAGTGGGCATCCTCGGTACGGTGGGACTCAGTCTGCTGCCGTTCCTCTGGTTCGTCCTCACGTCGTTCAAGTCGCAACATGAGATCGAGGCCGCGCCGCCCGGCTGGTGGCCCTCGGGCAGCCTGGGATTTTATCGCTCAGCCCTCTTCGAGCATCACCTCTTCGACTATGCACTGAACAGCATGATGGTGGCCGGCTCCACAACATTGCTGGCCCTCCTGTTCGCCATCCCGGCCGCCTATGCTCTGGCTCGGCTCACCATCCCCGGAAAACAGGGCATTCTGGCGGTGCTGCTCTGCGTCTCGATGTTCCCGCAAATGGCCATCGCCGGACCGGTCTGGCGGCTGCTCGATTCCCTCGGCGGGCTCAACCACCGCTGGGGCGTCGTGCTCCCCTATGTAGCATTAACCCTGCCGCTGGCGATCTGGATTTTGGCCAGCTTCTTCAAAGAACTCCCGCCCGAGTTGGAGGATGCCGCGCGAGTGGATGGGTGCGGGCCCTGGGCGACCCTGTTCCGGATCACGCTCCCGCTGGCGACGCCGGGGATTTTTACCGCGGCGATCCTGATCCTGATCTATGCCTGGAACGAATTTTTCTTCGCGCTCCTGATCCTCACCCAGCCGGAACAACAGACCCTTCCTGTCGGCATCGCACTTTTTCAGGGAGAATTCACCATGCCCTGGGGCGAACTGGCCGCAGCGTCGGTTCTGGCAACTCTTCCGTTGATCGTGGTTGTGCTGTTATGTCAACGATGGATTGTAAGTGGATTGTCCGCCGGAGCGGTCAAAGGCTAGCAGAATGTTGAACAAGGGCTTCCAGCGGCGTGCTCGGTTATACGCCTCAGTCGACGTACGTCCTGCGGCCTTGCTGGACAGGCCGTTCCGAATAGCCTGTTGTTAAGCACCGTGCGCTTCGAAGGGAACCCTCATGGCTGAATTGGAACTGCGTGGTATCTCAAAATCGTTTAGTGCCCAACCCGTGTTGCGCGATATCTCGCTGCAAGTTCCCAATGGAAGCTTTACGATTCTGCTCGGCCCCTCCGGTTGCGGGAAATCCACGTTGCTACGCATTATTGCCGGGCTCGACAACCAGACATCAGGGCAGGTGCATATCGACGGAAAAGCCGTCGATCATCTCCCTCCGGCCGAACGGGATATTGCGATGGTCTTTCAGCAGTACGCGCTGTATCCGCACCTCTCGGTTCGCGAGAATCTCGCCTTTGCCCTCACCATACGACGCACTCCGCGCCAGGTGATCGATGAACGAATCGCCGAAGCGGCACAGTTGCTGGACATTGAGCCGCTGCTCGATCGCAAACCCAAGGACCTGTCCGGTGGGCAACGACAACGGGTCGCGATGGGACGGGCTATCGTGCGTAAGCCGAGGCTGTTCCTATTCGATGAACCACTCTCCAACCTGGATGCACAGCTGCGCACGTCGATGCGCATCGAGCTCAAAAAGCTCCAGCAACGCCTGCAGGCCACGATGATCTATGTCACCCACGACCAGGTGGAAGCCATGACGCTAGGCGATCGCATCGTGGTCATCGAGGGTGGACGCATCCGCCAGGCGGATGACCCCCATCGCACATACACCGCACCGGCCGACCCCTTCGTCGCCTCCTTCATCGGCACACCACCCATGAACCTCTGGGAAGGCACCCTCACGACAAAAGACGGCGCAACCGTCTTTCGAAGTCATGATCTGACCCTTCCGCTGCCGGCAAGGCTAAGCGCACCTCACGCGGCGGAGAATTCGGCCGCCACGCTTGGCATTCGCCCGGAGGACATCACGATCAGAGAATCGCCGGAAGCCTTGCAGGCCACAGGAACGGTGGAGCTGGTGGAGGACCTGGGGGCAGACCTGTTGCTGCATTGCCGGATCGGTGCACTTCGCCTCGTGGTGCGTGCGGCCCGACGCACCGACAAGATCCAGGGACAAACAGTGACACTCTTTTTCCCTCTCGATAAATTGCATCTCTTCATCGACCACCGCCGCTTTGACTCGCCCGACGCCATGCCCACTTGAGGACGACCCGTAGCTTCGCCTCACCGCAAGCACGACCAATCAGATCCGTGGGTGTGACACATGGGCTAGGGTTCTGAACTCGCTACCATCATCCATGCCGTCGAGGCGCTGGCCGTAGCCAGCCCGCGCTACTCGTCAGAATGTATGATTGCAAGACCTGACCGCGCCTTGCATTGACACCAGCATTGTCGGTCATCACACTCGATGAACCAAGGTGGGCCGTGTGCTAGTAATAGATCGCCCCGCTGGCGCCAATCGTCGCAATGCGCTGGCCACCCGCAAAGATCACTCGTGAACAACTCGCATTGTCACACTCGTAGAGCTTGCTGACATAGCGCGTGGTCGTGGTCCCTGCCGTCTTCTTGACCCGCCCACCGTCCCCGTCATAGACGAACGTAGTGGTTTGGCCCGCGATCGTGATTGTGAGAGGTTTGTTCTCGAGGTTATAAGTGAGTGTCCGGCCGGCCTCAGTAGGTCAACGAAGCCGTCGCGCCATTGGCGGCAAAGAAATTGTTCTCGCTTCGTTTTGTTTCGTTTGCAGCTTACGAAACGTCTACGCACCGTTCTGGCAACAGGTAATCTGGATGTTTTTGGGAGAATGATGTTAGGGAAATCTTTCGACATTCACCACTGAGCATAAATTCCATCTTTCCTGATACGGCTGAACTCGCACTCACAATGTACCTAACGTTGGGCTCTAGATGTGGATGAAGGCCCGCGTCAGGAAAAACTTGCTCAAGTCCCTCCGGCACTTGTCCAAACTTCAGGGTGGCCAGAGTAACAGGTTTAACTCTTTTCCAAGCCTCCCAATCGTGTTTCCCGGGTTCGAATTGTGGATAGTTGAACGCACGAATTTTCCAGATGGTTTTGCCCGTCTCAGACTCAATGATTTCTAAATCAATAATCGACACGGATTCTTTTGTGTTCTTGACATAATGAAACGTGAACCAAGGCTCACGTCCATCTGGCACCAGTCCAATTGAAATCTCGTCTAGAATACATGAGCTCATTGTGAGCAACACCCCCAGCAGCAAGCTCGCGGCGATATAGCGCTTCAACAGACACCACCAACACAGTCACAGTACAAATCCTTGGTCACATTCTCCGCGCCTTTTTCAAAAGAATTCGGATACCCATTGGATATCAAATCGCGAACGTATTGAGACTGAAACCCGAGGAGTCCCATGGATTGCTCCTGTAAAGCGTGGAGGACATTAACAGTCAGGTCTTGCAATCAAACAATGAGCCCAGAAACGGCAGTTGCGGGTCCTTCTTTTGGATGAATGCCGTCCCAGCTGAACTGCGCGACTGATGACTGCGCACCTCACGCGCCCATTCTAGCAGGGCCCATTGAATGCGCAAGACAGGGCACATTGCCGCCGGTAGTTCGATTGCCCCCTCATGATAGGCAACGGCTTGAAGTGGAGGAACACCGGACGGCCGGCGCTGATTCGTCGATTGCATTGATCAGGACGGAATCCCCGCCAGCGAATCCGCCGTGAACTGCGGTTCCGGCCACACGACCTACAGACAACGCGTGCTGATCGACCACCATCGTTCCGATCCACCCTCCGACCCACCCACTTGACTGCGGGCCAGGTTTTCTTATCTCTTTATTAACGACCTCGGCAGGCGGAAGAGAAAAAGCGCAAGTTCGCTTGCAATGCGCCAGGAGACCTCGTAAGCTCCGGAAAGGATTGCACTCTTGCCTGTGCGCACCGAATTATCTCCCACGGATAGACCCTGATGGCCACATCTCAACGCGGTTATTACGACATTCTCGGCGTGCCACGCGGTGCGACGGCCGACGACATCAAAAAGGCGTTTCGCCGCCGCGCCCGCGAAATCCATCCCGATCTCCATACCGGCACAAAAAAGACGGAGATGGAGAAGAAATTCAAGGAGTTGAACGAAGCGCACGAAGTGCTGTCGGACCCGGATAAGCGAAAAAAATACGATCAGTACGGCTCGAACTGGGAACAGGCGGAAGCCTATGAGCAGGCACGACAACAGGCCGGCGCCCAAGCGGGTCGCGGCGGCCAGGCAGGCGGATTCAGCGGCGACTTCGGCGATATCTTCGAGACCTTCTTCGGCGGACGCACTCGTGGTGGCGCCTCTCCGGGGTTTGCGGTTGATGGGGAAGATCTGGAAACCGACGTTCACCTCACCATCCGCGACGTCTTGACCGGGGTCACGCGGCGCATCGATCTCACTGAGCGCGTGCCGTGCAAAGCCTGCGGGGGCAGTGCCATCGTGCGCGGCCGTCCCTGCATCGTGTGCGGCGGCTCGGGCACGCAAGCTGAAAAACGCACCATTGAAGTCCGCATACCGGCAGGCGTGCAGGCTGACACCCGCGTCCGCCTGGCCGGCAAGGGACAACCAGGCATGCACGGGGGCAAGCCCGGCGATCTCTATCTGCGCGTCCATATCCAAGCAAACGGCGTCTTCCGGCAAAAGGGATTCGATATCCAGGTCACCCTCCCCATCTGGCCATGGGAGGCGGCTCTGGGCGCTGAGGTGATGGCTCCGACCCTGACGGAACCGGTGAAGGTAAAAATTCCCCCAGGCAGCAAAACCGACAGTAAGCTACGCCTCAAGGGCAAGGGCCTCCCGACCTCGACCGGCGAGCAGGGAGATCTCTTCCTGAAACTGAAAGTCGTCATGCCCACCGCCATCTCCGACGAGGAGCGAGCGCTCTATGAACAGTTAGGCCGCGGGCGCCATCTCGACCCTCGGGCGGAGATCATTGCCGCATCGCGGCGCAGTTCATCCTGACCTACGCCACACTAAGGCCGACTCCCGCTATGACCATTGCCGAATACGCGCTCCTCGCGTTCAGCTCTCTGTTCGTCATCGTCGACCCTATTGCCGTGGTCCCGGCCTTCCTCGCGATGACCCCACGAGATTCCGTGGCACAACGGCTCCGGACTGCGCGCGTCGCCTGCATGGTCACCGTCGCGCTCCTGACGGGGTTCGCCCTGTTCGGGCAAACCGTCCTCAAATTTCTAGGCATTACCTTGCCGGCGGTGCAGATTGCCGGTGGGCTGATCTTATTACTCGTAGCGCTGGACATGCTCCGCGCACAACGATCCACCGTGCAGGAAACGGCGGCGGAAACGGCGGCTGGCACCAGTAAGGACGACATTGCCATCACCCCGCTCGCCATCCCTATGCTGGCGGGACCGGCTGCGATCTCGACGGTGATTCTCCTGGAGACGCAGGCGACTACCTGGATATTGCAGGCCGTATTGTTGGGATGCCTTGTACTGATCGGGTTGGCGAGTTACATTATATTAGCGATCGGCGCACGCAGCGCGAAGTGGCTCAATCCTATCGCCGAGAAAATCATCGCACGGCTGATGGGCCTGTTGCTCGCCGCACTGGCCGTTCAATTTATGGTGAATGCCCTCACCGGAGACCAAGGGCTGTTACGCGGATTAACCGGACATTAACCGCTCTCAACTGAAGGAGGAACGAATGACGACGAAACTGTTCACATTGGCTACCGCTTCGGCCATCGCCTGCGCGCTGACGATCTCCCCCGCCTGGGCGAACCCCGAAGGGGGATACGGCGGGCACAGCGGCGGCAGCCACGAAAAAGGCCAGCACGGCATGGGTGCCGCGATGATGGAAATGATGATGCACGGCGGAGCCGGGCACCTCATTCGTCATCTTCTGAAGCATGACAAAGAGATCGGGCTGAGCGCCGAACAGGTCACCAAACTCAAGGAGCTCCAGCTCAATCTCGACAAGAACCGGATCAAGATGGAAGCCGATATCCAAGTCGCCGAACGGGAAGTGAAGGCCCTCAACGACGAGGAGAAGTCGGACATCGCCGCCATCGAAGCCAAGCTCAAGCAAAGCGCCGATGTGCAGATCGGACTCCGCGTCCTGTCGATCAAGACCAGACGGGAAGCTCTCGCACTACTGACTCCGGAACAACGTGCGAAGGAACAAGCCGAGCATGAGAAGATGATGCAGCAGCATAAGGGCCAGACTGCTCCCCACGGCAAGGATCCGCATAGCAGCAATCCACACGGCGCCAACCCGCACGGTGAGGCGAAACCCCACTAACCCGTACATCCCACAGAACCGGAGGTCATACATGATCAAGCACGTTGCAGTACCCGCCCTGATGGTCGCGGCACTCTGTTTCATGACCACACCTGCCTGGAGTGACAAGGGACACAAAGGCAAGGACGAGAAGTGTGACGCCGCCGAGTTGGTGAAGGATGCCAAGGTCACCATCGACCAGGCCATTAAGACCGCGCTGGACGCGGTCCCCGGCACAGCCGTCGAAGCCGAGCTGGAAAAGAAGCACGACAAAACGGTCTGGGAAGTCGAAGTGCTGGGAGCCGACGGCACCATGACGGAAGTCCATATCGACGCGGGAACAGGCACCGTCATCGATAAAGAAGCGAAGCACGAGAAACACGAGAAGAAGGACAAGCACGACAAGAAAGACAAGCACTAGTCCATGCCCGTCAGGGGCGCGCCTCCGGGTGCGCCCCTGCCATTCCTCCCCCTCGTTCTTTCGCGCTGCCCCCTTTACCCGTACCATTCTGTGCCTGATTCCAACTTGGCCGTAAGATCCGCGGATTGACCCTCCACGCCCTTCTGTGCGAAAGTTTCGCGACCCACTAGCCCGCATGATTCACGAGAGCGCGTGACGAAACCGCCGAGATGCCACGCGAAACGGGCGCGCGGAGCTGCGAGGAAAGGCGGCATCCTTGCACAGGCTATTGACCGACTGAGCGGCGAGCCCGCCCGTCGTCAGGGTTGTCGGAGCGGCGTCCCGACGGTTGAAGTAGACATCTTCGTGCCTCATGCGAGCGACAGAGCACGCGCTGTACTAAACGGTAGTCTTCCGGTCCCGTAACTGAAGGAGTTTCCATGACGATCGACCCACGACACAAAAGCCACAACTTGCTCGATGGACCGGGCCGCGCCCCGGCCCGCGCCATGCTCAAAGCCGTCGGCTTCACCGACGCGGACCTCGAACGCCCCCTGATCGGCGTCGCCAACACCTGGATCGAGGTCATGCCGTGCAATTACCACCTCCGCCGCCTCTCCGAGCGGGTAAAAGCCGGGATTCGTGCAGCAGGCGGCACGCCGATCGAATACAACACCATCGCGGTGTCGGATGGTATTTCCATGGGCACCGAAGGGATGAAGGCCTCGCTGATCAGCCGGGAAGTCATCGCCGACTCCATCGAATTGGTCGCACGTGGACACTTGTTTGACGGAGTGGTCGCCCTGTCCGGTTGCGACAAGACGATTCCAGGCACCGTCATGGCCCTCTGCCGGTTGAACGTCCCCTCACTCATGATCTACGGCGGCTCCATCATGCCGGGACAGTTCCAGGGACACGACGTCACGATTCAAGACGTCTTCGAAGCCGTCGGGAAACACGCTTCCGGCAACATGACCAACGCCGAGCTGAAAGACTTGGAGGACCATGCCTGTCCGGGACCCGGTGCCTGCGGCGGCCAGTTCACCGCCAACACCATGGCCATCGCCTTTGAATTCCTCGGTATCTCACCGATGGGCCGCAATGGCGTCCCGGCCATGGACCAGAAAAAAGACGACGTGGCGTTCGAATGCGGCAAACTGGTCATGGACCTGCTGAAGAAAGACATTCGTCCCAAGCAGATCATCACACGCCGCTCCATTGAAAATGCGATCGCCGCGGTGGCGACGACTGGCGGATCGACGAATGCCGTGTTGCACCTGCTGGCCGTGGCACGCGAAATGGGCGTGCGGCTGACCATCGACGATTTCGACAAGATCAACCGGAAGGTGCCGTTGTTGGCCGATCTGAAGCCGGGCGGTCGATTCACCGCGGCGGACTTATATGCCGCCGGGGGCACCACTCTGGTCGCCAAGCGCCTGCTCGACGCGAAGATCCTGCACCCGGATCAGATCACCGTCACGGGACGCACCATCAGTGAGGAAGCCAAGGCCGCTACGGAGAAGCCGGACCAGCAAGTCCTGCGCCCCCTGGCCAAGCCGATCAAGCCGACAGGCGGCTTGGTCATCCTCAAGGGCAACCTCGCTCCGGATGGGTGCGTCGTGAAAGTCGCCGGCCACTCCATTCTGCATTTCAGCGGACCGGCCAAGGTCTACGAGCGTGAAGAAGATGCCTTCAAGGCCGTACAGGCCGGCAAGATCAAAGCCGGCGATGTGGTGGTCATTCGATACGAAGGACCGTCTGGCGGCCCGGGCATGCGAGAGATGCTGGGTGTCACGGCCGCCATCGTCGGAGCGGGACTCGGCGATTCCGTCGCCCTGCTTACTGACGGTCGGTTCTCCGGAGCCACGCATGGCCTGATGGCCGGGCATGTCGCGCCGGAAGCCATCAAAGGTGGTCCGATCGCAGCGGTGAAGACCGGCGACATCATCACCTTCGACATCACGAAGCGGCGCCTCGACGTCAACGTGACGCAAAAGGAACTGGCCGCGCGGCTGAAGAAGGTGAAGCACCCGTCACCACGGTACCTGTCCGGCGTGATGGGGAAATATGCCCGCCACGTCTCCTCCGCGTCGGAAGGGGCGGTGACGACCTAGCCATGAGCAGCCTGCTTCGATGGAGTCTCGCGGCGGCGGTGCTCGTCGCTGCCTGCTTCGTCGAGGCAGGCCATGCCGCCGCTGCAACCGAGCGTTCCGATGCCGCTTGCGCCGATTGGCACAGCCGTCATCCGGAATGGCTCTGGTGTGACGATTTCGAAGTCGACCGGCTGGAGAGTTATTTCGAGTACGACATCCGACATGGCCGCTTCGTCCGCGAGGCCGGAGCAGGGGTCGGCCATTCAACCGGCATGCGTGCGGAATACCTGCCCGGGGATCCCCACGGCGGATCCCTCCACCTGGCGTTCGGCAAGACTCCCAGCGCGTATATGAAACCGGTGGATGCCGGGACCGCTAAGTACCGCGACATCTACTGGCGGTTCGACCTGCGACTGCACCCGGACTGGACAGGCGGAGGCGCCGACAAGTTGACCAGGGCCACGATTCTTTCGAGCGACCGGTTTGCGCAAGCTGCCATCGGCCATCTCTGGAGCGGCGCGTTACCTGGATCGGACCCAGAACGGCTCTATCTCGACCCTGCGTCCGGCACGGACGAATCAGGCGCGTTGCGCACCACCACCTATAATGATTTCCCTCGCTTGCGCTGGCTCGGCGCTGCCGGCGGGCACACTCCGCTCTTCAGCCAGACCAACATCGGAACGTGGTTTTGTATCGAAGTGCACATGAAGCTGAACAACGGCGATGCCGGCGACGGCGTCCTTGAGTATTGGATCGACGATCGATTGGAGGCGCAACGAAGCGGCATCAATTGGATCGGGAGTTATCGTGACTACGGCATCAACGCCGTGTACCTGGAGCAGTATTGGACCTCCGTCCCGTTTGCACACGTGCAGCAACGGTACTTCGACAACTTCGTGGTCTCCACTGCCCGCATCGGATGCGCCCTGTGACACAGGCCGCCACGTCGGCAGTCATGGTGGATCGCCCAACATTTAACCGTTTCTTGATCCACCGCCAGCTGCGGTTGGAGTAGACTGCCGACCCACTGGTTATGTCATCGCCACAGACACCGTCAGAGACTCAACCCCACGCAGCGACGTCGAAAACGACCGTTCGCCGTCCAACCACCAGTGATCTCTCCCGGCCGGAATGGTATCTCAACCGCGAATTAAGCCTGCTGGAGTTCAACCGCCGCGTTCTCGATCTGGCAAAGGACCAGAAGGTCCCGCTGCTGGAGCGCCTCAAGTTTCTCTGCATCGTGAGTTCCAATCTCGACGAGTTCTTCGAAGTCCGCGTCGCGGGACTCAAGGAGCAGGTCACCCATGGCGTGGAACAACGGGGTGCGGACGGCCTGACCCCGTCGGAACTCCTGGCTCGTATCGCCGCACTGACGCACCAACTGGTTCACGAGCAATACGTTGTGCTGAATCACTCCCTCATTCCGCAGCTGGCCGACCAGCGAATCCGGTTTCTCAAGCGCGCCGATTGGATGCCCGCGCACATTCGATGGATGCGCCGATTTTTTTCTCGGGAACTACTCCCCCTCCTGAGTCCGGTGGGCCTGGATCCGGCGCATCCCTTTCCCAAACTCCTTAATAAGAGTCTCAACTTTCTGGTGACGCTCGAAGGAACCGATGCCTTCGGTCGCCCCAACGGAACCGCGATCGTGCAGGTTCCACGGTCGCTTCCACGCGTGATTCAGCTGCCGAAACGCAACGCCGCTTGGCCGCACGACTTTGCGTTCCTCTCATCGGTGATCCATGCGTTTGTGCACCAACTCTTTCCCGGCATGCACGTCACCGGTTGTTACCAGTTCCGCGTCACGCGCAACAGCAATCTCTTCGTGGATGAGGAAGATGTCGACGACCTTCGGCGCGCGCTCGAAGGACAGCTGCCCGAGCGGCGGTTCGGCGACGAAGTACGGCTAGAAGTGGCGGACAACTGTCCGCCCGACCTGGTCTATTTCCTACGGGAGCAATTCCATCTGGATGCGCGAGACGTCTATCAATGCCATGGACCGGTCAATCTACATCGACTGATGGCGGTGCCCGATCTCGTCGAACGGCCCGATCTGAAATTTCAGCCATTCACCCCCGGCATTCCCACGACTCCCGTGCCGAGCGAAGATTGGTTCGACGCCATCCGGCAGGGCGATATCCTCTTACATCATCCCTATCAGTCCTTCGCGCCGGTGACGGAATTCCTGCGCCAGGCAGCGACGGACCCGCACGTCCTCACGATTAAACAAACGTTGTATCGGACGGGGGCGGATTCCGCGATCGTGCAATCGCTGATCGATGCCGCGCGAGGCGGGAAAGAAGTCACCGTGGTGATCGAGCTACGGGCCCGCTTCGATGAAGAGGCCAATATCGAGTTGGCGCATGATTTGGAGGAAGCCGGCGCGCATGTGGTCTACGGTGTGGTCGGACTCAAGACCCACGCAAAAATGAGTCTGGTCCTCCGGCGGGAAGGGCGTCTGCTGCGGAGCTATACACATCTCGGAACCGGCAACTATCACGCTCGTAATGCGCGGCTGTATACCGACTTCGGATTGCTCACCTGCGATGCCGCAATCGGGCTGGATGTCCGGACGGTCTTTCAGCAACTGACATCCCTGGGCCGGCCGGGACGGCTCAAGCACCTGCTCCAGTCACCGTTTACCCTACATGCCACGCTCCTGAAATGGATCGGACGTGAAACCGATCGTGCAAAACAAGGCCGACCAGCCCACATCATCGCCAAGATGAATGCGCTGCTCGAACCCCAGATCATTCGAGCCCTCTACAAGGCCTCTCAGGCCGGCGTCAAGATCGACTTGATCGTTCGCGGCCCCTGCGCCTTACGGCCCGGCATCGTGGGCCTCTCCGAGCATATCCGGGTACGTTCCATTATCGGGCGCTTCCTTGAACACAGCCGGATCTTTTATTTCTTGAATGACGGCGACGATCGGGTCTTTCTCTCCAGCGCCGACTGGATGGATCGCAATTTCTTTCGTCGTATCGAGGTCGCATTTCCGGTCTTGGAGAAGACCCTGCGTCAACGCGTGATCGATGAAGGCCTCCGTCCCTATCTTGAAGACAATACGGACGCCTGGATTCTCCATCGCGACGGGACCTACCAGCGGCAAACGCCAGGACGAAGAGCCGCGCGGTCGGCCCAGCAGTCGCTGATGAACAAGCTCGTCACCTAACCCCCTTCTAGCGCAGCCGCTCGTCATTATTAACTCCGCCTTAACCGGTCGCTTATCCGGTTGTCACTCCAGCCGTCTATGCTGGGGGCTCGGCAATGAGGAAGGGAGCACCATGAGGATCGCGCAGGCCGTCCAACGCCACCCACGCCACCGGGCATTTGCGTCGTTACGCACACATCACTCGAGCATATCGATTGGGAGTTGAGCTGCGTCCACCTCTCCGCACCTCTCTCCCGGGCTGTTCCCCTCTTCTGAGCCGGAGCGGAACAGCCCACCCATTTTGACCCGAACCTGCGCGTTTGTGAGGCCGAACGACCGGCCCCGGTCCAGCCCGGTCTGATCACGCCATCATGGCAAACGGGAGCAAGGCAGGAAAGGAAGATTAAAACGATCGGAGAGCGGTGATTCGCAGCGCGACGTTCCAGGGCGATGACCGCATGAACACCGCAACCTCCGGTGCCCGCGGCACCATCCGCACGAACCCGCTCAAGACCTCGGCAGGGACAGCGTCCGCTTTATCTCCCGGACACGGTACCTCGACGCTATCCTGGCGGCATCCCACGACAGCGACTCAGCAGAACAGGGACCAACCACTATTCAGACGAGCGGTTGCCCTCGCGACTAGTCCCGGCTAGAGCGCATCCGCACACAGGCATTCGAGGCGCTCTTGAACGCAACTTGCGCAAAGAGTCGCGTGCGGCCGGTGTCTCAGTTGTATGAAGGGAATCTCCTTCCGGCACTCCAGGCACACACCGTTGGTCTTCGGCCGTGCATGACGGAGGGACAAAATATCCTGGCGGCGAGGGCGAGACCAAAACATCTGAACGCCTGGTTTTACGAGTCGCATACTACCCCTCCTGTGCTGAGAGTGGACTTCTCACCGTCAGCCTACAGGGCGAAGGTCACGGACACGTGCGGGCAAGGTAAATTTTCCGTTAACAGGTGAGGATGGCTGGAGGAGAACGTTCTATTCCACCGGCAGGCACCCCTGCGCACAAGACGCAGGGGTCATGATTCAGACAATCTCAAAATCGGGGCACACACAACGCCGGAGAGGCGCGGCATCGGATGTGCGTGCAATCAAGCCCTACTTCGCCGCAAGTCGACGCCGTTCGATCACCGGCCCCCAGGCCGGTTCGAGGTCGCGCTTGGCGGCCTCCAGGAACCGCGCTTCAGCATTGGCATCGCGATTCCCCTGCTTCACACTCACCGTGTGCACAGCGAAATAAGCCGGGGTGCCGAGCACCTGAAAGTCGGCAATGACCTGTGCCAGCGGTTTGCCCCAAAATGCTTCGAAGTAATGCTCCTGGACCGGATCGGCCGACTTTTCCTGCAGAACCATCGTGGACGTGCCGACTTCATACTCCCCCATGAAGCTGATGCTGCCGGGAACGACAGTCGTATCGCTCTCTTTGACCACCGTCTTGGGCAGCAGGAACAGGGTGACTTCGCGTACCTTGCCGAATCCCTTCTCCGAGGTGCTGAAGGCCACGGCTGCATACCGCCCTGGGGGAAGATTCTGCACATACACCGTCCCGCCTCCCCTGGCCCCGGGAGGCGGAGCCAGGATGCTGGTCGGAATCAGCTTGGAGCCCTCGAATAAATCGCGATCGTTCTCGATCTTCACCAAATACAATCGATCTTCGGTGTTGGGTACCCAGGCGGGACTTTTGATCGTGATCCCGATCACCGCACTCTGCTGATCGACCGGCTTGGTAATGTGCACCGGCGAGACGAATTCACCCGCCAGACGCTGAAACTGTTTCTTCTGGGGCTTACTGGCACAGGCCCCAGTGGCCAGAACAGCCAGGGCGAGCATCGCAATCAGCATTCGATTCATCGGAGTCCCTCTGGGTGGATCACGCTAACTTGTTCGCCGGCACAGTGTAGGGGATTGGGCCTACGGCCTCAAGCGCTACTTCCGGCGGGGATTGGCCCGGAACTAACAACGATGGGATCAGCGGGTCGACTCGAGAACCGGGGAGGGAATGGGATTCTTGGGAAAGGATGGTAAGGAGCAACGTGCTCACGGCCCGTGGAAGAAACAGGCACCGCAGCTAAAGTCACGGCGACACTGGGGTAAGCGGAACATCGGCAGCGGTTTTCCCCTGACTTTGGGTCTCCAGGGAGAGGCGCTTCAACACACTCTTGGCCCGCTCCTCAAGACGTTCGGCTTCGCCGGAACGCTGCCGGCGGCGCAACAGAGAGGCATAACTCCTCAGCGCCTTCACATAGCTCTCACGATCGTAGCCGACGGATTGCTCGTAGATGACCAGCGACTGTTTATAGAGTTCCTCGGACTGTTCCAGCTTATTCTGCGATTGATACAGTCCCGCCAGGTTTTTGAGTTCACCCGCGACCTGAGGACTCTCTGCGCCCTGCTGCTTTTCCCGGATCGCAATCGCCTGCTGAAAGAGCGGCTCCGCTTGGGAGTAGAGCCCCTGTAGTTCATAGAGTTGACCCAAGCGACTCATCGCCTCGGCCGTATCGATATGGTCGTTTCCGAGGGATTTCCGAAAGATGCTGACGGCACGTTGATACAACACTTCCGCTTGAGGGTATTGGTTTTCTGCCCGATACGTATCTGCCAGATTTTCAAGATTCCTGGCTACGATCGGGTGGTTGGGACCGTAGGTCTTTTCATGAATCGTCAACGTACGTTGATACAACGGCATCGCGCGTGCGTGCTGCCCTAGTGCCTGGTACATCTTCGCCAGGTTGTCGCGCGTAATGGCCGTCGTGCTGTGTTCCGGCCCGAGTTGTTTCTCAAGAATCACGAGGGCGCGCTGCAGGACCGGCTCTGCGTCAGCGAACCGCCGCTGATCCTGATAGACCACGGCAATATTGTTCAAACTCTCCGCTGTTTTGCTATGGTCTGCGCCGAACACCTGCGTGCGAATTTCCCTGGCCCGTTGATGAAGCGCTTCGGACTGCGTGTAGAGCCCTTGCAGGCGGTAGAGCTCACCCAAGTCGGTCAGGCTGGCAGCCGTCTCGGCATGGGCCGGCCCATACACGCGTTCCCTGATCGCCAGGGCCTCCTGAAAGAGAGCCTCGGCGCGTGGAAGCCGCCCTAGCTCACGATTCACTTCACCCAGCTGACTCAACGTCTCGGCCAGACGTTTCCCTTGTGGATCGAGGACCTCTGCTTCCTTGCGAGCGGCCACAAAGGATTCCTCCGCATGCGTGTAGTCGCCGGAACGCATGGCGTGATTGCCTTCCTGCATGGCTGAACGCCAGCGATGGTCCACCGCACAGCCTGAGACCACACCCAGAAAGGCCAGACCGATGGTCAGCGCACGCGCATTCAATCCAATGTTCATGATGATCAACTCTTCAGTGGTGAGGCGATTGCCGTTTGGAGACTGGCCCTGCTTGTAGAATACTCTTAAGACTTACCCCCTCTGACGCCTCAAATCAACCCCGGAAAGGCATCTTTTTCAACCCATCCAGCATCGCCATATTTTTCAAGCACTTCCACAAATACACTCATTACGGTCGCACAGGACGAATCGACCCCATGTGATCAGCAACAATGACGTACACCATGCCGGAGGGCCGGTTACCGTTGTTCGGCGACGTGATCGACCTGAGGGGCAAGCTTTGCAATTCCGGAGGTGTCGTAGGGAAGGACGCTGAAGACCTTAGCGACATCGATGGCCGGCTTCCCGGGACGCAGAATTTTTTGGGCCAACGTTGCCAGCCAGGAGAGAGGCACCAACACAAACCTGGGCAACCAGATTACCGTGAGATCAGGATTGGCCTGCCGCAGCCGCTCCAACAATTCATGCTTCGTCGGGGAAACCGGATCGAGCAGATTCAACGGGCTCGGAACCTCATCCCACGAGTCCGTCATCCACCCGAGGAAGCGGCCGGCAAACCCGACGTCGACTACCCCCAAACGATCGCTCGACGACCCGACGGCTACAAAGATATTCCCCAACCGCTTGCCGAGACGGCCCGGCGGGTCAAAATCACGGTAGTCGACCAACGCGCCTGGACGAACCACCTTCACGGAGAGACCGAGTTCCTTGCCGAGCTGAACGGCCAAGCGTTCCGACTCCAACTTGCCCCACACGTAGGGACCGGATCCCTTGCTGTCCGGCTCCAATGGATGGTTATCGCCGATCGAACGACCGTTGCCCTGCGCCAGGACTGCCAAACTACTGACATGCACGAAGTGGGTGATCCCTGCCGCGTCGGCTCCTCGAACCATATGCTCGGTGGCATCCAGCGAGTTCCGCTGATGCTCCGGCCAGCCACCGGCGGTTTCTGCTGCAGCATGAATGACAGTATCCACGCCCTTGAACAGCTCCGCAGTGGCTCCTGCAGCCACATCGGCCACCACATATTCGGCGCCTGCAATCCGCTCCCAAGGAGATGGCTCCCGTCGCGCCACCACACGAACCGGACGCCCGCGCGACAACAACGTTCGCACGATTTCCTTCCCCAAAAACCCGGTTCCTCCGGTGACCAGGACCCCCCGGCTCTCGACCGGCTTCGGGGCGGCGGCAGCCAAGGCCTTCGCCTCTCCCACCTTGAGCGCCTTCGCCACACGCTCGCAGATGCGCACCGTCTCCAGCAAACTCTCCGGCGACAAGGGCGACGCCCCACCGGTCCGCGCAGATTCATAGAACGCAGAAAACAGTTCCGCAAGCCCGGGATAACTCCGCTGGCTCTTGAGGAAACGGTTTGCCATCGCGGAAGTCGTGCCGATCAATAACTGCCAGGCTTGTCGGTACGGGGCAAACAACTTATCGATACCGGACGAGCCGGGACCGATGGCACGCTGAGTCGTGCTCCGAACGTAATCTGCGAACAACGATCCGTTCTTTCCCACGACTCGCAGATAACTCTCCACGGGACGCCCCTCAAGCGTCACGATCAACGTTCCGGTTACGCCGCCGCGTCGTACCAGCGCATGCACGGTCCCGGCCTGACTCACCTCCAGAGACAGCAGCTCGGTACGTCCCGTTCCGGCTTGTTCCAATACCTGGAGCAACAAATAGACGGGGTGCGGCAGAATATCCAGTAGCTGGTGGTCGGCACGCAGTACCTTGCGGCCACCGGGCGCATGGCGCACGGTACGGAAAGAGAAGTAACTCTCGACATGCACGACCCGGCCGATTGAAGGCAGGTACTGGGTCAGGACCCGGGTCGGCGGTTCATAGAGGAGCTGGTGACCGGCACAGACACGCAGGCCTTTGGCGCTCGCCTCATCCAGGATCTGCTGTGCGTCCTCGACCGACTCCGTAAAGGGCTTCTCGACATAGATATGACACCCGGCCTTTAGCGCCATACGAGCCAACGGCGCATGGGAGGCGGGCGGAGTAATAATGTGCACCACATTGAGACGTTCGGAGGCGAAGAGTTCCTCGGGTGTCTTGAAACAGCCGATGCCCGGGACAATATCGCGCATGGCTGCTTGGGCGACATCAGAGGGGTCGGCCACCGCCACCAGCTGAACGCCGGGGCAGCGCAGAATAGCGCGGGCATGGTGCTGGGCATGACGGCCGGCACCGATGAGCGCGATCCGCAGAGGACGCGAGTCTGGAGTTGTCAGGGTAGAGTTTGCCACAAGTCGTCTGTGAGTATGCAGCGCTACTATAGTCTATTCTTGCGCATTCTTGAAGCCTTCTCGGAAATTCGCGCAAGGCAGCGTGAGGAAGCCGAGGCGCATCAGACACGGCAGCGCCTTCCGCACAAGCAGGGCACTCGGTTGAACGCGGCGGGTTACAGACCGAAACTCAGTGGCGAACCTCCCCGTCGGCTTCGTGAGAGACTACTTCTGCCTGACGTCGTAGGGGAAACATTGGTCCATACAGTCCGGGCAAAGCCCGCCGTTAAACTGGATGGCCGATCGCTCTGCGATAAACGTGGCCAAGTCATACCACTTGCCGGACTGGTCGGGCACGCGTTTGCACCAGGAGCACAAATTGATGATTCCCTGGAGACACCCCAGCCGCAGATCCATGTTCCACCGGACCTCGCTCCGTGTGTTCGACACGAGCAGCCCCTGCCCGCTTGGAGAAACCTCATGGAAGAGCAAGACGGTGCCGAGTACGGCACCACCGTCGTCGACGACCGGTGCCACACTCCCACGAATCGTCCGGCGCCCGCCCTGTCGGCTGAGAAGTGTCGCGTCATCGATCGTCACCACGCAGACCTGCGTCATCGCCTGCTGGACCGGATGTTCCGATGGCTGTCCTGCTTCAGCCGCTTGAATACCCAAGAGAGCGGCCACGGACACCCCCGCCGCTTCCTCCAGACTCCAACCCGTGACATCCTCAGCGGCGGGATTCATATACGTGACCTGCCCCCCACGATCGGTCGTCACAATACCGTCACGGATACCGCGCACGGTGGTCGCGATCCACTGCAATCGCTCCCGTATATGACGGTCATGCTGCGAACGATGGAGCGCCAGCTCAATCGTGGTTCGGAGTTCATTCGCCTGATAGGGCTTCAGCATATAGCCGGCAGGAAAGGTGACTTTCGCGCGCTCCAACGTCTCATGATCGGCATAGGCCGTGAGGTAGATGACCGGCACCTCCTGCTTCCGTTGAATCTGAAGGGCGGTTTCCACGCCGTCCATTTCCCCCTTCAACACGATATCCATCAAGATCAGGTCGGGATGTATCTCGACTGCCTTGCGGATCGCCTCTTCTCCGGAGGTCGCGGTCGCCGGCACATGATACCCAAGGCGTTGCAGACTGAGCTGGATATCCTTCGCCACCACAGGCTCATCTTCCACGATCAAGATGTTGGCTGGTTCCATGGCGGTCACACCCTTTCTGCACATGGCAGTTGCTGAAACCGAATCTGCCATTCCGTGCCGGCCCCGCTTCTGAGTTCGGTGCGGCCGTCCAGCTTCTCCGCCAGGAGTGTGACAAGTTCCAACCCCAAAGAGTCGGGATTATTGAGCACCCCGTCCTTAGGGATCCCGATGCCGTTATCGCTCACGCACAACGTAAAGGTCTCATCGAAACGATCAAGCAGGTCGATGTGTATCGTTCCACCGCTGCCGTCGACGAAGGCGTGTTTCAGACAATTGGAGACCAACTCATCGATGATCAATCCACAGGTCAGCCCTGTGTCGATATCGAACTCGACATCCTCCACGTTCAATTCCAGCGCAACGACCGTCGGATCGACTCCGTAGGAACGGAACAGGTGGCCGGTCAATGTGCGAACATAGTCCCCCATCTTAATTCGTGACAGATCGTTCGAGCGGTGTAAGGTCTCATGGAGCAGCGCGATCGACGTAATACGCACCTGACATTCACGGAACAGCTGGGTGACGACCGGGTCTTTGATGGAAGCCGACTGCAAATTCAGCAGGCTGGAAAGGACCTGCAGATTGTTTTTGACCCGATGGTGGACCTCCCGCAGCAGACTGTCCTTTTCCTTCAACATGCGACGGAGCTGGTCCTCCATACCCTTACGTTCCGTCAAGTCCATACAGGTACCGATATAGCCGCCAAATTGCCCCTCCTCGTCGAACAAGGGCACTCCCGTATCCATGATCCATCGGTATGTACCATCGTGACGCCGTAACCGATATTCCAGGAAGAACGGCTGCTCCGACTTGAAGGCCTCCAGATACGATTTTCGACAGCGATCCAGATCATCGTCGTGAATACCGGTGAACCAATTGTCTCCGATCTCTTCCTGCACGGTACGCCCGGTGAACTCCAACCACCGTTTATTGATGAACGTGATGTGTGTATCCGGTCCAGCCATCCACACCATCACGGGAGCCATATCCGCCATCATCCGAAACCGAGCCTCGCTTTCCCGTAACGCGGCTTCGATGCGACGTTTCACCGTGACATCGCGCGCAATCACCGACACGCCCATGACACACCCGTCCGCATCCTTCACCGGCGAGATCGTCAGCGACACATCGATACGATCCCCCTGCTTTCGCCGCTGGACCATGTCGACATTACGAACATGCTCGCCGCACGCAATCCGGTTGAGCATCATCGGCACTTCATCCAATCGGGTCGGAGGACAGAGAACCGAAATCTGCCGACCCAGCATTTCCTCGGCACTGTACCCATAGACTCGCTCCGCGCCCGGATTCCAACTCCGAATCATGCCGTTCAACGTCATCCCCACAATCGCATCGTCGGACGATTTCACAATCGCGACCAGTTCAGAGACTGCTTCAGCTCGTAGCACTTCAAGTTCCTGATTCGCAGCGGCCAGGTCCGCCGTGCGCTCTTGAACCTGCTGCTCGACATCTTCATTAATGCGCAGCAATTCGGCCTCATCCCGCTGCCGGCGCAGGCACAACAACGCCGTCACCCAAATCACCATGAGCACAAACGCCCGATTCACGGCGCTCACCCACGTCAACGCAAACAGCGGCCGGTCGAACATATCGAGAATCGTGACAACCGACACAAGCGCTGCCACCCAGAACGTCATGCGAGCATGGGGGATGCGCGAGGCGATGAGCACAGGGACTACGTAGAGAGTGGTGATGGTCACGCCCATGGGCAACCACCAATCGATGGCCCCGATGGCTGCGATCAACGCCAGCGCCACTCCCAAGATAGAATGACTGCTCCGCGACATACCGAGAACAAATGACGAAGGAATTGTCATACGTACAACTACACCGCGCCTCCTACTCTCATTCCTGACAGCAATACCTATGCCTCCTGTGCAGCATTCATAGGGCCATCACGCAAGAAGGACGGCCAGTTCCAGCGAGAACGGACGCCGCCGGCTCCGGGCTCTGGCCAGTGCCACTTGCCAGGAGAAAACCAGCCTCGGCAGGACCTCCTTGCACAGCAGATGGTTTGAATTGCAGGGGTCGGCTCCTGAAACGGAAAATGCCCACAACAGGCCCTGGTGTACATCACTGCATCATCGCTGTTCAGACTTGAACGCCGAGCCGCGGCAAGGTCTGTCGTCGATTCGACGACCACACTGAGCACGCACCGGTCACTCATCCAGGCGGAGGAAGTCATCCCGGCTCCTGCTCCACAGCGGGCAACAGGCGACAGCCGTTGGACGCAGAAAAGCCAGGCCGCTACTTACCCGAGCGACGAGTGTGGCACTCTCGACTGTGGGGAGATGGTGATACGCGGTCCGACCCGGAAGACAATCCGAGCCGGACAGCGGTGCGAATACTAGCGTTTGCGATAGAACGAGGCGATCGTCTGCACGACGTATTGAAGCTGTTCGTCGGACAGTTCCGCATAGATGGGCAGCGAAAGCACTTCTTCGGCGGCACGTTCCGATTGCGGGAACGCCCCCTTCTGACAACCCAGGTCACGATAACAGCTTTGCAAATGCAGTGGCAGCGGGTAATAGACCTCCGACCCCACGCCCTGCTCTTTCAGATACCCCCGCAACTCGTCACGCTTTTGGACACGAACCGTGAATTGATTAAAGACGTGAAAGTTGTTGGCCCCCACGACGGGCAAGGCGATCCGGTCTGTTAGGTTCGCGTCCTTGAACAACTGTACGTACCGCGCGGCATTCCGGCGTCGGCCTTCCGCCCACTGGTCCAGCCGTGTCAGTTTCACCAGCAACACCGCCGCCTGCAACGCATCCAATCGGCTATTGATGCCGATCGCCTCATGGACGTAGCGCACCCGGCTCCCATGCACCCGCAACATGGCAATGGACTCCGCCAGCGCCTTGTCGTTGGTGGTGACCATGCCGGCATCCCCAAAACCGCCGAGGTTTTTCGAGGGAAAGAAACTGAAGCAGGCTACATCGCCCAAGACTCCGGCGTGCCGTCCGTTCTGCCGGGCACCGATGGCCTGACAGGCATCCTCGATCACGCCGACCTTGTGTCGTCGGGCGATCTCATTAATCGCAGCCATATCGGCGCATTGCCCGAAGAGGTGCACCGGAATGATCGCTTTGGTCCGTTTGGTAATGGCCCGCTCCAACAGCGCCGGATCCATGTTGAAATCATCGGGGCGAATATCGACGAAGACCGGCTTGGCCCCCAGCCGTGAAATCGCGCCGGCCGTCGCGAAGAAGGTAAAGGGCACCGTGACCACTTCGTCACCGGCTTTGACGCCCAGTGCCATCAGCGCCAACAGCAGCGCGTCGCTGCCCGAGGCAACTCCCACACCATGCGCACTCCCGGTATACGACGCGACCGCCTGCTCCAGCGCCATCACCCGCGGACCAAGGATAAAACCCTGCTCATCACAGGTAGCCTCAATCGCAGCGAGGAGTTCACTGCGCATCGATTGATATTGAGCTTTGAGATCAAGCAGCGGAATGTTCATCGTATCCCCCGGTTCCCCCTTCTATAGGCTACAGTCGATTAGGCTGCAATTTCATGTTTTCTTCATTCGGACGCGTGGCATGCAGAAGGTACATGTAGAGCGACTGATACTGCTTGAGCGTTTCCTGAATCGTAAACTCTTCCGGAAATTCCTGCGTGCCGGTGCGAAGGTCGGCGCGAAAGCGGTCGTCTTCCAGGAGTTGACAGACGCGTTCAGCCATAGCCCGAACATCGCCGGCCGGGCAGAGCGTCCCTTGAATCCCCTCAACAATCGCCTCAGCCGCGCCCCCCACCCTGGTGGCCACAATCGGGATCCGGCTGGCTCTGGCCTCGAGAATGGCACAGGGCAACCCTTCCCATTGCGACGTCAACACGAACACATCGAACGCCTTCAGCAAGGCAGCCACATCGCGCCGCCAGCCCAGCAGGGTCACGCGCTCCTGGAGCCCGTGTGCCTGCAACAACGCTTCGATCTGCGGCCGCAACACACCATCGCCGACGAGCACACAACGGGCCGCGGGAACACGCTGACACACGAGCCTGGCGACGCGGACAAAGTCTTCGGGAGATTTTTGCGGTTTCAAGCACGAGACGGTTCCCACGAGCAGCTGATCCGGCCCCACGCCCAGCATGGCCCGCAGCCGGTCGCGCTCCGATCCCTCGATACGGGCCGCAAACACCGTCGGATCGATCCCAGGCCTCACCACCGACACTTTCGAGGCGGTAAAGAGTCCCCACTCAATCCCCTGCCGCCGGTCGGCGTGCGACACCGCAATCCAATGGGTCGTGACCCGGCCGACCATCCATTCCAGCGCGATGAATACTTTTTGTTGCCAGAACGGCTGCGCGGGCGTCACGCCATACCCATGTATCGTGTGCAGGATGCAGGGGACACCAGCAAACCAGGCGGCAAGCCGCCCTAGGATACCAGCTTTTGAACTGTGGGTGTGTACAATCTTTGGACGGAGGCGTCGGAACGTCTCGACCAATTCCCACAGTGCGCGCACATCGTGGAGGGGACGAATCTCCCGCAGGAGCGATGGAATCACGCGGACTTCGACGCCGTCGAGCGCCCGCGCCTCGTCGGTGAGCAGCCCTCCAGGACCTGCGAGGAGCACCGGGCGAAACCGGCTGCGATCCAGGCCCGACACCACATGCATCGCCACTTCCTGCGCGCCACCCAATTCCAGCCCGGTAATGACATGACAGACTACGTCCATGACATCCTCGTGTTCAGGCTGCAGCCTTCATCCGCAAACGCATAGCCGTCTGTTGTCCCTGAGCAATCGCGTCCTCCATCGACGTATGCTCCCACATTCCATACCGCCCGATTGACGAGATGCCGCGTCGCTCCAGCTCGGCCAGCAACTCCTGCACGGCACGACCGCGATACCGATCGAACAAGACATAGGCGTAATACAGATCTTTCACATCCGACATCACCACCTCATCGGTAGGCCGCAACACCCCGGCCTGCTCCAATCCCTGACGGACTCGCTTGATGAGCGTTGCATCGGAGTCTCGTTCGGTCGGCTGGTGAGAGATCTCCACGTAAAGGGAGCTGCATCCCGGTTGGCCCATCGCCGGAGAAAAATTCATCGGAAACCCGGCGCGATAAAACGGATACCGATGCTCCGGGAAATAGATCCAATGTTTATCGGAAATGCCTTCGCGCGCAACCGCCATATTCACGTTATACACAGAGACCCATCGCAACGACGCAGCCAATTCCTTCAGCGACGCCGGCAGATCGACACACCGCCGCACCAGCTCCGGCAACGGAATCGTCGAGACCATCCGCTCATATGCTTCCGTCCGTTCCCCCTGCGCGCTGCGAAACACCGCGCGCCGCCGACCCGTCTCAATCTCCACCAACTCGGAATCGTACGAGAGCTGCTCAACCGACGGGAGAAACGCTTCCGGCAACACCTTGATGCCGCCACTGACGGGATATTGGAAGGATGGGTTGTAGCCGAAGGCCTTGTCCTTGATTCCCAAGGCGCCGTTGACGACATCTTTGACATCGGGCTTCGGCACCAACCACGACACCCAGTCGGACGTGAGTTCGTCAAGCGGCACCTGCCACAATTTCTCGTTGAAAGGCACCATGAAATGTTTTGCAATGCCTTCGCCCAAACTGTCGATGATCCACTGTTTGAACGATCGGCCTTCCGGCGGCGGCGTGGACGATGGATTCGACAAGGTGGCGATGAATCCCAGCAAACATTCCCGCACCACTTCCGGCGGAAGGCCATGCGTATTCACCTGGAACGGATACTCGGTATACGTCTCGTGGGAATAGACATACGATTTGCGGGCATGCCGCTGCAATTGGTTGGTCAGCAAGCGCTCGACCAACGCTTTGATCGCGGTTTGCCGAAAATGGAGGAGGTGCCCGGTATAGTCGAACGTAAACCCGTCTTTCACGTAAGAACGACAAAGTCCTCCGACCTCACGTTCACGCTCCACAATCTTGTAGGGTATCCCGCGCAGGTGATAGGCCGCGCTGAGTCCCGCCAATCCAGCCCCGACAATCACAATCATACTGCGCCGGTCCTTTCTGTCGAACGTGCCGTGACCGACTCGGCACGTATGGCTGCGGCTCCACCCGAGACGTTCACCCGTGTGAGTGCCACAGCAGCCACGCCCAGGCACAACAGCGTGACGCCACTGAACAGCATGGCAAGATCCTGAGGCACCGCCATGACCAGCAGACCGATCCCGCCCAATAATGCGGCGCCGAAATAACTGATCAGAACGACTTGAGTCACCGAGAGCCCCCAATGCCGCAAGCGAATCGCAACGTGATCGGGACTCCCCAGAAACACCGGGAGTCCGCGCAAGAACCGGATATACATGACGAAGAGGGTATCGAAAATGGGCATGCCCAGGATCAACACCGGAGTCAGCAGGGAGACGGAATGGCTTTCCGTGTATTTGCCGATCATCGAGAGGGCGCCGAGCATCAGGCCGATGAACATGGCCCCTGCATCACCCATATAAATCGAGGCCGGCCGCCAATTGTATCGCAGGAATCCAAGCAGACTTCCGATGAGCGCCGCCAGCATAAAGGCAATCGCCTGATCACCGTTCAGGATGGCGACCACACAGAGAAATGCGGCGCTGATCACCCCAACCCCTGCCGATAACCCGTCCATGATATCCAGCAGATTGAACGCATTGATGATGCCGACCATCCAGAATACCGTCAGTACGATGTCGACCCAATCAGGCAGTGACGCAATTTCGATCCGGATGCCGCTCTTGATCAAGACGAACACCGCCAAAGATTGGCCAGCCAGCTTGGTTCCCGGGGTCAGGACGCCAAAGTCATCAATCAACCCCAGCATGACGATGAGCGTGCCCGAAAGCACAATCCCGAGCACGTCTTGCCGAAACTCGAAAGTGAAGGCCAGACTGACCAGAAAGGCCAGATAGATCGCGAGTCCGCCTAAATACGGAACCGGCTCACGCTGATGCTTCAGACGACCGTCCGCGCAGTCGACGATCCCGAATTTCAAAGCCGCTCGACGCGCGATCGGCACGCCGTAGAGCGACAGGAGTACCGCGACCAGAAATGTCAGCGTGAGGAGAATCATCGAGTCCTTGTCGAACGACTGTGGCCGGGCACAGGACCGAGGACAGGTTGGCGCGCCATATCCTGGCGTTCGCTCTGCGCAAATGTGCGATACACGTCCGCAAGCCGGGGGCCCCACACCCTCAGGGAGTACCGCTCCTCCACGGTCCGACGCCCGGCCTGCCCCATTCGAGCGCGCAACTGCGGCTGCCGGCACAGTGCGTCGAGGCGCTCATACCAATCCTGCTCGGTGGCGGCGAGAAACCCGTTCTCTCCGCTCACAATAATGTCGCGATTCACTCCCACTGGAGAAGCCACCGAGGGCACTCCCACTGCAAGGTACTGCAACAGCTTCAAGCCGCACTTGCCTCGAGCCCACTCCGTGTCCTCTAGCGGCATCACACCGATCGTGGCATCCTGTAGATCTGCTACCTCTCGATCAAAATCCCAGGCCCTAAACTCGACATCAACGCCCGGCAGGTGGGGTGGTTGCGAACAAATCACGCGGAGTCTCACGTGGAACGTACGCTGGAGCTCGCGGAGGGCCGGCGCGACCACATCCAAATATTTCAGGTTATAGGCCAGACCGATCCACACGACCGTGATTGCTCCAGAATGCTCTTCAGGCAAGTCGGCGGATCGTGTCGGCTCCGGCCTGAATCGATCGGTATCAACCACCGTAGGCACGACACACACGCGGGACGAGAACTGCCTCGCATAGGCGGCAAGCTGCTCGTTCCCGACAATGGCCCCAGTGGCCATCGAGAGTAACGCCGGCATCTTCTGCTCGTGCATGGGAGTCAGATAGATTGCGTCATCCATTTCGACCGCCACTCGATAACGACACCAACGCAGCAGCCGCTCCACCAACGGAGGCGCATAGGGAAAGAGCTGCCCCTCCAGCACGATCAGGTCCTGCCTGCCCAGAGCCAGCACCGTCCAGAGTCGCTTGAGGAAACAGGCGAGCACATAGGGAATCTTGAAGAGCGTCCGTAGCGCGGCCGGTTGCACCTTCAGAATGGAGAAGTACGTCTCCCCAAACAGAGGATCCACGCGACAGTCGATTCCCGCCGCTTGGAAATGAGGCAGGAATTGATAGACGCGATAGCGACTGCTGGGACCGACGATTGAGCTTTTCGAGAAATACGTGACCGTCATTGCACGTGTTTCTGCCCTGTTGCGTTGAAATATCCGCCGGTTGCGCGCACACGACCGACTGCTCAAATAGTACCGGAGTTCTTTTGCAAGAATAGGTTTTTCGTTGTTTTGACGGGGGCGTAAGACTCGCTAGGAGTGAAAACCAGCGACCTGCGGGACGGGACAACTACGGCCGGGATACCTCAAGGCGAACACATCCTGCATCTTGATGCACTGCCTCACGACATTGATGAGCGCGACTCGCAAACACGTCCGTTATCTCCCGCACGACCATGAAATGACACGGGTCGCGAGGCCTCTCATTCCAGTCACGCGGTAATGATGGATGGCTCGTTGCAGGTAATACTCCCACGCATGCTTCGGCCAATTCCTGGAGTTGTCTACACAGGAATTCCATAAGTCCGTATATTCTTTGTCTCGTGCCTGGATCGGTGAACGACACCAGGCGACGACGGGTTCAAATACGCGGTCCCAAGAAAATTCTTTCGCTGTCGCGAGGCAATTGAGTTTCCACGTTTGCCTGGTTGCCGAGGAATCCGCTGCGCGCAGAATCGCTTGGGCCAACGACTCGGCATCTCCGCAAGGCACGGTCATCCCAAGCTGGTTTTGCTTCACCAGGTCACTCAGTGGATCGCCTTCTGTAGTAATGATGGGAAGTCCCGCCCATATGTAATCCATCATACGTGTCCGAAACGAAAATCGAGTCTCCAGGTTATCTCGATGGACATTCAATCCCAGATCAGCTTCCAGTAAAAAATTTTCTCTATCCTCGTACGCCACCCAATCGTTGAAAAACACCAAACGATTCGCAATTCCCAATTGCTCAGCTAACGCAATGGTTTGATCAGCAGTATGAGACGTGGTCACGCTGGCATTGGGTCGCTTGACTCCCATAAAGAACAGCTTGATGTCCGTTCGCTGGCGACCGACAATGCTCATCGCCTTTACTGCCATCATGGGATCAAACCATTCCCAGAGCCCTCCCCCCCACAGCAGGACGACATCGTCACGATCGATCCCCGGCCACACACCTTTTAGAACTCGCCGCCGATGCTCGGGGGCCTGCGCGGGAACACCAAAGGGTGCCACTATCAACAGACTGCGAAGCATCCGGTCGTCTTGATAGACGACCGGGTTAATTCTTCCGGCCGCCATCAGCATGCCAACCCAAAAATCCCATTGCCTCTGGCTTGCACAGAGAAAGGCGTCACCGGCACGCAAATAGTTGTAATGCTCCCGGACCAAAGCATGGTGACTTTCCAGCTGTCCTCTGACCGTGTGAGGCTGAGTTGTCTCTAAGTATCCGACCGGCGATGGGTCGTACAGGTCGACGACTTTTACGATCGAATGGCCCAATAGGAATGGATATCGGCTTAGTACTTGTCCTTGGCCGATAACGACATCATGTGTGTCTGCACAGGTCCGCACGCAATCTTGCGTCGATAGCTGTGTAGATAATCTCGGGTGTTGAAGATCGGTTCGGCTCGGAGTTAATAGAGTCACCGCGTGCTCAGTCGCAAGCAGTTTCGCCAGCTCCCATGTCCTGATACCGGGGCCAGCCATCTGCCTGCCGATGACATCGTTGCTAATGAGGAGCACCTTGCTCACAATTTAGTCTCCCCATCACGAAAACCAGTTCGGTCTTGGTGGCGTACCATAAACACCAGGGTGAAACCGTTTCCCACTTTTGTATCAATGTCCTCGCGCGCGACAAGCTTCCAATCGCAGAGCTTGTTCCGGCACATCCACTCAACGACTTGCAAAACCGAGTCAGGGGTAAATGTGTGATAGTGTCCCATTTTTCCGCCCGGCACCCCTTCAAGCGGATGACTCTCAAGCGAGGCTTTCTGAACATAGTCGTCCATGAAATGCACGAAAGAAGTGAGCTCTCGGCTCGCATCAAGAGCAAAGGCCCACTTGTGAGGAACAATCATGAAGACATATCCGCCATCGATGACTATGCGGTCCCATTCCATCAGTGCCCCAACGACGTTGGGCAAATGCTCGAGAATATGGCTGGTGAGAATAAACCCTTCACTCTGATTTGGGACGGGAATATTGTCGGCTGCAGCCCACAGATCGACCCGTGGTGGTTCGAGACCGGAAAGCCGCCGCTGTTCCTCAGCATAAAATTCATGCGCCGCGGGCAATTCAACATTTCTAGTATTCAGTCCGAATGGATTGTGAGTCGCCGGCCCTATCTCGAGACCTTTCAGTCCATCAAGTAGCGAGTGCGCTAATGCGGATTCTGGAGAGATTGGAATTGGTGCTGGCTGTGCAGTTCCAGCATTAGACTCGATGGTCGAGGACTGACCTCCGTGAGGCGGACCATTCAGAAACGAACGCCACTCACCGTTCATGAGCGTGAGGAGCGCCGATCGCAGCGCCAAATAGCCGGATTGTCTCCTGCTATGAAGAGGGCACACTCTCTCACGAAGGCGTTTCAGAAGAACAACAGCCTTCCAGCCGACCGATTGTTCGACTTTTTCCAAACGGCGTTCCAACTCTTGAATCAATTTCCGCTGCTCTTCATCAGTGCGCTCGAAGGTGTGCCGTAGTTGCTCGCGCTGTTTCAGCAACGCATCGATCACGCAGCGGCGCACGGGTTTTTTGACAAATCGCATCGCATGCGGAGCAATACGGGAGGCATCAAACTCCACGTCTAAATCAAACCCTTGTTCTGAAAATAGCGCATTCCAGTAGGACCGCGGCCGCACATTCACATGCGTGGGTTCGGTAAAGTCATCGGGAGTCGATGAGAAAAGGATATCGTCCGTGCTTCGGCAGAGGTTGGCAATGACTCTCGGAGCGATCTCTTCTGGAATATGTTCGAGGACTTCAATGCACACGATGAGGTCGAAGCGCCCATCAATAGGCTCGATCAATGAAGCCACTCGACAATAGTGCCTGATATCCCGTCGCACCTCGTTAATCGCGTACTCGGATAGGTCAATTCCGTACGCCTCAACCCCTCGATCTCGAAGAGCCTCAACCAGAAAACCTTTCGCGCACCCGGCGTCCAAGACTTTCCGGGGGTTAATTTGCTTAACGATATGGTCCGCGACGGAACCAAAAAATTGTAGCCATTTCCCTTCATAGCGACTATACGGCACAGGCCCAAGACTGGACTGATAGTACTCGCAGGTATACGGATGGGGAGGGCGATCTTCGGAAACGCTAGCAATCTTGTTTTGATCGATACGCCGTATTGAAGCCATTTTCCCTCTCTCGTCTGCTCTGCAATCTCTTGCGTTACGCCCGTTCTTGCCACATAGAGACAGGGGGTTCGACCGCCCTCGTGAACATGCCCTCGTCGTCGCCGACGAGATCCCGCTTAGGCAGCAGAGGGGCGAATCTCAACGTGCCTCGACTGCGCCGATTTTTCATATTCAGCCACGATCAGGCTGGGTGCTCCCTCGCCCACTATTCGCCCCTTCTCCAACCAAATGACTCGGTCACAAAGTCTTCGCACATGATCCATCGCGTGCGAGACAAGCACCATGGTGACTTGCTGTCGCTTAAACTCATCGATTTTAGCGTTACATTTGAGTTGAAATGACAAGTCACCGACCGACAGGATCTCGTCAATCAGGAGAATCTCGGGGTCAAGGTGGGAGGCAATGGCAAATCCAAGCCGCGCAATCATTCCGCTGGAATACGTACGCAATGGCTGATTGATAGACGCTTCAAGTTCACTGAAGGCTATGATGGCCTTCATTTTTGAGGAGACTTCTCGACGTGTCAGGCCAAGCAGAACACCGTGTAGAATAATGTTCTCAGCCCCCGTCAAATCAAAATGAAACCCCGCACCAAGTTCAAGCAAGGGGGAGACACGGCTGCCGACCACGACTTCCCCCGCCTCGGCCTCCACGACGCCGGCCATCAAAGCCAATGTTGTACTTTTACCTGCACCGTTGGGTCCGATGAGACCGACAGTTTCTCCTTTTCCAATTCGAAACGACACATCATCCAGAACCCGAACTCTCTCACGCTTCAAAGAGCGAAAAGTCTCCGGCAAGTGCAACAAAGAGGATTTGATCCCATACGATAAGGATTGATATCTCGGATACCACTTTGAAACGTGGTCGAAACCGATCGCCGTCATATCACCTCGGCAAACTTAGGGGACATTCTCCAATACACGAAGCTGCCGACTAGAAGCGTGCCCATCGCGCTGAGATAGCACCCTCCGACCACCAGCCAACTAAGTTGTCCGTGCATAAACAATTCACGCCAACTCTCTATCAACGGAGCAACCGGGTTGACATATAAGAGTGAACGAAATGAGTCTGGCGCCATCGCACTCGAGTAGGTAATCGGGGTCAAAAAAAATAAACCTGCAATGAAGAGTGCAGTCAGTCGCTCCAAATCCCGAAAGAATAAATTTAGAGAAGCCAGCGTGATGGCAAGTCCATACACGATCAGGAATTGTGCCACGAGCAGAATCGGAATGCCGGTCAGCCAGTTCCAAGAGGGGGTCATCTGATTTACCAGTAGGAAGCCTGCAATGACTGGAATTGATAGGACGAAGTGAATGCCCTCATTCAGTACATAGGAAACGACTAAGACATGACGAGGAAAACGCACTTTTTTAATCAGAGTCGCGTTGGCAAGAAACACGTTGGGCGCGGCAATGACCGAATTGGCCAGCCAATGCCAAGGCAGGAGTCCAGCCATTAAAAACAGTGAATAATTCTCGATCGGGACCTTCATGATCTGCCCAAACACAATGTAATAAATGACCGCAAACAGCAGAGGGTTCGCAACAGACCACACATATCCCAGCGCGCTATTTTTGTAACGGGTTTTGATTTCCTTCTGCGTCAAAATGACCACCAGATCCCATAGATGCTCCCAATACACATCGCGCGTTTTAGTTCCATGTGTTGTTGAGATCGATGGTACCTGCATAAAACTTTTCTCAACTCCTACCGGCCACACGATTGTAGTCTGTTGAACGCCTAGCCCTGACCGCTCCTGGCTCCATCAGGGAGAGAACGCCATCTGATCAGAAATCTCGCCGCTGAAACACCAGACAGGCCCCCGTCACCAATACCCCCGCATACAACAACCCGTAGAGGGACGCGAGCATCATATACTCCGGCGTCGCGGAGACACCGACAGCCGCCTGCCCCTTGATATTGAGCATTTCGAGATTGGGGCAGAGGTAATACAACAGATCGACCACCGCCTTTCCGACCTCGCCTTCACCGTTCGCCACCATCGCCCGCAGGTCCGCAGTGAGATGTCCGATGACATACAGCCCCAGGGTAAAAATAGCGCTGAGAGTCGACGAGGTGAACGTCGAAAAAAAGAGTGCAATCGCAGTCACTATCAGAATTTCGACGAACATCAATTGCACCGCTTGGAAGAGAGAGCTCTCGATCGGGACGTGGTAGAGCCAGAGGGTAAGCAGGAACACGGCCAGCATGACGGCCATATTCACTGACAACGTCAGCGCCAGGCCAAAGTATTTCCCCATAATAAACACAGTGCGACTGATGGGCCGGGCCATGATCGTATAGATCGTGCGACGTTCGATTTCCTTATTGACCAAACTAATGCCGATGAAAATGGCAATGATGACGCCGATCAGATTGATCGCCGCCAATCCCATATCCGCGATCACCTTATGATGCTCGGTAATGGAGAGGTCCGCCAGCAGTACCGAAAGTCCGATCAGTAATCCGGCGAATAACACCAGATTGTAGAGGATCTTATCGCGCAGACTTTCACGAAACGCGTTCACCGCGATGACGCCGATCGCACCCATATTAGGACGCCCTCCCACTCGTCATATGCGCCGGTACACGCGAGGGCTCTTGCGCGGCCTCATGGAAAAACAAATCTTCGAGTGAGGCCTTATGAGGAGTCACCGAAAGCAGGCGCCCCCCCTGACGACGGATCTCCCCCACCAAGGCATCCACCGCATCAGGGCTAGGCAGCACGATCAAACACTGCTGGCCCTGCTGCAGCACCCGCGTGGCGAGCGAGTTGATGAGAGCGTTGCCGTCCGTCTTGATTTGCTGGCAGACGACCTCGACCGATTGCGTATGATCCTGTCGGACCAGTTCATCGACCCGCCCGCTGGCCACCAATCGCCCCTTCATGACAATACCGACGCGATCACAGATCATTTCGACATCGTGCAAAATATGTGTACTGAAAAAGACCGTCTTCCCACGATCGCGCAGACTCAGAATCAGATCCCGCACCTGCTTTCTGCCGACCGGATCTAAACCCGTCATCGGCTCGTCGAGAATGACGAGCTCGGGATCGTGGATAAGCGCCTGTGCGAGACCAATGCGTTGCAACATCCCTTTAGAAAATTTCCGCAATTGTCGGCCGCGCGCCTCGGCCAACCCGACGAGCTGCAACAGATCGTCAACTCGCTGAGTGGTGACTGCGCGGCTCAAACCGGCCAATTGTCCGTAAAATCCCAGGAATTCTTCTGCCGTCAAATAGTCATAGAAATAGGGCGATTCCGGCAAAAAACCAATCCGGCGGCGAGTCGCCACATCGCCTACAGATTCGCCCAACAGAAACGCACGTCCGCTGGTCGCACGAACGAGTCCGAGAAGAATCTTGAGCGTGGTGGTTTTTCCTGCACCGTTCGGGCCCAGAAACCCGAAAATTTCTCCCCGCCGAACCGTCAGTGACAATCCATCCAAGGCCACAAAGGGCGGCCGACCAGGCCAACCGGAGGGATACGATTTACTCAACGCTTCGGTGACAATATCGTCCACGACACGCCTCCATCTTCATTCCCCAGCAGGGAGTGGATTAGCCCAGGCTTGAGGTATCACTTCGCCGGCTTTGTTCTGGCAGGCCACCTTTTCATGAATGCGCAGCCGGTCACGCTTCGACGTCGCACGCACAACTCCGCTGGAGGCATCGACCTCATACTCCCCGCCCAACGGATCGGACGGTAATTGCTGAATGATTCCCCGCAGCATTACATCTTCCAACTTCGACGGAACCTGCCCATACTTTGCGCGATACCGGCGAATGCTTTCTTCCAGAAAACGTAGGTCCTTTTCCTGGAGGATTTCTTTCATCCGCTGCAGCAGGGCCGCACGAACCCGTTCGTCGGTCACGCTCTTGGAGAACCGATCTAGAAATTCGAACGCCGCTGTCGGGTCACCGCTCTCAACCGTCATGCGCGCGGCCAACTGAGGAAGATAGGCCGGAGAGCCTGGAACACGTGCCGCGATGCGAAGGTATTCTCCTCCCGCCGCCGGATTGCAGAGCTCGTAGTAGGAGACATATCCGGCCAGAAAGGGCAGTTGCCAGCTCGACGGGTTGTGGCGAATTCCCTTAGCCAGGATCGCCAAACCTTCCTTCTGTCGACCAACGAGTACGCCAAGAAACAGTCCCGTCGCCTGATAGGGAGGAATAAATGTGGGATCCAGGTCCGTCAAGACATCCACGGCGTGATAGGTCCAGGTATAGCCCCGCTGCGTGTCTCGTTTTGCACCGATGTGTTGGACCGCCTGCAGCCAGATCAGATCCGCAACGACCTGCCGATAGCCGAGCACCGCCAATTTCAGGTATTCCCCTTTAGGGAGATAGGCCAACTGCTCGGCACGCGCCACCGCAGTTCGTTGCCCATCCAGGAGATGGAGTACCATCAAGGCACCTGCGAGGAGACTCAGCCCAAATACCGCCTGAATCAGCCACTGCTTTACAGTCCTGCTCTTCATCCGGCTACCGCCGTTTCTCCGACTGCCGCACGAAGCGGGGCGACATCGACATTCAAGAATGCCTGATCGAGACTATTCTTTCGCCACTCCTTGTAGCGCGCCTGCCGCGCCAGAATTTCGTGCAACTGTGATCTTGCTTGGTCAACGCGCCCTTGTTCGATCCACAGGCGAGCCAACAAACCACGAGCCGGCAGAAAATTCGGCTCCAAATGCTCCGCCTCTGCGGCCCGCCTTTCAGCGTCGCTCCGTTCACCGAGCATCCAGTAGAGTCGGGCCTGTTCATATCGATACGTGGCGGAGAAGGGCGCGAGACCGATGGCCCGTTCGTAGACCTGAACCGCGGCACGCAACCAGAATTTCTGCTGATCGTCGGATGCCACGGGAACAGCGGGAACGTGCGCTGCGGAAACATAGAGCTGCCCCAGCAACCCGAGGAGGCGACTATCGAGCGGATTCAATTCGATCGCTTGCTTAAATTCCGCATAGGCCAATTGGAAATCCTGCTTGTCGCGAGAGGCTTCGAAGGCTCTCGCATAGACTGATCCCAGACCATGATGGTACAGCGCCTTGCCTGGATCCAATGCAACGGCGGTCTTCAACCCCTCGATTGCCGCATCCGTTTCACCCGTCATGGCCTGACGCGAAGCCCGGTCAAACGTCATCCAGGCGACACCCATCCGCGTCACGTCTACGCCGGCAACCAGCACCAGACATGTTGCCCCGATTCCCCATGCCCAGCGTGAATGAGTCGACATGACATACACGGCGTCGGTTTGCCCACGAGTCAACCGTGCGGCCGACACAATCAATGCGCCACAGACCACCAGCAGGATCGCCAGAGCCGACTCGCGCAAACTCGAGTCGAGCATGGCATGGGTCAACAATCCGATGACCCCTCCCCCAGCCCCCACCACGAGACTTCTCTGCCAACGCCGCAGTCGAGACTGAAGGACCTGCCGCAGCTCTCGGAGGAGCAGGACAATCCCGACTCCAAACACGAGTATCGCCCCGGGCCCCATCTCGACGCCCATTTGGAGATAATCGTTGTGCGGAGTTTGCGCCACTTTTCCAAACCGGGAAATTTCACCATCAACAGGAAACGCATAGAGAGGGTACGTGTACTGATAGAGCCCCAATCCAATGCCCAACGGATGGTCGACCATCTGCGAGATCGCTGCCTGCCACATCTGCCAACGAGCATAGGAGACAGGGTTCTGTTGATGCTCAATCAGGATACGCTCGCGGATCGGCGTGGGAATTAGAATACCGGCGAGCACCAGCAACAACGCGCAACTGCCGGCTAATTTCCATCCATACCGAGCCATCAGCACAAAGACCGTTCCGACAAGAAATACGATGATGCCCCCACGAGACTGGGTCAATAGAACCGCAAAGAACAGGCCGCCCAAAGCCGTGCCCAGCCCAAACCACCACAAGACAGGGGACGTCCACAACCGTGAACGTGCCGAGACCTGACGAGAGCCGTAGATGGCGACGCTCAACAGAATTGTCCAAGTCACCGTGAGATACCCGGCAAGAAAGTTGGGGTTGAAAAACGTGCCGGTGGGTCTCAAGACATCCCAGGCCAATCCTTGCACGATGGCCACAGCTGCTTCGCCCACGCCCATCAGCACGATCACAATGCTCAGCGTACGAATATGCTCCCATCGGTCCACGAAGGAGACCAGCAAATAGAACAACGTCGCATACCCCGCGATCATGATGAACCACTGCCGGCTCGGATGAGCGTAGGGCGAAAAAATCGTCGCCACCAAAGCCAGTCCGACAAACGCCAGCACGACGTACCGCATTGTCAGTACAGGGATGGTGAGCTTCCCTGCTCGAACACCGGCTGCCAAAACAATTCCCAGCCACGCCAGAACCAACAGCCTGATGACCATTTGTGCGGGATGAGTCGTACCACCCTCTTGCAGGGGCGAGATAATCACGAGTGCGCTGATCATCAGCAGCGACATGGAGTGCGGAACGTTCATAACGAGGCCTTAGTCTCGTGGCGAAGCAGCTCCCTCCTGCTTTATCAGACAAGCCCCATTTGGCAAAGTGAATTTGAATACTCGACGTGGTAGGCAATGGCCGCAGAACAGACAAACCCAGTGCGTTCATCGCGCAGGCCGCCAATGGATCGCCCGAAATTAAAACGGGGGAGGAACATGGTTCCTCCCCCGTCTCTGAGACACGCTACGACTGATCGTTAGCTGATCACGTCGTCAGGAACCGCCTGGGTCAAACCACCCTTGATATCATTGACTGACCATCCGTCAACCGTCGCATCATTGTCGATGCTGGCCACCGCCGACGCGGTGAAGCCGACTGCACCCGACGTTCCGTTGCTTGCCAATGACGGTACCGCTGGGGATGCGTCACTCTGAACCGGGCAACCAGCAGGAGCACCGCAGGGAATCTGGTCGTAGTTGGCAGCCGGGTAAGCCGTGCCTGCGGAAGCCGCGTTACCACCAGGCGCCGGGCTTCGGTAGGTGTACCGGTTGGTGTTACCAGCAAGGGCATATCCAACCTCAGAAAAGCTTCCATATTTCGAGTTTTCGCTGAGGTAGGCCGTCTCCGCCACGAAGATCGCGCCCAGGTTGGTCTTGGCTTCAGACTGTCTGGATTTCGCCTGGTAGCGCAAGAAGTTGGGAATGGCGATGGCCGCCAAGATACCGATGATCGCCACGACGATCATCAACTCAATCAACGTAAAACCTTTCTGACCCTTGATTTGCTTCAACATACGTCCTCCCTTTCCTAATGTTGCCACTTCACCCGACACATTGTTCTCTTGCCTCTTCCTACGACACACCTTTTTCAAGCCTAGCAGATCTTGGGTATAGCAGATTCTATGCCCAACACCTCCTTCCTGTAGTTCTTCTTCATTTTCTCTATTTTCCAGTTACTTAGATCCACTCTCGACTCAACCATGACCAGCGCTGCCTAGCCCCGGTTCCGTTTTCCGTCATCTTCTGACAAGTTTTGCCCTCTCACTAACTCGACACATCGTTGGGTTGCGCACCATTCAATCCCTGCTTCACATCGTTCACAAACCAGCCGTCATGGGTGGCATCTCCATCGAGATCCGCAGCGGCTGTTGCGGTAAACCCTGACGACGAGGTCAACGCGGTTCCGACTATTCCCGTGAAGATGATGGTTCCCGCTGCAGGCGATTCCGTCTGAATCGTGTCGCAACTACTGGACGGCCCGCAGAGATTGCCGCCATTCGGCCCAAGACCTGCTCCAAGCCCTAATCCGGTACGATAGGTGTAGCGGTTCGTCCCAGCCCCAGCGATCGCAAATCCAATATCCGTGAAGTTTCCATATTCTTTTCGTTCCGTGAAGAACGAGGCCTCGGCCACGAAGATACCCGCCAAATTCGACCGTGCCTCAGCCTGCATTGCCTGCGCCCGATATCGAAGAAAATTCGGTATGGCAAAGGCAGCAAGAATTCCCATAATCACCACCACGACCATCACTTCGATCAGCGTGAACCCTCGCTCCTTCGTTTCAATCACCATACGGTGCGATCACAGATCTTGAGAAATCCCATTCAGATGCCCCCTGTCGCACACGCGCTACAGTCAGGCCTTCCATAAGCAGGCCTTGTGCCAAGAACCCGCCACTTGGCAGCCATACTTATAAGTACTTGTCAAAACTGACATTTATTGCGCAATTTTTCAAGGGAGCCCGATCAGCGCCAATTCGTGGACCTGAATCCTTAGGGGAAAAGTGCCAAAAATTGACTGAATCGAACAGGCACAGCTCTCACCTGTAGGATCGGTGAGAAGCTGAAGGTGCCTATTATTCGTAAGTAGGTTGAAAATCGGCAGGAAAAACCGGAGCTGGAACGGGCATCCCGTCGACGGCACCGGACTAGGTCATGACCATCTATGGAAGTGAAGCAGCGCGGGAGTACTATGGAGCGGGAGTCGCGGACTCCCCCTTACGATCTGAGACGCGTCGAAGCGCTTGTCGGATGCGGTCTTCCTTGTCGGGATCACCCAGACCGAGTTCACGAAATCGCTGCATCAACTTGTCATTCGAGGGATCCAGTTCGAGGGAATGCAGGAGGGCCTCTCGCCCATCTGAGAGATGTTGCTGCTTTAAGTAAATTTCACCGAGATGCTCATAAATTACGGGATCGTCGCCGACCAGTGCGACCGCTCGCTTCATCTCCGTCAGCGCTTCAGATAGCAGGCCCTTCTTGAAAAACGCCCAGGCCAGACTATCGACATAATACCCGTTGGTCGGTCGAAGTGCGACGGCCTGCTTCGTCAGCGCGATGGCCTCTTCAATCTTCACGCCACGTTCTGCATAGCTATAACCTAAGTAGTTCATGGCATCGGCGTGGTGAGGATCCAAGGCGAGTGTCATCTGCATCGACTTCACCACGTCGTCGAATCGATCCAACTTGTCATAAGCGGTGCCGGCGTTGAAATGCAGGTCCGCATTGTCCGGATTGTGGCGGATTCCCTCCAGAAACGCCTTGAGCGAAGGCTCATACTGCTCGACTTGAAAATGCGCAAGGCCAAGAACGATATGGGCCTCAGGCTGCTTGGGATTCAATCGGCCGGCTTCGCGAAGATGCTGAATGGCCTCTGTGTATTGCTTGGTCCGATATTGCAACACACCCAAGTGAAGATGTCCCTCAAAGTACGAAGGCTCCAGGCTGAGATTGTAGCGGTACGCCTCCATGGCATTGACGTAATCCTTGCTCTCCTCATACAAGTAACCGAGATAGTCGCGGACCTTGAGTTCCGTCGGACGCACCGTGAGAATCTGCGTCAGCTGCTGAATCGCCTTGGGATAGTTCTTCTGCTCCCCATAGACAAGCCCCATCCGAAGTTGTGCATCAAGATCAGACGGATCCTCGGCCAACATCTCCTGCAACTCCCTCAAGGCTTCGTCGTACTGCTTCGCCGACACTTGCAGGCGAATAAGATGGTGCCGAATCTCCCGATTTTTCGGGTTCACACTCTGCAAGTAGCGGCGATAGATCTCGATCGCCTTATCTCGGTCCTGTTTGGCTTCATAGACAGATCCAAGCGCCACGTACGCCGGCTCAAACGCCGGATTTAACGTCACCGCCTGCTCGAAGTGAGTGGTCGCTTTGTCAAAATCCCTGGCCTCAACTCCGATACGACCCAGATAGTAATACCCAACTGCCGAGTCCGGGCTGATCTTGATCCCGGCGCGAATCGTGTCTTCGGCTTCGGCATATTGTTTCTGATTGGCCTGTAACAGCCCCTTGGCAAAGAAATGCTCGCTGCGCTGCGGCTCCTGCTCAATCGCACGATTGAACAACCTCAACGCCTTGTCGGGCTTTCCAGCAGCCGCATACATGCCGCCGATTTGCCCCAACATCTGCGCATCCAACCCCGGCACATCAGCCACGTCATCCGCAAAGCGCACTGCCGACGGCACATCACCCGCGGTGAAGTAGAGGACGGCCAAACGGGCCTTGAGATAATTCGACGTGGGATCCGTTTGCAACGCGAGCTGGTATTCCTTGATCGCCGACTCCGTCTCCTGTGCCAGCTCAGCCTGATACCCGAGGAGAAAGTGATAGGAGGCGCGAGAATCGGAGGAGGAGGGCGTGGCACGAGGAACCACCGGCGCAACTGCGGGAACCGGCGGTGGAATAGACCGAGCAGGCGGCGCGCTCTGACACGCGGCAGTGAGACACGACACGGCTGCCAACAGGAGCACTACGGTTCTGATGCTAGCGCACTCTCTGGAGAGAGGTGGCTGCCGATACTCTTCACACAATCGTTGCACAATCATCCGCTCAATCTGCAGGGGGACGGTTCGAGGGCCCGTGGATGAGGGGAATTATACCGGCCCGAGAAAGAACGCGTCAAACGACCTCACGCGTCTCAAGATTCTCGAACTTGGCGAACCGGTCGTGGAAGAATAGTTCCCGCTTCCCGATCGGCCCGTTGCGATGCTTGCTGACCAAAATATCGGCGATACCTTTTCGCTCGGTGCCCGGCTCGTACACCTCTTCACGATAGATAAACATCACCACATCGGCGTCCTGCTCGATGGCACCGCTCTCACGCAGGTCGGCCAGCATGGGAACCGGCGGCTTTCTGGCTTCCACCGCACGGCTCAACTGAGACAGGGCAATGACCGGGACGTTCAGCTCCTTGGCCAGACTTTTTAAGGAACGCGAGATATCCGAAATTTCCTGCTGTCGTGACTCGGAATCACTCTTCCCCTGCATGAGCTGCAGGTAGTCGACAATCAACAGATCGAGCCCACGCTCGGCCTTGAGCCGTCTGGCCTTTCCACGCATCTGCTGCACCGTCACCGCACCGGAATCATCGATAAAGATCGGCGCCTGCTCCAGCTTGCCGGCCGCCTCCGCCAACCGCCACCAATCTTCCTTTTGCAGCCGGCCGGTCCGGAGTGCGTGCGAATCGACACGGGCCTCGGAACTCAGCATGCGGAGCACGAGCTGCGGTTTCGACATTTCGAGGCTGAAAATACCGACGACGGTCTTGGCATGCAGCGCAGCATGCTGCGCCATCCCCAGGGCCAGACTGGTCTTGCCCATGCTCGGACGGCCGGCAATGACAATCAAGTCCGACGGCTGCAATCCGGCCGTAAGGTCATCCAGATCGATATAACCCGTCGGCACGCCCGTGACACGTTCCTTCCGCTTAGACAGCTTGTCGACGACATCGAGACTCTCTTTGATGATCTGATTGACCGGCGTGAAGGAACGATCCAGCTTTCCCTGGGCAAGACTGAACACGGAACGTTCGGCGAAATCCAACAATTCATCGACCGCCACTGTTCCGTCATAGCCGCGGGTCACCACCTCCGTCGAAGTTTGAATGAGCCCTCGCAGCAACGCCTTATCGCGCACGATCTTGCTGTGATAGCGGATATTCGCCGCTGTCGGCACCACTTGTACCAATTCGGCTAGATAGGCGGATCCCCCGACCGCTTCGAGTTCGGAGCGCCCCTTCAAACATTCCGTGAGGGTAATCTGATCGATGACTTCGCCGCGATCGGACAACTCCAACATGGCCTGGTAAATCTTGCGATGCGCGGTCCGGTAGAATTCTTCATCCGTCAGGACCTCCATGACCTTCGCCATCGCCGTATTGTCGAGCAAAATTGCGCCCAACACCGATTGTTCGGCTTCGACATTTTGCGGCGGCAATTTGGGGGCAGTGAGATCAACCGAGGAGAGCGACTTCATGCCCGGCTCCTGCGCCGTCGCGACTCCGCCGCCACGCGTTTGGAGCGGGGAACTTCAGAGGAGGATGCATGAGACAGCGTGGAGGCGCCGGACGCGTCGAGGGCTCGAAACAGGCGATCAACGTCAAGGCCAAACCCGGTGGAGGCCGCGGTGCGCCCGAACCGGCCCATCAGATGGTCGTATCGGCCCCCGCCTCCCAACTCCGCACCGATACCCGGGGCAAAGACGTCAAAAACAATCCCATCATAATATTCAAACCCGCGGAACTCGCCCAGATCGATCAATACGGACTGCTGCCCGGGCGACACCAAGCGCTCATACACCTGCGCGAGGCGCTCGAGCGGTCTCAGGAGCGTCCGATCACGGCCCACCAACTTTCGTCCCCGCGCAAGGACTTCTGGGCCGCCGCACAATTCCAGCGCTTCGAGGATGACACGCCCCGCCGACCGAGATACACCGTCCCGCGTCAACAATTCTTCGAGCAACGGCATGTCTTTCCGTGCAGCCGCATGCTCCACACGTTTTTGGCCCTCCTGCGATAAGCCGGATTTGGCCAGTAAGGCCGTAAAAAATCCGACATGGCCGACCGCAACCTTAAACGCAGACAGTCCTACTCGCGCCAAACATTCCAACAGGAGCGTCAGCACCTCAGCATCGCCGGCAACCCCGTCCACACCGATAAGCTCGGCTCCGACTTGAAAAATTTCACGGTCACGACCGGCATGCTCGCGTTCATACCGAAACACGGATGTGCGATAGCAGAGCCGCAGCGGAAGCCGCTCGCCCATCATGCCCATGGCTACGGTTCTGGCAATCTGAGCCGTCGCATCGGGACGGAGCAGCATCAATCGACCCGTGGTCCGATCGACCAGTTGATAACACTTTTCGAGGAGCTCCGATTCTAGACCAGGCGCAAGGACGTCTAGGTACTCGAACATCGGCAGGATGATTTCTTCGTAGCCCCCCCGCGCAAGCACGGCGAGCAGCGTCTGCTCGAGATGTCGGATACGTCGAGCGGCGTCAGGAAGGATGGTACTCATTCCAACCGGAATGAGTGACCGTTCCCGACCTGCCATCAGAGGCGAGGAAGCAGAAGTGGCCTTCAACGAAAGAGCGCCCATGGTCGACTGCCGGGCAATCTACAACCCTTTCGACAGGTCTGCGACCTTCACGGAAAGGATATGCTTGCTGTTCGTAATCTGATCGAGGACCGGCTTAGGAAGCGGCGCGTCAAGCCCGAAAATCTGCAACGCTTTGCCGCCGCGCTCCTCCCGTGAACATTGCATCCGCGCAATATTGATGTTGTGATCGCCAAGGATATGCCCCAACGTGCCGATCACCCCAGGACGATCCTCGTTCTGGATCAGCAGAAGATGGTTGTCGGGCACCACTTCCACCTTGAATTGATCGATCTCAATGATACGCGGATCTTTGCGGTGGTAGAGGGTCCCGGCAACTTGATGAGACTTCTTCCCGGCCTCCACCCGCACACGGATCACACTGGTAAAGTCTCCGGCATCGCTGATTTTCACTTCTTTGACTTCAATGCCACGTTCCTTGGCGACGACCGGCGCGTTCACATAGTTGACCGGATCTTCGAGGATGGGGGTCAGGAGGCCCTTCAGCACCGCAATCGTCAACGGTGCCACATTCAAGCCCGCGACTTCTCCGCTGTACTCGACGGTCAACCGTTCCAGGCCACCTTCCAATAGTTGCGCTTGCAACAGACCGACACGCTCCCCAAGCGACAGATAGGGCTGAAGTTTCGGCAACAACTCCGGCGAGACCGAGGGAATGTTGACCGCACCACGCGCGATCCCTTTGGTAAAATACTCCACGATCTGCTCAGCAATACCGATGGCCACATTTTCCTGCGCTTCCGTGGTGGAGGCGCCGATGTGCGGCGAGCAGATAAAATTATCCAACGCCAACAGCGGATTGTCCGGCTTCACCGGCTCATCCTCGAACACATCGAATGCCGCTGCGGCAACCTTCTTCGACTTGAGCGCCTCGCACAAATCCCCTTCGTGGACGATCCCGCCACGCGCACAGTTGGCAATCATCACGCCGGTTTTCATCTTGGCGATGGCTTGGGCATTGATCAGCGCTTTGGTTTCAGGGGTCAGCGGCGTGTGCACGGAAATGACATCGGCTCGGCGGAACAGCTCGTCCAACTCGACGATGGTCACGCCCATTTTTTCCGCGCGTTCCGGCGCGAGATAGGGATCATAGGCCATCACCTGCATCCCGACTCCCTGGGCAAGCTTGGTCAGATACCCGCCGATTTGACCGACACCAACGATGCCAAGCACCTTGTTATACAACTCCACGCCCATGAACTTTTCTTTTTCCCACTTCCCTGCCTTCGTCGAGGCGGTGGCTTGCGGGATGCGACGCGACATTGAAAAAATCATGGCCATCGTATGCTCGGCCGTCGTCACGGTGTTGCCGCCCGGCGTATTCATGACCACGATGCCACGACGGGTGGCAGCGGGGGTATCGACATTGTCCAAGCCGGAACCGGCTCGTCCGACGACCTTCAGCTGACTGGCTGCCGCGATGACTTCGGCGGTGACTTTCGTCCCGGAGCGGACGATCAGTCCGTCCGCATCCTTGATTTCCTTCAGCAGCTCCTCTTTCGGCAGTTTGGTTTTCACCACCACCGTAAAGCCGGCCTTCTCCAATACCTCAACACCCTGCTTCGAGAGACTATCGCTGACCAAAATTTTCATTGTCGTGACGCCTTACCTGACGGTGAGTCTAGGACTTGCCCATAATAATTTCCTGAGCCTTCGCCACCCCGCTACCGAGTTTTATGGGATAGCCCAGCCCCTTGATGACCATCTCCACCGCCGCCAGGGCCGTGATGACGTCAAAACTATCGATATAGCCCATGTGCGAAATACGGAAGATTTTACCCTTCAGGTGGTCTTGGCCGCCTGCCGCCGTCATCCCGTACTGGGTTCGTAAATTCTTGTAGATCGCCTGGCCGTCCACGCCTTCCGGCGCCGAAATAGCGGTTAGCGCATCGCTCGGACGCTCTTGAGGGAAGATCGAAAGCCCAGCGGCCTTCACACCTTCCCGCATCGCCGTCGCCAACATCGCATGACGGGCGAAGACGGCCTCCAACCCCTCGGCCTTCAGAATGTTCATCACTTCTTTCAGCCCCAGAATGAGGGACACGGCCGGCGTATAGGCGGTCGTGCTCTTCTGCTGGTTTTCGCGTTCGCGCTTAAAATTGAAATAGAAGGCGGCATTCTTCGCCTTGTCAGCCAATCGCCACGCCTTCTCACTCACGCTGGCAAAGGCGAGCCCCGGCGGCAACATCAAGGCCTTCTGCGAGCCGGTAATGACCACATCGAGCCCCCAAGCGTCGGTCTTGAGGTCGAGTACGCCCAACGCCGTGATGGCATCCACCACCAAAATAGTTTCTTCGTACCCCTTCACGATATCGGCGAGCGCTTTGACGTCGTGGGCGACTGCCGTGGAGGTTTCGCTTGCCTGGACATACACGGCCTTGATCGACGGATCCTTCTTCAACGCATCGGCGACAGCCTGGGGATCGACTGCGCGCCCCCATTCAACTTTCAACTCAGTCACTTGCGCGCCGAATGCCTTACACAGCTTCGTCCATCGCTCACCGAATTTGCCGCCGTTGATTGTGAGCGCCTTATCTCCTGGTGACAAGAAATTCGAAACCGATCCCTCCATGCCTCCGGTGCCGGACGCCGCGAGAATCAAGACATCATTCCTGGTTTGAAACAACCACTTCAGATCCTCACGAACCTCGGCGAAGATTTTATCGAATTCAGGCGCCCGGTGATGAATCATCGGTCTGGCCATCGCCAGTAACACCTCCGGAGGAACGGGGGTGGGGCCGGGAGCTAGCAGATACCGTTTGAGCATGGGGCGATCCTCCTCAACTGTGCAGAACGAACAATGTCAGGGATTTAGAAGGGGCGTACGCTACCATAGCCCCCCTGAGGTGTCAAGGTAAGGAACCGTGAAGATACTCATCTTTTCAGCCACTTCACTCCGTCACACAAGATTCTTCGCAGGAATGAAGCGCGACTTTTGCGACATCATTTCGAACCACCCTCTTGCCAATAACTCAACTCCCTCAATTTCTTGACAAGTTGTGACCTCATCGATAGGCTACCCTTCGAGAGTCGGTTGTCTCACATTCCCTGAACAGTCTAGTAGGTACACTTATGCATGCACGTTTCCTGGGCACTGGTGTCCGTGCGCTGCCGCTGCTTTCTTTCTGCCTAGTCTCTCTGTCGTGGCTGGCCTTGGCAGGAGCGGAGTCACCAACTCTACCTCCAGTTGACGCACCTGCGACCGCAGAAGCGAACCCTGAAGGCGCCCCCTCCCCGGTCCAGGAACCGGAATACTCGTTGGACGAAGAAGAAGACCGTACCTCCGCAGAACTCGACGCGACTGAACCTCCAGCCCCCATTGCCAGCGATCCGTCAACGGAAGTCCCGCCGGCCGAGGCGCTCCTTCAGCTCAAGCCCCTCACTGGCGAAACCGTTCGATTTACTGATCTCCTGACCCCACCGGCAGAGGTGATCCAAGAAGCTGCCGCGGTACAGGGGCCAGAATCGGAAGAGGCCACGGCCTACAACGTGCCGATTGTGCTCGACCCCGCCGTTCAAGGCCATATTCGTTTCTTTAATGTCTCGATCCGTAATCGATTTGAGCAGTGGCTCATCCGCCTCAGCCACTATCGCCCGCTCGTTGATAGCATCTTCTCCGAATTCGAGCTCCCGAGCGATCTCATCTATCTCTCTCTCGTGGAAAGCGGATTCAATCCCCACGCCTATTCACGCGCCCGGGCAGCCGGTCCGTGGCAATTCATGAAGGGGACCGCCAAAGTCTATGGGCTGCGCGTGGACAGCTATGTAGACGAACGACGAGACCCGGTCAAATCGACCGTCGCAGCAGCGCGTTACCTGCGGGATCTCTATGACCTCTTTGGGACTTGGCCCCTCGCCATGGCGGCCTACAACGCCGGAGAAGGCAAAGTGATGCGAGCGCTCCATACGGCGCAAGCAGAAAGTTTTTCAGATATTGCGAAAACACGACTGATCCGGCGAGAAACGAAAGAATACGTCCCCCGATTCATGGCCGCGACCATCATCGCTAAGAACCCGGATCGTTATGGTTTTCCGCAAAACGACGTCCGCCCTCATCAGTTTGAAGAAGTCGTGGTGAAGCGTCCCATCCACTTCAAAGCGATTGCCAATGTCACAGGAATTTCGTACCAGGAACTCAAGATCCTAAACCCGGAATTACGGCGCGATGCCACACCGCCGGACGATCCTGAATATCATCTGAAAGTTCCAGTCGGTACCAGAGAGAAGGTCGAACAATTGCTGGATCGCGCTCCGACACACAAATTTGCGCCCCTGCCACTGCCAGTGAAGGTCCGACAGGTGAAAGGCACGCCTGACTCCGGTCATTGGTATCGCGTGCGCGTGGGCGACTCCCTCGAGAAAATTGCCAAGCGATTCAATATCTCCGTGAAGACACTCAAATCGAACAATAATCTGACGAGCCAGACCATCAAGGCAGGAAGCCGCCTGGTCATCGCCAACTAGTGCGACCACCTCCAGCGGATTACCCCGAGGAACGCGTTAGGGCTTTTTCTTGGAGGACGATGCGGGGGACTTGCTCGAGGACTTGGCTGGCGCTTCGGGTTGGGGGGCCGGCGCGGTGACGGACGGAGCAGGTGTCGCAGTGGCCGCCGGACTCTCCGGAGACTTCTTCACTTCCAACACTTTCACTCTGACAGCCGCTTCACTGGTGAAGGGCGAGTTGGGGTAATTCTTCATCAGGTCCTGATAGTGCGCCAGGGCGCCCTCAGGACGAGACTGCGATTCTTCCAATTTTGCCAATTCAAAGAGTACGTGGTCTTTATTCAGGGCGCCGGGGATCTCGAGAATGCCGGTAAACGCCTTCACCGCCTGATCACGATCGCCCTTCGCCAAATAGGCGTAGGCCAGCCGCTGCTGAACAAGCCCCAAGAGCGAGATATTGGAGCCATGAAGCAACATGAATCGTTTGTAGGTTTCAATCCCCGCGTCAACCTCATTCGCCAGCACCTGCGCATTCCCTAAATGAAATAGGGCCAGCGGAGCAACGGGGCTCCGTGGGTATTGATCTACAACCTGCTTGTAGAGATTGATGGCTTGCGAAAGCTGTTCGTGCGATTTTTTCGGATCGTCAGCTGGCCGGTTCAGATAGTGGAGCGTCGCTTCCTGATCGAGTTCGCGAGCCTTTAGCGTCGCCTGGTAGTCGTACCACACGACGCCAGCGACCACCGCCGCAGCAACGAGCAAGACTCCCAGTCCAACCAGAACCGCCCGCCGCTGTTCCTGCAAGGTGAGCAGAAACCGCTCCACTCCGGTCAACAGGTGAGCTTCATCGAGTGGATCGACCTTTGCGGGAACCTTAATTCGATAACTCATGCTCTCTCGATCAGTCCATAGACACGGTAAAAGAAGCGGTCGTTTCCGAAGGCCTCGCGCCTTATACTAGGGAGCAGTCAGCCTTGTCAAATATTCGAGGCTCTCACGGCACAGGACGCCATGTTCAAGGAGCATCTTCAACAATTACAGGACCAGCATCTGCTGCGCCGACTCCGCACCATCGCCTCGGCCACGGGACCGACAGTTACGCTCGACGGACAGACCGTCATCCTGCTTTCCTCCAATAATTACCTGGGGCTCGCCACGCACCCGGCTGTCGTCGAAGCGGCCGTCGAAGCAACGCGTCACTACGGAGCGGGATCCGGGGCATCACGTCTCGTCTGCGGCAGCCTGACACCCCATGAGGAACTCGAAACAGCACTCGCCCGGTTTAAAGGCACGGAAGCCGCACTCACCTTCGCAGCCGGATATCTGGTCAATATCAGCGCCATTCCGGCATTGATCGGAAAAGACGGACTCATCCTGGCCGATCGCCTCTGCCATGCAAGCCTGATCGATGGCTGCCGCTTGAGCGGGGCCACATTTCGCATCTACCACCATCGGGACATGAATCATTTGGAACAATTGCTCGCCCGTAGGACTTCCAGCAACCCCACTCTCATCGTGACCGACGGTATCTTCAGTATGGACGGAGACATCGCACCCTTGAGAGATATGGCCCTGTTGGCGGAACGATTTGGCGCAGCCGTCTATGTCGACGATGCACACGGCACTGGCATCCTCGGAGAAACAGGACGAGGCACCCTTGAACATTGCCATGTCGAATCGCGCGTGCCCTATCACATGGGCACCTTAAGTAAAGCCATCGGAAGCGCCGGAGGGTACCTGACCGGATCAACCGAGCTCATTGCGTATCTCGTAAATACCTGCCGCGCCTTCACCTATACGACTGCCCCCACGCCGGGTTCCGCGGCAGCCGCCACAGCGGCACTCCGCATCATCAGGCAGGAGCCCGAACGGCGCGCCCGATTATGGCGGAATCGCGACCGCCTCGCACAAGGACTCAGTGACCTCGGCTTCCGGCTCGCCTCATCGGAGAGCCCCATCCTCCCAATCATCGTCGGCAATCCCGATCGCGCGATGCACTTTGCCCGCACATTGCTCACTCTGGGAGTCTACGCCCCCGCAATTCGTCCACCGACGGTGCCGGCGTCCACGAGTCGGATTCGTCTTACGATCACCGCCGACCACACCGATGAGCATATCGACCACGCGCTTGCAGCACTGACCGAGGTGGGTCGCTCACTCAACATGATGTAAGCACCAACTTCTCTCCGCAGATACGCATCCGGCAGCCTCGTCTCTTCTGGGTATTTTCTTGCTTTCTTACACCCCTATGGCATGATCGAATCAACCTGACGAGCCATGATCATCCACTCATAGCGACGCTCGTTCATCCATACATTTTCTCACTGCATGGAGTGATCTGATGATTGATATCTCCAAATTGTTGACCTTTGGCGTCCAACAGGGCGCCTCGGACTGCCACATCAGCGCCGGTGAACCACCGATGATCCGCCTGCATGGCGATCTCAAGAAACTCGACCATCCCCCACTGACTCAGGATGAAACCCACGCGCTCATCTATGACATGATGAGCGACGCGCAACGGAAAAATTTCGAAGAACACCGGGAATGTGACTTCTCATTCGACCTGGGTGACATTGCCCGATTCCGCGTCAACGTCTTTGTGCAAGGACGTGGATTGGGGGCCGTCTTCCGGACCATTCCGACAGAGATCCTTCCCCTGGAAAAACTCGGCATGCCGCCGATCCTTCGACAACTGTGCGACCGAGAGAAAGGCCTGATCCTGGTGACCGGTCCGACCGGCTCCGGAAAATCCACCACGCTTGCAGGCATGATCGACTATCTCAACAACACCTTTGAAGGCCACATCCTCACCATCGAAGATCCGGTGGAGTTTGTGCACAAATCCAAAAAATGCCTGGTCAACCAGCGAGAACTGGGCGTGCACACACTGTCGTTCGCGAATGCCCTCCGCGCCGCGCTTCGCGAAGACCCGGATATCATTCTCGTCGGCGAAATGCGCGACCTAGATACGATTCAGCTGGCTCTGACCGCGGCCGAAACCGGGCACTTGGTCTTTGCAACCCTGCACACGTCCAGCGCACCGAAGACCATCGACCGGATCATCGACGCCTTCCCTCCGAATCAACAGGCTCAGGTCCGCGCGCAGCTCTCAGAAACGCTGGAGGCAGTCCTGACCCAGACGCTCCTCAAGAAAAAGAGCGGCGGACGGATTGCCGCGGTGGAGATCATGGTCGGCACCACGGCGGTGCGGAACCTCATCCGCGAAGGCAAACTCCATCAAATACCCGGCATCATGCAGGCCAGCCAAAAAGACGGCATGCAGACCATGGATATGGCCCTGTTCGACCTCGCCACACGTGGCATGGTGACAAAAGCCGAGGCACAGTCGCGCAGCATGAATGCCAATCTCTTTAGCGCCGCAGCAGGAGGTGCCGCGTAAGCAGCACCGTCCGCGCAGTCGTCTCGGGCTTCACTCAGGATTACAGAGAGGCATTTCATGGATGTTCGCACCCTTCTCGAAGTGATGGTCAAACAGGAATCGTCAGACCTGTATCTCACCGTCGATGCACCCCCCATCTATCGCATCCATGGCTCGACCCATCGGACCGATGCTCCCCCATTCACGAACGAGCAGCTCGAAACGCTGGCGTTGGCCCTCATGCGTGGACAGCAACGCGGTGAGTTCGAAGAGAAGATGGAGATGAACCTCGCCCTTTATTACAAGGAACTCGGCCGTTTCCGCGTGAACATCTTCCGGCAAAAGGGCAATGTCGGACTGGTGTTTCGTCACATCAAAGCGGAAATCATGACCGTTGAGCAACTGGACCTGCCGCCCATCGTCAAGGACATCGCCATGACCAAGCGCGGGCTGGTCCTGGTCGTCGGTGCCACCGGCTCAGGCAAATCAACATCCCTGGCCGCAATGATCGACCACCGGAATACCGTACACGCCGGGCACATTATCAGCGTGGAAGACCCGATCGAGTTCGTCCACCACCACAAGAAATCGATTGTCACCCAACGCGAGGTCGGCTTTGACACGCATTCCTTCGGCAACGCACTCAAGAATACCTTGCGCCAGGCCCCGGATGTCATTCTCATCGGAGAAATTCGTGACACGGAAACCATGGAAGCGGCCATCACCTTCGCCGAAACCGGTCACCTGTGCCTCGGCACCTTGCACTCGAACAACGCCAACCAATCCATCGAACGCATCATGAACTTCTTCCCGGTAGAACGGCACGCGCAGATCTATCTGCAGCTCTCGCTGAACCTCCGGGCCATCATCTCTCAGCGCTTAATCCCCTCCCTCGACGGCCGCCGCGTACCTGCGCTCGAAATCATGCTGGATACACCGCGCATCAAGGACCTCATCAAACGTTCGGAGATCGATACGTTGAAAGAGGCGATGGAACAGGGCATCGACGAGGGCTGCCAGACATTCGACCACGTGCTGTTGCAACTCTATAAAGCTGGAAGAATCAGCATCGAACAAGCGTTGATCAACGCCGACAGCGCCAACAACCTGCGCCTAAAAATTAAACTGGCGGGGTTGAAAGGCGACGACGCAGTGGCTGCGCTCCTGGACAAGAACGACCGGAATGAAAAAGGATTCCAGATTCAAGGACAAATGGGCCAGGGCGGCAACAAGAAACGCTGAGGAAACGAAGGCGCGCGATGCCTGAGGTCTGCCGGGGCTCCGACGCACCACGGCGCCACACACTTGATCGGCATTTCCGTCTAGGGAAGCCCGGCTGGCGACTCGTCTGCAGCCTGCTCAAGATACGACGCGATCTTCGCCAAGGCACCCGCACTTAACTTCCGTCCGTACCACGTCGGCATAGTATTCGCCGGAAACCCTGGCACGACATAGGTCTCCGGGGATACCACGGACTCCACAACGTACTCCCGAACCGTCTGCGCCTGCCCCTTATACTGCGGATCGGACAGGCGACTCGCCCCGGTCTTCCCCAGCCACAGTGGTGGACCAACCTGCCCCTTCGCACCGGCAATGCCTGGGATCTGATGACAGACCGGGCAACCAGCACGGACAAAGATCTCCTGAATCGGTTCATCTCCCGTCACCAACGGCACCATGTTCGGATCTATACTCTGAGCAGATGGGGAAGAACCTGGAGAAGACGAGAGATTCCGAACCCCCGCCAGGGCAACCAAGCACACACACGCAGCAGCCAACGCGGCTAACGCCTTGTGCCTTCGGTTCGACGGCAAAGACGAGGACGTGGCACCCGAATCACGCATAGACAAGCGATGGGAACCTTACAGACGCATCCCTCTAGGACTCACCTGTGGCACTATGGCGCAACCGCCATCGCACAGCGAAATCCAACCGTTCGATCTTGAAAATCCGGCTCAGCCGACACACGCGCGGAGACACGTAACGTCATCGGCAGATCGGACCACGACCCACCACGAATCACCCGTTTCTCGCCACTGGACGGGCCTGCGGGCGTTTTATCAGGACTTTTCGAATAGTAGTCACGATCATACCAGTCGGCCACCCATTCAGCGGCGTTCCCCGCCATGTGATGAAGGCCGTACGGACTGCGGCCGCCCTCTTTCAATCCATGGCGGACACTCATCCCCTCCACGCCACCGGCCACACCGACCAACGTAACGGCTTCGCTCACCCATATCCCGCGATTGTAGTTCGCAATATCAACAAAGGGCTGCATGTGTCCCCATGGGTAGCGCCGCCCATCGGTCCCGCGCGCCGCTTTTTCCCATTCGGCCTCCGTCGGGAGCCGTTTCCCCGCCCAAGTACAGTAGGCCACCGCATCACCCCAGCCCATCCCGACCGCCGGACGATCGCCGACCGTTTCTGCCGCTTCATCGTCCCAGGTTGGAGGCGCATCACGTTTCGCCTCCAGGAGAAACTTTCGATAGAGCTGCAGCGACACTTCATATCGATCGATGATATACGCATCGAGGGTCACCGTATGTTCAGGACGCTCTGCCGGTAACCCGTCATTACTCCCCATCGTGAACGCCCCGGCCGGAATCAACATCATCGGCGCACCATCTTTTCCTGTGATCGACTGCGCCCCTCCTGCCAGACCATTCGCTCCCGCCTGCGGCTCGGCCGCTCGAATCGAGCCAATTCCAAACACCAGGATGGCGGACAACACAACGGTGATATCGAGCAGACGCATACGCACCTCCCACCAGAAAAACACCTACCGGTAACCCGGCGCGACTCCTCGCAAAGTGTAGCCGCCCCTCTGGCCAAACTCAACTGCACGCCAAGGAGGCACACGGGCCCGGAGCGCTTTCCGGCTGGTGGAAGCAATCGCTGCCTATTTTTAATCAGGAAATACGCCAAGGAATGATGGGGGGAGATGGGTGCAGAAACAGTACCGGCAGGCATGCGAACCATGCCCGCCGGACAAGAGGCGAAGTCAGACGCTAGTCACAGTTGATCATTTCAGCTCTGCAACCCGACGATCCTGCTCTTTCACACTCCGAACCACAGCAAGGTCCGATCGATCCATTAGGTTATGGAGCACTTCCTCCTTTAACTGAACCATCAATGCTTGGTGATGTGGTGAGTCCGGAGCCTTATCCTGCAACAGATTCAACCACCCCGTCGTCGCAACCTCATAACGGCTATTCGGCATGGTCGTGCGTAATTCCTGAAACACCGTAATGGCATCGGCACGATTCTCAAAAAGGGCCACCAACCCACGCATGTAGTAAGCCTCCTCACAGGCCGACCCTTTGTGGCAACTCTTGATGCGGGCATCTTGCGTGTGAGCAATCGCTTGAAGTGACTTCAACTCAATGCCTTCGACGGAGAAGAACGCACTGCTGGGCAAGGTGGTGGAAGAGCCGGCCTTCATGGTGGTACAGCCTTGGATGGCACTGGCCAATACCATCGACAGGAAGAGAAACAGAACCGTTCGTTGTGACATCATTGACCTCCTCACAAGCGCGGTCAGAATGGCGCGCGGTATGGACTCAGATTGTTTGCCTTGCGGTGATGTTGTGACTGTACCACCCAAACCAGTCCCGGCCATCCCACGGAGGCTGTACCTCTTCGGTACTGGGGAGCGCAAACCCGCGCAGCACCCCGCCCATTGAGCGTTTTTCCTGACTAGAGCGTGTGGAAAGTGAGGAGATAGAGAGGATTATGCTCCGGCCTTGCCGAGAAGAAGGAGCAAGTGACGTGGTCAGGAAGAACATCACCCCGCCAGTTAGGCGGGGCGACGGCTCTGCAGCCTAGTGCCAGTTGGCAGCGAGGACGGTCTGGACCTCCTGCGGTCGCTGATCGATGGCCTGGTCCCACGTCAGCCCTGTCTGTTGAGTGAAGGTCGCCATGGCCTGAATCAATTGATCGACTTGCGTATTCAGCAACGTTTGTCCATTACCCGCCTGAATCATTTCTGTCTGATTCGTCGCACCTCCGTACCAGCTCTGAATCGTCACCTGGTCCGTGCTGCCGTGGATCGCAAGTCGCAGGTCATTGGCCTGTCGGCTGAGCACCAGATCCAGTGGATTGATTGTGGCTCCGAAGAGCACGCTGTCTGCTGTGCCCGCGTTGTCGATCACTGTGTCCTGGCCGCCGCCTCGACTATACAAGTAGGTGTCGTTGCCCCCTAAGCCGGTCAAGACATTGCCCGCAGTGTTGCCTGCCAGAGTATTATCCATGGCATTGCCGGTCCCGTTGATCACCGCGCTGCCCGTCAACGTCAGATTTTCGAGATTGGCGCCCAACGTCCACATGATCGAACTCTGGACGGTGTCCGTCCCCGCGCTGGCGTTTTCAACCACCGAATCGCCCGTCCCGACGACGTAGGTATCGTTACCCGCCCCACCAGTCAAGACGTTTGCGCCACTGTTGCCGATCAAAACGTTGTCCAGTGTATTGCCCGTCCCATTGATAGCGCCAGTGCCGGTGAGTGTCAGACTCTCGAGATTGGCACCGAGAATATACGTGAGGGAACTTTGCACCGTATCGAGGCCTGCATTCGCATTCTCCGTCACCGTATCCCCGGCATTATCCACAATGTAGGTGTCGTCGCCGGCCCCGCCGGACATCGCGTCGGCTCCCGTCCCCCCACTCAGCACGTTCGCGCCACTATTGCCGACGAGAATATTGTTCAGCGTATTACCGGTCCCATTGATCGCTGCCGTGCCCGTGAGCGTTAGATTCTCGATGTTGGCTCCAAGCGTGAAGGTGACGGCACTCTGTACCCTGTCCGTACCGGCGCTCGCAGCTTCGGTCACCGTGTCCCCGAGGTTATCCACCACATAGATATCGTTGCCAGTCCCTCCGGCCAGCGCATCGGCACCCGCGCCTCCATCCAGAATGTTGTTGCCGGTATTGCCGGTGAGACTGTTATTCAGTGCATTCCCGGTGCCGCTGATCGCCAAGGTGCCCGTCAACGTGAGGTTTTCAACCTCGCTTCCCAGGACATATGTGATAGAACTCTGCACCAGGTCAGTTCCCCCGCCTGCAGTTTCTGTCACCACGTCTCCAGCATCGTCCACGACATAGGTGTCATTCCCCGCCCCACCGGCCATCGTATCGGCGCCAGTCCCGCCAGTGAGCACATTCGCGCCGCTGTTGCCAGTCAGGACGTTGTTCAAGCTATTGCCCGTTCCATTGATGGCCGCTATCCCTGTAAGCGTCAGGTTTTCGACATTTACCGCAAGCGTATGGGTCACAGAACTCTGGACGGTATCAATCCCGGCATTCAGGGCTTCGACAACGGTGTCGCCCGCCCCAGCTATATAGGTGTCGTTCCCGGCACCACCTGTCAGTCGGTTCGCAGCACTATTCCCAATCAGAATATTGCTCAACCCATTCCCTGTTCCGTTGATCGCCGAGGTCCCGGCCAGCGTGAGATTCTCCACATTGGCAGCCAGCGTATAGGTCACCGTGCTCTGAACCGTGTCGGTACCTTCATTGGCCAATTCAGTAATCTTGTCACTGATGTTGTCCACTACATACGTGTCGTTGCCTTGACCTCCGATCAGCGTATCTGCCCCCGCCCCTCCATTGAGCGTGTTTGAAGCGCTGTTCCCCGTCAGGCTATTGGCGAGAGTGTTCCCCGTCCCGTCCACAGCTGCGGTTCCCGTCAATACCAGATTCTCCACGTTGGCGCCCAAGGTCCAACCCATGTCGGTCTTGATGGTATCAGTTCCGGCACTCACCGCTTCCACAACCGTGTCCCCTACCCCGACGACGTAAGTGTCGTTCCCAGTACCGCCCGTGAGGACGTTGGCCGCGCCATTGCCGGTCAAGATATTATTGAGGGAATTTCCAGTGCCATTAATAACCGCACTGCCGCTAAGAATCAGATTCTCAACGTTCGCGCCCAGCGTATAGGTGACACTGCTCCGAACAGTATCCGTTCCTTGGCCTACCAGTTCCGTCACTCCATCCCCGATATCATCGACCAGGTAGAGGTCGTTTCCATATCCACCGACCATGCCGTCGACACCAGTCCCTCCGTCCAACGTGTCATTTCCTGTACCGCCATCCAGCTGGTCAGCCCCAACGCCCCCAAGAAGCGTGTCATTACCGGCTCCACCGTCAAGACTGTCATCCCCTCCCAATCCCGACAGAGTATCGTTCGTGACATTCCCGAAGAGATAGTCATTGCCTTCCGTACCCACCAGATTTACACCTTCGACGCGAGCCAGCATCGCGTTGTAATCCCAGGTAGTCCCATCAGCGAATTGGATCCGATCCACACGAAGCGAGTCGAACAAGAAAAATCCGCCGAGAGTTAGTTCATCCGAAGTATTGTTGATCCTAAGAATCACGTCGCTGCCGAAATCAGGCGTCGCCTGTAACATGATATCGCCCGGGCTAACTCCCTCCGCAAGTTGAAGCGTATCTACATCTGTGGCATCGCCTTGCTCATCAATAACATCTTGCCCGTATCCCCGGCCGAACACATAGATGTCATCACCGACATACCCCTCCAGAAAATCGTTTCCTGTACCTCCATCGAGACGATCGTTACCTAGTGAAGCTCGAATTTGATCGTTGCCGCCTAACCCTCGAATGGTGTCATCCCCCAAGGTTCCGTAGAACGTGTCGTCACCCTCGCTGCCGACGAACGCCCGTACGCGTCCCTCGATATCACTCAGACTCCAAACCGTTCCATCGGCGAAGACAAAGTGGTCAACTTTGTTGTCCGGCGATACAAAGTAGGACCCGACAGTCAATTGATCGGTGGCTCCATTGATCTTTACGACCAGATCGTTAGCATGATTCTCAAGCACGAGATCAGCGGGTGCGACACCCGCCAGGAACTGCACTTGGTCGAGACCCGTATGGGCATACATCTGCATGCCCATACGTACGATGTCTTGCCCATACCCACGGCCAAACACAAATGTATTGTCACCTACCCCGACAAGAACGTCGTTTCCCTCCCGCCCATCGAGCAGGTTGGGGCCAGACAGTTGATTGTCTAGAACATTCCCTACCACATCCACTCGCTGCGTCGGGTCTAAATAAAAATCGTCTAGGATCTGAACGTTCTCAACATGGTCAGGAGCGTGAAAGGCGAGCGAAGCAGTTAGCGCCAGCTGGATGGTGTCGATACCTGAATTCGCATCCTCTGACACGGTGGGAAGCTCGGAGAGGAGGCGATAGATATCATCGCCAGTCCCGCCGAATAGCTGATCGCCGGCGTCACTCGACTCTAACAGGTCGTCCCCGGCGCCGCCATACAACACATTCACGCCACCGCCCCCATACAAACGATCATTCCCGGCGCCACCATCCACCAGATCGTCACCGGCCTCCCCCTCCAACACATCAGCTCCCTCGCCGCCGATCAAGACGTCGTTTCCATCGCCCCCGTGAAACCAATCAGCGGCCTGACTGCCTTGCATATGGTCGGCAAAGGGAGTGCCGAGTAATGTTCCCCCATTCAGCGGCGCGGACAGGTGAAATCCTCGCGCGAGTAGTTGGGCATCCGTCAATACAGTGCCATCCGCAAACTCGAACCGGCCGATGGTGTAAAACTCCGCCGGTGAATCGAGCCCGAAACCGACGATCTGAACAGCATCGCCACTGTTGCCCACGCGCACCACAAGCGAATCCCCAGCTGCGACGTCCAGACTAAGGGATGCCGCTGTAATACCGGCGCCAAAAACCAATCGGTTACTCTGCCTCGCATCATCCTGGATTGAGTCGACGCCATCCCCCAGATTAAAGCGATAGGTATCAAGTCCGTCCCCACCGATCAGGAGATCATTCCCGGCACCGCCATGGAGATCATCATCTCCGCCCACGCCCTGAAGTACATCATTGCCGTCACCGCCGTCGAGTATGTCGTTTCCCGCCTGATTCACAAAGAGCGGCGAGTCTCCAAAGAGGGAATCATCACCGGCATCCCCGAACAAGGCATCATCTCCCACATCACCGACTAACTGATCAGCGCCGTCGCCACCGAACAATTGATCCTGCCCCGCGCCGCCCCACAATTGGTCATCACCTTCGTCGCCAGTCAGCGTGTCATTACCCCCAAGGAGATTCAGGACAGTAGGGTCATTGCCATCACCATACAGAAAGTCGTTCCCAGCGCCGCCAATCACCACATCATCACCCTCTCGGCCCTGCACGTCATCGATCCCGTCTCCGCCCTCAAGCTGGTCATTGCCGAGTCCACCGACGACAAGATCGTCGCCTTCCTCTCCAGCGAGGAGGTCATCACCATCCTGACCAAACAAGCCATCGTGACCTCGTCCTCCAAAGAGCGTATCGCGGCCCTCCGCACCGACCAGGAGATCATCGCCTTCGTCCCCGAAAAGACTGTCATCATCTTCCTGGCCATAGAGACTATCGTCACCGGTCCCGCCCCAAAGAGAGTCTGCGCCAACACCCCCTTGAAGTTCGTCGTTGTCGGCTCCGCCATCGAGAAAGTCATCCCCCCCGAATCCACCGAGCCGATCTATACCAATGCCGCCATAGAGAATATCGTCGCCCCCTCCACCCTGGAGCTCGTCAGTTCCGGCACCGCCATCGAGAATATCGGCTGATCCAGGATCGTCTGAAAAATCACCGATTAGGAGATCGTCGCCATCCCCACCGGAAAGCAAATCGGCTCCCGCTCCACCGAACAGCCGGTCATGGCCGGCGCCGCCCTCAAGCCAATCGTTTCCAGGAAGAGTCTGTGCAAAGTCCGATTCGCCGTGGAGAGTATCGTCCCCTTCTCCACCGATCAGTACATCATCGCCGCCATCGCCGACTATGAAATCGTTTCCTGCACCGCCGTCCAGATAGTCGTCCGCTCCCACAGTCGATACGAACGCATGCATGGGAAAATTGTTCCACGTCAGATTTCCGTCATATATTTTTGCGATCCAACCCTCCGGCCGATTTTCTCCCCTGAGAACATCATCGCCCGCGCCACCAAGCAGCACGTCAACACCCAGCGCTCCCAATAACACGTCCTGACCGGCGCCGCCGTCGATGTAATGTGCCCCGTCGCCGATACGGGTCCATACGTAATTCGCGATCTCCGTATCCGTCACAGCAATGTCATTATCATCGCCCCCGAAAAAAAGATCTCCATCGGATAGGTCGGCATAGTCATTCCCGCTGCCTCCGACAAGATAATCATTCCCTCCGGCACCGAATAAGATGTCGTCACCAGCCCCACCATCACGAAGATCAGAGAATGAATCATGAAATGACGGCACCTGGGAGAGCAGAACGTCGTTTCCTTCGTTGCCATACATGGCGTACGAATACGGGTTGGTAGCAACGAGAATCTCATCCCCACCATCTCCCACCAGCACATCACCAAAGGGCCCCACTGGAGCGCCTGCATCAGACGGAAGATGGGAAACATCTCGCAGCTGAATCCCCATCTGCCCGCTTTGAAAGTTCTCGTTCACGATGAGGACGCCGTTCACAATGAGGTCGGTATTGGCCATCACATAGGTGGTTCGGCCATCAAGGCTGGTGTAGGTATTGGCGCCATCACCAACGCGACGAATGCCTCCTTGCAACAAGCGGTCATCAAAAATAATTTCCCCTTTCGCATCACTATCTTCGATCCGGTCTGTTCCATCGCCTGACTGATAGATATACGTATCAAATCCAACCCCGCCTTCGAGGATGTCGTCGCCTCTCCGTCCTGCCAGTCTATTGTTAGCACTATTACCTATTATCGTGTTGTCGAGCTCATTACCGATGCCAGCGATGTTGTCGGATCCTGTAAGAATCAACCGTTCCACATTGGCACTCAGCGTAAAATCCACCAAAGCCTGCACCTCGTCAGTTCCCCCCGCCTCAAACTCGACGACTCTGTCGCCTGGGTTATCGACAATATAGATATCGTCTCCGGTGCCGCCACTCATACGATCCGCGCCACGACCTCCGTCGAGAAAATCGCTGCCTTGTTGCCCTAGTAAAATATCATTATCAGCTTCGCCGAATAGCCTGTCGTTGTCCCCACCACCCTCAAGATAGTCTTGACCTCCAGCCCCACGAATCGTGTCTTCTCCAGCCCCACCATATATATGGTCGCTTCCTCTCCTCCCGAGATATTCTCGACCCTCAGCATCCCCGAAGATTACCGCTTCGGACGCCGCAGCCCCACGTTGGTTATTGAAGAAGCTCGCCTCATCGATAAACAATATCTGACTGGCAGGAACCCCATCCGCCTGATTGAACCGCAATTTCTCGGCCAATAATTCCGCTCGGTCGCTAAGTGCCAGCTGAGTCCACACACCCGCACCAGTATTGGCATCGTAGAGGTCGAGCGAATGGTCCTGATTGTGGAGGGTCTCATAGTCGATGCCAGTCACGACGAATGGATTGAGTTCGCGTAAGGCGTAGCGGTAGGACAGTCCATCGAGGGTCAGGCTCTTCGCCTGACTAAACACGGTACTGCTCGGCGCACCAACCAGACTGTTGATTTGATAAATATTGATGGCGACGAGGTCGTTGCGGAGATCGATGAGGTTGGAATAATAGGCCTCACGGTTGGGATCACCTAATCCAGATGGCCCTGAAGGAGTCGGCGTCCGATCTCCCGTAAACAGGACACGGAGGGCATCAAGACTCGCCTCTAAACGACGGCCAGCTGTTGATGACGAGGCCTCAAGAAATTTGGTAACTGTGGCAAGCTCGATCGTCGGATCAATGGTCGCAGCGAGATCGTAAAATACAAGGGCATCAGTAGCGGTGACTATTTGATGGTCATGAAAAGAAGTGTTGAAACCTGTCGCCTCGATAAAGATGTTCACCGGCGTACCAATTTGTGTGCCTAGCCCAGCAGCGACTGATAGTCCGTTCTTGCTGATGATGTTGGTGATGAGGCCGGAAGTGACTGCGCTTGCTGCAACGCCCAACCGTTCCAGCACCTCAATGGCCACACCACCTATGCCTGGCGCGTTGTATGTGTAGGTGTGGTGAACATTGGTAGCATAATCAACCGTAAAGGCTTGGGCTAAGAATCCGCCAAGCGAATGGCCTGTGACGGTAAGAGTTTCATTGGAGCGGAGTATCCCCTGTTCAATTAGCTGCGAGTAGTACTGCTGGAGCGCTATATACTGAGGACTTAACGTCGCAGCTTCTCCGGCCGCTAGCAGACCATCCGTGATGAGATCGCTGATCTCATTTGTATTTGTTCCGCGAATCGCCAAGACTTTCTCGGTAGTCCCATTCTTCTGAAATAGGGTCACCGACAACCCTGTCGAAGGATCGGTAAAGGTGTCAGCAGCGATGGTGTATGTGGCGATAAATTGATCCGCCAGGGAGCTCGTAAATCCATGATCCTTTAATTGCTGTTTAAATATATTAGGGCTGGTGTTCATGGATAAAGTTAAGTCTGCATAGGCAGCCATCGATAGTTGGGCGTTTTGAAAATACACACCAATGGGATCGGACATCTCACTTCCCTCCCTGCATGAATGCTTGCTTTGGTTTGAAGACCCCTTGCCAAATAATGCCGTGAACGCTGTGATTGGGATATTTGGGACAAGTAATTGGGGACATGGGCGCGATTCGTGAACCTATCCATCCGCCGAAATAAACAAAGTCTGTCGCTGCTCCCAGAATTTCCCCTGTTCGCTTTGCCTGGATCGAGCTTTCAACTTTGACTATATGCATCCATGGTGAGAATTCAGAGTCCCTCTTGTCTTGTTGTGAGTACAGCAGAACAAGCTTTTTCTGATCAGGCTGCCCATCTGACATGAAGAATTCGTCTTCCACCTCAACTGTTCTGAACACTTTTATTCCCGCTTCGGTCTCGCACAGATGCTGGAAGGACAGTCGGCCAGGAATAATGTCCCATGTCGGCAGAAGCACAAAGAATACAGCACAGAGGCCTTGCAAGATTTTCCTTGTGACAGCCGTGAAGGCGAAGACACCGGACAGCCACCCGACCGTTCGAATCATAATCCACGCAAGCACAATATAGAGCACCAGAACAATTAGCAGAGACAGCGCTATCATCTATGCCTCCTTGTCGGCATCGCGCATTATGGTGTCAGGACTCATTTCCGGTCGTCACGGCGTGATCGTCCGGGACTGCGCAGGGTCGCTTGCAAGCCCCAGTCCATCACCATCTGCGCGACCCACGCGTCCGTCCCGCACGGCTGGCCTTTCACCACACTCTTCCGAGTGGCGACCACCTGCTCGGCCGATTCGGTCTCATTCACCCACCGTAGCCACTCGACAGGCCCGGTACTCAGCGGAACCACCCGGTCTGAGACGGACTGCTGGCCCGCGGTACTCCAGCGCCATTGCTCGGCCCGCTCAACTAATTTTGCGCGCACGGCATTCCGTTCGACGTATCGGCAGACGGTCAGCAGATGGGCATCCTGCTGCACCACGAAGGATTTGAAACGCCCTTGATACATATGACCAGTCCCCACACTCTGCCGATAGCTATGCCACCGTTTCGTATGCGTGAGCGTCACCCAGCCAATGAAGCGGGACACGGTGCCATCTGTCGCCGGCCACAACAGCAGGTGCCAGTGATTGGGCATCAAGCAGTAAGCCACGATCCGCATGGGCACGCGTCGACATCCCTCCGCGAGCACCCGCTCAAAGACCGCGTAGTCCCCGTCCTGCTCGAACAGGCACATCCGTCCATTGCCCTGATTGAGGACGTGTAGACCAGATCGGCTTACGTCGTGCGACGTGGACGCCCCATGCACTCCTCACACGGCCCTTATGCAGGCCACAGATGCCTCAAAATGAGTCCTGACACCATTTCTTCGCTCAAGGGCAAACCCATAGCGGCCGATTTCGCCGTCGGCGGCTGCAGCCCCATCACGCTCCCAATCGCCACCCTGAACCTGATTTTGGTATTCGCTACTGCGGAAGGAGAGGGTGAAGGTCTTGCCGGTTGGATCATTCAGATCTTTGATTAACGTCGCGCTGAACCCCGTGGCATCATTGGCGTGCTGATCGACGATTTGATAGCGCTGGACGAATTGCTCTGCCTGCACCGTCGTCATGCGCGTGAAGCCGGTTTCAGGAAAGCCCGCGCGGTTGTTACCTTTGACCAGAGCAGCTGCCGCTGCAGTGGGATCATTTCTATTGACGTCGTGCAGATAACTCTCGGCAGCTAACTGCTGCAGCGCAAAGTTGAGCCAAAGGGGAATGTCACTTTGTGACATGGAATGTCTCCTTGTTTTGTGTGGGCACTGGATGCAGAACTTGTGCGATATACTCAACCGTCCGGAACAATCTCGTGCTATCACTCTTGCAAACGTGTCCGCCCAACCACCAAACCCCAGTTAAGTTTTTCCGTACGTCTCCACTACGAATATATCCACGCCTCACAGCCAGCACCTCGTTTGCCTCCAAATCCAATACAATTAGTTCCCCCCCTGCAATTCCCATCTCCCGATCATGGGGCCGCGTGATCCCACGCCATGTGTACCCATGCCGGCTTTTGCGATTCACGTCGTATTCTTTCTGCAAACTTTTTTGATTACGCCCGTCATATCCAAAATATCGCTGAATGTTTGCCCCTGGCTGTGGTGGAACCATGAGGGACGAATGGACATATTTTTTGCGCCAATCAGGCTCTCGTCTATCCGTTATCGGCATTTCCAGAAAGCCGTACTGACCCGGATGCACGAATGCAGGAGCAGGCGCTGTCGCTTCCCAGTTCTCATGCCCATACGGATCTTCCAGCGCATACAAGTGCTCCAGTTCAAAGTCTGTCGCTCCCTTCCGTGGCCGCATCATGTACAGCCCTTCCACATCCTCCACCGTCTTGTAGATGAATTCCCCCGCTTCGGTCTTGCACAAATGGTCAAAGTATTGCTCCGGCGTCATACCCGGTTTGTAGCCGCTGTCTGCCGGTACGGGATTCGGAATTCTGATGGAGTGGGCGAACCGACCCTCCTCTGTCGCCAAGGGATCAGCCGGTTGTAGCGTCGTAATGTCACACCGACGATTGGTTGGTTTAATCTTGTGCGTAGCACAGTATTCTGCCTCCCGTGCAGTGGCCTTCCGAAACCGCTCACCAGGCGTCTCGTCTGCTCCAAACAGCCCCGCATGGCTCGTTCCGGCCATCCCTTCCAGAACCATCACTGCGACCAGTAGCCGCATCGCCATCCCGATTCCTCGACTTCTCATGACCAACCCTCTTCCGTGAAGGTGCATTGCTTCGCCCAGCTTATTCCCGCCTCAATGGCTTCGACCAACTCTCACCTCACCGCCTCGACACCACCCCTCCTGCAAGGCCTTCGTATCCTCTGTCCCCACGAATAACCGTTCACGCCATCAAGCTTGTGCGGGCCCCTACCCCAACGACTCCAATGTCCCCGTCGCCCGTGCATAATTCACCCGGGCGGCGTTGAGTTCAAATAACGCCCCAACGAGATTCTCTCGAGCCCGCGCCATCGAGGTGATGGCGGTGATCACATCAAACTGGCTGGCGGCCGTGAGGATGGCATAGCGGTCTTTAGCCAAGGTCGTTTCTTTCGTCGCGGCCTGTAACCCCGCCTGGGCTAGCGCCGCCTTGTCTCTGGCTGCGGCCAGCGCGATACGGGCTTCATTGACCTCGGCGCGCACCTGATTCAGCACCACCTGCATTCGAAAAGCTTCTTGTCGCACCTGGCTCCGGGCCGTACTGATCCGTCCCTCGCGTTGGCCGCCGTCGAACAAAGGAATCTGCAGTAAGAGTGCCATATTGTACGTATCCAGGCTATTGTTCCAACGATTGCCGATCAGGCCCGTATCACCCTGCGCGACCAATGACGGTAGTCGCTCTCCGGTCACAGATGAATAGCTGAGTTCCGCTGACTTAATCCGCTTGGCCTGCGCCTGCACCTCAGCTCGATTCGTGACGGCCTGCTCCCACGCCGCCTGGGCGGCCGCGGCCTCCGGCACCTGGGGCTGCAATTGATCAGTGAGCGTCATCCGGACCTCAACGGTGAGCCCCAACAGATTCCCGAGGGTGTTCTTAGCCCGGTCCAGCTCAGCCTGTGCCGCCACGACCTGCTGCTGTTCGTTCGCCAGTTGCCCTTCCAAACGCGCGACCTCTAATCCGGTTGCCGCCCCTTCGTGTTGCCGAAGCTTGGTCGTCGCCAACAGCTCCTGAATTAACCGGAGATTGGCCTGACGCATGGACAACGCCGCGGCCGCTTTGACCCCTTCGAGATAGGCCAAGCCTGTGCTGGCCATCGTATCGAAGCGGCTGCTTTGGGCGTCAAACTCCGCGACCCGAAGCGCTTCCCGCGACGCACGCCAGCGCTGAATGAGACTGAGGCTGAATAGATTCTGCGAGGCGCTCACCCGCGCATCAAAAATGCTGAAGGGTTCGGTCCGAACCGGTGCGAGACCGAAGGTACCGAGAAACTGCGTCTGTTGGCTTTGCCGCGCGTTGGCGGAAAGATTTGGAAGCAGGGCGCCTAATTGGGTCGTGACCTCCCCTTGGGCTGCCTCGATTCGTTCTTTGGACAGCAACACCGAGGGGTTCTGCTCGGCCGCGGCAGCCATCGCCGCCCGTAGGCTCAGGTGAAGTTCCTGCACGGAAATCTTCGTCGCCTGCAGTGCCTCGGTGGCACCCGCCACCTTGAACATGATCAACGGCGCCATCAAGCTCGCAACGAGAAGTACCCGCCCGACTGGGAGTCCAAGACGTGGCATCGGCTTACCGTTCCCTCAGGCTCTCTTGCAACGACTTGAGCACTGGGCTCAACAGGTACTCGATCACGCGCCGGCGGCCGGTCTTGATTTCCACCGTCACCGCCATGCCGGGAGATAGATGCACCAGTTTGCCTTCTACCGGAATGGTCCCACTCGCAAGGCTCACTCGCGTAGCAAACACTAATCCCTCCGTCGATTTATCTTTGTTGAGCGACAGGGCATCGTCCGACACGGTCAGCACCTTGCCCGGGATAGTGCCGTAGAGGGTGAATGGAAAGGTCTCGATTTTGATCTCGGCGGACTGCCCCTCTTTGACAAAGCCGACATCCTTGTTCTCCAACTGCGCCTCGACTTCGACCGGATGGTCCTGCGGTACTACGATGAGCAGCGGCTGCGCCGGGGTCACCACGCCCCCGACCGTATGGACCACCAGCTGCTGCACCACGCCATCGATCGGACTCACGAGCCGCTGCAGTTCCGCCTTCTGCCCGGCTTTCGTCACCTCCTGCGATAGAGAAGCGGCTTTGGTCTCCAAGGCCGACAGTTCGGCCTGTTTGGTCTGCTGGAATTCTGAGACCAGCGCACGGCGATTGTTCTCAGCTTCCGCCAAGGCGGCCTGATCCTGCCGAAGCTTGTGCTGTTGCCCGGTTAACTCCTGCAACTTGTCGATCCGTTGCCCTTCCGCCTGGAGATAGTCCAACTTGGTGACGGCACCACGCTCCATCAGACGTTTGAATGCGCTGGCCCGTTCAGTCTCCATGGGCACCGTCGAGATCAGCCGCTGAATATTTTCCTTGGTGGCATCCATGCTCGCTGCCCGCTGCGCGATGATATGTTGAGTGGCGTCGACTCGCGCCTGATACTCGGTCAGCTGATCGCGAAGCAATTGTTGCTGGAGCCGGACGTACTGCGGATCGCTCTCCGGTGGGGCCACAAACGTGGGCACGCCTGCAATGAGGGCTTGGAGACGGGCGGCTTCCACCCTGGCGGCACGATACTCATTCGACGCACGGTCACGGTCGGCCTGATTTTGGGTCGGATCGAGCTCAATCAGCACCTCACCCCGTTTCACCACCTGGCCGTCCTGTACGCGGATCGCGGCGATGACACCGGTTTCATAAGGCTGAATGACTTTGGAATACCCACTGGGAATAACCTTCCCTTGCGCCGTCGCCACGATGTCGATCCGACCAACCGAGGCCCAGACCACAGAAACGGTGAGCAACGCCATGATCGTCCAGAGGATGGCCCGCCCGATCGGGGACGGGGGTGCGGTTTGAATCTCCAGCGCCGCCGGTAGGAACTCGACCGATCTCTGCGAAGGGGCCGCCGCAAGCGGCCGTCGTCGGTCTGCCTCCCAGGCCGCAGACCAGAGCTGCCACCATCGCATCATGTGTATCCTCATGCGGCCTTCCCTTCCTGGTGTGCGTGCAGCCGGTGATACATGCCTTGCCGTTTGAGCAATTCCTCATGTGTCCCCTGCTCCACCAGTTGGCCTTGATCGATGACATAGATCCGGTGCGCGGGGCGAACCGTGCTGAGCCGATGAGCAATGATGATGACCGTGCGGCCCTTGCAGATCTGCGCCATGTTCTGCTGAATGATCGCTTCGGACTCATAGTCCAGAGCACTGGTGGCTTCGTCGAAGATGAGAATCCGGGGATTGGCAATCAACGCGCGTGCGATGGCGATACGCTGCCGCTGCCCGCCGGAGAGGGAGCAGCCATGCTCCCCGACGACCGTATCGTAGGCGTCCGGAAGTTCAAGAATGAACTCGTGGGCGCCCGCCAACTTCGCCGCTTGTATGACACGGTCCATGGAGAGCCCCGGGTCGGTCAAGGCGATGTTGTCCCGGACAGAGCGGTTGAAAAGAAAATTCTCCTGCAACACCACGCCGACTTGCCGCCGGAGCCAGGCTGGGTCCACCTGTGCCAAATCGACGCCATCGACCAGGACCCGGCCACGTTCAGGAACATACAGCCGCTGAATCAATTTCGTGATGGTGCTCTTCCCCGAGCCAGATCGACCGACGATGCCAATGACCTGCCCCGGCTGAATCAGGAGGGAAACCTGGCGGAGCACGTCGCGGCTATCGGGTCGATACCGAAAGGTGACGCCCTCCAGCATAATCTGACCGACCACCTGCGGGAGCGTCGTCCGGCTCGGGTTGTAAGAGGGCTCCGGCCTGGTGTTCAGCACATCCCCTAATCGCTGGATCGAAATACCGACCTGCTGGAACTCGTGCCAGAGATTCACCAGCCGAAGAAGTGGCCCGGTCACCTGGCCAGCCAACATGTTGAAGGCAATGAGCTGCCCGATGCTCAGCTCCCCGCCGATGACCAGATAGGCACCGATCCAAAGAATGGCAATCGTGGTGGCCTTCTGAAGAAAGCCGGCAATCTGGCCCGCGATCGTGATGACACTTGTCGCCTTGAAACTGGCGCTGACGTAGCCGGCCAATTGTTCATCCCAGCGGCGCTGGAGAGGCGGCTCAACCGCCAACGCTTTCACCGTCTGGATACCGCTGATGGTTTCGACGAGGAAGGACTGGTTCTCAGCACCGCGGGTGAACTTTTCATTGAGGCGGGTGCGGATCATCGGCGTGATCGCCACCGACAGAATCGCGTAGAGCGGCAGTGAGGCGAGGACAACCAATGTCAGTGTCGAACTGTAGCCCCACATGACGGCGAGGAACACGGCTGTGAACAGGACATCCAGCAGAACGGTCACGGAATTGCTCGTCAAGAACTGGCGGATCTGCTCCAGTTCTCGCACGCGCGCGACTGTATCGCCCACCCGGCGCGCCTCGAAGTACGCCAGCGGCAGGGCGAGCACATGTCGAAACAGTTGGGCGCCAAGACCCACGTCGATCCGGTTGGTGGTATGCGCAAAAAGATAGGTACGCAGGCCGCTCAACAGTGCATCGAACAGCGCCAGTACGATCATGCCGACCGCCATGACATGCAGGGTCGTAAATCCCTTGTGCACAAGCACCTTATCGATCACGACTTGCGTGAAAAGCGGGGTGACGAGGGCAAAGAGTTGCAGAAAGAAGGAGGCGAGCAGGACTTCGCCGAGCAACCGTCGGTGTCTGACAATCGCAGGAATGAACCAACTGAAACCAAACGCAACATCCTCCGGGCGAAGAGCGGCCCGTTTGGTCACCAGGACAAGTTCCCCACCCCACATCGACTCGAATTGCGCTTGAGGCAACATCGTGGGCCGTGGCTGCTGCGGATCCTGCAGCAGCACGTGACCAGCCTCCACTTTCGCCAGAAGCACACAGCGTCCGTCCGTACCAACCGCCATGGCGGGAAGCGGCTTGTCGGCGAGGCCGGCCCAGGTTGTCCTGACCCGCCCCGCCTTGAGCCCTACATGCGTAGCGGCACGCAGCCACTCACCGAGTGTGAGCGGCCGGCTCGCCTCCCCGAACTGATGCCGCAGCTGCGCGCCATCAGCCGCCAAGCCGTGGAAGCGGGCCAGTAACAACAGGCAGTGGAGTCCCGTATCCGAGACAGGCAAATTGGATTCGTGGGCGAGTGCGTCCATGAAGCTCGTGTTTCGTCTGAAAATGGGTTACGACTGCGCGGTAGGAGTCCGTTGGAAGCCATTCACCATCGTAGTCAGTTGCTGCTGCAAGCGCACCAGGGCATCAAGCGGGAGCGCGATGCGTGCGGCTCTGACCCCCTCAAGGTGCTTGGGTAAGGCCTCTCCCCGTTGCGCGCGCTGGGTGAGCGCCCCCAGTAAAGCAGGCTCCAGAAATCCGAAATCGACATAGCCGAGGCCCTGAGCGAGACCGACATGGGTGTAGTTCACGAGAGTCGGCTGATCCAACGGACCGACCGGTTTTAGCCGAACATTGACTGCCACCGACTTCCCGCCCTGCGACTTGGACTCATTCACCTCTGCCATGCTGTGTCTCCTCTGATTGATTGAAGGTAATTCGATCTTCGACGAGTTCGCGTGCCTCACGTTCGACTGGGGCGATCCTAAACGGAGATCATTTGGCGGACTATTCCTCGGAAGATGGACGCGGGCAAAAACTTTGGTAGGCCACGATATCTACCTAGGGAACGGTCACGTGACTCGTGGCGGAACTTACACCTGACAAGACAGTGGGAAATGCAGCCGTAGGGAAGATGGCGCGTGGGAGAGGGCCAGGCCTCTAACAGAACACTCAGCCCCGATAAACCCGTTACGCTGTCAGGAAGCGGATGCTGGCCAATTGAGGTTCGTAGGAGGTTTGTAGCCGGCGGACTTGTGTGTCGCCGGACTATCCGCTGAGAACGACCTGGTTGTTGGGCTTGGGATACCTCTGCACAGTACGGTGAGGCGCTTTCAATTCACGGTTCATACTCCTTTCTAGAGCCTGCAATCCCTCACCCATTTTTTAAGGAGAGGCGGCATGGAGAAACACCTACGGCACGGGACAACCTTGAACTTGAAGGCTACATAGTAGCTGCCGCGAATCATCTCGACTTCGGCTTTCCCGCATTGACATATTTTTTAGATCACCCCACACTGGCCGAACCAGTTCGTCGAGAAAGGAGCTGCCATGTCTCACATCGCGCTCGTCTTATCGATTACGCTCCTGGTCCTTCTCCACATTCCCACTCCGACGTCTGCACAGGACCTGCCAGAAGGGCTGTTAGTTCGTTTTGAGTCGTCAGACCTGGTTCCAGGCTGGCATATGGGAACCGTGGGTCTGACAAAAGACGGGTGCGTGATGATCTGGAAGTCTGAGCCAGAACTCATTCACGGGCGAATCGGGTTTAGCCTGCACTCCATTTAGAAACTCGAACGCCATGAAGGAGAGAGGTGGGTGGACATTCCGCTCACACCGATGATGCACAAGGAACCAAAACAGTGCCACGAGCATACGGGTTAAGCACGGCGTCGGTTCTTCACTCCGCACAACCTCTTGCACTCAATGTGCATCCACTCGTGTGCATACACAGCGGCATCGGTGCTTGTTATGATGACACCACGGCTGTGACGGCCCGAGCTGATGATCTCACGGAGCGCATCCTTGCAACACCCCACGTGCACACTATGAACACCCTGATTGATAAATTACGGATGCGAGGCCTGCTAGATAACTGGACCAGAGTGAGCACGACGTTGGCGATATCGGCACTCTGCGTTACCGTAACAGCGTGTGCGAGCGTGGAGCAGAAAGATCCCCTATCGACAGTGGCTTCAGTAGATCTCGCCCGGTACGCCGGAACATGGCACGAGATCGCCCGATTGCCGATGTGGTTTCAACGTCACTGCATCAACTCCACAGCGCTATATACCAACCAGCCCAACGGCACCCTCGGGGTCCACAACGAGTGCGTGACGGACAGCGGCGGAGTGGACCACGTGGATGGTGTGGCAACAGTGATCGATCCCGCAACCAACGCACGGCTCACCGTGGTCTTCGACAACTTCTTCGCACGGCTCTTCGGTTCGTCTCGTGAAGGGAACTATTGGATTCTTGCGCTTGATCCGGAATACCGAACCGCGATGGTCGGCACGCCCGATCGCCGATTTCTCTGGATTCTCTCGCGATCACCTCAGCTCGAGGAAACCACCTACCAGCGCCTCGTCGCCCAAGCCAAGAACTGGGGGTTCCCGGTTGCAGACCTTATTCGCGCCAGACGGTCTTGATGGCAGACGCTGCTCTTCGGGGTCAGTGACGTGCCGCCACGCGCAAACAGGTCTGGCCGTCACAGTTCATACGTGAGCCGTTTAGGAGTTCACTAGTTGAAAAGGAATCGACAGCTATCAAAACACATGGCGGGAAATGGCCGACGCTGTTTGAACGGGCAGCAGAGGTCGCATCGAACGCCGCGCCCTACATGCATGCCCGACGGCAGGCGATTGAGCATACGGGCGAAGTCGGCGGACAGATTCAGCAACGCGTCATCGTGGAGTGTGTTTGAGCAGGATTGAGAGACCGGCAGACCAGCTCATGCAGACTGTTGGATATCGTGTTCACACCGCGACACTCGTCGCCAGCTGCATTCCCTCACGCCTTGGGCGGAAGGCATTTCGTGACGAGCAATTGGTGAACGGGAATAAAGGGAGGGTCCTTGACCACGTTCCATTGCGCACAGTTCGCGCGCAATAGCATTTCCATCTTTTCAACTCGGCGGTGATACCGTTGATGGTCGGGAACGAACAATAAAATGGCGATCAATGAAGTGACCCACACCGAAGTGATCGTGACCATAGGCCAATGCGCAAGTATTTTCAGCACGACTGCTCTCCATAGATCGCGGAGTGATTCTGACTGAACCCACGCTCCAGCAGCACAGTATAAACTCCGCTTAACCCAGCCCCCAGCATTTTTAGAAATTCGATCAATTGGCACACTACTCGCTTGGGGTTAAGGTCGCAACGGCTGCCTCAAGCAGACCGACTTGGGAGCCGGAGCGTTCGCTCGATCAGCCCGTGCAGAGACCGCCAAACCGTCGAGATGCTCCTCTGGCCTGGAGAGGACGGCACTTCCCTTCGCGCACACCCGAACCTCTCTAGCCTGATAGGCAGGCAGCGCGCACACCCCTGCCTCAATCGTTTCTGATTCCCGTATGCCATGAGGACGCCGCATGAAGATGCGGCTCGCATTGCTACATATCCTGATTGCCACGCCTCATCCTTCATCGCTCCAAGTCTCGAATCCTTTGCTAGGGCGATGCGTCGAAGTAATCCGGGGCGAAGGTTCGTCCGCATTGGTTGCAGTGCCACTCAGGCCGCGCAGGAGCCCCACGCCTCTTGGGAGCGTCCGGCCTGATCAGAAGGCGTTCGGGCACGACAGGAGTCCGGCAAATAGGACAGTAGTATAAGGGTTCTTCACGCGTCATGGCCCGCCTCCCCAAACAATCCAAGAACATTGCCTTCAATCCCTGTGCACCAATCTTTTATTGTTATCCCTCGGTCATAGCGCACGGCGCGTGCCCTCGCCTATCAGGCTCTTACACAGGTCCTGACCGTCGGCGAATACACGTGCATCAATCCTGCAATACTGATCTCGACTGGCTTCGCGCAAATGTTTCTCTTCGGCTCGACTAAGGGCAGAGCGGACAAGGGCTCGCGCTTGCCGAGCCAACAGTTGCTCGCGTTCACATTGCCCTTTCATCTCCGAGGTATCAGTGCCGGCGTACGGACAGGAATATAGGCTCCATCGAACGGGGGAATCCTGGGCAGGCTTAGTATGCAGGCACCTGCAATGTAGCAGGTATGACACAGCGCCTGATCAAAATCAAAGTAGACCTGACTTTGGCCTGGAACCGGCCAGAAGAGAATCACGGCAGTGAGACTGACGACATAGACCTTGATAATTCAGGAAAGAGATCTTACCGCATCCTACCTAATCAACATGCAGAGAATGCGCAAACTACAGAAAAAGCATACTTCTCGAGTCCAGAAAATTCACCAGGAACTACGTGTCATGGACACTTCTGATGCGTCAGGCAGGGTGAGCGGCCGAGGAAGAGACGGCCGCGTATGCGGATGGGAAGCTCCAGTTACAGAACCTTGAGCCCATCCCGGAGATCTGGCCTAGGGTAAGCTTTGGAAGGCCACTCCTGGCTTGTCCCTTCTCATCACCTGTATGAACCGTTGCCCTCCGCTCGAATCTGGCTGTGTGTGTGGCTGCCGGTTGGAAAATTCTTTCATGTACGCTTCGGAGACGACGAAGAAAGGTTTCGTGATGCAGAGCGGCTTGGGTTCGGTGTAATAGCGCCACACGCGCCGGACCTCACAGACCGTAGATGTAAAGCGTAGATGCCTACAGTCGGCCCTGTGAATAGGCATAACGAATGATACAACGCTGGGCTAAGAGCGGTACTGTGGGTTGGTGTGGTGTCCCCAACGGGATTTGAACCCGTGTTACTGCCTTGAAAGGGCAATGTCCTAGGCCAGGCTAGACGATGGGGACGAAGAGACTCCGTACAAGCGGGTTGATTCATACCATACTTGATTGAGAGGTGTCACTAGTCTGCCTGACTCCTGCCTTCGGAAAAATTGCCGACTCCTGGGACAATCGGCTGATTGACGATCTGCCCTCAACCACAGTACTCTGCAACTGTGGATACTCGTGCACATCATCGCCCCGACGAACCGCTCGCTCCGGGCTCGCAAGCAACGAACCTCACGGCCGAGGCGTGCAGTTTGCTATCGGCGGACGACCTGCACCTCTTTAACGAAGGATCGCACTTCCACCTCTACGACAAACTGGGGGCACATCCCGCAACCTTCCAGGGTATCGACGGTACCTACTTTGCGGTGTGGGCACCGGAAGCTGAGCAGGTCTCGGTCTTCGGGACCTTCAACCATTGGGATCCCACACGCCATCCTCTCCACCCCTGTCAATTTTCAGGCATTTGGGAGGGGTTCGTCCCTGGAGTGGGAACGGGCACCCTGTACAAATTTCACATCCGATCGCGGCACCACGGTGCGGTGCTCATCAAGACAGACCCGTTTGCCAAACTAAACGAAATCCCGCCGAAATCCGCCTCCGTGGTCTGGAACCTTGATTACACCTGGCAGGATCACGACTGGATGCGCACCCGCGCCCAGCACAACGCGCTGGATGCTCCGATCAGCATTTACGAAGTACATCTGGGCTCGTGGATGCGGGTTCCCGGCGAAGGCAACCGCTCCCTCAGCTATCGCGAAGCCGCGCCGAAACTCATCGAATATGTACAGCGGTTGGGCTTCACTCACGTGGAGTTCCTCCCCCTGATGGACCACCCGTTTTTCGGCTCCTGGGGGTATCAAACGACCGGATATTTTGCCCCCTCCGGCAACTATGGGACGCCGCAAGACCTCATGTTCCTGATCGACCAGCTCCACCAACACCGCATCGGAGTGATTCTGGATTGGGTCCCGTCACACTTTCCGACCGACGAACACGGGCTGAGCCGATTCGACGGCAGCCATCTCTTTGAGCATGCGGATCCCCGCCAGGGGCTCCACCCCGATTGGGGGACGGCGGTGTTCAACTACAGCCGCAACGAGGTGCGAAGCTTTCTCATCAGCAGCGCGCTCTTCTGGCTGGAGCAGTACCATGCCGACGGGCTGCGAGTGGATGCCGTGGCCTCAATGCTGTATCTGGACTATTCGCGAAAGGAAGGCGACTGGATTCCCAACCGCCACGGCGGCCGGGAAAACTTGGAGGCCATCACCTTCTTGCGCCAACTCAACGAAGAAGTCTATCGCCGCCATCCGGATGTGCAGACCTTTGCGGAAGAATCCACCTCCTGGCCATCCGTCTCGCGACCAACCTACGCCGGTGGACTGGGCTTCGGCATGAAATGGGATATGGGATGGATGCATGACACACTGGAGTACATGGCACTGGATCCCGTGTACCGCAAACACCACCACCGCAATCTTACCTTCCGCATGCTATACGCCTTCCAGGAGAACTTCCTGTTGCCGCTGTCCCACGACGAAGTCGTCCATGGGAAGGGCTCGCTCCTAGGGAAGATGCCTGGCGACGATTGGCAGAAGTTCGCCAATCTCCGCGCGCTGTTCGGCTACATGTATGCGCAGGCGGCGAAGAAGCTGATTTTCATGGGCGGCGAAATCGGTCAGTGGCGGGAATGGGCTCACGATGACAGCATTGATTGGAACCTGCTTCAGTACCCGCCTCACCAAGGTCTGCAACGATGGGTCGCCGACCTCAACCAGCTCTACCGCGCCGAACCGGCCCTGCATGATTTCGATTTCGACCGGCGAGGATTCGAGTGGATTGATTGTCAGGATGTGGATGCCGGGATCATCAGCCTCTTACGCCATGGCCGCGGACCGGGACAACACATCGCCGTCGTCTGTAACTTTACGCCGGTTCCACGACTGCACTATCGCATCGGTGTCCCGCACGGCGGGTATTGGAAAGAACTCCTGAACAGTGACGCGGCCATCTACGGCGGGACCGGACTCGGGAATCTCGGCGGCGTAACCGCGGAGCCTATTCCGGCCCATGAACGATCACACTCGTTGACCCTGACCCTGCCACCGCTCTCTGTGCTGTTCTTCAAGTCTGTGCCGTAGGTTCAAGTGCGGTCTCGCCTTTCCAGCGCCTCTAGGGTAGGATCGCGACATCGAACAGACAACGTCGCGCACCAGATCCACACGACCGAGGAGGCAACGATGGCGATTCGCTCACTGACAACTTCGATAGGGCGGGGCGTGGTGTTGCTCATGATCGGCCTCACCTTTGCGCACTGCTCACATGACATCCATGAGAAACGCGCCGACACCATCAAGGATCATGTCGAAGCCTTTTACGATCACTTGAAACATGATCGCGTGGCAGCCGCCATCCGAGAGAACGAAGCCATCGAACACCTCTCATCCCAGTTGGGCGAGATCGTCACTCGACGCGTCAATCAGCCGGGAACCAACCAGGTGGATCGTGAATGGACCGACCTACGGACGGCCAATGAAACGGCGGCCCAAAACTGGTTAGCCTTGGGGCAATACCTCTCGATCAAGAAACAGTACCCGCAATCCCGAGCGACCTACCAGCGTGTCATTGATACCTACACGGGCTCGACGGAACGGACCTATCGAGAGCAAGCAACACGCGCTATTCGTGACTTGAACATCCTCAGCCCTCCGTCGCCCTCACAATCCCGGTGACACGACGTATGCTTCGAACCATGCCGAAAATCAGGCATCGACTGACCATCCTGTTCTGTTCCGCATCTCTCCTCGCCTCCGGGTGTGTGCACAACATCCACGTCGCCCCGATGCCGCAGGAACAGAGTTCCGCGACGTTACCCGCTAGAGTGCAGCTCGAGGTGCCGTTCCTCGCCATAGAAGGGGCGGATCATATGCCGGGCATTCCCCTCCTTGAATGGCCGGCGACAGACTTGCGACATGCCATCATCGAGTATTTCGCACAGCGTCAAACCTTTACCACCATCGGCACAGAACCCGCCGACCTACGCCTGGTTGTCAAAGCATGGCTGACACTTCGGGCACCTGACCGCTACCTGTACCGGGTACATCTTGAAACCGACTTATCTGTTTCCGGCCAAGCTCCGCTCAAGACCTACGCATCCGAAGGCGAAGCGTTCGGCTCGTCAGTGAGATGGGTTACGGCCTCTGATCAAGACCCCATCACCGACGCCACCACACAAGCACTCCACCAGCTGGCCTCCCAAATCGAACAGGATCGAGAGCTACTCAGAAAGTCCGGCGGCCAATAGCCGCGCCCCCATGCATCTGCGCGACGAACGAATTTTGACTCACCATCAGCTGCGTGAGCATCCTTAAGCAAAAGGCCGAAACGATTCTCTGCTCACCCGCGCGGCTCTCGCTCAACTACCACCACCACATTCCCCCACAAGTTCACGAATGCACTGAGTATGCGTTCGGATACGAACACGTATCCCATTCGATACAGAGATCTCACCAGTGAACGGCAACCTTTCTTCACTCTCCGTCCACAAGGGCTGTTCCCGCGCCATTCCCCCGTCTATCTTTCACATTCCATGATGCCCGCGTCGCCAGACCCATGACAAACAATAGTGGCATTAAGATTGCTCTCGTAGGGCCGAGCCCTTGCAGCCACATCGCTGCTTGAACCGGACCGCTTCCTCTCACGGCAAGCGGATCACACGAAGTGCTCCATTGGTCTCTCGGCTGCGTGAGAGAAAGACGTTGTGTGTCCAAACAATTGATTCTGTGCTTCGACGGCATGTGGGAGCAACCTCCGGACACTGAGGGATGGGTACCGTCCTCAGGCATTTCCGCCCAACAACCCCCTCCCGGCATGCGCCAAGAGTCAACAGCGACCACGAATGTGCTGCGGCTCTACCATTCCATCCTGCCGAGGACGTGCGACGGACGGGCGCAACAAAAATGGTATGACTCCGGAACCCAATTCCCCTGGTTTCATCGGTTCCGCGATGGCGCATTTGGTTACGGGGTGGACCAATCGATTCTCCATGGTTACGCGTATCTCGCAGCCTCTTATGAACCAGGAGACGATCTCTTTATCTATGGGTTCAGTCGCGGCGCGTATACCGCCCGTTCCCTGGCGGGCCTTCTCAACACCACAGGCCTCGTCTCTGCAGAGTTACTGAACGCAGACCTTGTCGGCCGTGTACGCGAGGCAGCCTCCCAGCTTGCGAGCTCAGCTGAACCGTCTACATCTCTTACCCAATGCCTCACCGAGCTCATCCTCGATCCCTCCAATCAAGCGCTCGACGAAGCCTATCGCCTCTATCGAAATGGGCCCAGCAATGGCCACCGCAGGATACCGCCGTCCACACGACGGCGAGGAACACTAGAGGTTTCCATCACGTTGCTGGGTCTCTGGGACACGGTCGGCCCGCTTGGCATTCCGACGAACGCCCTCAAGTGGTTGAACGATCACCGTTACAACTTTCACGATACGGAGTTGAGCGCAATCGTGAGACGGGCTTACCACGCCCTCGCCATTGATGAGCATCGTGCGGACCACAACGCGACCCTATGGACCTCTCCAGCCGGCCCCGACCAATCTATTGAACAACGATGGTTCGCCGGCGCACACGGCGACTTAGGCGGAACCTATCCGGACCGGAATCTGGCCGACTTCGGCTTAGCCTGGCTACAACTGCACTCGATCGAGAAGGGATTAGCCATTGGGGCGCAGGCGATCCCCGTGAAGCCCAACGCCCTGAGCCCCATCCACGATTCCTTCACCGAGTGTCTTGGCAGCTTTCGGAAATGGTTTCATTCACGATTCTATCGGCCAGTCATGCAAACAGGGACGAATACTGAAGTGCTGGATGCCTCCGTCCACGCACGCCTGATCCACGACCCCCAGTATCGACCCAAAAACGAAGGGTTGAAGAGTGTCTTACATTTCGAATGAACCTGCAGATGAAGAAGCCATGCTTTCACCGAGCGCACCTCTCTCACGCCAGAGACCCCGTTGTCCAAAGCCGGATTGCGGGGGCATCATGACCGAAGGAACGACACGCCGAGGCCTCTCGCCATCACCCAGTGGACTCACGTGGTTCTACTGTCTCACCTGCGATCATCACGGCGCCGTATCGATCGAGGGCATCCATTTGGTGTTTCGTACCGGCCATCAGTTTTATTGTACGTACAGCTCTGCCCCTGTTTCGATCGAAGTGATAGTGCCGCCGGCGGCGCGAGCTCAGTTCTCTCGTTATGCACTATCCGACACGCAATTGGTTCAACAGGCGGTTGCATGGGCACTCTTAACCGGAAAGCAGCACGGAACTATCCACCTGGGACCTGAACACCAGGACTATGCGGCATTGCACCGTTATCTGACTGACCAGCTGTCTCCGATGAATACCTCGCCCCCCACCCTCACAGACAAACCCACGACACGCTAGCCCATACACCCAGGGAAGCCCTGGACGCATATTACAGTTGCTCGCGGCCGTTGTTTCCGGCAGCCCAGCCCTGGCCGTTCCCTCGTTAGAAGTACCCACTTCGCAGACTATCTGATCAGGCACAACCGAGCTACTCTCAGGATCGAGATGACGGCGAACCCGCTCATCGGATGCAGGAGGCTCGTATGACTCGTCCATCCCATCGAAAGCTCTTAGTCCACTGCATCCTGTCTGATGTGACCATGGGCTGCGCCGACAGAGGCCGTATCCTCGATACCGACCCGGACGGATCACCTTGCCCCACCCCTCACAGCCTCGTGGATGGAGACTATCTCGCACTAAAGCTACAGCGGCCCGACGCCCACCGACCCGTGTCGGTCCATTTGGCACAAGTGACTTGGGTACAAGGAGATCGATTTGGCGTGGAGTTGCTCATCATGGATGCCGATGAGCGCACTCATCTAGATGGATTTCTCGCCGCACACCTGCCCCCGGAGCCCGAATTTCAAGATATACGCTCGGAACTCACCATTACAGTTGCAGAGTAGGACATAGATAGGGCAGGCCCTCCCCTGCCCTCGAAAGGAACGCACGATGATACGCCCTCGACACCACGCCTTTACGGGTACCGCCAAGGAAGTACTTCATTCAGGTCTATCGGAGAGGACCTTCCGGACCTACGCTTACACATAGGCACTGAACAATGGAGGACACATTATGAACTGTACTCGCTGCAACGGATGTATGGTCGAAGATTTCCTTTTGGACATGGAAGACTCCTCGGGGCCCATGTGGCTTCAAGCCAAACGATGCATGAACTGCGGGAATGTGGCCGAGAAGATCTTGCAGCACAACCGAGCGACTCAAGGCACCCCACTCCATCTTCCCACTTCCGGAACTCCCGCCCACGACAGAGAGATTATCCACCTAGGAGCAGAAGCGATCGCTCACCTGGCTGCCTAGTTTCAGAATCCCGACCAGGATGCCACGAAGCACTCGGCACGAGGCATCCTGGTCACGATAATCAGAAAGAGGGTCACACACTGAAACACCTCGCACACCTCATGACTCACGCGTGACTAGACCGACGGAATAGACCATGTCCATTGACGTAGAACTCGCCCTCGTTTTGGGATTGTTCATCATCGGCGCGGTGGTGCTCGCAATCGACAACCTCGTGTTTGCGCTGACTCGGCGTCTTAGTCGTTGGTGGCGTAACCGAAAATCAATCAACTCCGCGGCCCGCCCTCTCAGTCCAACTCACAAAAGAAGGCCGTAACACCATGTGAGCGGTCCGCCAGAGCCAGTTCTGGGCCAGGATGGAACCAAAGTCCGAGTTCCCACCCGCCCTCGTCGCCCAGGGCGGTTACTCCAAATCGCACATTTTATTGAAAATCACATGGAGGCACGGGTGAAGCACCTCACAGCCGAGAGCATGAGACCTCAACTACCACATGCCGCGGCCTCTCCTGGCATCTCTCACACTCTGCTGTTCTTTCCCTTGAAGCGATTGGAGACAGGACAACCCGGCGAGCACCCTCAGTTGGAGAGCCGGCAATGAGCTCCTACCTAAAAACTGTGACACGTGACGCGGCGATCGTATATGGACTTACCTTTGCTGCCGGGCTGGGCATGGCTATGGCAGGGATGAACCTGGAGAACCAACCGTCGACTACGTATCTAGGAAATTTATTGTCAGGAGTGCTGGGCTTCGCCCTGGCAGGCATTCGTGTTTCTCAAAACCGGGCAGAGCACTTGGGGTGGGTGGCAGCCAGCCTCTGGACGTTCAACCTTACGAACATCGTTCTCGGGGTCCAGACGAGCTCAGCATGGATACACAGCGGGCTTACAATTCTGCTCATGGCTTTGTTAGGCGGAATCCTCGCCATGATTCTCACGCTCACAACCACAGCACACCGACGAGCCTGACTCCCACAGCAACACCTTCCGGATTTCCACGAAGGTATTTAGGCTGACGGCATGCCCGTGCACTGCATCTCAACGCATGAGAGATTCGGCAAGAAATAATGGGGGACAGGCTAGAGCTGAAGCGAGGGAACCAGCATCACGAACGTTGTTCGGACCCAGAAGACGCAGGTAAAGGTTGCACCGGCGACTCCTCTCCCGGTATCCATCCACCACCCAACGCTTTGTACAATTGCACAATCGACACCAGATGCAGCCGATGCGTACCCATGAGTGCCAGCTCGGCCTCAAACAGATCGCGCTGCGCAATCAACACATCCAGGTAATTTGCCAGCCCACCCTTGTAGCGAAGGTTGGCGAGACTCAGTGCTGACCGCAATGCGTCTACCTGCTGCAACTGTGCCACACGCTGTTCCCGAACCGTCCTGACTGCCACGAGCGAATCTTCCACCTCTCTAAACGCGACCAGCACAGACTGCTCATACTGAGCCACGGCCTGGCGGGCCTGCGCCTCAGCAGCCTCCTGCTGGAAACCAAGAATCTGTGCGTTCAGCAACGGTCCGGTCAAGCCAAACCCTGCCACGCCGAATGCCGTTTCGTTGGCCACAAGCCGTGACAAATGCGGACTCGCCACACCTAGGATGCCGGTGATACTCACTTTCGGAAAACGATCAGCTTTAGCCATCCCGATGCGAGCCGTAGCGGCGGCTAGATCCTGTTCCGCCTGCAGAATATCCGGACGCCGTTGCAATAATTCAGAGGGGAGACCAGGAGGCACGTCGGGCGGCATCACCTGCTCCGTCAAGGAATGCCCACGAACAATCCGGCCCGGATTCCGGCCCAGCAGCACACTGAGTTGATTTTCCTTCTGTACTTTCTGACGTTCGAACTCCGCCGCCTTAGCAGCAGCATTAGCCCGCTGAGCCTCGAATTGATCGGCATCGAGCTTGGAAATCATTCCCTGCCGCAAACGCGCCTGAGCGATCCTGACGGACTCCTCCCAAGACTTGAGTGTTCGCCGCGCAATGTCGAGTTGCATATCGAACTGCAACAACTCAAAGTAGGCCTCCGCGACGCCACTCACCAACTGCAAAACAATGGCACGCCGATTTTCCTCTCGCGACAAAAGATCCCCACGCGCAGCCTCATTGGATCGACGAATGCGCCCCCAGATGTCGAGCTCCCAGGATAAGTTGCCTTGCAGGTAATAGTTGAACGGGTTGGGGAACCCGGGAAACAAGAAATTGGTTTTTCGACCGAGCACCGGCCCATTCGCCGTCACGGTCATCTGCGGAGCGAAATCAGTTTTGGCGATAAACAACCGAGATTGGAACTCCTCCACCGCCGCCGCCGCGCGCTTCAGGTCCTTGTTTTCATCCAAGGCCGTACGAATCAGCTTTTGCAGCTCCTGATCCTTGAGCAGCTCCCACCAGGGAGTATTCGCGATTGATGCCGCGTCGCTACCGGGCTCGGCCATACGGAAGGCATCCGGGGTGGTCGCATCCGGCTTGGTGAAGTCAGGGCCGACAGCACAGGACGCCAGAAGAGTTGCGGAAAGAACCAGGGCTAGTCTACGCATGTTGATAGTCTCGCTCCTTTTCGGGATCACCCGGCGGATCCTGTCCCGGAGGAGTCTGCTTTTTCACGCGGCGACTCAACGAGCGGATCAACACAAAAAATAGCGGCACGAAAAAGATGGCCAGAAAGGTCGCCGCCAACATCCCTCCGAATACCCCGGTACCGATGGAATTTCGGCTGGCGGCGCCGGCGCCGGTGGCAATAACCAACGGTACCACCCCGAGAATGAAGGCCATCGACGTCATGACGATCGGCCGAAACCGGAGCTTCGCCGCCTCCATCGTCGACTCCAGTAACGGATGGCCTTCCTCGTATCGTTTGTTCGCGAATTCCACGATCAGAATCGCGTTTTTCGCCGAAAGTCCGATCAGCGTCACCAGGCCGATCTGAAAATAAATATCATTGGTCATACCCTTCAGCCAGACCGCGCTGAGCGCGCCGAATAAACCGATCGGCACCGCCAGAATCACCGCAAACGGCACCACCCAGCTCTCATACTGCGCAGCCAGCACCAGGAACACCATAAGCAACCCGAAAGCGAACGCATAGAGCGACTGACTGCCGACCATACGCTCTTGATAGGAAATGCCGCTCCAATCGATCCCGTATCCCTGCGGGACCAGCACCTCGTTCGCTACTTGTTCGAGCGCGTCCAGCACCTGACCCGAGCTGTATCCAGGTGCCGCAGCCCCCAACACCAACGCCGTATTATAGCCATTAAAATGCGTTACCGGATCAGGACCACTCGAGAACTCCGTCTTCACCACCGTGTCTAAGGGAATCATGGTGGCGCCCTGAGGCCCAATCGCCCGGACATAAATCTTCGAGATATCCTCAGGTGTGGATCGATACTGCGCATCGGCCTCGGTCTGTACTCGGAAAACGCGACCGAACTTAATGAAGTCGTTGATGTAGAAATTGCCGAAATAGGCCTGCATGGTATCGAACACTTCCGAGATCGGCACGCCCAACGCCTTGGCCCGCTCGCGATTGACCGTCGCAAGAATGCGCGGCGCACTGACGCGAAAACTCGTGCCGATCGCCCCGACCGCCGGATTCTGCCTTGCCTTGCCGACGAATTCCTGGGCGGCAGCGGAGAATTTGTTGAAATCCCCGCTGCTCGGATCCTGAAGCTGCAGCGTAAACCCACCCGTCGCACCGAGCCCGCGAATAGAAGGCGCATTGAACGCCAGAATGAGCGCTTCCGGGATCTTAGCAAACTCTCCAAAGGCGGCGCCGATCAGGGCCTTCACATGGTGCTGGGGAGCCTTGCGCTCGTCCCAGTGTGTCAACGGCACGAACATCGTGGCGGAATTGGGCCCTCGCGTATTGAAGACGAAGTTCTGACCCGACAAGGAATCGGTCGAATGGATGACCGGACTTGCCAGGAAATAACTCTCGATCTTGCTCAGTACCGCATCCGTCCGCTGCTTGGAGGCGCCATCGGGCAATTGCACGATGGTGATGAAGTACCCCTGATCTTCTTCAGGCAAGAAACTGGTCGGAATGATCCGGAACAACATGAATACGCCGGTCAGCAGAACCGCAAACACCGCTACCGACAAAAATCGTCGGGTCAGCGCCAGGCCGACTGTCGAGACATACCGCAACTGCAGCCACGCAAAGAATCGATTAAAAAGGCCAAACAATCCATGATGCCGCTCCTCACCGGGCTTCAGAACGAGGGCACAGAGCGCTGGACTGAGGGTCAACGCAACAAACCCGGAAATAATGACCGCAATCGAAATGGTAATGGCGAACTGCTTATACAACTCGCCGGTAATGCCACCCAAGAATCCGACCGGCACAAATACCGCACACAGCACCAACACAATGGCAATGACCGGCCCCGTCACCTCTTCCATCGCCCGTTTGGCGGCATTCTTGGCAGAAAGCCCTCCTTCAGTCATGTGCCGTTCGCAATTTTCCACCACAACAATCGCGTCATCCACCACGATGCCGATTGCCAATACCATACCGAACAGAGTTAAGGTATTGACGGAAAAACCCAAGGCCTGCATCCCGGCAAAGGTGCCGACGAGAGAAACCGGCACCGCCACGCCGGGAATCAAGGTCGCGCGCCAACTCTGGAGGAAAAGATAGACCACCAGAATCACGAGCACCATCGCTTCCGCCAGCGTCTTCACCACTTCTTTAATGGAGACATCGATGAAGCGTGTCGTGTCATAAGGAATATCGTAGGACACGCCGCTCGGAAAACTCTTGGACACCTCGGCGAGTTCAGCTCGAAGCTCTTTCACCGTTTCGAGCGCATTAGCGCCAGGAGAAAGAAAGGTCAACAAAAACACATTCGGTTTGCCGTTCCAACGCCCTTCCAACGTATAGGACTGTGCCCCCAGTTCAACGCGAGCCACATCCTTCAAGTGAACCATCGATCCATTCGGCATGGCACGGACGATCAACTCCTCGAACTCCTTCACCTCCGTCAATCGGCCTTGCGTAATGACGGGAATCGTGAGCTCGGTGCCCTTCAAGGCCGGCTCACGGCCGATCGTCCCGGCAGGAAAATCACGGTTCTGCTCACGCACGACGTTGACAATGTCCGTCGGCGTCAAGCTGAGCTGAGCCATTCGGACGGGGTCCAGGATGAGCCGCATTGAATAGTTTTGGGAGCCGAACACCACCGCATTGCCCACACCGCGCAATCGCTTCACGTTATCGAGGACCCGCAGAATCGCATAGTTCGACAAATACACCGTGTCATGCGTCGGATCGGTGGAGCTCAGCGCCACCACGGCCAGCAGATCGGGAGAGACTTTATTGATGTTAACACCCTGGCGCACGACCTCAGGCGGCAGCTGAGGTTCCGCGAGTTTCACCCGATTCTGAGTTTGCACTTGGGCGATGTCGACATTCGTGCCGATCTCGAACGTCAACTTGATCGACATGTGCCCGTCGTTCGTGCTGGTGGAATCGTAGTAGAGCAGGTTATCGATGCCAGGGAGCTGCACCTCGATGGGGCGCGCCACAGAGTCGGCGACGGTCTCCGCATTGGCACCCGGATAGTCGGCCTCAATCTGGACGACGGGGGGAGTGATTTCAGGAAATTGAGCGATCGGCAGCGCCTGCAGCGCGACCAGGCCGATCACCATGATGACGATGGAGAGGACCGACGCAAAGATCGGGCGGTCGATAAAAAAATGGGAGATCACGAGGCGTTCTCCGGCTGCGGCTTGGCGGCAGTCGGAACGGTCGTCGCGGTAGGAGCAGGAAGCGGCACGGGCTTCACCGGCGCGCCGGGCGCGATCTTATGCAGACCTTCCACGATAATGCGGTCCCCCACATGTAACCCTTGCTCAACGATCCATTGATTGCCTTGCCAGCTCGCGGCTTGAATCTCCCGCATCTCGACCTTATCGTCGTTCCCGACGACAAACACGATAGACCCCCTGGCGCCTTGCTGCACAGCACGTTGCGGCACCAGAATCGCGCCCGTCTTCACCGTGCCCTTGAAGCGCACCCGTACGAACTGCCCCGGCAGCAACACACGATCGTGATTGGGAAACACCACCCGCGCTTGCCGAGAGCCCGTATCAGTTTTGAGTCCGACATCCAGGAGGTCCAACACCCCCTCCTGCCCGTATGTGGTTCCGTCCGCAAAGGTCAGCACACCGCGCAATTGATAGACGCCAGGGTGCTGAATTCGTTTGGCCGTACTGTCACGCTGTCGCTTCAGCAGAAAACTTTCCGGCGCGCTGACAATCACATACATGGGATCGACCTGCTGAATGATCGTCAGGAGATCGGTTTGGGCCGACACCAGCCGCCCTTCATACACGCGCGTCCGCTCGATCATGCCGCTGATAGGGGCCACAATCAGCGTGTTGTCGAGATCGAATTTGGCTTTGACCAGTTCCGCCTTGGCGCCTTCGAGGTTTGCCTTCGCGGCCATTTCTTCGGCCACCGCATCATCGACATCTTTCGTACTCACAGCCTGCTCGGCCAGCAAGGGCTTCACCCTGGCTAAATTCTGCTTGGCCTGCACCAGTCGCGCTTCCGCCTGAGCGACTTTCGCCTTGGCGCTCAACATCGCGGCATGGAAGGGCACCGGATCGATTTGATACAGGCGGTCGCCTTTTTTAACGTCGCGGCCTTCCTTGAAGAACCACTCCTTAAGAATCCCAGTCACCTGCGATCTGATTTCCACCGGCCGCGAAGACTCCGACTGTCCGATGAACTCCGGCTCATCGGGCACATCCTGCGCTGTCGCCACGACAATACCGACCTCAGGCATTGGAGGAGCTTGGGAGGACCCGACCTCCTGCTTACAACTCGAGAGCAGCGCCAATGCAAGGCACCCGTAGAGCATCGGGGCTACAGTTGAAAGTCGTGATCGCCTGGCCATGCTTACTCCCTGATAAAAGCTGAATACGCAATTCACGGAAAATAATCGGACGCGTATCTTACAGAGTTGCTCCTGCGTAAGCAACGCGGGCAGGGCCACGTATGCAGCTGATAGTTGCGTGTAGACGCAGCACCGGACGCTACCGATACTGCTCAAAAAGAGACATCATGAGACGTACGGGTCATACCTCACAACGAGGTGACACATGATTAAGGTGAGGATGAAGATTAGGGATGAGGCGGGCCTTCGTCTGGGCTCCCCGACTGCCATCCCCTCTGCAACCAGCGCTACTTGATCGTCTGTACCGTCTCGCGAAGTTCTTTCAACTCAGCAGCTAGCAAGTCGAGATGCTGGTCTCGCTGAGGCTGATCCTCTTTGAACTTCCACAGCCGCTTGAAGATCGCTCCGAGTTCCTTCTTATGCGTTACCGCCAACGCATAGGCCGGTGTTTTGCTTTGTGCATCCGTCACACCGCAAAACGAATCACTCAAGGCATGGAACTGATTGTGTAGGTCGTCGAAAGCCGTATCGACACCCTTTCCACCCTTCGCCTTGGAGGCGGTCGCCTCCATCATACTGGTGAGGTTCATCATCGTCTCGACACCGTTCGCTCCCTTCGCCTGCGTGGCATAGTCACCGGCTCGGGGGTAAAAGAGATAACTGCAGCCGCTCAGGCTCGTCAACATCAGCACCATCGCGAGCAATCCTATCGTTCGCTGCATACAGGCCTCCATTCGAAACATTGATGACCCACGAGCCGCTCATTCGGCAACCCTGGTCATGATATCTGCACCCTGTCCTATCCTGTCAGCATCCCTTGATGTGCACGCGTCACGCAACACGACCGCGGAGGCCGGCACCTTACGGCTTCCTCGTATAGGTGATCTCCATCATCTTCGCTTCCTTGCCGTGCCCGTGGTTCCCATACATCTCGAACGTCTGCGTATTGTGGTCCACCAACTTCCAGACTGCGCGATGGCGCATCTGCCCGCCGCCCGGTTCGGGATGCGACCCTTTCAGCGTGATGGTCTTTCCGTCGGCACTTGCCGTTCCTTCCATGATAAAGATTCCCGTTCCCATGGTGTCCATCCAGGCGGTCACATATTTTTTGCGCACGTTGTCGTAGGCATCGATCCCGATTCCCGAAAACGGCTGCCCCATCATCTGGCTGTTGAACTCCTGATAGAGAAAGCGTCCGTCCAACAGCATCTTCAGTTCAGCGGTCCCGCCGGCTTCCGTGGGAGGTTTGCCCGGCTCCATCCACTCCTTGGTCGTCGTCGTCCAACTGCCGGCCAAACCAGCAAACGCCTGATGCGGCTCGCCGGGCTGAGCCAACTTCTGCCAGAGCTCCATCATCGCCTGCGGGTCCATCTGTTTGTCATGTTTTTTCTCTTTAGCGAAAACAAACGACGTGCTCATGACCACCGCAAGCGCAATCAGTGTCACCGTAATGTATCGCATCATAACCTCCTAATTTTGACTCAGAGGAGTTGAGTATCTTCTTCTAGAACTATGCTCGTCTCATACGATCAGATCAAGTCTGGCCATACCCCACTCCCACTGCTTCCCGGCCACTCGCGCCCGTAGCCGCTCTTCCTGCTCTCTAAGCGCAGGTGTACTTGCAGTCTGTCGAAGAGACCCCGCACGAGCTGGAACACAACCGGCTCGCTGATCGATCCATACGTGTGTCACGATCGCACCCACGGCATAACCGGCAGAAGACTGACGGCGATTATGGTTGTGCCTCCCAGTCCTGTCTGCGTTCACTGCCCCTCATAGGCCCGTTGAACAAGCTGTAAGTCCGGCTTGGTCATACTGAGAATGGCCACCATGACCCGCTCCGCCCTCGCAGCATCCTGGTCGCGCGACATCTCATCCCACGCCGGCACCACGATCTGCCATGAGAGCCCAAACTTATCTTTGAGCCACCCGCATTGTCCCTTTTCTCCACCTTGAGAGAGGGCCTCCCACAGGTAATCAATCTCGTCCTGCGTCTCGCATTTCACCATCAACGACACCGCTTCAGAAAACGTGAAGATCGGGCCGCCGTTCAGCGCGAGAAACTCCTGCCCATCGATCTCAAACGCCACCGTCATGACCGACCCCTTCGGCCGTCCCGAGACCTCCGCGCCGGCTTGGCCATAGTAGGTGATAGGACCGAGCTTCGCCTTCTTGAAGGTCGCCACATAAAACTTCGCTGCCTCTTCGGCCTGATCGTCAAACCACAAACATGGCGCTATCTTTTGCATGACAGGTCACTCCTCGATAAGAGCCAATGGCTTATGGCGTATAGCCCATGGCACGAGAGCAAGATTCATCCGTGCCTTCAGGCCTTCGCTGTTTGCCACAGGCTATGATCCATATGCTCTCCATCCTGTTTATCCCCCCGCCATTGCCCCAACAACGAGCAACGGCTCAGCGCCCGTCACGACAAGCTCAGGGAGCGGACTGTCAGCCGACTCGTGCGACAAATCCTGCTCGCAGGCAAAGAAACGAATGAACGGCCGCCGCTTGTGCGTCACGTGGTCACGAATAGTTCCACGTAACATGGGATACCGAGCCTCAAGCGCATCGAGCACGGCCCGTTGCGTCACTGGAGAGGTCACATCCAGCGCCACTTCCCCTGTCACACGCGCCAAGGTCCGCAAATGCTGTGGCAATATGATTCGTACCATGGTTTGTCTCTCATCTCGTGGGCTGGAATACGTATCTCGTGAAGCGTATCTCGTATCTCGCGAACGGTTCGATAAACGTTCAACTCCTCGTGACCTCTCACCCGCTACGCCTCATCACAAGGCTGCTCAAAATGGACGTCCAGCAAGGCCGCACCTGACGATTCTTGGCGAGCGCTCAAAACGCCTTTCCAGCAAGGCCGCAGCCGACGGAGGCGCCGGAGGCGTAGCCTTGGGGCTACGTTGAGGACGCGTCCGAGGCGAGAACGCCGCTGGAAGGCGGTTTCGGCGTCTCGCTACAGGGCCTGAACCTCTACAGACAACACCCCCGGCAAATCCCGCACAATCGCCGTCCAACTGTCACCGCCGTCGCGGGAGGCATAGACCTGCCCACCGGTCGTCCCGAAATAGAGCCCACAGGGCTCCAGTGAATCCACTGCCATCGCGTCCCGCAGAATGTTCACATAACAATCCTGTTGCGGCAGCCCCTTCGTGAGGGCCTCCCATTCATTGCCGCCGGTCTTGCTGCGATACACCCGGAGTTTCCCCTCCGGCGGATAATGTTCCGAATCGCTCTTGATCGGCACCACATAGACCGTATTCGGTTCATGGGCATGCACCGCAATTGGAAACCCAAAATCGCTCGGCAGGTTGCCGCTGACTTCATGCCACGAGTCGCCGGCATCGTCGCTACGCAGGACATCCCAATGCTTCTGCATGAACAGCACGTTCGGACGTGACGGATGCATGGTAATGCGATGCACACAGTGGCCGACTTCGACATCCGCGTCCGGCAACTCATATGGTGATGTGAGACCGCGATTGATCGGTTTCCAGGTCTTGCCGCCATCGTCGGTGCGGAAGGCCCCCGCCGCAGAGATGGCAATGTACATACGATTGGGCCGGCTCTGGTCCAACAGAATGGTATGCAGGCACATCCCTCCGGCGCCAGGCTGCCAAAGATGGCCCTTCGCGCTGCGGAGGCCCGGCAGTTCACTCCAGGTTTTGCCCCCATCCGATGATTTGAAGATTGCGGCATCCTCCGCACCGGCAAAGACCGTATCCGGATCGGTCAGCGAGGGTTCCAAGTGCCAGATGCGTTTGAACTCCCATGGCCGCTGCGTGCCGTCATAATGCTGGTGGGTGGTCAGCGGCCGGCCGGTTTCCGTCGACGCATCGTAGACGAACATGTTGCTGGCGCCATTGGGCATCCCGTCCGTCCCCATCAAATCTTCCGGTTTGGTTCCCGGCGGGTTCCAGGTCTTGCCGCCGTCATCCGACCGCTGAATCACCTGGCCGAACCAGCTGCTGGTCTGCGAGGCATACAACCGATTCGGATCGACAGGCGACGCTTTCAGATGGTACATCTCCCAACCACCGAAGTAAGGCCCCTGCACGTCCCACCGTTTCCGTGTACCATCCGAGGTGAGGATGAACGCGCCTTTCTTCGTCCCGACAAGTACCCGTACCCGGCTCATATCGGACTCCTTTCTCAACCGTGAGTATTCCGTAACGCGTATCTCGTCGTTCGTATCTCCTGAAACGTCTGAAGCATTCATTCTTCACGCGTCACGGCAATCCAGTGATCTCCCTCACTTGCCGCACCTCAACCGTCCCGATGCGCGCGCCGGGCACCCGACCGGCAATCGCCACGGCTGCATCACGATCCTTCCCCTCGATCAGAAAATAGCCCGCCATCTGCTCCCGCGTTTCGATGAAGGGGCCGTCGGTGACAATGGGCGTACCTTCTCGAACCCGAACGATCGCCGCCGTGGCAGCCGGGTGAACCGGCGAGGCGTGCACATACTCCCCCTTCGCATCCAATTGATGGCAGAGCCCGATCGATTCCGTCAGCAGGCCCTTCTTTGTCTCGTCGCTCATCTGCTCGAATGCCGTTTCGTCGTGATGCACCAACAAGATGAATTTCATGCCGCGCCTCCACAAGGCTCATCGATCCGTGACCTTAATCGACCGAACCATCACGCACAGCCGCCCTCTTTGATCGGCCGCACCTCGATACTGCCGTACTGAGCGGCGGGAAACTTCGAGGCGATCCGGACGGCGTCGTTGAGATCTCTGACATCGATCAACAGGTACCCGCCCAGCTGCTCCTTCGTTTCAGCAAAGGGCCCATCGGTCGTGGAGACCTTCCCGGCGCGTACCCGCACCGTCGTTGCCGCTTCGACCGGGTGAAGGGGAGAGGCTCCAAGAAGCTGTCCGTTTTGTTGCAGCTCATCACAGTAGGCCATCGATTCGTCCGACAACGCGACTCGCTGATCCCGGGGCAGGGCATTCAACGTCTTTTCTTCGACATACACCAGGCAGAGATATTTCATGACCACTCCTCTCTCGAATGGATTCACGGTGCTAAGGGGCTACGACTGCATTGAGAATGCTGAACAAGCCAGGCCAGCCAGGCCAGCAGGGCCGCAGTGAGCGATACAAGAACGACGCTGGAGGGCTTTTGTGCAGCATTCTCACTTGGCGCGTTCGTTCATTTCCCATAGGGCAAACGTATTGCCCTCCGTCTCCTGACAGATCGCGAAATAGCCCATGCCGGGCACTGCCGTCTTGAGCTTGCAAATCGTGCCTCCCAGCTTCTCGACCTTCTTCATTGCCATCGTCACCGACGGCACACCCACATAGTTGGTGATGGACTGTTCCGGATACAGACGTGGCATCAGGCCGCCGTCGGGCGTCGCATCCTTCCCCCCAGTATCAATGTGCCAGTAGTCGTCGATGGCGGCAGGAATTTTGGCGAAGCTCCAGCCAAACAATGCGCCATAAAATTTCTTCGCCCGGTCGAGATCGTCGGCGGGCACCTCAAACCAGACAACACTGGCCGCCGCCTGTGGTTTCTTCACCGCCCGTTTCTTGGTCCTGGTCGCCATCATGTCCTCCTTCTGTTCGTTATCCCCTTACAGAAGATAGTCGTCGGCATCGGGCAAAATCGACATGGCACAACGAACCAATGAATCGCTTATAATTTCGAGTTGTTAGGAACTCAGCACCTCCGACTCTACCTCGGCGGTAACGACCACCACCGCCCTTGCAAGCACGATCGCCAACGTGCAGCATAGGCTGGGCGCCGACCAATCGACGAAAGGAGCGACATGAAGGTCACGGACATCGCGTTCACCTGTTATCCGGTTACCGACCTCCCGCGGGCGCGGCGGTTTTATGAGGGCCTGTTGGGGCTCAAAGAATCGCGGTTTTTCGGCAAGGGAGACAAGGGGTTCGTCGAATACGATCTCGGGTCGAACACGCTCAGCATCGGAAACAGCGCACCGGATTGGAAGCCGTCCCCAGGCGGCGGGTCGGTCGGTCTCGAAGTGGAAGATTTCACCGCGGCCATTGCACGCCTCAAGGAGCACCAGTGCCCGTTCCGGCTTGAACCGCTGGAAACACCCGTCTGCCACATGGCGATCGTCTCAGACCCGGATGGGAATTCCATCATTATCCATCGACGGAAATCCTGATGCGAGGGACGGCATCCGTTGGCGATCGGAACGTCTCCACCAACCTTGGTCCCTGGCCTGGGCTGAGAAGAAAACCCTTCAGCGTGGGAGGTCTGTTGGCATGCACTTGAACTTGAATGGTCTGACCGCTCTCGTGACCGCCTCGACCGGAGGCATCGGGCTGGAAATCGCGCGCTCCCTGGCCATCGAAGGGGCACGAGTCATCGTCAACGGTCGCACACCGTCCAGCGTCGAGACGGCATTGGCGGAACTCCGCCGGAGCCTGTCCAACCTCGACCTCGTCGGCCTGGTGGCTGATAACGGCACCGCCGAGGGATGCGCGACAACCCTCTCGACCTGGTCGGAGGTCGATATCCTCGTCAACAATCTGGGTATCTACGAAGCCATCGGATTTTTCGATGAGACAGATGCCGCCTGGCAGAAGATATTCGACGTCAATATCATGAGCGGCGTGCGGCTGGCACGACAGTATCTCAAGGGAATGTTGGCACGCGGCCATGGGCGGATCGTGTTCATCTCGAGTGAATCAGGGATTTCACCCGCGCCCGAGATGGCGCACTACAGCGCCACCAAGACGATGCAGTTGGGAATCGCTCGCTCCTTGGCTGAACTCACCAAAGGCACAACGGTCACGGTGAACTCCGTGCTCCCCGGCCCCACACGCACCGAGGGAGTTGAGAAATTCATCCGGGATGTCTTTCCCGGCGTTCCTCAGACGGAGGCTGAACGTCGATTCATTGCGGAGAACCGTCCGACGTCCCTCATCGGTCGCCTGATCGAGCCCCGAGAAATCGGAGACATCGTCGCCTTTGTGTGCAGCGCGCGGGCGTCGGTCATCAATGGAGCCTGTATCCGCGCCGAAGGCGGACTTGTGCGCACAATATACTGAGGGGGCAGACAAGCCGGCGACCTGTACCGACCTGGGCGCCACGGCCACAGAGGTGTGACCAACAGGTGATCAGCTGAATGGCGATACGGTTCGAGTGCGAACCCATCTGCTCCAACGCATCATTGGCCGCTTGGGGCATACCCGACATCCATTCACAGCCTACGGCGATCACCACGTCGTGCATGCGCAATTGCCCGATCACGTGCGAGCACGCGCCCTACTCAGTCGGCCAGCTCTCTCAATCGTCCCTGCAGGAACCTCCGCTCCGGTTCCTGTTGCGTAAGGCTCACGGCACGCTCATAGGAAGCCCGGGCATCTGTGTGATGCCCCAGTCGCCGGCAGAGGTCGGCTCGAACGGCATGCGCCAGGTGATAGTTCACGAGTTCGCCTCGGGAAAGAATCGCATCGACCAAGGCCAGCCCCGCTGCCGGACCGTCGCGCATCGCCACAGCCACCGCCCGATTCAGCTCGACCACGGCTGACGGCTCAGCCTGCACCAGCACATCGTAGAGACCGACGATCTGCGCCCAATCGGTCGACGCGGCATCGGGGGCTTCGGCATGCACGACGGCAATCGCGGCCTGAATGGTATAGGGACCGACCTGACGCAACGCGAGTGCCCGCTCCACCAGCGCGGCTCCTTCGAGCATCTGCTCCCGATTCCACAACGAGCGATCTTGATGCTCCAGCAGAATCAGATCGCCGGTCGGCGAGGTGCGCGCGGCGCGACGCGAGTCGTGCAGCAACATCACCGCCAGGAGCCCAAGGGCCTCGGGCTCTGGCAGCAACCCGATCAACAGTCGGCCCAAACGAATCGCCTCACCGGACAGATCGTGCCGGGTGAGCGAGTCCCCCGACGAGGCGCTATACCCTTCATTAAAAACCAGGTACACGACCCGCAGCACGGCATCCAGCCGGTCAGGCAAATCGGCTGCCGAGGGCACCTCATACGGAATGCGGGCGTCACGAATCTTCCCCTTGGCCCGCACGATACGTTGCGCAATGGTGGCAGGCTTCGTGAGAAATGCGCGGGCGATCTCATCGGTCGTGAGACCGCAGACTTCGCGCAACGTCATCGCCACTTGCGTTTCTGGCGACAAAGCAGGATGACAGCAGGTGAACATCAGCCGCAGCCGGTCATCCTCGACCGCCTCGTCGTTCCAGTCTTCGGGGTCGCTCGTGCTAAGTTCCAGGTGTCTGGCGAGTTCCGTCAAAGACGCGTCGAAGCGGGCGCGCCGTCGCAGGCCGTCGATGGCCTTGAAGCGGCCGGTGGAGACAAGCCAGGCCCTCGGATTGGCCGGCACCCCCTCCCGCGCCCACTGCTCCACGGCCACGGCGAAGGCATCGTGTAGGGCCTCTTCAGCCGTATCGAAGTCCCCAAGCAGACGAATCAAGGTGGCAAGCACCTGGCGGGAGTCCGAGCGGTACACCGACTCCACCAACTCGCGCGCCTGCCTGGATTGGTCCTCGCTCACGGTCGACACACCTTTCAGTCACTCTCCGCCACGCACACTCGTGCCGCCTCCACAGGCATCTGATCATTCCTACGTCCGACCCAGCTGTGCCTTGGCCTCCGGACTCATCATCTCCGGCTTCCAGACAGGATCCCATACGAGATCGACGTCCACCGAACGCGCCTCCGGCAGCTCGCGCAAAATCGCCGAGTGCACCATCTCCATCAACAATTCTTCCATCGGACAGGCGGGCGTCGTCATCGTCATGGCCACATGCACCTGACCATCCCGCACCTCGCTGCCGTACACCAATCCCAGATCGACAATATTGACACCCAGCTCGGGATCAACCACCTGCCGCAGGGCGTCGAGTACGCGTGGGTCGGAACCTGCACTCTGTTTCTCCATCGTCATTCAACTGATCCTTTCACCGGCAACACCGCCGTCTGCCTGCCGCATACATCACGAGGTCCGGATTTCCACTCGTCCCGCTTGCGCCGGAGGACTCTGCAGCGCCGACACCGTGTTGACGAGAAACAGGAGCAGCGTCACGGCATTGAGCAGGCCGCCGACTTGGCGACCAGCGCTCCACCCTGCCGCGTCACCGATGAGACGCAGACACAAGGTGATGTGCAGCAGAACCACATGCGCATAAAACAGCGGACGATAGGTCATCCTCGCGCCAAGCACCGCCGGAAAGATGATCGGCGCATGGGCGAAGATCATCGCAAAGACGAACCCAAGAAAAAAGGCATGCAACGTGGCGTCATACTTCGGGCCTACCGGCATACCGCCGAACAGCATGGCGCACAACCCGCTGATGCCGAGCCAGACATACCCAGTGAGGAGGCAGATCGCAATGAATCGCGTCAGCCCTGTTTGCTTGACGGTTCGCCTTGCGATGTCATGCCGTCCCAACCACAGGGCGAGACCGACCAGCCCCACCCCGAACACACGAACACCGCCGTCATACGACCAGCCCAGAAGCAGTAGCCCGGTGAGCAGGATGCCGAGCAGCAACAGAAACGCCGCCTGCGCGGCTCCGCTCACCTGCTGCAACCGGGCCAGCTCCAAACGCTCACCGGCAATGGTTACCACCAGAAACGCCGCCCACCAGAAGACAACCAGAAAAACCGGCCATCCGAGACACCAGAGCAGATTGCCCGACGCCCACAGAATGGCCCCGCCACCCATGGTGAACGTATACAGCGCCGGATGACGGCGAACGATCGCCGCAAAGATCGCCACCAGCCCGAGGCTGCCGGCAAGGATCGACAATTGCGCCGCAAGAAGCGGGGCTCCGACGATCAAGCCCACACCGCCGAGTCCCGTCAGCAACGGCGCGGCATAGGCCCAGGGACGAGCCAACGCGACCGCACGCTCCAAACTGATCAACGTGCCCAGGAAACAGGACACCATGAGCGGGCCATGCAACGAGGAAAATCCAGCCCGCGGGAGCGGGACGTTCCACCCGAGCCGCGCAAGCCCCGCCCACAGACCTGTGAGCAATGCAAGCATGCCCAAAGCCAAGAGCGGAAGACGTTGAGGGTGTCGGACAACCATAGGCGCGAAAACTTTCTGTCAGGATACCCGGGTCGGAGGCATCGACACATCGCGACCTGAGTCTGTATCCAGGCGATAGCCGGCCCGCTCCAAGGTGCGGCGCAACGTGGTCATCACCGCAGCGCTGTCGGAATGCGGCATCACAGCCACCGGCGGGGCGGCGCGCAATGCCGTCAGTAGTGACTCGGCTTCGAAACCAGCCCGCTGATCGCAAAGATCGTACACACCACCAGGGCCTTCTTCCAACGCATTATGATCCGTCAGCAAGCGTCGGATAGTCGCCAGGATCGTAGGGGTTGGCGTGGGCATGAGCAACGTGGCCAATGCGCCGTGATCGAGTCGAAGCTTGGCGGCCATCGGCAACGGGTCCCCGCCACGCCATCGTTGGACGACAGGAAACAGAATCTTCTCCTCCATGCCGATGTGGCGAAGCAGTCCGGCGCGGAATTGATCGTACGCCTGGTGATTGACCTGCCCCGACTCGGCTACCGCCGATTGCAGCAATATATCAAGCCGTCGATGATCCTCAGCGAGGAATTGCTCAAGAAGCCCTGCATCCCTGCCCTCCTTCATGCACGCACTCCCATCATGCCATACGTTTCGTCCAACGCCCGCGAGTCAACCGCGCCCCGACTTCCCTGCCTCGATCCAAGCTTGCCCCGGCTGTTGCTGGACTGTGTCGAGCGGTAAGGGACGGCAGACCCGCTACTTGGTGCGGACCTTTACGACCACAGCGGCCACTTGATCCAGGCGCAGGGTGGCATCGAAAAATTCCATGCCACTCAGTTCGCTGAGCAGCACCGCCTGCGTCCCGACCTTGGCCACCTTCCCATCGAGATCCTGCCCGGAGAGCAGCTTGATCTTCACCCGTTTGCCGACCTGTTGTTCAAGGAGCTGACGCATGACATCCGGGCTGTTGAGTTCGACCGTCGAGTCCTCGGCCGGTACGGAAGGGACACCGACAAAAGCCCCGCCAAGTAACCAGAGGAACAGCACCACCAAGCTCAATCCCGCTCGTCCCCCACGATGCCGCATACACACCTCCTTGAAGTGACCACCGGCCCGGCTGCCGATTCGAGGGCCATTCCCCGCAACAGTTCACGTCGCGGGAGAATACCTGGGGCACCGCACAAAGTCACGCGCGGTCAAGCTATTCGGCAGACCTTCCCCACCCGCAGGAACCGCGGCACATCTTGCTCCGCCGCAAGACAAGGAACCAGCCTCGGCTTTACAGATTTCAGGGGGCAGGCTATCATCCCGGAAGGTCCGTACGTACCTCACCTCAATCCGTAAGGAGACACCGATGGGCTGGATGGTCCTCGCCACGTTGATCGTGTTTCTAATGATCGTCATCGGCATGTATAACTCGCTCGTCCGTCTCCGCGCCGCCTGCGAAAGCGCCTGGGCCGATATCGACGTACAGCTCAAGCGCCGGTACGATCTGATTCCCAACCTCGTGGAAACCGTCAAGGCCTATGCCGCCCATGAGAAGGGCGCGCTGGAAGCCGTGATCAACGCCCGGGCGAAAGCCATGTCGGCACAGGGCCCCGAGGCGAAAGGCGCGGCGGAAAACCAGCTGAGCCAATCGCTGAAATCCCTGTTTGCCCTCGCCGAAGCCTACCCGCAATTGCGGGCAGTGGAAGCCTTCAACCAACTCCAGGGCAGCCTCAATCAAATCGAAGAGGCCGTGCAGAACGCCCGGCGCTATTACAATGCCGTGGTCCGCGACTACAATGCGAAGACCCAGGAGATTCCCACCAACCTCATTGCCGGCTGGTTTAATTTCGTCGGCCGCCAGTTCTTCGAACTCACGGACACCATCCAACGCGAGCCACCACGGGTGCAGTTCTAGCGTGGGCCGACCCGCCGGTTCGACCGTGAGCGCCGGGCGAAAACCACGGCTTGCGCCGCGCCTGCTCATCGTCCCTCTGCTCTGCCTCCTCACCTTTAGCCACCTGCTCCCAGCGGCAGCCCGTTCGTTCGTGCTCAGCCGGTTCGATGTCGAACTCCAAGTCCTGTCCGGCGGAGACCTGCTGGTCACGGAGACCGTCAGTCCCCGTTTCGAAGGAGCGTGGAACGGAATCGAGCGACTGATCCCCATCGAATATCGGACGCCGCAAGGCTTTAACTACAGCCTCCTGCTGGATCGCGTCACCGTCACGGATGACGCCGGAACACCGCTCAAAGTCGACAGCAGTCGAGAGCGGCACTACCGGAATTTCAGGATCTGGATTCCAGGTGCGACCGACGCCACCCGAACCTTCGTGCTGAAATACCGTGTCAGAAACGGACTGAAATTTTTCGAGGACCACGACGAACTCTATTGGAACGTCACCGGCGACGAATGGGATGTGCCCATCGAGCAGGCTTCCGTGCGGATCATTCTCCCGCCGCAGACCACAGGCATCCGCGCCCAAGCCTTCACCGGAGCCTATGGCGCACGCGAGACCGCGGCCACCGTCGAGATCGTCGGGGCCGGCGTGTGGATGACCATGCCCCGTGCCCTCGGGTTTCGCGAAGGCCTCACGGCCGTCGTCGGCTGGGACAAGGGCATCGTGGCGGCCCCTACGGCCCTGGATCAGGCACAGACGTTCCTCGTGAGCAACTGGGCGTTGGGGATTCCCCTGCTCGTCTTCATCGTGATGTATCGGCTGTGGGCCACGCGAGGTAGGGACCCGCGACTCCGGCCCATCACGGTCGTCTACGAACCACCGGATCGACTGACTCCCGCCGAAGCCGGCACACTCGTGGATGATAGTCCCGACACTCGCGACCTCACCGCCACCCTCGTCGATCTCGCTGTACGAGGCTATCTTCGAATTGCCGAGCAGAAGGCCGAACACTTGTTCGGCCTCTGGTCGAGTACCGACTATCGCTTTCAGCGCACCAAGCCTGCGCAGGAGTGGGCCATCTTGCCACCCTACGAGCGGCTCCTGCTGGAAGCGTTGTTCAGCGACAGCACCACCGAGGACGTCTCGCTGAGTTCGCTGGAACACCGCTTCTACAAATCCCTGCCCCCTATTCAGGACGCCATCTTCGAGTCGCTCCAACAACGGAAGTACTACGCGCAGCGCCCCGATCGAGTGAAGCAGGCATATCTCATCGGCGGGATTGTGTTGGGGATGCTGCTGACCGTGGCCCTCTCCGCGCTGGCCGGTCGGTGGGGCATGGCGCCGATGACGTTCCTCTGGGCCGGTGTGCTGTCAGGGTTGATCGTGGTCGGGTTCGGCCGCATCATGCCGGCTCGCACCCTGCAAGGCACCAGGGCCCTGGAGGGCGTCTTGGGATTCGAGGAATTCCTGACTCGCGTGGAAGCCGATCGTTTCGATCGAGTCGTGAAGACGCCGGAGCTGTTCGAGAAATTTCTCCCCTATGCGATGGCGCTCGGAGTGGAAAAGAATTGGGCACGAGCCTTTGAATCCATCGTGCTGACCTCACCCGTCTGGTATCAAGGCGTCAATCCGGGTGGATTCAACACCGGCGGGTTCACCAGCCGCATGGGCGACATGGCCACACGCGCCGGCTCCACCATGACGTCGGCCCCACGCAGCTCCAGCGGATCTGGATTCGGCAGAGGCGGATCGTCAGGCGGCGGGTTCGGCGGCGGCGGTGGCCGGGGATTCTGACCGCCGGCGATTCATGTGGCCACCGGCAGACTCAACGGCGCACCGGCTTCTGCACGACGGAGAGCTCGGTGCCGGGAGGGAAGGCCGAACCCAACTGAATCTTCCGTGAGGGCCCACGCAACGTCACCCGCATCTTCTGCCCGTCCCATTGCCATGTGATGGACCCGCCGGGAAGGGCGAGACTCGATACCGCCATCGGTTGTGACAGCCAGGCCGGAATAATACCGGCGCCGACCACCACCGTCGGCTCCGCCGCTGCTTCATCGAGATAGGCCAGCATGTCCTGCTGCAATAACAGCAGCAACGCCGCCGTTTCATAGTCCGGCGAGACGGCGGTTTCGTTGTGCCAACCTCGCGCGTATTGCCACCCATCCGCCACTTCATCCTGCGTCGGCCGAGGCGCATCCCAGGTATACAGGCCCGGCGACGCCTGATGACTCCAGAGCTGATGAAGCACCGTCCAGACCGCTTCCGGTCGGCCAAACCGCAATGCCCGGTGCGCCTGAGTCAGTTGGGTGGCCGCCGTCGGGGACACCGCAGGAGGCCGATACGTCGTGATCGGTTGCCCCAACGGATGACGTCGTGACGCGGAACCGGCCAATGAACGCAGGCTGACCGGTATGGTAACGCTGTCCGGCGAGCCGTTTGGAAATTGCCGCTGCCAACTCTCTTCCAACTCCCGGGCATGCTGTCGCCAGCGAGCCGCCGGTTGACGCTTTCCCAGCCGCTCGGCGAATTCAGCAGCAGCCAGCAAGCCGCGATAGCTGACCGCATTCACATAAAAGAGCGGCCAGTCTTCTCCGACGCGGCCGACAATCAGGCCGTCCTGCGCCGGTTGAGCCAGCAACGCCGTCCTGGTCTGCCGACCGTGGTTGAAGTCATGGGGAGAAGGAATCCAATAGGGTTCCACCAGTGGTGCCCGGGCCGTCAACATCCCCTCGATACGCTGGGCTTTCCGGAGAATGTGCGGCCAGAGCCACTGGTCGTGCACCGGATCCGCAATGTAGGAGGCCGACTCAGTCAACGCCCAGATGGCCAATCCAGGGGCATCGGCCTCGGGGCCGGAGCCACCGGCAAAATCATGCGAGGCCAGAAATTGCGAGAGAACCCGACTGACGTGGGGATCACCGGCCCGCGTCAGCGCCGCCGTAATGTACGAACCCTGTCGATGCCAGGCACGATAAAAAAACGTGGGATCGCCGGGTCGGGTTTCATCCTCGACGAGACTCATCATGAGGTGCGCGGTTTGTGCATCCATGGAGGTCTGCAGGCGAGGCTCGGGCAGCGCAAGACGCGCACGCTTCGGCAAATGCGTGTAGTAATTCCGGCTGTCGACGGGAGGCTGTATATCGGATACCACCACACGAACCTCGCCGTCGGGTCCTGCTGAAGGCGCCGCAAACTTCATGCGGGCATATCCCCAGCCCGTCTCGCCATTCCAGGATTTGGCCGGTGACTGCGCGATCATCCAGTCGGACGTATTCTCATCTCCCAGGGTGATCGCATCGGGCGTAGGCGTGGCTTTCACCGCCCACCGGTGATTGATGCCAACCTGCGTCCCGTCAGAGTCCAACACCGTCACCGGACCTCCAGACGGGCCCACGCTTCGAATGACAACCGCGGGAATATAAGTCGTGTAATTTTTGAACCGCAGCTCCCAATGCGTGGCATCCAAGCGCGACCAGGTTGCCTGATAATAGGGTGTCTGCGTCACGATGGCCGGAATGTTCGGATGCGTCGAGGGCGCGAATCGCTGCTGGATATCGCTGAGCGGCACCGTCTGGCTGGTCACGACCGGCAATCCGTCGGCATCGCAGAGCCAGAGCGAGACACCGAAACTGGGGACATGCGGGCTGAAGTCTCCGCCCGGCTCGTGATAGGCCGCGCCACCCTCGGGAGCGCCCGGCAGCGCCAGCGGCACATGCCCCACCGAGCGGGGCCAGAGTCGATCCGGATCTTTCTGCATCATGTTCGTCATCAGCTCACGCTGCGGCGTAAACTGCGTCGCCGAGCGCGTGGCCTCCTGAAACTGTTGCCAGTTGTTCAGGCCGGCACAGAGCGCGAGCAACGCGGCCAGACCCACCACCACCCGACGGCCTGGACTGATAGCCCCCAAGGCGGCAACGGCAAGGAGGAGGGGAAGAAAATTCAGGCTGTAGACGAACGTTTCCTCTCCATAGAGGAGGTGCAGCAGCATCTCAAACCCCAGCAGGCCGGCCAGAACGAGGCGGAACCGAAGATGCTGCTTGAGGGTGATCAGCCGCCACAGCCCATTCAACAGCAAGGCCGACCAGAGCCCGACGGCCAGCAGCCCCAGCGGCCCGGACGATCCCGGGCGAGAAAATTGAAACGTCAGCCGTTCGGACAGGCGAAACGAATCGGTCTTGGCCTGGGTGTACGCATCGTCTTTCATGAATCGGACATCCGGAGCAACCATCGTGTGGAAAATGATGGAGGACAGGACGTTGGCCACGCCCCCGGATTGAGGATGATTGATGAACTCCGTTTCTTCCCGATGGCCGATAAAAAATTCCGCCGTGGGAAAGATGAACTTCTGCACGCCCCAGAGCAGGACCACCACACACAACGCATTAACGGAGAGTTGCACCGCCTGCTTCCAGGGCCATCGAACCAACGTCACCAGTAGGCCTGCCATCCAGTTCGTCACGGTAAAGCTGAGCGTCAGCGCACTCGCGATCACATAGGCCGTGGCGCCGAACGGCCGCTGTTCAGCACACAACAGCAGTACGAGAGCCAGCATGATCGAGAGCGAGCCCCAGGAATAGGAATTGGGCACCGGAAACCAGAACAGCGCCGAGGCGCTGCAGAGCCCGAGCAGCGTAAAGACCGACGCATCCGGCCTGCGACAACCAAGCAAGCGGAACAGCAGGTATGACGTCCCGGCCCATAGCCCGCCGATCACGCCGCTCACGAGCACCACCGCGCGAAGCGGAGTGGTCGCCAAACCATGTTTCAGCAGGTAGACCGGAATGAACGTGAGCAAGGAGAACAACGGGTGGACCGACGTCCGATAGTGGTCATCATGCACACGGGTCATGTTCGAGATTTCTCGCAGCGTATCGGCTTCGAACCAAAAATCCATCGACTGAAACAAGAATGACGGCATGGATCGGGCGAGCAGCAGGCACGCGCCCGCAACGAAACTCGCCACCAACGCAGCCACGATCCAATCGATCCGATCCACAAGCACCGGCTGATCGGGCCGGCCGAGAGCGGGCGGAGCGTCCAAGCAGGCAGGCTCTGCGTCGGCCCCAGGGCGGGACAGCAACCGGAATCCATGATGAGTTTTGACCAGATCCATTACGCGCCGAACCCCTCTGTACAAATGACCCACGACGCGACCCCGAGAGACGCGCCAAGGACCGACGATTTATACGGAACAACTGAAGCCCGCTGTCGGCTTCGAGCGAGGAAAACCCGCCGAGAGGAGAAGCATCCGTGCGGCGAGAATGTTCTCGTCTCGCTCTGCACTGGACCGGCTTGCGGCCGTCAGGGACGTACCCCTCCATAGCTAACGGAGCAATGCGCTGAGATCAACCCTCCGCGCCAAAAGAATCGCTTCCACTCACAATTTTGTCTTCCTCCTCCTCACGAATCGCTCCACGACTGCGACAATGCGTCACAATCGAACAGACTGCCAGGTCTCCATGCGCGCATCACACCTGCCCATGCGTCACATATTGAATATGACGAGAAGAGAAGGAGAATGTTTCCGGCCCCAGACATTTTTATTTGAGCAGACCCCCTCATGTCGCACTTTCAGCACTCGCCTGTTGGGACGACGACCTGGAGAAGGCCACGCCCAGCAGGGAGGAAGCCGAAGGCCATGGCCCGCCGCGCAATACGCAAATCTTCTTGAGCCTCACAATGAAGCGCCTATACTGACAAGCACAACTCCCACACTGGGCTCAGCCCCATCAATCGTATGCAGACACCCCCATCCCTCTCACGCCGTACGGCACTCACATGTGCGGCAGCCGCAGTCGGTTCCCTCGCCGTTTCTTCCTGGACAAGACTCGTGGACGGCTCTTCGCCGCTGGCATCACTCCTGAATCTTACCAACAGGGCCGAAGCCGGCATGATGCCCGAAGGCTCGCACACAACCATGGCGACAACTCAGCCACCGATAGCGACGCGCTCGAATTTCCATGCGGTGTACGATGACCTGCGGGCCCGCGACCGGTTCTTCCTGTTTCTGCAGAACGTCTACCACCTCTATCCCGAAAGTCCGTTTCATCAATTGATCATCGACACGACCGGGGAATTGCGGTCCGACCAGGACATCTATCGCACATTGCAGGAGCGGCTTACCGGCATCAAACCCTTTCTCTCCGAAGTCACCTACGGCCTGCCCGCGCTCAAGAAACAACAAGCAGAGATGGCCCGCCAGACGGCGGATCTCCTCGGCAACACGCGCAGGCTCTCCGGCTATGTCGAGATCGGCACCACGGGACGTTACGCCAACGGACTCCGCAAGCTGATCCCGATCGACGGGCCGCTCTATATCGTGAACGATCTGGAGCCGGGTTTCTCGCCCAACGACATCGCCGAGCGCGGACAACTGACGACGCTCGGCGAGTACGTCCCGATGGGCGACTACGATCCATTCGACGGCAACCTGATTCCATCCGAAAGCGTCGACTTGGTGAGCAACTTCATCGGGTTCCACCACGCGCCGAAAGAGAAGCGGGCGCGCTTTATCGAGTCGGCTTGGCGGGTATTACGGCCCGGTGGACGGCTGGTCGTGCGCGACCACGATGTCGATAGCCCTGAAATGGAGGCCTTCGTCGCCCTGGCGCATGACGTCTTCAATGCCGGGCTCCACATCAGCTGGGCAGACAACGCGGCACAGGTTCGGAACTTCACATCGGTCCCGCAGTTGGAGCAGGCGCTCGGCACGGTTGGATTTCAGAAATCCAACGCGATCGCCCTCCAGGCCCATGATCCGACGAAAAACACCTTGATGGTCTTTGTCAAACCCGGAAGCAGACCGCTGTAACACGATGTTCATCCCATATCGCCTCCTCGCGGCCCTGCTCATCTGCGCCCTTCCGACATCGCCCCTCGTTGCGACTGCGGGCCCCATCGTCAACGATGTCACACAGATCAATCCGATTGAGGTCGATCAGGTGGCCGTGCCGACCACCATCGACGAGGTGCGTACGCTCATTCGCACCCATCGCGGCCCCATCTCCATCGGCGGCGGCCACTTCAGTATGGGCGGCCAAACGGCGTCGGAGCACACACTGCATTTAGATATGCGCGGGCTGAACCACGTCGTCACATTTTCGCCGGAGTCGAAAACCATCACGGTGGAGGCGGGCATCACCTGGCGCGCGATTCAAGAGGTGATCGATCGGTCCAATCTGTCGCTAAAAATCATGCAGTCCTATTCCAACTTTACCGTCGGCGGATCGCTGAGCGTAAACGTGCATGGACGCTATGTGGGACAGGGCCCGTTGATTGGGTCCGTTCGATCCATCAAGGTCGTGCTCGCCGATGGACAGTTGGTGGAGGCCAGTCCGACGGAGCGCCCCGAACTCTTTTTCGGCTGCATCGGAGGGTATGGCGGGCTCGGCGTGATCGTGGAAGCCACACTGAACTTAGCCGACAATCAGAAGGTCGAACGTCTGGTCGACCGCATGCCGGTGACGGCCTACCGGGACTATTTTGTCCGCCAGATCAAGCCGTCCAAGACCGCCATCTTTCACAACGGCGACATTTACCCGCCGGACTACAACCAGGTGGTCGCCATCACCTGGGCATCAACGGACAAGAGCGTCACGGTCGAGGATCGCCTGATGCCCAAACAGAACCAGTATCCACTCGACCAACTGGCTTCGTATTGGCTATCGGAAATGCCCCTCGGCAAGTCTTTGCGCCAACACGTCATTGATCCGCTCCGATTGCGCGGCGACGCGGTCGTGTGGCGCAACTATGAGGCCAGTTACGACGTTCACCAGCTGGAGCCGCCGTCGAGGGAATCATCGACCTATGTCCTGGAAGAATATTTCGTCCCGGTGCAGCGGTTCGATGAATTCGTGCCTAAGATGGCCGAAATTTTCACGCGCTACGATGCCAATATCCTCAACGTCTCTATTCGTCACGCGACGCCGGATCGTGGATCCCTCATGGCCTGGGCGCGCGAAGAAGTCTTTGCCTTCGTGATCTATTACAAACAGGGCACCAGGCCGCACGAGAAAACGGCAGTCGGCATTTGGACCCGCGAGTTGATCGACGCCGTGTTGTCGGTCGGGGGCACCTACTACCTCCCCTATCAACTCCATGCGACGGAAGACCAGTTTCATCGGGCCTACCCGAGAGTCGCCGAATGGTTCAACCTGAAGCAGCGCCTCGACCCCGAGAATCGGTTTCGCAACAAACTGTGGGACAAGTATTACCATCCCACGATGGCGGCAGTCTCGTCCGTGGCCCAGCCATCGGTGGTCACCCCTTCAGCCGAAGACATAAAAAAAAACTCCGCGCATTGACCGCGCACACCCGTAGCAGGGATCAAACCTTCCTGACGCTCCCCGAATGGTACATCGTCTATAGCGCCGACGAGTTCGGCCGCTTCGTTCAAACACACTCCCCCAGCGACTTCCCCTACTTCAAAAGCATCCGGCAGTTCTGGTGTCTCTACCGACAAGTGCTTCGCGAAACGTGGAACGCCCCCTCCTTCAATTGGGGGTACCACGTGATGATCGGCGTGATCGGTTCGAGCTTTACCGCCGAATATCTTCTCAAGGGAACCTATGAACGTACGATCGGTGCCCTGACCACCTGGTGGGACTCAGAGGGCCCCTGGCAGGCCAGAACCAGGGAAGATCGGTTCATGCAAACCGTCGCCAAAGACTATTCCACCTTCATCCATACGACCCCCTGGTACGAATACCCGTTTTGGTCGAAACTGCAGCACCTGTGGAGCCTGACCGGTCCGGTCGAGGGAAGCGTGGTCCGCCGCTGGGAACGACGACTGGAGGGTACGATCGAGTTGCTGGTCAAGGCAGCCTGGGGCTGTACCATCGGCTTCGGCACGCAAGCGGGATACGATCCGGAGACGATGGAGATTCAGGCCTGGGTAGAGCAGGGGGCGGAAGATCTTACCAAGATGACTCCCGCCCTCAAGGTTGTGAGCGACCTCGGAGACCACTCGTATCTCGTCTCCCTCCCACGATACGAACCGTTCACACAGGCGGTGCAAACCCTCATCCGCCGCGATGCGCGGCTGGTTGAGGTTGCGGGCAACGCAGAAATTCTCATGACTATTATCGCGCCGCAGGAGTGGCAGGACCTCCATCACCTGGGCCTGCCGGTGTGTGAATGGACGATCCTTACCGAGCCAGAACGCAAGCGTGTGGCGCTGCTCGTGCCGATCGGCCGATTGCACGAGACGCTCCCCGCACTCGAACGCGACGGGCTCATCATCGACCACCTGTATGACTTCTAGCCGGAGGTCGACCCGAGCCTCACTTGAGAGACGCCATCCCCTCGTTTCAGCTTCAATAGAATTTGCTCGTGTCCCACGATGCGGAACGCCGCACACTTCTCGCACCGCGGAACAGACTCCAGGTAGAACGCAGTTGTTTCGAATCAGGCACTGTGGTGAGATGATCTCCATGGGAGATTTTCCGACACTCCGTACTGAACGGCTGCTTCTCCGGCAATTCCATGCCTCCGATGCCGATATCGTGCAACGCCTGGCAGGGACGAAGGAAGTGGCCGCCGGCACACTGCTCCCCCACCCCTATGATGCGGACACGGCGGCAAGATGGATCGCACAGCAGCAAGAGAACTTTGTTGCGGGCACCGCTCTCAGCTTTGCCATCGTCCTCGCTGAAGAGGGACAACTCATTGGATCAATCGGGATGGAAATCACCCGCGAGCACCAACTTGCACGACTGACTTACTGGCTGGGCCTGGCCAACTGGAACCAGGGCTACTGTACCGAAGCAGTCCAGGCAGTCCTCGACTACGGCTTCACCCACCTCTCGCTCCATCGCATCTACGCCCCGCACTTTCACAATAACCCGGCCTCGGGACGTGTCTTACGAAAAGTCGGGATGACCCACGAGGGCCGCATGCGCGAACACTACATTCGGTTCGGGGAATTGGTTGATGTCGAGATCTACGGGATGCTGCGGAAGGAGTTCGTGAGCCGGCAATCCGGCCGGCCGTAAGTGGAAGGGAGCCCCTGCAAAAGAAACCGGGCGCGGCTAGGAAGCCGGGGCTCTGATAAAGACTCTGCCCTGGGTGCAACTTCAAGGCGACAGGATCTGTATCGATTCAGATAATACGTACGCGACCGTGGCAAACACCTTTACTGCATGGTCGCAACGAACGTCATCGGGAGAGCCTTCGAACGTGAGGCGCCCTGCCGGAAAAATCAGGCTTGAAGCGCGCCGAAGAGACGACAAAACCCCGCCTCTCCCAGCCAACATATCCAACCCCGTGCGTGCAGAATACCAGGCTGGTGCTGTGTTATCCTGAACAGGCAATCAGACGGGGGATCACGATGTTTCTCTCCCGGAGTTCGCTGACATACGCGACGCTCTTCCTACTGGGCTTCACTGCCCAGGCCGTCACGGCACCCACTAGCCTCGCGTCCATCTACGCCTATACCGACGAAGCGGGCGTCCGGAACTTCACGAACCAACTCGACGCTGTGCCGGAGAAGTATCGAAACCGGATGACGTCCTTAGATCTCGACCTCCCTCCGGCTATTCCCGCTGTTCCGACACCCCCCGCAGCCGATGCACCGATGCAGGCCGCCGATGTGCAAACCGTCTCCGCCAGCGGCGAATATCGCATGGGGAATTACGACACCCGCGCAGACGGCGTGCGCCTGGCGGTTGAAGCCGCCAAGAGAGATGCCCTCGAACAGGTAGCGACGCATTTGGAGAGCGTGACCGAAGTGCGGGACATGAACGTCACGCGGGACGACATCCGAAGTTACACGGCAGGCATCGTCAAGGTCTTGGAGGAGACCATCACGACCAGAGTCGAGAACGAGAGCATCGTGATCCGTGCCGATCTGACGGCCGAGATCGACCCGCATGAAGTCGCGCAGGCCATTGTCGCCCTGCGGGAAAACGACAGCGCCACCAACGAACTCATGGCCCTCCGCGCCGAAACCGACCGGCTGCAGGAACAGCTGGACGCCACCAACCGTGCGCTGGCCGCCGCCCCGTCGCCGGACGAGGTCCAGCAACTGAGCCAACAGCGTGATGAGATGTTGAACGACCTGCAGGCCACGGCCCTCGTCTCACAAGCCTGGACGAGTTGGGCCTACCCCACTCTAGGGTTCTACTCCTCTCCCTGGGTGGCAGGACCCGGCATCAACGGCTTGCTGCTTCAAGCACAGCGCCTCTCTCCTCGGCATCGCCACCTCGCACGTGCACAACAGTCCATCATGGCGCAGACCGGCACGATGCCCACCCTTCCGCCTCACGCGCCTGGCCTTGCGTCGCGCCGATCGTTACTCGTGCCATCTGCCTCTTTCATGCACAGTCGTCACGCGCCTCCCCTGCTCAACCAACAGGGGCTGCCTGCCAAAGTGGGCGACATCGTGACCATCCCCTCACCGCGAGCCGTGCCGCCGGTGATCCACCGATCTTCACCACAGCCGCAGCCCTATCAGGTCCATCCCAACCATTTCTGGCGCCCCAGTCCTCCGAACATTCAGACGTCACCATCGATCCCTCAACAACGCCCCTCCGTCAGCTCACGCCCTTCCGGCAGCTATGCCGGACATGGGGGCGGAGGCGGACACTCACACGGAAACGGCGGCGGTCGAGGCCGCTGATCGAAGAGCCAAGGCCGCATGTCGCGAGTGTTATCTCGTGTCTAGACCTTCAGCCATACCCATCTGCACTGGCCTTGGACAATTCAGAAGCTTCGTCCCCGATTGATAGATCACCAACCTCGGTTGAGCCGCACAGAATTCTTTCACCACCCAAGCCGACAGCATGTCGTATCGACAGTGATACGCCGATGTATCTGATTCAATAAACCCAGCATTCCGCCGCCACGCGCCCGGACGAGAACAGAAACTCGTTAACGCTCTAATCCAACAGCGTATTTTTTCTTCAGTCTGGTTAGGAGCGGTTCTTGCTGTCTCGGTACTGAGAACCGACACTCTGCGATGCATACCGCGAATACAATGTTTCTGCGTCGCACGTATTTTTTCACCACCCCCGAGCGCGCGAAGAACGCCTCGGCATAAAACGGAGGATCCCATGCCACATTCATTTTCAGATGGGCAACTACTTCAGCAGTCGATTCGACGTCGGTGGGGAGTGATCGATTGGGACCTGCACTTTCCCTGGTGGCGCCACCCCGCCAAGGTCAGGATCCTGATGTACGCGGATGGCAGTGTGCACTTCAACGGTGGATCGTTCCTCGGCCTTCAGTATGTCTACACCTTGCTGAAGACTCGCGCCTATTCCTACGTCGACTTTTCACTCGACTTTGCACACCGCACAGGCGGCGATCCCACTGCGACCGTTGCCGGCGCCAAACTGCTGACCGATCCTGCACTCGACATCATGAACAAATACGACGAGATCTGGTTTTTCGGTTATGACTCGACTCCAAACTTGACTCCTCCCGAGGTGACGCTGTTGACCCAGTTCATGGCGGCTCCGAAATTCGGCGGAGTCCTCGTCACGGGGGATCACGACAATCTCGGCAAAGGGATCGCCGGCCAAATCCCGCGAGCCGGCGTGATGCGTCAATATCCAGCACCGACGAGTGCCACTCCGGTCTGGAACAACACTGTTGAGGAGGGGCCTGATCCTGGTGCTACCTACGACCATGAAGATCAATCAGATGATCGGCCACAGACCATTCGCTATCGACGCTATGCCGTTGCCTCCCCGTTTGTCCTCGCACGGCGCTATCGGCCACATCCCGTACTCTGTGGGCCAGACGGGCCGATCGATGTCCTACCGGATCATCAACACGAGGGGGAGGCCCTCGCTCCCGCACCAGCGCCGGGAGACTTAAGCTGGCCGACAAAAGCAGGGCACCAGGAATCTCCGCAGGTCATCGCCTGGGGAAAAATTAAGGACCCGGGCGCCGATAAGCATGGGCAGGAAATTGGTGTGATCTCAGCCTACAACGGCCATAACGTCGACGTCGGACGAATTCTTGCCGATTCCACCTGGCATCACTGGTTCGACATCAACCTGACGGGTATTGCGACCAGTCCGTCGCCCTATGCCGGATTCGATGAAACACCGGCTGGTCAAGCCGCGCTGAAAAAAATCGATGCCTATTTCCTGAATTGCGGAGTCTGGCTGGCGCCCCCGGCTCGGCAGACGGAAATGAAGCATGCCGCCTGGTGGTCAATCCTGTGGTCGGACCGCATGGTGGAACTGTCTCCACAGGCATCGCTGGCTCGCCTCGGCGAAGAAGCGATCAATGTGCTGGGACTCCGAGCCGCACGCTGCACGGTGAGCGAATTTATCTTGGATTGGCCGATCTTCAAGGAAAAGATCCCACAGTGGGAATGGCCGATGCTCTTCGAACGGTTCCAGTTGATCGACCTTCCATTCGAAAAATACGTCGCCGGCGGGATACTCAAACACCTGCTGCAGGAAGTTGGCCCGCTGAATCCGAAACTCTCATTTCCGGACAAGGCTATCCAGGATGACATCTTGCAAAAGGTCATGCGAGCGGGAGTCGAAGAAGGGATGAGTACATTAACCAAGCAACTCCGCCAGGAGGCCGCACTCGTGGCAAAGTTGACTGAGAGCGGGTTTCGCGCAGAGGCCGTAGATGGGCGAGTCCGGCGAATGGTCGAGGAAGTGGTCACGGCCTGATAGCAACAGGTCGGAATCAACACAAACCCGGCGCTCGCCTCGTGACCAGCGAGCGCCGGCCGCGACGGCTGATGACAAGTCAGGCTCGGAAGCTCAGGATATCCCGTGCTGTTCACGGCCGATGCGGCCGTCGTACCGGTTGGTGGATTTGAAGAGTTCGTACCGGCCATCCCTGGCGTACTGCGCGACTCTGGTGCGCAGGCCATCCATCTCGGCCAGGGTCATGGGCGTGAAACGGCGGGCAATGTCGAGATTTTGTTGGAGGACGTGCGGCGAATCGATGCCGCTGACGAGCGAGGCAATCGGCAGGCTCAGCACATACCGAATCGCTTCTTCCGGCGTCACGATCCCTTGCTTGATGGGCTCCGCATTGCCGGTCAGACTTTTCATACCGAGTGCGGCGATCCCGCGTTGATTCAGGATCGGCAACACATCCTGCTCGAAGCTCCGGTAGGTGCCGTCAAAGACATTCAACGGTAACTGGCAGGTATCGAACGGGAACTCATGCGCCAGCATCTTGAGATGGATCTGCGGGTGTTTGTGACCGGTGAAGCCGATGAACCGCACCTTGCCCTGCCGCTTGGCTTCGAGCAGCGCCTCAGCCCCGCCGTTGGGCACGAAGTGTCGATCAGGATCGTCTTCATACACAACTTCGTGAATCTGCCAGAGATCTAGGTAGTCGGTCTTCAACCGGCGAAGCGACTCATCGAGTTGCTGCAGGGCTACTGTCTTATCACGTCCGTGCGAGCAGACCTTGCTCATGAGCACGACCTGCTGCCGCCGTCCCCGCAGCGCCTTGCCCATGAGCTCTTCCGACCGCCCGCCGTTGTATTCCCAGGCGTTGTCGAGAAAGTTCACACCGGCATCGATGGCAGTATGCAGCAGCCGGATGGCGTCGGCATCATCCTGGATACGACCCCAATGGGCTCCGCCGAAACAGAGCGCCGACACCTGCACGCCGGTCTTGCCCAGCGCACGGCGCGGAATGTCACCCGTCGAGCTCCTCGAAGGCGGAGCCTCTGCGGCCATGAGCTCGGCCACGCGACCGGCCCCGCCAAGCGCCATCACCGATCCCGCAACGCCGAACCGTTTCAACAGTTGGCGACGATCGAGTGAGAGAGACCAGATCGATGTGTCTGACTTCTTGGGCGCCACCAAAGACCTGCCCTGCTGGAGGTGGACTGTGTAGGCTACGATCAGCCCATGACATTGACAATCATCCCGCTGCGCGGCGGCATCACCGCGGCCCCGCAGCGGGGAACAGGGTCGAATGATCGACCGTTAACAGATCAGCGATACGGTCGATCGCAAGATCGGCAGCAGGAAACGTCCGCAGCGCCTCAGGATCCGTGGCATAGTGTCCCTGACGCGGAAACACGGTCGTGACCCGCGCGCCCCAATGGGCCTTCACTGCCGTCAGGATGCGCAACTTGTCGTCGACCAGCACATAGTGATCGGCAGGATACCGCTGCTCGACATCCTTCAGCTCCAGTTCCTTATGCACGTAGATGAGGACCTGTTCTTCGACGGCGGAGAGGATACCCGACTGTTCGATCTTGAGCGGCTGAAAGACCGCGTCGCCGTCGGTGAGAATCACGGTCCGGCCCCATTGCCTGGCGTGCCGCACAACATCCAAGGCTCGCGGAAACAGCCGATCGGAGAACGGATAGTTCACCAGAAATCGCGAGACGGCCAGGAGATGCGAATCGTGCGGATAGGCCAGGCGATACCGCTGGAGCGCGCCGAGATAATCCGCATACCCCAGCTCTTCACGTAGCTCCTCCAGGATGCGCCAATATTCTTGTTCATGTGCCGGGCCGACCTCCTGCTCCAAATGTTGTTTGAGGTCAGCCGTGACCTGATCGTTATCCAACAAGGTATTGTCGACATCGAACAGTACGACAACCGTGGGCGAGATCATGGCCTATCGCCTCCCGCTCCACTTCCAGTTTTTGATCTCCGGCATATCGGTTCCGTGCGTCAGGATATACGCCTTGTGCTGCATGCGCTTGTCGCGCATCTCCTGCTTCAGATAAGCGGCACGCGCTCCGAGCTGAGGCACGCGGTCCACGACATCGGACACCAGATGGAACCGATCCAGATCGTTCAACACGACCATGTCGAATGGCGTCGTCGTCGTGCCTTCTTCTTTGTAACCACGGACATGCAGGTTGTTATGGTTGGTCCGGCGATAGGTGAGGCGATGGATCAACCACGGATACCCATGGAAGGCGAAGATGACCGGCTTGTCGGTCGTGAACAGCGCGTCGAATTCCTTATCGGACATCCCGTGCGGATGTTCGCTCTCCGGTTGTAGCTTCATCAAATCGACGACGTTGACCACGCGTACTTTCAAATTGGGCTGGGCAACACGCAGAATTTCCACCGCGGCCAGGGTCTCCATCGTCGGCACGTCGCCGCAGCAGGCCATCACGACATCGGGCTCGCTGCCACGGTCGTTGCTGGCCCATTCCCAGATCCCGACCCCGGCAGTGCAATGCAGCACGGCGGCGTCCATATCCAGCCATTGCGGAGACGGTTGTTTGCCGGCCACCACCACGTTCACGTAATCGCGACTGCGCAGACAGTGGTCCGTCACGGACAACAGTGTGTTCGCATCAGGCGGCAGATAGACCCGGATCACATGGGCATTCTTATTCACCACATGATCGATGAAGCCGGGATCCTGATGGCTGAAGCCATTGTGATCCTGGCGCCAGACATGCGAGGTCAGCAAATAATTGAGTGAGGCGATCGGGCGCCGCCAGGCAATCTCGCGCGAGGACTTGAGCCACTTCGCATGCTGATTGAACATGGAATCGACGATGTGAATGAACGCCTCATAACAATTCAAAAACCCGTGCCGTCCCGTCAGGAGATACCCTTCCAGCCAGCCCTGACACAAGTGCTCGCTCAAGATCTCCATGACGCGCCCGTCGTGCGCCACATGTTCGTCGGTGGGAAGGATCTGCTCCGTCGAACAGCGATCGGTCACTTCAAACGCCGCGCCCCAACGGTTGGACGCCGTCTCGTCCGGTCCGAACAGCCGAAAGTTGTGCGGGTTCACCTTCAGGACATCGCGCAGAAATAGTCCCTGCACCCTGGTCGCTTCGGCCTCCGCGACGCCGGGCTTCACCACCGGCACCGCATACTGGCGGAAGTCCGGCAGTCGAAGGTCACGGAGAATGCCGCCGCCGTTCGCGCAGGCAATGGCACCCATTCGTCGCTCCCCGGTCGGCGCCAGGTCGGCCAATTCCGGCATCAACCTCCCCGCTTTATCGAATAACTCTTCGGGCCGATAACTCTTGAGCCATGCTTCCAACAACTCGACATGCCCGGGCTTGTCCATCTCTCCCATCGGCACCTGATGGGAGCGGAATGTTCCTTCCGTCGGTTTCCCGTCTACCTCCTTGGGTCCGGTCCAGCCCTTGGGAGTCCGCAAGACGATCATGGGCCAACGTGGCCGGCCGGTAAATCCCTTGGACCGGGCCTCCTGTTGTATCCGATGGATCGTCGCGACGATTTCGTCCAGGGTGGACGCCATCAATTGATGCATCGTAGCCGGATCATCCCCTTCAACGAAAAACGGCTGATGGCCGTACCCGATCAACAGGGATTTCAGCTCGTCCGGCGGCATGCGTGCCAGCACGGTCGGACCGGCGATCTTGTACCCGTTCAAATGCAGAATCGGCAGCACGGCCCCGTCCCGCACAGGGTTCAGAAACTTGTTCCCATGCCAGCTTCCCGCAAGCGGACCGGTTTCGGCCTCCCCGTCTCCGATCACACACGCCACCAACAACTCGGGATGGTCGAAGGCCGCTCCATAGGCATGGGCCAGGGAATAGCCTAACTCACCGCCCTCATGAATAGAGCCGGGCGTTTCCGGCGCGACGTGGCTCGGGATGCCCCCGGGAAACGAAAACTGTTTAAACAGGCGCTGTAACCCGGCTTCGTCCCGCGAGATGTTCGGATACACCTCGCTGTAGGTGCCTTCGAGGTAGACATTTGCAACCAGGCCAGGACCGCCGTGCCCGGGCCCCGCGATGTACAGCACTGAAAGATCCCTGGCCTTGATGATGCGATTGAGATGGGCGTAAATAAAATTCAACCCGGGCGTCGTCCCCCAATGGCCGAGCAAGCGCGGTTTGATATGCTCCCGTTTCAACGGCTGTTTCAGCAGCGGATTGTCGAACAGATAAATCTGTCCGACCGAAAGATAGTTCGCCGCTCGCCAGTAGGCATGAATCCGTTGTGCCAACTCGGGGCTCAGCGGCCGATTCGCCTGCGTCGTCTGATTCATGGGTTCCCTTTCTCAGGTTTGGACTGTCCGTGACCACTCACTCACAACCGGCCGCCCACGACCGGCAGGGCAACCGTCCGGCATCGTCAACAGCCCACATTTAATGCCAGCAATCGGCACACCGATTGCGCAATCTGACGTTCTTCGTCGGTACGGATCACCCGCACGGTCACGCGACTCGCCGGGCTTGAAATCACGGCGGCATGGGCCTCGTTGCAATGCGGATCCAGTCGGATGCCGAGGAACTCCAGGCCTTCACACATCCGCGCACGCACGACGGCGGCATGTTCCCCGATGCCGCCGCTGAACACTACCTGGTCAACCCCGCCGAGTGCCGCCGCATAGGCCCCGATCCACTTTTTCCCCTGGTAACAAAACAAGGCCACGGCCTCGGCCGCACGGGGATCGTGGTCCTCCTGAGCCAACAGATCGCGAAGGTCCGGGCTGGTCTCCGACAGCCCCAGCAAACCGGATTGCGCGTTGACCATGTGATGAAACTGTTCCGCCGTCATGCCTTCGGTCCTGGCCAGATACGAAACAAGACCCGGATCCAGATCGCCGGACCTCGTGCTCATCGGCAGACCGGAAGTCGGAGTAAAACCCATGCTCGTATCGATACTGACGCCGTCTCGCACTGCGGCCAGACTGGCGCCATTTCCCAGATGGGCGAGGATCACCTTGCCGCGAGCCGCGTCACGGCCGGCGACCCGCTCCAGCTCCTCCATGAGATAGGCATAGGAGAGCCCGTGAAATCCGTAACGTCTGATACCCAGTTTTTCATACCGGCGAGGAATCGCCAGGAGACGCGCCGTCGGCGGCAGATGCTGATGGAAGCCTGTATCAAAACAAGCCACTTGCGGCACCTGCGGATATTCGGTGGCGAATGCTTCGATCAAGGTAATCTCGGCCGGAAGATGTTCCGGGTCGTAGGGGCTCAGCCGCCGCAACTCCTCCATCACCTCGGTGGATATCACCTGGGGGTCTGCGTAACGACTTCCGCCATGCACCACCCGATGACCGATCGCCTGAATGGACAATCCCTTGCTGCGCTGCGCGAGTTGATCACGAAGAACCCGGACAGAAGCCACGTGGTTCGGCACAGGCACAACTCGCCGCTCCTGCTGTCCGGTTACGACATCGGTGACGGTGACGATCCCATCCGGAAGCCCGATGCGCTCAATGTGTCCCGTCGCCGTCCGAACCGACACGGCTCCAAGACGAAACAAGGCCCACTTGACGCTGGATGATCCGGCGTTGAGGGTGAGGACTGCGGGAGAGGTGTTTCCAGATTCAGTCATCGTTGCTCGATCCTCTACACGTCAAGATAGAGCGAGAATGAGTTCAGTGCAACCGAAAATCCACAGTGTTCCCTGACTGCATCGTAGGTATTCTGCCCACGCGCGCCAGGGAAGAGTACTAGTTTCGAGCGGCACTGAAATCGGCTATCGTAGGAGCATGATCCTACACATTCTAGCCACACTCCTCCTGCTCCTTACGTATCCGGCACATTTCGGTTTTGCCGCCGATCCGACGAGAGAGGTCGTCCTACTGGGCGGTACGATTCTCTCGATCGATCAGGAAGCCCTGACCATCACCATTCAAATGCCCTCAGGAGAATCACAAGCCCTCCCGCTCATCAACCGTCGCCTCTTGCAAGGCCTCGGCATCGGCGACCATGTGAGTTTTGAGCTGGATGAGGAAAACCGGTTGATCAAGATCACCAAATTGCCAGTCGACCCGGCCAACTGACCGGATCTGACCACCGCGCCGCTCCCCTGCGACACGCCCAAATCACCCTACAGGCTCCGTCGGTTTCTCAGACGGGAGATTCTTGTATAATGCCGCCCATTCTCTCATCGAGGACATACCTTCACCCTCATCTGAAACGGAGGCCGCATGAACCCGGGCAGCGATCGACTTCTCCCTTCCCTCGTCTTCGCACTTCTCGCGTACACCCTCTACTCGCCCATCGAGGCCCGGGCAGCTGAACCGACCGGTGACGCAGTCACCACACAGGCGCTGGAACGACTGATCGAGCAGTACATTCGAAGCCATCCCGAAGTCATCGAGCAATCCCTCCAGTCGCTGGAAAATAAACGCGCGGCAGAAGAACAAGAACGACAGAAAACTGCCCTTGCCGCACATCAGCAGGAGCTGCTCCATGATCCGGACTCGCCGGTGAGTGGAAATCCAGCCGGGGATGTGACCGTGGTGGAGTTCTTCGACTATCGCTGCGGGTATTGCAAACGCGCGGCCTCGGCCTTGACTCAACTCCAGCAGAGCGACACAAGGGTGCGTGTCGTCTACAAAGACTTTCCGATTCTTGGAGAGACCTCTGAATTGGCGGCTAAGGCGGCACTCGCCTCAAATCTGCAGGGCAAACACCAGGCTTTTCATGAGGCCTTGCTGGCGACGAAAGACGATCTCACCAAAGAGCACCTCTTCCATATCGCGCAAGAAGCCGGCATAGACGTGCATCGACTCGATGAGGACATGACACGACCGGAATGGCAACCGATCATCGAACGCAATCGCGCCCTCGCCAAAACCCTCGGCATCACAGGCACGCCGGCCTTCATCGTCGGCCACGATCTCGTGCCCGGCGCCTTAGATCTGAAAATGCTCCAGGAATTGGTGGCTCACAAGCGCAAGCAGTGATTGCCTGCGCCCGCCTGATTGTCTGATATGTGACGGGAACAGAGAAGACCTATCGAAACCAGACGGGAACGCGCTCAGACCCTAACAGGCTGCGAATTGGCTCGATTGAGGCGCAATGCGCATGATCGACTGATGCGCCCGTATGGCGGGAAATCGAGAGGGGGCGTCTCTACTCTCAGTTGTACGCCACGAGCCGTACACGCTTCCCCAGACGAGATACGCTTCACGCTTCACGGGTCCAAAGGCCGCCGCTGGCGGACTTTTTCCGCATCCTGCTACACGCAACTGCGGGAGAGCCCCTTGGCTCTCCCGCAGTCTTGGTGATTAGGACCGGCACTGCATCCATTGGCGGCACTTACGGAAGGTGATGCCGCCTCCTCACCACTATCGAGTTGGATTCGAGGTTCGGGAGACAGTGGGATCTCCCGACTCGAGCCCCGCCCGCTTGATGGAAGGCGCCTGCTGACTCAACGGGAGGATCCGTTGATCGTCATGCGGCAACACCTTCATCAATCCCCACTGCCCTGATTGGGCGTAGGGCAACCGTTGGTTGCTCCAGACATAGTCACCCGGGAGGCGGAAGCTTCCGCCGGCCGCCGGAATGAACGCATCGAGGGTCTCCGACGCGGAGAACTCCACGACGCTGATCTGGTCGGCACCGCGCATGAACGGCTCGATCGGCCACTCATGCTTCTCAACGCTGAACATCCCGTTCTGCTCATTGCTCGCCCCGAACACATGGATGCGCACCGGATCTCCGGCATGCGCCTCGATGAGCGGCGTCGCAATGCTCTCGGGTTTATCGACCGAGCAAGGCTGGAAGACCTTGCCCAACGTGCAACCGTTGGACTCCCGGAACTTATACGGTTCCGAGCGGTAGTTGACGGCCGTCAGACCCGCCGTGTTTTGCACGTAGGGCATGAAGCTCGTCCCGATGATGTTGTCTTCATCCTGGAAGAACAGGGCCACATCGCGGTAGTTCTGGCGATGTTCATACCCCTGAATCGTCCGATCCACAATCACGTCGGCGACCCAGCTGTTCTTCGTAGAAATATCCGCACCCGTCTTCGGATCGCGATACGTGGCCCCCTTCGGCCCGATCACGATACCGCCGTAGAGTCCATTACGCGGATTGGTCATCACATTCCCCCAATCCCACACCAGGGAGGCAGTCTCCCCGATGAACGGATCGGCGTAGTACGTGTACGTACGGCTCTCACCCGGAGCAACCGTTTGCTCGCCCGGATTATTGCCGACGTTCGCACCCAGGGAATCCTTCGGATCGAACGCCAGGCCCAGCGCCGAGAAAGACGCCCGACCCTGCTTCATCTTGTTGGTCAACTTGACCTTGAGACAGTCCCCGACGTTGGCGCGCAACGTCAGAGGCATCGGTTGCACACCGGACGCCACGGCCGACACATCCTCTTCCAAGGTGTAGATCTTGGCATCGGGATTGACCATCTGAATCGTCCGCTCGAAGTCGACCTCGATAGCATCCGGTGCTTTCGGGTTCAACTTCATGGACGGGAAATCGATCGCCACGACGTTGAAATTCTTCACCGGGGCCTCGGCAGGACACACGGCCAACGATTTGGGAATTTCATTGCGGCCGCTGTACCCGGCCGGCAACTTCTGCAGATCCGACACATCCTTATCGAGAACCCGCAAGATGCCCCAGGCACCTTCCGAGAACTTGGACGAACGTCCGTTGAAGTGGATGTAGTCGCCCGCCTGCAGTCTCGGTCCGCCCGCCTGCGGCACCACCAAGTCGTACCGCTCGGCAATGCCGACATGGATCGAGTTCTTCCGATTCGCGTCACCGGCATACCGCTCAGTCAGATAGGTATGTCCGGAGAGCGTCCAGACCATGCTTTCATTGGTCATGGTCTGCAACAACCGGAAGACCACCGTATCGCCCAGGTACGCGCGTACCATCGGCGTGTATGGATCGCCGTGCACAGCGCTGCTGAAGAGTTTCGACATATCCGGATTGGCCGCCATACGGCCGGAGATCGGCTCCGCCCGGAAGTTCAGGCTGCCGCCCGTCGTATGCGTGCCGCCGTTCAGGAACGGCATCGGCGTCATCTTGATATGGTCAGGAATCGGGAAGGAAATCGTCTTGCCCGCTTCCAGCGCCACCTCAACCGGCTGCCCCGGAGGATTACCGGCCGTCACGATATTGATCGTGTGCGGCACACTGTCGTTCAACTGCACGAGCAACTCACGGAAGCTGCCGTTCACCCCGTAGCCCACAGGCTCCGCGGTGCGGATGTCCGCCAACGGACCGCTCCGGATCGGCGCTCCGGTCTTGGGATTGTGATACGTCGAACCGACCGGCTCCACGATCATCGTGCCGAATCCGCCGTGGCCCCAGGTAATTCGGCCCAACGCATGATCGTGCCAGAACACCGTGCCCACATCGGAGTCGACCCAGAACCGCTGCCGAACGAACTCAACCGTCACGATATCCTTCACCGGATGGTCGTTCTTCAAGGGGCGCACCAGGGTGATCTCATTCCCCTTAATCGACTTGATCCGGCCGACTTCATTCCCGCCGACATTGTCCGCGCCGATCAGGATTTCGATCTCCGGATGATACTGCGCCGCGTTCTTGACGGTAATGACTCGCTCCCCCTTCTTCGCCGCCTTGGTGAAGGTGGTGTTCAAGGGCAAGGGCAACCCCTTGTCGGTCTTCTTCTCCAGCATGGTAAACGGACGCACCGACTGTTCGTTCGAGAAGCCGGTGATCACGCCGTCCGACGACTGGTTGTCGAACTGCAGGAAATGCCAATGGGTATTGACCTTCGACGCATGAAAATTCGAGAAGTCATCGTCATCCCATTCGCTGGTCAACATCCAATCGACGCAATCGTAGATGTTGGACCGCACGACCAACGGAAACTTCAGGTCGTTGTTCTTCCGAACGGCGGCTTCTTCTTCGTGCAACACATAGATCAACCCGCCTTCATCCATAATCGCCGGCGTGTTGCCCTGCTTATCGGCCAACATCATCGGCGTGTGAATGAAGTGCACGTTGTATTTTTTCGAACCGGCATTTTCCGGGCACAGGCTCCATCGCCCGTTTTCTCCCGGCTTGGCCGGGTAGGAACTCGGCAACCCGTCCTCTTCCAGATGGATCATCTCTAGCCACGGGGAAGGATTGTGGCCTTTGGAGAACGGCACCCGGCGACCGAAATGCGGCTTCAAATGCGGCCAGGACACTTTCCCGGTCGTCGGTTCGAAGACGATCGGGAGTCGCTCGTTCGGATGCGCCGACTGATAGCGCGGATTCGGCACCGTGTTTTCAGGCTCGGTCATGGCGCGATGGCCCTGCCAACCCCAGTTCAGCACACTGGCGTCGTACGACTTGGTCTGCTCACGCTCATCTTTTTTGTGACCAGGCAAGCCCTGCGGCGGAAACTGCATCTCGACCCAGTCCTTCACAGTCACTAGAGCCGGGGTCGCCTTCCAATCGGTCTTGCCCTTCTCGATGATCGTGAATTGCTTGCCGAACCAATCGACCGTCTTGCCGATCAACTCGTCGGAGGTGACACCCACCTTGATCCGGCCCTTCCGGTCCGGCAACTCCAACAGGTCCGGCATCACATCGTTGTGGTTCGCGCCCTGCTGAATGGTGTTGTACACGCGCCAGTAGCCCCACATCCCCGCGATGTAGTGATGGGCCACGTGGCAATGGAACAGGAAGTCTCCGGCCAGCTGCTGGCAGAGACCTGATCCGCACTCGGTTTCCAAGTCCATCGTCTCCGACGGACCGATCACTTCCACATCCACCCGATCGGACTTCGTCCGGATCACCGGATATTTCACCGGGCCGTTCTTCGCCGTGTGCCAGAGCGGCATTTCATCGATCGCCCGCGGGCTGCGCGGCCAACGGATTGACCCTCCGTGCGGATGATGGGAATGGAACACTTCCGACCCACCGTGCACCAACCGGAACTTGGCCGGGTCACCGAGATAGCTGCGCGGAATGGTCGTGGCTGGATCGCCAAACGTGTAGGCGCTGTAGGCCATCGACTCGTCTTCGAAGCCGAAATATTCATGCTGTGTCTGCATGTTGTCCACGCCGAACGGCTCGCTGCGGTAGTTCAACGCGCGGGCCACCGGGCGATAGACGTCGGTCAACGGATCGCGTTGCGGAATGAAGTCGCCCTTCTTATTCAATGGGCGGAACGCTTCATCGCCGACCTCGTGATAAAACAGCACGAACTCACGAAAGTCCGGGCCGGTTCCATTCTTAATAATCGCCTGCCAGCCGCTCTTGGTGGGCTGAGGATCCCCGGTGCCCAACGGCTCCAGATACTCCGAGCCTTTCGGTTCGATCACAAACGACCCGAAGAGGCCCATCACGGTCAATTCGCGGTCGTTGCTGTACGAATGGAACTGGCGGCTCCCCTCCTGCTGCGTAGGCGGAATATACCATTCCATGTCCACGGCCTTTCCCGGTCCGGCAATGCTGTCCGGATTGGTGGTGCTGGCCGGCTGACCCGTGGCCGCCATCACCATGCTGGAGCCGTGAATATTGAGACTGACCTCTTCCGTGCCCTCCAGCGCATTGCGGAGCGTGAGCTTGACGCAATCACCCTGGTTGCCGCGAAGGACCAACGGCTGAATCCATTGATTCTGCAACCCGTTCATCACCGCGCCCGGGTTGTAGCCTTCCACGTCACGCGCTTCTTTGTTCTTCGTTTCTTCCGCGCGAACCTTGTCGATGTTTTCCGTCAGCACGTACATATAGCCGGGATAAAAATCGAGCCACATGTTCAGCGTGATCTCGACGTTGATCGCAGAGACGTCGTACGAGCGCACCGGGGCAGTGACCGGGCAGCGTCCGCCGCCAATCGACACGGGCTCGGCGGAAGGATTGGACATCAGAAGGATGTCCTGATTACCCGCACCGTACTGGTGCATCATGTTGATGTTATTGTACTGGCCGCCGGTCCGCTGCACCTCGGCGTCATGCACCATTTGCTCGTTGATCTTTTCCATGATGCGCTGGTGTTGCCGCTCCATCATGGCCGTCCGCTCGACGTGCCCTTCCTTGGCATCCTCGACAATGGTCTGCCCCTTGAGCTGCTCCGCCCAAGCCGGCTGATTGTGCGCCGCGACATGCAAGTCGGTCGGCTCCGCCGACGCGACGTGGAACGCCCCGATGCAGACTGTCGGGAGCATCGCCCCCAGCAGATACTTCCAGGCTGCCCGGGACCTTCGCTGACTGTACTTCTTCGGCCCGCTTCGTACCGATCTCATTGACCTACCTCCTCTTGAAACCATAAACACCGCACCACGAGACTGCCGCGAGCGGTGCAGGTCCATGGGGACCTGCACCTCATGGAGTGGAAAACTCCGGAGGCCGGTCCATCGTCTTCCACTACCTTGCTCGCGATCACTGCCACGATGGCGCGTCCCCCACTGCACGTATAAAGACGAGCACCCTAGTAGCAACTCCCGTTCCAGCAAGATCAACGTCAAAAAAGCACACTTTTCCTTGGGAATTTCAGGCAACGAAGGGGCGGTCGCTCACACGAATGGGGCGCAAGCGCCCCATCAAAAATGAGTGCGAGACGAAAAGAGATTGAATTTAGAAGCGAATGTGACGTGTCAGAAAAGTTTGTCTCAATGGGACTTCGACGCCCCATTCATCGGGGCGGATGGAGCGGCATTCATCACACCGTGAACAGACACGGTGAAGGCGTGATGGGAAACGGTGAGTGATCGGTATCGGTCCCTCGCGAGCAGGCAATCATACTGAGACCGTACGGTGAGCCTCGCCGGACGAGAGAATCGGACGCCGGAGCATGGAATCATGAAGAGTCTTGGCTAGAACAGCTCGCGCAGGCCGTGCTTCTTGACCATGCGTTCGATCGTCTTTCGATCGACGCCGGATTCCCGCGCCGCCCGCCCCATGTGGCCGTCGTGACGCTTGAGGAGATCGATCAAAAAACTGCGCTCAAACGTCGTCACGGCCGCCTGCTTGGCATGTTTGAAGGAGCCGGCTTCGCCGGAGGCTGATTCCTCGCCTCCGCACTCCCGCACACGATCGGGCAAGTGCGCGCTCGTGATGATCGGCCCATCGGCCAGCACCGCAGCCCGCTCAATGACGTTTTGCAGCTCCCGTACATTCCCCGGCCAGGAGTATCCACACAACAGATCCGTCGCCGAAGGATCCAACTCCGGCACGAACGCCAGGCCCAGCCGCTGCTGTTTCATGAACCGCCGCAGAAACTCTCGCGCCAGGAGGAGAATATCCCCCTCGCGAGTCCGCAAGGGCGGCAGCACAATGGGGATGACGTTCAGCCGGTAATACAGATCCTCGCGGAACTCACCCCGGCGACAGGCCGATTCCAGATCCTGGTTGGACGCCGCAATCACCCGCACATCCACCTCCAGAAACCGAATGCCGCCCACCCGCCGCATCTGCCGTTCCTGCAACACCCGCAACAGTCGGGACTGCAAGGTTTGACTCATGCCGCTGACTTCATCGAGGAAAACGGTTCCACCGGCCGCCACTTCAAAGAGGCCGGGCTTCGAGACATGGGCTCCCGTAAACGCCCCCTTCTCATGGCCGAACAATTCGGATTCCAGCAGGGTATCGGGCAGCGACACACAGTCCACCGGAATGAAGGGGCGGTCCGCCCGCAGACTGGCATCGTGAATGGCGCGCGCGACCAATTCTTTTCCCGTTCCGCTTTCTCCATACACCAGCACATTGGAATGGGTGGGGGCGACCTTTTCAATCAGAGTGAATACCGATTGCATGGCCAGGCTCTCACCGATGACTCGTGAGAGGCCGGTCCGCTTCCCGGGACGAACCTGCCCGGGAGCTTCGAGCGACTTGGGTGTTCCGGCGGGCCCTGCCCCGACGGCACATCCCACCCCGTCCTCCCCGAACGCACGACGCGCAACCGACACCAGGTCCGCGCTCGTAAACGGCTTGGTAATATAGTCGAAGGCGCCGTACCGCATCGACGTGACCGCCGTCTGCACGGTGGCGTGAGCCGTCAGCAACACCACCTGCACCGACGGGTCGAGCCGTTTGGCCGCCGCCAGCACCTCAATCCCGTCGAGCTCAGGCATGCGCAAATCCGTGAGGATCAAGCCGGGCCGCTCACGCTCAATGACATCGAGCGCACGGGCGGGATCACACTCGGTGAGACAGTCATACGGCACACGACTCAAAATCCGGCGGCAATTCTCCAGCGCATCCTGTTCGTCATCGACGATCAGGATTTTTCCTGCAATCCCCATGATGCTCCCTCATGAACCCGATTCCCGAATGCCACCGCAGGCAAGTACACATCGAAGACGGCGCCGACGGCGTTGTTCCGCACTTCAATACGGCCTCGATGGTCCGAGACAATTCCATAACTCAGGAACAGACCGAGTCCGGTCCCCTGACCGGCCGGCTTGGTGGTAAAGAACGGATCGAAGATGCGATCGAGGATCTCGGTCGGCACACCGGGCCCGTTATCGGACACGCTGATCCGGACCCATTCGTCTCCATCAATCGGCACCCGCGCGGTGCTCACCGTGATGATCCCTTGAGCATCGGATCCACCGACTGCATCGATCGCATTGTTGATCAGGTTGAGCAGAACCGTTTCCAGGCGATCGCGGTCGCCCATCACCGGTGATACTTCGGGCGACAATTGCGCATCGATCCGGACCGCCAGCGCCGCCACCCGTTCACCCGCCATCGCGACACAGGTGCGCGCCACACAGTTGAGATCCAGAGGCTTCAACATCGAAACGGTGCCGCGGGAGAACGTCAGAATACTGCGTGTGACCCGGGAAATCCGTGCCGCCTGCGTTCGGATCGTCGCCAGATCCCGCCCCACCTCCTCCGGCATACCGGCCTGCATGGCATCGGCCTCCATGCATTCAATCCGGTTCAATATGATGCCGAGCGGATTATTGATCTCGTGGGCGATGCCGCTGGCGACTTTGCCGAGCGTGGCCAGGCGTTCGGACAACTCCAGTTTTCGCATCTGGCAGGTAATCTCCGCGGTCTTCTCCTCCACCCGATGCACCAATTCCGCGTTCAGCGATTCCAGCTCGGTTCGCGAGGATTGCAGCCGGTCCGCCATCCGATGCACGGCGATGGCAAGTTCCTCGAACTCATCCCCTGTCTTGATGTCGAGCGGACCGTCGTACGTGCCCTGGCTGATGGCCTCCACGCCCGACTTCAGAACCTGAATCGGGCGGGCGATCCGTGCCGCGACATACCGCCCCATGGCCCAGAGCAGACACAACATCACCACACCGATCAACGCCAGATTCCGCAGCTGGTCACGAATCGGCGCATAGGTTTCCTCCGGTTGTTGCCGCACGAAGACGTGCCAGGAGTTATCCGGAAGACTCAGCCCCGTCACCGGCGCATACCCCACCACCGTATCGGTCGCACCATGGCCGTCGTCCTCGGCGATCCCCCAGCCGGGATCTGATGAGACGATCATGGCCATCAATTGACTGGGAATTCGATGCGCACGCCGCGGAAGGATGGGACAGACGAGCGGCTGACCGGCGGCATCGAACAACATGGCATGGCCGGTCTGCCCGATACGGATTTCTTTGATCATCGCAAAGAGGGAATCGAATCGGTAGGACGCCTTGATGGCGCCGATGACCGTATGCTGGTGGTCGTCCAGGATGGGGACCGCGATATCGATGGTTTCTTCCGGCGAGCGGAAGGATCCTTCCTGCCCGGGGATCAACCCGCTGACATAGACCCGGTCTAGCCCCCCGGCCTGCAAGGCCTCCCACCAGGGTTCCTGGCTGAGGAAATAATGGTCCGGTTCCGAACTGGCTGCAACCAATGCCCCATAGCGGTCGGTGATCAGCAGCCCCACCATCTTGTCGCCGTCGCGGACTTTCGTCTCCAGAAGGAAGCGGGACAATTCCGAATTCAGCAGGCCGGCAGCACTATCACGCCCTTTCTCCCACTCCTTCGCACGCTCCTGAATCAACCGCTGCGTCTCGGGCCAGTCGCCTTTGTACGAGAGGTTCGCCGCTTCGACCGGCTGGCGAACCCGTAACGGCGCGGAGGCGAGCAGCCGTACCCCCTGCACTTCGCTCTGGACGAGCATGGTCAGACGATCGGCGGCCTGTTCGGCAATCGCCTGAAAATTTCCGCCGATCACATCGCGAAGGGAACGCATGCCGGACATCGACGCCAGCACCAAGCCGATCACCAGCGGAATACAGCCCACCAGCACGATGGCGAGCACAATGCGGCCTTTGATGGTACGAATCGTCACGCCGGTCTCCTGCGAGACATTGTAAACAACCGGCGAAAGAAAACGCCACCGGCCTCCGCGACGACATCGTGGCCGCCGCCGGGCTGCGCACATATGAAAGTCTCTCGGTGCCGTTTCGAGCGTGGCGACCGACTGCTTGTCATGCGCCTGGGCATCGATCGGTCGCGTGTCGGTAGGAACCTGCTCGGCGACTTCTAGCGGGGTCTGCCGCCGGCCGCGGAATGTTTACTTTCTGAAATGGGCCAGGGCGAATCGGTGGTTGGCTCGTTATGCCGTAGGGCGCAGCGCGCCCCCTCGAACTCGTACCCATCGAAGTCGCAGGCGATCGAGGAAGAGGTACACGACAGGAGTCGTATAGAGGGTGAGAACCTGGCTCACGAGGAGGCCGCCGACGATGGCGATACCGAGCGGACGTCGCAACTCCGATCCCACCCCCATGCCCACCGCCAGCGGAAGCGCACCCAACAAGGCCGCCGCCGTGGTCATCATGATCGGACGGAACCGCAACAAGCAGGCTTCGTAAATCGCTTCCTGCGGGGTCTTCCCTTCCGCCATCCGTTCGCTCTGCAAGGCGAAGTCGATCATCATGATGGCGTTCTTTTTCACGATGCCGATCAGCAACATGATGCCGATCAATGCAATCATGCTCAGTTCCGTCTTGAACAGGAGCAAGGCCAGCAACGCGCCGACGCCGGCTGAAGGCAGCGTCGAGAGAATCGTGATCGGGTGGATATAACTCTCGTAGAGAATCCCCAGCACGATGTACACCGTGACCAACGCCGCCAGGATCAGCCACGGTTGATTCTCGACCGACGACTGGAAGGCCTTCGCCGTGCCTTGAAAGGTGCCGCGCACAGTCCCGGGTAGACCGATATCATGCATCGCCTGGTCCACGGCCAACACAGCCTGACCGAGCGATGCGCCCGGCGCCATGTTGAACGACAATGTGACGGCGGGAAACTGCCCCTGGTGATTCACCGAGAGAATGGTATTGGCCGGCTCATATCGTGTCACGGCACTCAACGGCACTTGTGCGCCGTTCGAAGAACGGACGTAAATATCATGCAACGCCGACGGGTTTTGCCAATATTGCGGCGCGACCTCCATCACCACATGGTACTGATTGAGCGGCGTATACATCACCGACACCTGTCGCTGGCCGAAGGCATCGTAGAGCGTGTCATCGATCAATTGAGGACTCACGCCCAACCGCGAGGCCGTGACTCGGTCGAACACCACCAGCGATTGCTGCCCTCGATCCTGTTGATCGCTGTTCACATCCACGATTGCTGAGACGGTCCGCAACTTGTCCTCCACCTTCGGCGCCCAGGTGTTGAGTTCGGCCAGATCCATGCTCTGCAGGGTATATTGATATTGCGCGCTGCTGGCCCGGCCGCCGATTCGCAAATCCTGAATGGCCTGCAAATAGGTCGGGGCGCCCGGCACTTTGGCCAACTTGGGGCGCAAGCGGCCAATCACCTCGTCCGAACTGAGGCCGCGTTCCTCCAGCGGCTTCAGCGCAATGAACATCCGGCCCGTATTGGTCGTGCCGGCATGGCCGCCGCCTCCGGTAAACCCGGTGACACTCGCAACGGCAGGATCACTCTTGATGATCTCAACCACCTCCGTGAGTTTCTGCCGCATCGCCTGAAAAGAGATGTCCTGCGCAGCCTGAATATTTCCAAAGAGGCGCCCCGTGTCTTGCTGCGGGAAAAAGCCCTTCGGCACCAGAATATACAAATAGACCGTCAACGCCATCGTGCCCAACGTCGCCACCAGGATCGTGCGTGGGTGGCGGAGGACCCAGGCCAAGCTGGTCGCGTATCCGCCGGCCAGCAGGCCGAACCCCCGTTCGCTGGTGCGATACCACCAGCCATGAGTCTCCGTCGGCTCCGACTTCAACACACGCGCGCAGAGCATCGGAATGGTCGTGAGCGACACCACCAACGAGACCAAAATGGCGGCCGAGAGCGTCACCGCAAATTCGCGAAACAGCCGGCCGAGCATGCCGCCCATCAAAAAGATGGGGATGAACACCGCCACCAGCGACAGGGTCATGGACACGACCGTAAACGCAATCTCTTTGGCACCTCGCAACGCCGCATCCATCGGCGACAGTCCCTGCTCACGGTACCGCGTGATGTTTTCGAGCACCACGATGGCATCGTCCACCACAAAACCCGTGGCAATCGTGAGCGCCATCAGGGACAGATTGTCGAGGCTATACCCGAACAGATACATCACGCCGAACGTGGAAATCAGCGACACCGGCACCGCCACCGCTGGAATCAACGTGGCGCGTAGATTCCTGAGAAACACAAACACCACCAGAATGACCAGCGCAACGGAAATGGCGAGGGTCTTTTCGACGTCGTGCAACGACGCGCGGATGCCAGGCGTCCGGTCCATCACGATCGACAGCGACATGCTGCCCGGCAGCGACGCCTCCAACTGAGGCAACCGCGCACGAAGCCGGTCCACCGTGTCAATGATGTTGGCGCCGGCCTGCCGATAAATAATCACGAGGACCGCCGGGGTCCCGTTTGCCACCCCCATGGTCCTGAGATCTTCAACGGACGATTCCACCGACGCCACATCGGAAAGCTGTACCGCCCGTCCGTTTCGATAGGCCACGATCAACGGCAGGTACTCCTCCGCCCGGTGGAGTTGATCGTTCGTGCGGATTTCCCAGGTGCGGTCGTCGCCGGTGAGTTGGCCTTTCGGACGATTCACATTCGTCCCGGTCAGGACCTGGCGCACCTCTCCCAGTCCGATGCCGTACTTATTGAGCGCGGTGGGATTGAGATCCACCCGGATCGCCGGCAACGACCCGCCTCCGACGGCGACCTGCCCGACGCCTTCGACCTGCGAGAGCTTCTGCTGCAGAATGCTCGACGCTGCATCGTACATCTGCCCGCGGCTCACGAGTTCGGAGGTCAACGCGAGAATCAGGATAGGGCCATCCGATGGATTCACCTTGCGATAACTCGGCGCGAGCGGCAAATTCGGGGGCAGGTCGGCTCGAGCGGCATTGATCGCCGCCTGCACATCCCGCGCGGCGCCGTCGATATTCCGGTTGAGTTCGAACTGCAGCGTCACGTTCGTGCCGCCGATGGTGCTGGTGGAGGTCATCTCCGTGACACCGGCAATGCGCGTAAATTGACGTTCCAACGGAGCGGCGACGGAAGAGGCCATCGTCTCGGGGCTCGCCCCCGGCAGTGTGGCTGAGACGTTGATCGTGGGAAACTCAACTTGCGGGAGAGACGCCACAGGCAAGAATTGAAACGCGATGATCCCCACCAGCGTCGCACCGATGGTGAGTAACGTCGTCGCGACCGGCCGTCGTACGAAGGGTGCGGACAGGTTCATCGCGGACCTACCGGAACCGCCTCCGGCACCGGTACTTGCCCTCGGCCGCGGCGAAAACGAGCGGCCAACCGATCCAGGGCAAGATACACGACCGGCGTCGTATAGAGCGTCAGCAACTGACTCACCACCAGCCCCCCGACAATGGCGATCCCGAGCGGGCGACGCAACTCCGATCCGACCCCCGAGCCCATCGCAAGAGGCAAGGCCCCGAAGAGCGCCGCCATGGTCGTCATCATAATCGGGCGGAAGCGCAAGAGTCCGGCTTCGTAAATGGCCTGTTCGGGCGGCTTGCCCTCGGTGCGCTCCGCCTCCAGGGCGAAATCGATCATCATGATGGCATTCTTCTTCACGATGCCGATCAGGAGAATGATCCCGATCAGCGCGATGATGCTGAACTCCATCTGGAACAAGATCAGGGCCAGCAGCGCGCCGACTCCCGCAGAGGGCAACGTCGACAGGATCGTGAGCGGATGAATGTAACTCTCATAGAGAATCCCCAGCACGATATAGACGGTAATCAGGGCGGCCAGGATCAGCAGCGGTTCATTCGCCAAGGAACTTTGAAAGGCTTGCGCGGCGCCCTGGAAACTCCCGCGAATGCTCGCGGGCAGCATCAACTCCTGCGTCACCTGCCGGATTGCCGCCACCGCTTCACCGAGCGACCCTCCCGGCGCCAGGTTGAACGAGATCGTCACCGCAGGAAACTGCCCCTGTCGGCTGATGACCAGCGGCACGGTGGTTTCGGTCACCCGCGTGAACACGTTCAACGGCACCGACCCTCCGCTCCCCCGCACTTCCAGCTGCTGGAGTACCTCCGGCCCTTTTTGAAACTCCGGCATCACTTCAAGAATGACACGGTACTGATTCAGTTGCGTGAACATGGTCGAGACCTGCCGCTGACCGAACGCATCGTAGAGGGTGTCGGTGATGAGTTGCGGCGTGATGCCCATGCGAGACGCGGTATTGCGATCGATCTCTACCAGCGACGCCAATCCCTGATTCAGTTGATCGCTGCTGACATCCCGCAGCTCCGGCCGCACCTGTAAGCTCTCCAGCAGCTTTGGAGCCCAGCGATTCAGCTCCTCAGGATCAGCGTCTTCCAACGTGTATTGAAACTGGGTACGGCTGACGCGATCCTCGACGGTCAGATCCTGCACCGGCTGCATGTGCAAGGTGATCCCATCGACCTCCGCCGCACGTGCTTCCAGCCGCCGAATGATCTCGCCAGCCCCGGCCATCCGTTCCCCCAGCGGCTTCAGATTGATGTACATCCGCCCGCTATTGAGCGTGCTGTTCGTCCCATCAACCCCGATGAATGAGGACAGGCTTTCCACGGCCGGCTCTTCGAGAATCACGCGCGCCAACGCCTGCTGTCGCTCTCCCATGGTGCCGAAAGACACGGTTTGCGGCCCTTCCGTGATACCGAGAATGACCCCGGTGTCCTGAAGCGGAAAGAAGCCCTTCGGAATCAGCAGGAACAGCACGAGCGTGAGCGCCAAGGTCCCCGCCGTCACGACCAGCGTGGCGCGCTGACGGCGCAGCACCCACTGCAAACTCGTCCCATACCCGGCAATGATGCGATCCAACACCCGCTGCGACGCCTGTGAAAACCGACCCGGCTGTTCGTCGCGCCGCCCGCGCAGCAGCCGGGCGCACATCATCGGCGTCAGGGTCAACGACACGACCGCGGAGATGAGAATGGTGATGCTCAGCGTGAGGGCAAATTCACGAAACAGGCGGCCGACCACATCGCCCATGAACAGCAAGGGAATGAGCACGGCGATCAGCGACACCGTCAGCGACAGGATGGTAAAGGCGATCTGTTTCGATCCTTTGAGCGCCGCCTGAAACGGCGTCTCCCCCTGTTCGATGTATCGCGCGATGTTCTCGATCATCACGATGGCATCGTCCACCACGAAGCCGGTCGAGATGGTCAACGCCATCAACGTCAGGTTATTCAGACTGAACCCCATCAGGTACATGAGACCGAATGTGCCGATGAGCGACAGCGGCACTGCCACTGCCGGAATCACCGTGGCAGGGACCGTGCGCAGAAACAGGAAGATCACCAGGATGACGAGCGCCACCGCGAGCACCAGCTCGAACTGCACATCACGCACGGTCGCGCGGATCGAGGTGGTGCGATCGGTCAGCACCGACACCTGCACGGATGAGGGCAAGGTCCCTTGCAATTGCGGCAACAGCCGCTTGACCCGATCGACCACTTCGATGACATTCGTCCCCGGCTGACGCTGGATATTGACGATCACGGCCGGCGTCTCGTTCATCCACGCGGCCTGCTTAGTATTCTCGACATCGTCGATCACCTCGGCGACCTCCGAGAGCCGAACCGGAGCGCCGTTGCGATAGGCGACGAGCAACGCGCTGTAATCCTTGGCGGCAAAGAGTTGGTCGGTGGCGTTGATGATCGAAGCGCGACGCGGGCCGTCGAAACCGCCTTTCGCCTGATTGACGTTCGCGGCGGCCACGACCGTTCGAAGGTCTTCCAACGTCAATCCATAAGCGGCCAACGCGCGCGGATTGGCCTGGATGCGTACGGCGGGGCGTTGTCCGCCGCTGATGCTCACCAGACCGACGCCGGACAGTTGTGAAATTTTTTGCGCAAAGCGGGTCTCCGCAAAATCACGCACTTGGGGAAGAGGCAGCGTGGCGGAGGTCAACGCCAGGGTGAGAATCGGCGCGTCGGCTGGGTTGACCTTGCTATACACCGGGGGAGCCGGCAGATCACGCGGCAGGAACGTCGCCGCCGAATTCATCGCCGCCTGCACTTCCTGCTCGGCGACATCCAGATCGATATCGAGGCTGAATTGCAAGGTGACGACCGAACTGCCGCCTGAGCTCGTGGAGGTCATCTGGTTCAGCCCGGGCATTTGCCCGAACTGCCGCTCCAACGGTGCGGTGATCGACGAGGTCATGACATCCGGCCCGGCACCGGGATAAAACGTCATCACCTGGATGGTGGGATAATCGACTTGTGGAAGAGCGGAGACAGGCAACTGACGATAGGCCAGCGCACCGGCCAGGAGAATGGCGATCATCGTCAGGACCGTCGCCACAGGCCGGACGATGAACAGCCGAGAAGGGTTCACGTCCGGGTCCCTCGTGTGCTCCCCTCACCGCCGGGCGCCGGCGCGTCCTGGCTGGTCGGGACCGCTCCGGCTGCCGGACGCAATTCGACCTTGCTGCCTTCGCGCAATTTTTCAGTCCCGTCCACGACCACCACCTCGCCTGAGGCCAACCCTGTGTCGATGGCGGCCTCTTCGCCCTGCGCAACGCCCACCGTCACCGCTCGCACGCTGACCGTGTGCTCCGCTTCGTTCACCACATAGACGAACGTCCCCTTGGGCCCGCGCTGAACGGCGGCGGACGGCACGACCGTGACACCCTGTTTGATGTCGAGAAGCAACCGCGCATTCACAAACTGATTGGGAAACAGCGCGCTGTCATCGTTTGGAAACACCGCTTTCAAGCGGACGGTGCCGGTCGTCGGATCGATCTGATTATCGACGGTGAGCAGCGTCCCCGTGGCCAACTTTCGTTTTTGCTCCCGGTCGAAGGCCTCCACAACCAGTTGCTTCCCAGCCTTGAGCCGCTCGAAGACAGCCGGCAAATGGTCCTCCGCCAGAGCGAACACGACCGTGATGGGCTGCAATTGCGTAATCACCATCAACCCATTGGGATCGTTCGCATGGACGATATTCCCGGCATCCACCAGGCGCAACCCCACCCGCCCGTTGATCGGCGCGGTAATGCTGGAATAGGTCAACTGCAGCTTGGCATTGTCGATCTGTCCCTGGTCGGCCTTGACGATGCCCTCGTACTGACGCACCAGCGCTTCCTGCGTGTCGAGCTGCTGCTTGGGAATGAAGTGTTGTGTGTAGAGATCCCGGTAGCGCTCCAGATCCAGCTGCGCATTTTTCATTTGCGCCTGATCACGCGCCATTTGCCCTTCGGCCTGAATCAGCTGCACTTGGAACGGCCGCGGATCGATCTGCGCCAGCAATTCGCCGTCATGCACGAGCTGCCCTTCCTTGAAGAGCACCCGCATCAACTGGCCGTCCACCCGGCTCTTCACCGTGACGGTGTTCATCGGGATCACCGAGCCCAGGCCGTTCAGGTAGATATTGATCTCGCTGGTTTTGGCCGCAACCGCCACGACCGGCGTGTTCCGCGCCCCCATGGCCGGCCGTTTTTCTGCTTGGCGTGGCTGCGCCTCCCCGGACCGGGTCATCAATACATACACCCCCACCGCAAGCAGGCAGGCCGCGAAGAGGCCGATCATCCATCGCTTCACCAGGGTTGCAAATCGTACGGATTCCGCCATCACCGCTCTTCCTTCCGTCCCATTGGTTCCTGCGTCTGCTGGGTCACCGACCCCGCCCACGCTTGCGAGCAGTCGGGTCATTCTCGCCTCGTCGCGCACAAGCATGAGCACTGCTCGCGTGAGACAGTTCTTCCCGCTGATCTACCTTCGCTATCATACCCTATCTGCCCACAGGACCACAGCTATTGCGCCTCCGCGCCCTTGCCGGCAAGACTCGTGGCCCCGCGTCTACGCAGATGAGCAGAGGATGCCGGCAACTGATAGGCAGCCCGTATCGGGAGGCGGATTTCAGGCAAACGGAAGCCGCTGCCCTGCGGAGCAGGAAAAGGCACGCGAGTCAGAGGAGGCGGCAAACACACTCATGACCGCCAATGCTCACCGACGACGGCCCGCACTTGATCGGCCAGCGCCTTGGCTGCCCCGCTCCGGTAGCCTCCCTTTTTCCATAAGAGACCGACGCCTCGGCGGGGGGTGGGGTTCTTGAGCAAGATACCCCGGAGCGCGTGGTTAGGGCCCAGCCCTAGCGATAAGCGCGGCAGCACCGTCGCAAGATTGCTCGTGCGAACCGTGGCCAGAATCCCTTCGATGGAATTCATTTCCATAATAATCTTCGGCCGGACCCCTGCCTGCTCGAAACACGCATCCAACAGGCGTCGTGTACAGAATAACGTCGGCAGGAGGATCAACGACTCCTTCGCCAACGATGACAGGGACAGGTGCCGGCGCTTGGCAAACCGGTGCCTTGGCGAGGCGACCAACACAAAGTCTTCTTCAAACAATGGCTGGCTTTCGATGCGGTCCGACGTCACCGGCACGAATCCGATGCCGACTTCCAATGACCCGCTCTTGACCCCGGCCTCAATATCCGGCCCGGACAGTTCGTCGAGCTTGAGCGAAATCAACGGATGCAGGGTCGAGAAGCGGCCGACGATGTCGGGAATCAGATAGGCATTCACCGTCTGGACCACACCGACGGTGAGAGTGCCTCGCTGCAAGCCTTCTTCCTCGGCGATCGCCACTTGCGCCAGCTCCATCTCCCGCAAGGCCCGGCGGGCATGCTCGCGAAAAACCGATCCGGCCCGCGTCAGTTGCACTGATCGCCCCACACGATCGAACAGCGGCACCCCCACTTCCTGCTCTAACTGTTTGATCTGAGCGGACAACGCCGGCTGAGAGACCGGCAGACCTTCGGCGGCCTTGGTGAAATGCAGCGCATCGGCCACGGCGAGAAAATATCGAAGATGGCGAAATTCCATGCCGTTTTCTATCATAAATGAAAGTGATGATACTAATCAGAATAAACACTTTGACGCCTCCTCTCACGGCGCACTAGGTTGACCGACACAAGACACGACCCTGGAGGGACCTATGACCGCAGCAGAATCCGATGTCGCCGGCACCGTCGCCACCGTCTGGCGCTACCCCGTCAAATCCATGCGAGGAGAGGAACTCAATGCCGTCGATATCACTGTGCGCGGCCTAACCGGTGATCGAAGCTACGCGGTGATCGATGTCGAGACCGGCAAAATCGCCAGTGCGAAACATCCGAAAAAATGGGGACGATTGTTCGACTGCCTCGCCAGGCTGAAGCCGAACCTCACGGACGGTCCTACTGCGCCTTTGCAGATGATGTTCCCGGATGGAACGTGGGCTGCGGGCGATACCAGGGACATCGATGAACGGTTGTCGACGATGCTGGGGCGAGCCGTGCGACTGACGACCGCCGTCCCAACCGCGCCACAGCTCGAAGAATATTGGCCGGACGTGGCGGGCCGCGCCCGGCAGAACACCGTGACAGAGGAAGCCATGCCGGCCGGCACCTTCTTCGATGGAGCGCTCATTCATGTGTTGACCACGGCCACCCTCGACGCCCTCCGCCGGCTCTATCCTGAAGGCCGCTTCGAGACACGACGGTTCCGGCCCAACCTTGTGGTGGCATCCGCCGCGAGCGACACTCGGTTTGTCGAGAATGAATGGATCGGTCGCACGCTGGCGATCGGGCAAGATGTTCGCTTGAAGGTGACGGGGCCCTGCGCCCGTTGCGTCATGACCACCCTGCCGCAGGGAGACCTGCCGGAGGATTCGGGTATTCTTCGGACCGCCGTGCAACATAATCGGGCCGCCGTCGGGGTATACGCCACGGTCCTTGCCCCGGGTCGAGTCATGCGGGGAAACCAGATCCGGCTCTTGTAATCGGCATCGGCGCAGAAAGAAACTTATCCCACAGGGCACACACATGAGCAGAACGAACGGACTCATACGATCCATTCAGGTGGGGTTACCTGCCATCGAACACAGTGATGGTGTCGACGATCCGGAGCAACAACCTTGGACGACCGGCATGTTCAAGCGCCCCGCTCACGGCCCGATCTCGCTCAGTCGGCAGAATCTGGTGGGGGACGGACAGGCGGATCTTGTCCATCACGGAGGCCTCGACAAGGCGGTGTGTGCCTATCCGTCGGAACATTGGTTGCGTTGGTACAGCATCCTGCCGCCTCATCGTCTCACCGGCGGCGCGTTCGGCGAAAACTTTACGCTGGAAGGACTCACCGAAGGCGATGTGTGCATCGGGGATGTCTTTTCAGTCGGCTCGGCCATTGTCCAGATTTCTCAACCACGGCAACCATGCTGGAAATTGGCCCGCCGCTGGCAACTCAAAGATTTGGCCGTCCAGATAGAACGCACCGGCTTGACGGGCTGGTATTTTCGGGTGATGCAGGAAGGGACGGTCGAATCGGGCACCCACCTGCACCTGCTGGATCGTCCATGTCCTGAATGGACGGTTGCGACAGCCAATCGGATCATGCATCATGAACGGAACAATCGAACCGCAGCCGAACACTTGAGCCTTTGCCCGCTGCTTTCTGCAAGCTGGCAACACACCCTGAAGCAACGATGCCTGGATCAGGCAGGACCGGATCCACAGCAACGGCAATTCAGGGAAACTCATTCATAATCATCGCCCTATCTAGGAGGTTTCCATGAAGTATCTGTTTCTCGCAACCTGCGCACTCACCATCAGCGGGACGGTGGCCCTCAGTTCCTGGTGTGCCGCTGAAAGTGCGACCACCATCACGATCCTCGCCCCTCACAATGGCGAGACCGTCACCGAGACGTTCGAGATCAAATATGAAATCCTGAACGCGCCGGCAGGCAATCACGCGCACGTCTACCTCGACGGCACGTACCAGAAGGGATTCAAAGGCACCTTTGCACACGTGGCCAAGGGGGAACATACGATCACGGTGAAAATCGCCGACCATGATCATAAGGACGCCGGGACCGCAACGGATAGCATTACCGTGAAGGTCGGAGACTAGGACTGGAGATTCGCGGCGGACCAGGTCTCGCCAGGAGGCACGGCACGTCATCCACGGAGCGATCGGGGAGGCGCCTACAACCAGGCCGCCTCCCCATCAACAGTAAACCTCGTTATTGCCCACCTTGGGTCGACGCGCGCGTCGAGCTCCCCTGTAGGTCCATATCAAGCGAAACAGGGCCGTCGGGATTCTTCACATCAAGCCGAGTCGGCATCCGGTCAGCCACCAGTTTGACCAACGGCACGGCCACAATGTGCGGAGCCTTGTCCGAGGGATTGGAATAGAGCACGATACGAACATTCTTCGGGCGTTGACTCGGTGCCACCTGGGCCATCAATTCCGTGCCCATGAATCCAACCAACATCCCGCTCCCGTCAGCGAGCTTATGAATCTCATAGGCGTTTGTGGCAGGTGCCGTGCGACCGATCGCGAGATCCGGACTCTGCGTCACCAAGGCCAGGCCCAACAGCTTCGGCACAATAAATCCGAACGACCCCGTCGGCGCTTGCGAAAACATCACCTGTGCGGTCGATGATCCGAGTTCGGCCACTCCGTTCTTGGCCCGCATCTGACGACGCAATTCCACTTCATTGCCGTTCCCTTCAATGATGACGGCCGCCGGCGCCGCCTTTTGCACCGGCAACACCTCTGTCTTGCCCCCACCACGGGCGGCGTTAACGGGAGAAGGAGCCACACCAATGCAGAGCAGACCAAGCAGGCCGGCAACCACGAGGGAACGGAACGGGGCATGGGGGATCGAACGGGGCATGAATTGACACATGGATACTAGTCCTCCTGATCAAGCGATGAATGTCATCTGAGAGGATTCTAAGAAGCTGCCGGTGGAAAATCAAACGGGAGGGAATGGGAACGCACGGACTAGGCGGGGCATCTCAGGATTCCAGACTGCACGGTCACGCCTCAGGGATAAAAACTGATCCGTCGGCCGGCAATGGCCTGCGCCACCGAGGAGAGAATACGCTCTCGCGCAGCCGGTTTCTCCAAATACTCGACGACTCCTTGCTGACAGAGCGATTGCGCCAGGGACTCATCGTAATACCCCGTCAACACGATGACGGGCAGAGAAGGATATTGGGCACGAAAATAGGCAATGGCCTCAACCCCGTTGATACGCGGCATCCGGATATCGCAAATGATGACGTCGACCATCAACGGATTATCGCCGCTGTTTAAGACTTCGACCGCCTTGCCGCCATCCTCCGCCTCCTCGACGTCGTAGCCCCCCTGTGTCAGGGTCATGCGGAGCAGGCTGCGAATCGAGTCCTCATCATCCACCACCAAGACCCGCCCCAGACAAGCCTTCTCGTCGGCGACCAAGCCGAACGACCATGCCATTCCCATGGTAACCTCCCCCCGCTCTTCCCAATGGGTTGTTCCATATCATTCAATGGTGCACAGGATGCAAAGACAGCGCCTGCAGCATGAGGCGAACCGGAATAGGCCAAATCGCCAGTTTCACCATGAATGGATGGGCTTGGATAGATGAGGATAGATGGGATTGACTGGTGGATCCCCACCACCAGCGGTGCAAATGCACCATCTCCCGAGGGGATGACGTTCGCGGCCAGTCGGGATGGTCAGGAGAAATTTCTCATGAGGCGGACGGAGGCTGGGCAGAGAGTGCCGACGGTGAGGCGCCAGTCGCCTCACGCTCCAGCAACATCCGTTTCCGCTCAACACCCCAGCGGTAGCCAGCAAGCCCTCCATCCTGGCGCACCACACGATGGCAAGGAATGGCAACCGCCAACGGATTTGCACCGCACGCCTGCCCGACGGCCCGCATGGACTTGGGCAACCCCAGGCGATTCGCGATGTCGGCGTAGGTCGCGGTCGACCCAACAGGAATGCGTTGCAATGCCTGCCACACCCGCTGCTGAAACGCCGTGCCTCGAATGTCGAGAGGAAGATTCAATCCTCGACCCGGCGCTTCCACGAAGCCGACCACGGTTGCGACCAGACCCTCAAAGGCAGCATCCCCGCCAATGAGGCGTGCACGGGGAAACCGGTCGTGAAGATCCCGCGTCACGGCTTCGGGATCATCACCCAACAGAATGGCACACACCCCGCGCTCACTTCGGGCGACGAGGATCGCCCCCAGCGAACAGTCTCCTACCGCGAACCAGATATCGGCTTGTGCGCCGCCGGCACGGTCGCGTGACGGAGTCGTGCCCAAGAGGGCATGCGAGGCTTCATAGAAAGGCCCGGAAGCATTAAATCCGGCCTGGTACAACGCATTAGTCACCGACCGAGGCCGCTCCAGTTCCTGCCGCACACGCGTCGCCCGATGGACGGTGGCATACCCCTGCCATCCTCCAGCGCCCTGCACTCTCCCCCTCATCGGCACAGCCCACACTCCGTTTCCGGCGTTTCAATCCCCCGCCGATCCGCCCGTTACTTCACTTCGACGGCCGTGCCGTACACCTGCGTGCAGGCTCGCGAGAACAGGATGAAGTATTGGAAATAGCCGTCAACGGTGACTTCCACCATGGCATCCGCCAGCGGCTTCGTGCGCAGCGCATCCTCGACGGCATTCCTCAGCTCATTCCCCCCGGTAATCGGAATGAGGCCAAGAAGATGATAGACACAATCCTGCCCGCGCACCTTTCCCAATTCAATATACCCACCCGGCGCCAGGGGCTTCGTGGAAGGCGCGATACCCCCAGGATGATGCATACAGCCGGCGCTGAACGTCGCCGCCAGCAACACCGCAAGAGTCCACCCCCTCATCCGCCACTTCGTCACATGCTGTTTCATCATCACGTGTCATTCCTTTCGTGTGCGCAGCCACCACTGGCCACGCCGTGTGATACCCACGCAGGGAGCACCATGGTTGTGATATCGCTGAGGGTCCGTACTGGGAATTACCTGGCAGAGCACACAGCAAGAACGTGCTTGCCTTAATCTTGCACGCCTACCCATCCATCCTCAACCCTAAAAAGCGCGCAAGCGGCGGGTGGCTCATAATGCGACAGTGGTTTCGCCGGAACGATGGCGTTGAGGTCTATTCGCATCACAAGGCGAACAGCCGTTCCCTTCTCGAGGCGTGAGGATCCATGGGCAAGAAATTGACACTGATCACCGCCTCGGGAGCCTTGGTCATTGTGCTCATGGGGGTGATTCTCGGCCTCGGCGAACTTGCAATTCGCTCCGTCCATCTTCTTCGAGACGGGATTCCATTCTTTGAAAGTCAGGCCGGAGGGAGGGTCGGCCCGATTACCTTGGACCAAGAGCTCGGCTGGAAGGCGACCGAGTATTACCGGGAAACGTTGGTGGAGAAAACCAAAGACGGGCAGTTGTATCCGGTTCGACGATCCCAGACACGGTATGGATTCCGTCAGTTCGGCGACCTGAACTCCAACCGGCTCAAGATGCTCGTCATCGGCGATTCCTTTCACTCACCGACCCAGCCAACGCCGCCCGCGGCCTAGCCCGCATGATTCATGACGGTTCGTCGCGAAAGCGCCGAGTCACGTGGCGAGATCGGCGAGCGAGATAGCAGCGTGCCGACAAGCCTTGTGAGGCAACGATAGTACACGCTATGCACGCAGATCCCACATCACGTTGCGCGTCAGACTGCACACTCAGGGCAAGGCATCTCTGGCGTCATCTTTGGCTCGCGCACTCTCGCTCGGCTGGTTTCTCCACATGACCGCCGAATTGATACCGCATCGCCGAGAGGACCTTTTCGGCAAAGGTGTGGTCTTGGCGCGATCGGAACCTGGTGTAGAGCGAGGCCGACAGGACCTCCGCTGGCACTCCTTCCTCGACCGCCGCCATCACCGTCCAGCGCCCCTCGCCCGAATCCTGAACGGAACCGGTAAAATTGGACAGGTCCGGATTATCCGCCATGGCAGTGGCGGTCAAGTCGAGCAGCCACGAGCCCACCACACTGCCTCGTCGCCACACCTCGGCAATGTCGGGAAGGTTCAAATCATATCGTATCTCCTCAGGGAGCTGCTTCGAGTTGGCATGCCGAAAAATATCGAACCCTTCTGCGTAGGCTTGCATCAGGCCGTACTCAATACCGTTGTGGACCATTTTCACGAAATGGCCGGCGCCGGCTGGCCCGCAATATAAGTAGCCGTCTTCTGCCGTTCCCTTCATTCCGTCCCGCCCCTTGGTCCGTTGGATGTCACCCCGACCAGGCGCCAGGGTTTTAAAAATTGGATCAAGATGCGCCACCACGGGCTGGGGGCCGCCGATCATCAGGCAATAGCCTCGCTCCAACCCCCAGGTTCCCCCGCTCGTTCCGACATCCACGTAATGGAGTCCTTTCACTGCCAGCGCCTTGGCACGCCGGACATCATCCTTGAAATAGGAGTTGCCTCCATCGATGACGATGTCCTTCGAACTGAGCCGCTGGGCAAGCGCCTCCACGGTCGCCTCGGTGGGGTCGCCCGACGGCACCATCACCCACACAATACGCGGTGGTGTTAAGCACCGGATGAGCTCATCCATAGAACCAGCCCCGACAGCCCCCTCAAGAACCAGCCGCTGGACCTGTTCAGAATCCTTGTCGAACACCACACACTGGTGCCCGCCACGGATCAACCGCTTCACCATATTGGCTCCCATTCGCCCCAATCCGATCATCCCCAGTTGCATAGATTGCTCCCTACTCCGGCCACGCCGACGCCTCGCGGTTGTCCATCACTCACCATCAGCCACGCACCGCCCGATTCGACGGAACGGTCACGGGGGATTCACTTTTGTTTCTGCCCACAAGCGCTCTCCACCGATGAACGCATGGGCGTTACCCCCAAGACGAACACCTTCCGGAAAGTGCTTGAGTTTTTTGACATTGCCGCCGCCGAGCAGGATATCGTCTGCCACCAGCGCGTGCTTCAGGCGGATCACCACATCTTCCACCGTGCGTCGCCATTTCTTTTTACCTAAGCCGCTCAAGCCCCCGGCGCCCGACATAATCCTCGAAGGTTCCGTCTTTCTTGTACGGCAAATGTGCCAGCTCCATCGGCATGATCACATTGTCTGCAATCAACGCAGAGCCCAACCCGGTTCCCAGGCCGAGAAACAGCATCCTGCCTCCCTCATAACCGCCGAGGGCCTGCATGGCCGCATCATTGATCAACGTGACGGGGCATCCGAAGGCCTTCTTGAAATCGAACCGCACCCAACCGGCGCCCAAGTTTTTGGGCTCTGCCAACAGTGCACCGCGGATCACGGGGCCGGGATACCCGATCGACACCACGTCGTACTTCGAACCCTGGATCGCCTTCAGTACGCCGGCGACCATCTTCTGGGCCGTCAAGCCCGGTCCGGAAGGAAACTTGCGCACAGGCTGCTGCCCGGACAGCAGCATCTTGACGTGCGTGCCGCCGACATCCACCACCAGGATCTTCATCGGTTGCCCTCGGCGACATACCGCACCGTCAGATTCCACCTGACACCGCCCACCCCGGCCGTCATTCATGCTCCTTCGGACTCTGCCACCCTCCGAACGCAGCGATCAGCCCCTGAGACTTGTCCGGCCCCCATGTGCCCGGCTCATACTCATACACCGTCGTCGGCATCCTCAGGATTGGGTCCACCACGCGCCACGTCGCTTCCACGCCATCCTGCCGCGCGAAGAGCGACGCATCACCGATCATGGCATCGCCGATCAACCGTTCATAGGCCTCCATCTCGTCGCCACGCTGGTGACAGACGAAGAGCTCGGTCTCGTCTCCGATCATCTTTTCCCCCGGCACCTTGGCGCGAGCCCCGATAGCCACCGCCATTCGATCGGGACCGAGCCGAAAACGCACATAATTGCGTTGCCCTCCCTGCGCCTCAGCAAACACGTTCTGGGGCGGACGCTTCAAGGTCACGAAGACTTCCGTCGCCGTGACCGGCAGGCATTTGCCGGCCCGGATAAAGAACGGCACGCCAGCCCAGCGCCAGGAATCAAGCTCGATCTGAAGCGACGCGAATGTCTCGACTTGCGAATCGGAAGCCACTCCGGTTTCCGTTCGATAGCCGCGAAACTGTCCACGGACCAGGGTGTGCTCGGTCAGCGGCCGCATGCGTTTAAAGATCTTGATCCGCTCATCGCGCAACGCTTCCCCCGCTCCGCTGATGGGCGGTTCCATCGCCACATTCGCCACCACTTGCAGGAGGTGGTTCTGAACCACGTCGCGAAGCGCCCCGGTTTCTTCATAAAAGCTGCCTCGACCGGACACGCCGAACTGCTCCGCCATCGTGATCTGCACGCTTTCCACGTAGCCGCGATTCCAAATCGGTTCGAGGAATGAATTGGCAAAGCGGAAATACAATAAATTTTGGATCGACTCCTTGCCCAGATAATGGTCGATCCGGAAGATTGCCGACTCGTCGAAGGCCCGGTGCAAGGTTTGGTTCAACGCTTGGGCTGAGGCGAGATCCCGCCCGAACGGTTTTTCGACGACCACCCGCGCGCCCTGTGCGCAGCCTGACGTCCTCAGTCCCTCGACTGCGGTGGGGAAGACGCTCGGCGGGATCGCCAGGTAATAGAGGGGGTGCCGGGCACCGCCGAGCTTCTTGCGGAGGCGGGTGAACGTGCCCGCATCCTCATAATCGCCATCGATATACTGCAGCAGCTGCACGAGCTTGGCAAAGGCCGCCTCATCCACTCCACCGCCGAACTGTGTGAGGCTCTCACGGACCCGATCTCGGAGCTGTTCGATGGTTCGATTCCCTTTCGCCACCCCGATGACCGGCACCGTTAGGTGTCCTCGCTTGATCATGGCCTGCAAGGCGGGAAAGATTTTTTTGAACGCCAGATCTCCCGTAGCACCGAACAGCACGAGCACGTCTGTACGCGAGTCGCTCATCAGGCCCCCCAGATTGAATCACATGGTTTCATCCACAACATCGTCTTCAGGCCAACGCCTGCTCCATAGCCGACCTCAACGTCGCCAGTCCCGCGTGGACATCGGCGCCCAGATGCACGCGCAACAGCCGTCGATTTCGCTCCGCCAGGACCTGGAAATCCCCGCGGGCCTGCGCAGCTTTGACGATGCCGAACGAATAACGCTGGCCCGGTACCGGCAGGTCGACGGCATCGTCGTGAGTGATCTGGAGAAACAGGCCGCTGTTCGGGCCACCCTTATAGGCCTGTCCCGTGGAGTGGAGAAATCGAGGCCCGAAGCCGAGGCAGGTGGCGACCTGTTTCCGGTCTCGCACCCGATGGCGGATCGCTTGGAGGGCCGCGTCATATTCCGGACTCATTTCGAGATAGGCGAGGAGCGCGAAATACTCGCCCGCGGCAAGTCGATTCAGGTGCGCGGTGAGATACCCCTTAAGCGAGGGCGATGCTCCCGCCGCCGACTGAAGAAGCGTCGCATAGTGAGGAACCGCATAGAGTCTTAGCCCCTCCGCCTCGAAAAACGGAGATTCCGGCGGAAGGGTCTTGGTTCGTTCATACTCCGTCGTCAACTGTTTGGTCGCCAGTTTGCTCGCCTCCACATCCGGCTGGTTAAACGGGTTGAGCTCCAGGATCGACCCTGCCACCGCCGTGGCAAATTCCCAGCGGAAAAATTCCTGCCCCAAGTCATACCGCTCGGCCACTGAAATACGAACCACCGGTTGGCCGGCCTGCTCAAGCAGGTCGATGGCCTCGTCCTGGCTCTTCTCGGGCTCTGTCTGCAACCGGACATAGACGAACAACCGGTCGGCGCCATAGACCTCAGGAGGTCCAAGCGGTTCACGATCGATCGGAACGATTCCCTTCCCCTCCTTACCGGTCGACTCGGCCAGGAGTTGCTCAAGCCAGGCGCCCAACGCCGCCAAGCCGGGCGAGGTGATGATCGTCACCTTGTCGCGGCCATGATTGGCGCACACCCCAAGGATCGCCCCGAGCACCAGGCCTGGGTTTTTCTCAGCCGGCACATACGCAGAACAGGCCTCCACCATTTCCTCGGCACGTTCGAGAAACTGGGCGACGTCGACACCCATCACCGCAGCAGGCACCATGCCGAAGTTTGAGAGGGCCGAATAACGGCCTCCGATCGTGAGCAGCCCGAAGTAGAGATGGCGAAACCCATCGGTCTCGGCCGTGTGTTGCAAGGCCGAACCGGGATCGGTGACCGCAATGAACTGCTGTACGGCCGCTCTGGCTCCCACGAGGTGCTGCAGGCGGTCAAAAAAGTATTCTTTGAGGATGTTCGGCTCAAGGGTGCTGCCGGACTTACTCGAGACGATGAATAATGTCGTCGCAAGATGCACGCTGTTCTCGACGGTTTGGATCTGAGCAGGGTCGGTCGAGTCCAGCACGTGGAGCTCCGGATACCCCGCTTGCTTTCCGAACGTCTTCCGCAGCACTTCCGGGCACAGGCTCGAACCGCCCATTCCCAATAACACCGCATGGGTGAATCCTCTGCGCCAGGTTTCTTCGGCGAGATTGGTGAGCAGCGGAAGATGAGCCAACTGTTGATCGGTGACGCCCAGCCAACCAAGCCAATGGCTTTCGTCCTGATTGGTCCAGAGAGCCGGATCGCGATCCCACAGCCGTCGCACCTTGTGGCCGTCGCTCCATGCCTTCAGCGAGGATTGCACAGCGGTAGCCAGGTGTTGCGGCAGCGTATAGGATTGCCCATCGACCAGAGCCGATGGGTTCCCTTTGGATTGCTGTTCGACCGCAAGCAGCAGCTTGTCAAAGGCCTCCCTGAACAACTGCACCCCCTCATCCAAGAGCCGATCGGTGATCGCCTTCATCGAGAGCCCCGCTCGCTCCAAGTCCCGCAGGCTGGCCTTCGCATCATTGACTCCCTCGGTAATCCGAGTGACTGGAAGGCCGTGATCACGGAACGCCTCGAGCGTCGCAGGAGGGATCGTATTGACAGTCTCTGGACCGATCAGTTCCTCCACATACAACACGTCACGGTAGGCGTGATTTTTTGTGCCAGTACTGGCCCAGAGGAGCCGCTGGGTCATCGCCCCCCGCTGAGCGAGCGCTTCCCAGCGTGACCCGGAGAACAACGTTTGATACCGCTGATAGGCCAGCTTGGCATTCGCAATGGCAATCTTCCCTCGAAGATTCCTGAGCATCGCCTGTTCCGCGCCATCCCTGACGGTGTTGAGGCGCGCGGCGATCGCGCTATCCACCGCCGTATCAATGCGGCTGACGAAAAAGCTGGCCACACTCGCCACGCCGCTCACATCACCGCCCCTCGCCGCCAACTGTTCCAACCCCGTGAGATAGGCCTCGGCGACTTGTTCATACCTCTCCTGCGCGAAGATAAGGGTCACATTGACATTGATCCCATCCTCGAGCAGTGGAGCGATCGCCCTGATCCCCTCCTGAGTGGCCGGAACCTTGATCATCAGGTTGTCGCGTCCAACGGCCTCCCAAAGCCGCTTCGCCTCATCGAGCGTGCCCCTGGTGTCATGGGCCAAATGAGGCGAGACCTCAAAGCTCACGTAGCCGTCTCGCCGATTCGTCCGGGCATACACCGGGCGCAGAAGGTCCGCCGCGGCCCGGATATCCTCGATGGCCAACCATTCGTAACAGACTTTCGCGTTCAGACCAGGCTCTAGCCTGAGCGCTCTCAGGGATTCGGCATAGTCCGAGCTGCCGTTGATAGCCTGCTCAAAAATGCTGGGATTCGAGGTCATTCCAGATAAACCATCATTGGTGATGAGGCGTTGTAATTCCCCACTAGTCATGAAACTCCGCCGGATAAAATCCAACCAGACGGATTGTCCGAGCATGGAGAGGATACGAACCGGATTCATCGTGGCGGTCTGTGAAACGTTCATTAGGGTATCTCCTTGAAGATGGTCGTGACAGGATTACACTTCTCCCCCTGCGCTCGTCTGATGAATTGGTTTCTCGCGCAACCGGTCTGTGAGCAATTGCTCTCTGACCGCAGCCATCACGCGATCAGGGGTAAACCCGAACTTTCGCTGCAACTCCTTCAAGGGTGCCGACGCGCCGAATGTGTCCATCCCGATGCTGATCCCCGTCGCCCCCACATAACGATCCCATCCCATCGTGGCAGCTTCCTCGACGGAAATCCGAGCCGTGACATGCGGCGGAATCACCTGGTCGCGATAGGCTGGACTCTGCTGTTCGAACAGCTCCCAGCACGGCATGCTCACCACACGGACTTGCACTCCTTCCGCGATGAGGCGTTCGTAGGCTGCCACGCAGAGCGAGACTTCGCTCCCCGTCGCCAGCAGCAGGACTTCCGGCTGTCCCCCCGGCGCCTCGGCCAACACATAGGCCCCCCGCGCCAGACCGGATGCCGAAGCATATTTCGTGCGGTCCAGCGTCGGAAGCGCCTGTCGGCTGAGCACAAGTGCGGCCGGCTCATGATGAAGGGGCATGATGACCCGCCAGGCCTCCACGACTTCATTGGCATCGGCCGGCCGAATCACCAGGAGTCCGGGAATCGCTCGCAGCGACGCCAATTGTTCGATGGGCTGATGGGTGGGACCATCTTCCCCCACGCCGATCGAGTCGTGCGTGAACACATGAATCACGGGAATCTCCATGATCGCGCTGAGCCTGATCGCCGGTTTGGCGTAATCGCTGAAAATGAGAAAGCCCGATCCGAAGGCTCGCACTTTGGAGAGGGACAGGCCGTTGAGGATCGCCGCCATGGCATGTTCACGTACCCCGAAATGCAGATTGCGACCGCTATAGTCGGTGGCAGAAAAATCGCCGGCGCCGTCAGACACAAGCCGAGTCTTGGTCGAGGGGGCCAGGTCTGCCGAGCCCCCGATCATCCAAGGGACTCGACCTGCCACGGCGTTCAACACCTTGGCCGACGCATCCCGTCCGGCCAGCCCCTTCTGATCCACTGGAAAGCTCGGCACATCTCGCTCCCACTCGCGCGGAAGATCCCGATGCTGCATTCGATACAAGTCGTCTGCCAACTCCGGGTACGCCGACCGGTACGCGGAAAATCGCATCATCCACTGCTCTCGCCCCATTCGTCCGCGTTCTCCCATGACACTCTGGAAATGTTCCGGCACTCCGACCGGCACGAGAAACGAGGCATCCTCCGGCCATCCATACGAGCGCTTCGCCAACTTGATTTCTGCGTCGCCTAACGGCTCTCCATGTGCGGCGCTGGTGTCCTGTTTATGCGGCGCGCCATAGGCGATATGGCTATCGACGATGATCAAGGTGGGCCGATCTTCGCACTGTCGAAACGCCATCATGGCGCGGTCGAGCATCATCAGATCGTTGGCATCGGAGACCCGTGTCACGTTCCACCCATAGGCGCTGAAACGAGTCGCCACATCTTCACTGAAGGCCAGACGCGTGCTCCCTTCGATCGTGATGTGGTTGTTGTCGTAGATCCAGCAGAGATTGGACAGTTTGAGATGGCCGGCCAACGAGGCCGCCTCTCCCGTCACCCCTTCCATCATGCAACCGTCGCCGCACAGGGCGTAGACGTCATAATCGATCATCCGAAAACCCGGTCGATTGAAGTACGTACCCATCCACCGGCCGGCCATGGCCATCCCCACACTCGTGGCCACACCTTGCCCTAAGGGACCGGTTGTCGTCTCCACTCCAGACGTCCAGCGATACTCCGGATGGCCTGGACACTTGCTCTCCAGTTGCCGGAACTTCTTGATGTCATCCAGCGTGACCGACAGGTCTCCCACGGTTTCATACGCGGGATTGACGGCCCTCACGCCGGTGAGATGGAGCAACGAATAGAGCAGCATGGACGCATGTCCGATCGAGAGCACGAACCGGTCGCGGTCGGGCCAGATCGGATCCTGCGGATCGAAACGCAGGAAATGCTGCCACAGCCAATAGACCACGGGAGCCAGGGCCATGGCCGTGCCGGGATGTCCGGAATTCGCCTGTTGGACCGCATCCATCGACAAGGTCCTGATGGTGTTGATGCATTGCTGGTCGATCGATTGTGCCTTCATTGCGACTGGACTCCTTCGGTCTACACTTCGTGTTCCTGCGGTGCGTGCTCCCCTGAGGATGCCATGGCCTCGCTTACATCTTTACGGCGACAGGACTCCCCTGATGAATCGGCGCGAACGGACTGCCAAGGGCATCTAATGGAAAGGCCGGTGTGAGGCCGGTCCGACGCAGCGCTTCAGCAATGCGCTCCGGCCGTCCCCAATCGCTCCATAACGCATTCGTGAGTTCCGTCACCGCCACTCGATCCGGCACACGCTGGAGGAGATCGGTAGAAAAATTCTTGTTCGGCATGGTCTGATAGATCGACTCCAAGGTCTGAGCCTCCTCCGATGTTCCGATGGCCCGACCGAGTCGTTCGAACCGTTCCACCAGTTCGGGGAAACATTGCTGCCCCAGGCTCCAGAGCGTCTCCACCTTGGCCACCATCACCATCGTATTCCAGAGCGCATGCGTCGCCAGGGCCGCATCGGCCTCCTGCGCCGTAGGCTTTTCGAGAAAGGCCCGCACCGCCTGAACCGGACTCGCTCCAGAATCGGTGAGCCGTTCCCCGGGTAGAATCCAGCCGTAATCCAGTTCGAGCCGATCGGGGGCTACGCCGAGTAAGACGATGCGGTCATGGAGCCGCTCGGTCACCAAGACCACATTTCGCACGGTGGCGAGAAACTGCCCTTCCGGATAGACGAAGTGGTCGGACGGATAGATGATCACGGTCGCCTGGGGATCGCGTGCCCGCACGTAGGTCAACGGTAAAAACACGCCGGCCCCTGTATCCCGGTTGGTAGGTTGAAACAACACCGTCCCGACCCCGCGCCCGTCCAGTTGCGTCATGGCCTCCTGACGATGGGACTTCGCAATGACCAGGATGGACTGCTCCGCCGGGGTGAGGCACGCGGCCCGATCCACGGTATGCTGAAGCAGGGACCGTGTGCCGACAAAGGTACAAAATTGCTTCGGTCTCGGCCGGCCCAACCATCGCTCGACGAAGGATCCCACTCGCGTGCCTTCGCCACCCGCCAACACGATGGACCACGTTTTCCCTTGGTTGTTTTGCTGTGTCATCTGTTCCTCCTTCCCTGACTGGTTACCGCGGGTAGGCAGGCGCCCCTATTCTCGAACCGCCTTCGCTCGCTTCTGCCCATAGGTATTCCGCACCGTCGCATACAGGTCGAGCATTGCGGCTTCCACTCCCTGGAACGTCTCCAGAGTAAGCGACCGACCGTTGGTGATCCTCCCCGACCCGGATTCAGCATTGTGCGATCGTGGAGGTGACTCGATTCTGAGGGCCCCTTGGAATCCATGAGGATCGTCGGCCTTGTCACGTCCGGCGTCCTGAGGGTCCACCGCCTGCTCGGAATTCTGTTCATATCGCTCCTATGATGACGACCGTCGACGAGGGTTCTACCGCGTACGCCGCTCAGCGGCAGACTCGCCGAACGCGCTGTCGCGCTGCGATCGCCACCGGTCTGACGCGCGGCCGCCTTCCGATCCGACCAGTCCGGATCCGGGCCCGATCGAAGGAGTCAGCGGCGCCGTCGCCCGCCCAAGGTCGGGACTGCGTGGTGGCATCGATGACGCCGGCGTGACCTCACGGACGCCATGGTTGAGCCACCCTTCCCAAGAATGTTGCCGCGCGGGGGCCTCGCCGGATGATCCCAAGGGGGCGTCACCACGAGTACGGTCCGACCCAGACACCTCCGCATGCACGAGGGCAGAGCAGGACACCAGCGCGATTAGCAAGACGGTGCTCAGAATGGTGCGCGTCATATCAGTTCCTTTCTTTCTTCAGCCCACAAACAGGCCCGGCATGACCACGCGACGCCGACAGACGGCACCGCGGCGTATTCCGTCTCCTCTGTTTCGAGTGCGCCTTTCGTCGGAGCGGCGGCCGCACCCTTCAAGCTCAACAGAAAACTGGCCAAGTCATTGACCTCCCGGTCGGACAGGGGAAATTTCGGCATAATGGACCCGGGAGAGACCGATGCCGGGTCCCGGAGATGGCGAATATGCCAATCACGATCCGTCCGCCGATCGCCCACATAGGAGAGATCCGGTCCGACCTTGCCACCCTCTCCATGCAGGCTATGACAGGCGAGGCAATGATGCTGCGCGAAGAGCACCTTTCCACGCGCCAGGGACGGATCCACTTTGGGGAGCGCGTGGAGGTCCCGGATCGAGATCCCGAGCAATGCGAAAATGGTCACAAGGAACATCGTGAGGGCGAACACCGCCACCGGACGTGAGCGTGGTCGCCGTTCCTTATTGCGATCCAAGAACGGCAGCAACAATAAGCCCAGGATGACCAGGATCGGTAAGCCCCAAGTGGCCAAGGGTTCCAGCGGCCCGGACATGTATTTCAGCAGCTGGTAGAAGAAGAGGAAGTACCATTCCGGAACAGGCGTAAAGGTATGATCGGCCGGGTCGGCTCGGTCGGCCAACGGAAACTCAATCGTGCCGGCCAGCACCGCCAGAATCAGGAAGAGGCCCAGCATCACCACGGCATCCATATAGACCTGGCGGGGATAGAACGTCTCGCTTCGCTGGCGCGCTTCCTCCTCGTTCCACGGACCTGCGGGGCCGACGCGTCGCAGAATGAACAGGTGGAGCAGGATTCCCCCGACGATGAGCGACGGCAAAAACAGGGTATGCAGGGCGAAAAAGCGAGACAGCGTCAAGGCTCCTAAGGACTCGCCCCCGCGCAACAGCCGCACCAGAATGTCTCCGACGAACGGCACCGAGGCCACCATGTTGGTCCCGACCTGGGTCGCCCAATAGGCGTTCTGGTCCCACGGCAGCAGATACCCGGTAAAGCCGAAGGTCAACATGAGCAACAACAAGACGATGCCGACCATCCACATGACCTCACGTGGACGTTTATAGGCGCCGTACAGATAGACTTGGAGGAGGTGCAACCCGATGGCGACCATCACGGCCGATGCCCCCCAATGGTGCAGCCCCCGGACAAACCACCCGAACAGGACCTCATGCTGGATAAACTGCACGGTGTCATAGGCGGCATCCGGCGACGGCACGTAATAAAGCGCCAGAAACATGCCCGTCGTAGCCTGGAGGCAAAACAGAAACAGGGTGGCCGACCCAAACACATAGATCCAGCTGGCTCCGCCGGGAATCGGTTCATCCAACAGCGTCTGCCCAATGGGCTTCAACTTCAGTCGGGCATCGAACCAGTCATAGAGTTTTCCTGCCATGGTCTCCTATCCTGAAAGCCGCTACAATTCGACCGGACGATCAAGCCCTGATTTATATTGTTTGTAGGTGACCCAGAGTCGCCCTTGCTCCACTTTGGAGGGGAGCACATCCAGCGGGCGAGGAGCCGGTCCGTCGAGCACCTTGCCTGTCACATCGTAGACACTGCCGTGACAGGGGCACTTGAACTTCTTATCGTCACTGTCCCATCGGAATCCGCATCCGAGATGAGGGCAGATGGGGGAGAACACCACCACCGTGCCTGCCGGTTGCTTGATCGCCCAAACGACTTTCTTCACCGACGCGGTGCGCCACCCGTCCTTGATCGAATTCACGAATTCCAACTGCTCGGGCTCGCCGGCAGGAAGTTGGTCGATGGGACCGATCTCATTCCACGAGGACTCACGCCGCTTCAGGGCCGGAGCCACCGCATAACTGATGAGTGGGACCGCCAATCCAACCCCAATGACACCCATCGCAATCTTAGTGACCCACGCAAAAAACCGGCGTCGGGTGCCGACCGGCGTCGAGGTGACCAGCGCGTCATCGGGCTGTGCATCGTGCCCCGTCATCGGACGCCTTCACTGCACACAGCCTGCAGGGCGGGAGCGCTTCCTTCTCCCTCCTCTGTTTGCCGGGACAATTTATTAAAGGCATCGAGGGCGGCCACCTTGTAACACTCCGCCAAGGTGGGATAGTTGAATACGGCCCGCAAGAAATAGGGGAGTCCGCCCCCCAACTCCATCACCGCCTGTCCGATATGAATCAGCTCCGTGGCCCCGGTCCCCACGGCATGGACGCCGAGCAGCCGTTGATCCTTGCGGTGAATGAGCAATTTGAGGAAACCGCTGTCATCGCCAAGAATCTGCCCCCGCGCAATTTCCCTATATCGCGCGATGCCGGTTTCATACGGAATCTTCTTCTGCGTCAACTCATGTTCCGGCGGGCCGATTGCCGAGATCTCCGGAAGGGCATAGATACCGATGGGAAGATGCTCGACCATCGGCCCCGGTTCCACTCCGAACGCGTAACAGGCCGCCAACCTCCCCTGCATGAACGAGGTCGACGCCAGGCTCGGATACCCGATGACGTCGCCGACGGCGAAGATGTGCGGCACCGCGGTTCGGAAGTGCCGATCGACGGTCATCCGTCCCCGCTCATCTGATGTCAGCCCCACCGCCTCAAGGTTGAGCCTGCCCGCAGCCCCGATCCGTCCGACCGAAAACAAGACTTGATCGGCCACGATCGATTTCCCCGATTCCAGATGCACCACGGCCTGCCCCGGGGTACCGGCGGTGACTTCCAACCGCTCGACCGCTTCCCCTAAGCGAAACGTGACCCGTTGTTTTCTCATCTGATGCATCAGTTCATCGACCACCTCCCGGTCTAAAAACTCCAGCAGGCGCTCGCGTTTGTCCACCACGATCACCTCGATCTGCAGGGCGGCGAACATCGACGCATACTCAACCCCAATGATGCCTCCACCGACCACTACCAGCTTCTTGGGCAACCGCCTCAACCGAGCGACATCATCGCTGGTCAGGATGATGTCTCCATCGACCGGCACGCCGGGAGGGGAAGCCGGATACGTGCCCACGGCGATCAGAATGTTGGCCGCCGTCACGGTTCGCCGCCCCTCCGCGGAAGCCACAACGAGGGAATGGGGATCAAGAAACGACGCCTCGCCTCGAATCAGTTGGATGTCATTGCGGCAGAGTTGCTGTTCGACCACTTGAGCCTCACATCCGGCAACCATCGCCACGCGATGGAGCAGTTCTTCCGCGGAAGGACGGTGGGCTCGATCTGGCTCAGATCGGTAGGCGCGGCTACGCCCGAACTGGCCGTCTCCCTGCGTGAGAGAACAGACGGCTTCGCGAAACGTCTTGCTCGGGATGGTCCCCCTGTCCAGGCAGGTGCCACCCACCGAAAGACCTTTTTCCACCACCGCCGCCCGTTTGCCGAGTTTGGCCGCCTGAACCGCGGCGCGCTGACCGGCCGGACCACTCCCGATGCACACCAGATCAAAATCATAGGCTGGACTCATAAGGAACATCTCCTCTGCAAGGAAACCGTCAAGTGCATTCCGCCCTGTTCGGCCATTTATCAGACAACTGATTCGATCACCCTCACGCCAACGGGAATCTCCTATTTCATACTCGTCAACCGCTGGTGAGCCTCATCGGCATAGTAGGTCGTGACTGCTCCCTGCTGTGCCGCCACCACCGCCGTGAGCAGTGCCACACTCAGCCCTGGCTGTCCTGCAGCCTGGGCCACCTCACTACCGTGCAACGCGCAGGCCACCGACATCGCGTGAGGATCAACGGCTAACCTGGACGGAAGCGTTGAGATCAACGATCGGACTGAAGCGGGCAACAGAAGGACCGTGGCGTGGTTCGGCATTGAGACCGCCTGCGCAACGCGATTCAGCTGGTGCAGGTCGGATCGGATTTCTTCGGGTTCCACGCTCGATCGGCAGTGGAGGTAGGTCTTCCAGGTGTCCATAAATTTGGCGCTGTCGAGGAGAGACGCCGGCCTACCGAACGGCGACGCAATCTGGCAGCCACTCACCCCTACCATGCTGAGGAGAAGGACGAGCCTCACCGCCCTGGCTCGGAACAGAGCGCCGTGACTCTCGAGCGAGAGACTGCGACGGTCCCGACACAGCCACCCGTGAAACACGTGACGGCCTCGCATGACCAGCCTCAAGGACGGAGCAACAGATTTCACTCGCATGGCGTTCACGACGATCCTCTCCGCGTCCGATCCTTCGATGACATCCAACTGCAGCGATCACTACACATCTCTGCGTGCTGGTATCTGCAAACCAGATACCAGGCAGGAAGGTGCGGCCATGAGGAATAGTAAGGAGAGCGATAACAACGGCTTCCTCGACAATGTGAGTCAGTTGCCCGCGAGACGAGCCGGCAGCGGCGAAGGTGCGGTCGCGAGGACTCGCGATTTATAACGAGTGGCCGCGATTTATCGCGAGGAGATTGAACGGGTGATGAATGTGGGGAGGGATGCGCCTTGACGCAGGCAGCGATGTCAGGCATTCGGCTTCGCTGCTTTTCGAACTCGCCAGCGGTGATCACTCGTGAGAGCGAGGCGGGAGTGTGTGACGAAGGACGCGCAGTGGTGAAAACGACTGCGTCGTTCGGTTCGTAATGGACCTGCGGCTGTCCCTGTCCAGGGATGCGCCCGTCCAGTGCTATCGCCCCAGTCCGGACGAGACGACCGGTTGAGCCGACACGAGCCCATCCAACTCATAGTGCAGCAGATCGCCGATCCGTTCGAGGCTGAAATCCGCCGCAGGATACGTCTCTCGCACATGAAGAGACTGTGCGTAGTGGCCTTGTTGCGAAAAGATCGTGGTGACCCGAGGCCCCCACAGCTGCTTGACCGCCGACAAAATGCGCAGCTTGTCATCAATCAGCACATACTGCTCAGCAGGGTACCGCACTTCGATGTCGTCTAATTCCTCCTCCTTATGCACGTAGATCAACACCTGGCCGTCCACGGCATCGAAGAGACCTGCGCGCGCGATCTTATGCGGTTGAAAGACCGCATCCCCATCGGAGACGAGGACGACCGGACCGCGCTGCTTCAGATGGGTCACCACCGCAAGTGCATCAGGGAAGAGACACTTCGAAAAGGGGTAATTGAGCAGAAACTGCGACACCTTGAGAATGTGCGCATCATGCTGATACTCGCACCGATACCGTTGGAGCGCGCCGAGATAGTCGGCATACCCCAGTTCGTCCCGTAGTTCCTTGAAGAGGCTCCAATACCGCTGTTGCTGGTTGTGCCCGATGGTTTGCTCCAGATAGCGCCCCAGATCGCACGTCACTCGATCCGCATCAAGCAACGTGTTATCGACGTCGACAAGAAACACGACCTCGTGATTCATCATGGTGCACCTCATTTATTTCGGTGTCGCAGGAGTACTTGCCATATCATTCGAAACAGCAAGTCGCGTTCCACTCGACTCGATGAGCACAGGCCTTGTAGTGGCGAGCGATTCAGGGCACCTTCCTCATGTATTCGCCGGACGAGACGTCCTCGAACCGTGAGTGCCCGCGGTTTTTCACACGACGTCGCTATTTTCCGCGATGGACGGGGAATATGTCGGAGGGAGGTGCTCAAGAGGAGCCAGGGACGTGGGTCGTGATAGCCCCAATTTCTTCATTCGGCTGCGCAACGTGCTGGGATTGATCTTCAGTCGGTTCGCCGCCCCAAGCGGGCCGTAAATCCGCCACCCGGCTTGTTCAAGGGTGTGGAGGATGTGCAGGCGCTCAGAGTCGTGCAATGTAGTGACTGGTTCCGGGGCGATGGGTGACCGTTGGGAAGGAATCATACTGCGTTCGTCGATTGTCACCAAATGCGACGGCGCAAGAATCGTTGCCCGCTCAATGACATTCTGGAGCTCGCGGATATTGCCCGGCCAATCATAACGCGTCAAGCGGGCCAATGCCTCGGCATCAAAGATGACATTACCCCGATTGAGTTTCGTCCGACAGAGCTGGAGGAAATGCTGCGCCAACAGCGGAATATCCTCGCTGCGATCTCGCAAGGGGGGAAGCGTGAGGGGGAACACCATCAGTCGATAGTATAAATCGGCTCGAAAACGCTTCTCCGCCACGGCTTGAGCGAGATCCACATTCGTCGCCGCGATGAGGCGCACATCCACGGAGACCGATTTCGCCCCTCCCACTCGATCGACTTGATGATCCTCCAGCACACGCAACAGTTTGGCCTGTACCTCTAACGGCATCTCCCCGATCTCATCAAGAAAGAGCGTCCCCTCGTGAGCGAGTTCAAACCGACCCTGATGCCGCTGGACCGCGCCTGTAAAGGCGCCCCGCTCGTGCCCGAATAATTCACTCTCTACCAGCCCACTGGGCAACGCCGCGCAATTGAGCCGCACAAAGGGCTTGTTGCGGCGCAGGCTATTTTCATGGATCGAGCGGGCGACCAACTCTTTTCCGGTGCCGGTCTCCCCCATTATCAGGACCGTCGTGGACGTTGCGGCCACCGCCTGAATTTGCGCCAGCACCTTGCCAAGAATCTGACTTTTTCCAACCAAGAGGCCAAAATTGCATTCCTGCTTAATCTCTTCGGTCAAGTAGGCATTCTGCTTCGTCAGCTGCTGACTCAAGTGGGTCAACTGTTCATAGGCCTGTACATTCTCGATGGCCAGCGCAACCTGGATCGCCACCTGCCGTAAAAACTCTACCGTCTCGCCATCCGGCTCACCTGCGGCCACACTCCCGATATTGAGAGTGCCGAGACAATGCCCGCGAACCAGGAGCGGGAGATTCACCATTCGGCCGAGACCTTCCTGCGCATAATACTCATCTTCGATGAACACTTGGTGCTGCTGCAGGTGAGGCCGAACATGGACCTCCTGATGGTCATAGACCCATCCCACCGCACTGCCGCTTCTCGGAATAATCGCGCCGCGCTGGAGCACGCGCTTCGGGATGTTGGTCTCAAGGGCATGGAAACGAAAGCCGTCTTCCTCTGGTGCGTATAACAGCACTCCGGCTCGTTCCCAGGAAATGACTTCCTTGATGCACTCAGTGCAGGCTTGCCACAGATCGTCCATCTTGCGCTGTGAGTTTAATATATTCGAGACTTCAAGCAGGGCGTGATACCGACGATGGACCACTGTCATCACCACCGCTCCCCACGTTGAGTATTTACGCGCAATGAAGCTGCCTCAGGGTGCATTTGCTGTCCACATGCCTTGTAATGAACACTGTCCGATGAGCCTAGTTTAAGCAACATCCTTGCCCGCAACGATTTCAGCTACACCCATGCCGGCAAATGGCACCCCCATCCCGCGATCCATGCAGCGGCTGGACTGCTGAGCCTCTCCTAGAGACGGCCACCTACGTGTCCCTCACCGTGCCGCCACACCCTCACGGAAGCGGAATAGTAATGAGCGCACTGTGCGTAATCGCTCGACTTTCTTCTCGCCGGGTGACTACTGCGATACTGCCGCGAGCCGAATCCTGCATCCTATGTTCAGCCTGAAGCCGCTGCTCGAAGACTACAATTCACATGGCAACAACTGAAACCATGCCCTCGACAAATCGACCTATCTCCGCGACAAGAGCAGTCGTTCAGGAACAGATTCCTGCCAAGGTCTTTCCAGGAATATCGGATTGGGATTTGACTGATAGGCGGATTGGCTTTCTTCGTACAGAAGGTGGCTACTTATCGGCGAGTCTGTATTCAAGTCCATGCGTTCATGATCTGCGACCCACCATCGCACCGAGATTGCATCATGTTGGAATCGACAACGAAATCTGCCAGACACTACTCGCCCACGCCGAGCTCGAGCCGGCAGAAAACTACTCAAATTGAGATTGTTTAGCACAAATTTAGCACATCCGTTTTACGTAAAGCATAAACCAATGATAGAGTAAAGACCGTGATCAGAGGTTTTCGGGATAAGAAAACAGAGCGTCTGTTCGCCGGGGAACCCGTCAGAGAGTTCTCCGGGATTCGCAATGTGGCTGAACGGAAGCTCGCGATGCTATACAGTGCCGCCGCGCTCAAAGACCTGCTGGCTCCTCCAGGAAATCGATTGGAGAAATTGAAAGGTGATCGCGCGGGGCAGCACAGCATCAGAATCAACGACCAATGGCGCATCTGTTTCCCCTGGAGGGATGATGGCCCTCGCGAGGTCGAGATCACGGACTATCACTGAAGGAGAACGGTCATGGTGAAGAACGGTATGCGGCCGGTGCATCCGGGAGAAATCTTGCTAGAAGAGTTCATGAAGGGGTCCGATTCCCCCATCAACGCCAATACACTCGCCAAAGCACTGGAGGTGCCGGCAAACCGGATTACGGCCATCATCAAGGGACAGCGGGGCATTACGGGCGATACTGCCGTGCGTCTGGCAGCTTTTTTCAATACTACGGCAGAATTCTGGATGAATCTTCAGAAAACCTATGAGTTGCGTTTGGCTGAACGGGCACTACCTGAAAAGATCAGAAAGCACATCAAGGCGAAACGGAACATTCTCGTTTCTGCGTAAGAAACTGAATTTTCAGAAAAAATACATCATTTCTCCACGGGGAATTCTCTCGAAACAGAAGCAACGTCACTGCGAGAAGATTCTCATTGTGCGCATCTCAATTTACGGGGAGCTTACGATTGCAACGGGTTCCTCAAATTGACGGCAATCTCATTTGCTTGAAGCGTTCCATTAGTTCTATTCTTTCCCGTCTTTTCCTTTCCCGTCCCGCCTAATCTGATCACAACAGTAGTCACACAGCGCGACCCGCCGTGACGGTGTTGTCGCATTCCCTGTCGTCTGTCGTCCGTCGTCATCGGCATTCAGTCATCAACGCCCACACCGATCACGATTAGAACCGCGTAGTCTTGCTTCGTGCAGCCCTCGACCTGAGGCATCACTCCCCCTGGCGCAACCGGAAATGCAGTCTTCTGCGCGTTTGCCGGCGAGCACGAACCACCAGTCGCTGCCGGTGTATAGCGGGCTGAGCGGCAGGCCAGGTGCGTCACGTCGTAGAGCGTCGCGCCTTTATCGAGCTCCCAGCGCCTGTCGCCATTCCTGTCGGCAGGATGAATGGTGAGTACAGCCGTCACGTCGCGGGCACCCGTGACCAGGTATTTTCCGGTGGGAAGCGGAAAGGTCGGCTGCTCCATGATCAAACCATGTTCCTCCAGCCACCAGTCCGTACCGTCGAATGTCCAGCGCGCCGGGGCGACGCCACCTGCATCCTTCAACCGGTTATAGCTGTTCAGCTCGACGCCCCGAGGACCTGGGTCCAGAGGCCACAGACCCCACGATTGCGCGCCGTTGCCGGAGGACGCACCTGGATCGCCCAACGCCGCGATGAACTGTGTGGATATACGCTGGAACTTCTTCTGCCCTCCGCTTGCGGCGTGGGCTTGGCTTCGATTCAGATGGAATGCGGGGAGCACGAACGAACCGAGCAGACAGAGAACCAGGATAAGCAGAGCAAACGTCGAACGGGGAAAAGAACCACCTTCTTTTTTTGTCATCTTGGCTCCTGCATCTCATCACCGATTTACCGGTGGGCTCCACACCACGGCATGAACGCTCCGCAGGGATGCTTATTCTAGGCTTGGTGGTGTCGGGTCGCAACAGACAGAAGACGGCCAACGAATTCCTCATTTCTATGGCCTATCGGCTAGGGTCCATCTCCAGAATGATTGTATTCTTAAGCAGACACAGGTACGGGTTTCGGTTTGAGACGAGGGTACGCGCCACCAAACTGTACGAAGGAATCAGGCGAGTGCAACAGGAGGGAAGAGAACCCTGGCGCTTCGGAATTCGCATCACAGGCCTCGCAGCCTAAGGATGACAAACGCTGGGAAGGGAGCTTAGGAAACGACGCGCCTTCAGCTTTTATTCTTCGACTAGCTGTGGTATCGGCCCCTCGATGACTTCACCCAGGGATGGTCCGGGCACTTGAGAGTTAGGGGCAAAGAGTCGCGGGGTACGGTCTATGTGAAGGCGTGGGCTCCTTGTTGTACGACCACACGTAAGCCGTAACAATAAAACGGAAAAACGGAGACAACCCAAACGCACTCTTGAGTGAGCCTGCGTTTGGGTTGCCCCAGAATGGCTGGGCCGCTAGAACTGTGGGGCGTCCTGAATTGCTTTTCTGGTGCCTTCTTCACCCTGGCAAGTATCCTCGGCGAGCATACGCTGCCCCGCACTGGCCTTCTCGGGGATTCTTGAGAGACAGGCCTTGAGGGTGTCCTCCACTGCACCCGATGCAACCTGTGGCACTGGAGCAGGAAGCATGGCTCCTTTCACTTGCCCCTCTTCCGCGTGAGCTGAGAAGGGCGACAGCGCTGATGCGAGCAACAGGACTGAGGACAACAGGATCGACCGTTTTACGAATAGACGGGTTCTCATAACGTACCTCATTGGGTGTTGGCCCATGTGGTGGGGCGTTTCATGGCGGGCCCTTCCATGAAACGAATATCCCTCCCGTTTGTGGACACAAACGGAGCATCACTGTTGACTGCTGCGTGACGGACCAGAGGAGACTGGAGAATCAGACGCGCAAGAAGAATGAGGAGGGATGCGCGAGGGATGGGACAGTCGGCGTATATTTACAGTAGACCCTGCCACCCAAGGAGTCAAATGCGTAGTGGGTCAGTTTGATTTCTTATGGCAGATTTTTCAGCGCAGCGCGTGCATACATACAGGAAGTTAGAGGAATTTACGCGCAGGTCTAGCAATCAAACATTTGCTGGCTCGTAGCTGGCCGACTCCTGTTCTCCTCATTGACAGCCGACCGTTCAGTCAATGCTCTACCTCCACGACACGCACATCTTCTAGAGCCATCCGCTGTGCGTCACCAACGCTTACTTCCCGCGTGGCAAATCAAAATCGCTCTCCCCACCACTGAGGAGCGCGGCCGGTTTGCCTGATCAACGCTCCGTAGCTGCCGGCTTTTGTCAATGGCTAGGGGCAGATCGCAAGGCATCGAAATGAACCCTATCGCCTACCAAAGATTGGCTAACTGCTTGATTGCAAGACCTGACCCTAATTTGCTCCTAATTTGTTCGAGAGCTGTGATCAGCCGTGGAAGGACTCGAACAAGTCTATCCGCCGGCATATGAGACAAACGCAGCAGTGGATGGAACTGCGATGGTCTTTGATTTGGATGGTGAGTCGGCTGGGATTCGAACCCAGGACCCTCGCCTTAAAAGAGCCCCAGGCGACAAGTAAAATCAACATCTTAGGCATTGAAACATTCCAATAGGATACACGGTTTTACAATGACTTACAAACAGGCTGTCCGATATAGGACGATCTTGGGCGGACTATTCGGAGGGTGAGCAAGAATGCCGCCCCTCAAGTTCTGCCAGTATTTCACGTGCCATAGTCAACTCGGTTGCATCACTCCTGTGGCAATGACTATTCGTTCCTGGTCCTCGGGTGAGAGATCGGAGAGCGCGAGAATACGCCCAGACCTCGTCAGTAGCGAGGCGGTCAGGAGATCGCCCTCGCCTGCCGCCACTAACAGGTGCTCCACTTCTTCACCATCCACGAGAGGAAATCCCCCGGCGACTTGAGGATAATAGTTAAGATAAGCCAACAGTACGCACACGACATCTGGAGGCATACGAACGATAGCAGTCGCGGTAGAAGAGGTAAAGGAACCGGTCGAGAGGGTGGCTGGAAAGAACTGTGGCTCTCCCATTGCTGGAATCATTTTCACATAGAACTGCCTAGGAACAGACACATTTTGAATAGTCAAAGTCACCGGTACATCGAGAGAGGAATTCTCAGGTAAGGCGACATCAGGCGACCCATGTGATCCGGTGGGCGTCGACGGTACTGAGACCCCTCCGATGCTACTAACTATCACACTGGGCAGTGCTGTGACCGCTGGGGTACTCGCAGACGTAATCGGTCCGAGAGTGTTCACGATGAACGCGGCTGGCGTCGTGGCTGCAATAGCACAGGTCACACATTCCACGCGAACCACCCCCAAATATCCAAGGCTTCCAACGCAAGCCTGATATCCGCCTCGAGCTTGCAGAACGCCCTGGTTGGTCACTTGTGGGGCAACCAGTCGGATGGCGCCTCCGCTACCGGCTCCACCCGCCGACAAGCCACAGGTGACTTGACTCCCTGATATACCGTCGCCCCCATTGGCTGAAATCACACCGGTTGATTGAATGAGAATCTGAGTCGTCGACGCGATCACCAGGGCACCGCCGCCACCCGCTCCTGATGGCCCATTTTGTGCGGTGGTCGCCACACCACCCCCACCCCCCGATCCTCCATAGATTGGCTGTAAATTGACAAAATACGCGGCGCCGTACGATCCGTCTCGAGTGGAGATCGCCGGAAACAAACCAGGATCGCCTCCCCCTGTGCCTAACCCTCCGGTGCCATTCGAGGGAGACAGTCCACGGATCCCCCCATCCCCGCCACGAAATCCTCCGGGGCCACCTACTTGGCCGGGGGTGACGCCGACATTTCCGCTAGTAGGGCCGGCCAGCGCGGCATCTCCGTTGACGCGAATGGCCCCGGCAACTGTCACCGCACCTTGAGCCAGGAGCGTCACGGGGGTATTCGTCGCGTTCCGTTGAAAGGTCACCGTCACCCCGGCGGGAATGGTGACGGTGGTGTAATTCAGAATGCCGTCAGCAGGCAGCACCACCGTTGTGCTGGTTGCGGGAGCCAAGGCTCCTAGACTTCCGGTGCTGCCACTATTAAATGCCTGCCCCCAGGCTGTCAGAGTCGGCAAGCAGAGCAACAGGCTGAGAGGAGGAATTATCGCTCTCCATCGTACAAGTGCGCTCATAGCCCCCCTCCTACTCTATGGCAACGTGAAATCGCTCCATGCATTTAAGACACTCACCTGCCCCACTGGAAGCGTCACGCTGAATGTGGCCGTTGACGTGGCAAATGTCCCGGTCGATGCAGCAGTCAGCGGAGCAGCGGCAGCGGCAAACTGTGGGATGTGTTTGAGTGTGAAGGTGGAGCCTACGGGGAGGTTCGTTCCCGTCACGGTGACGCTCACGGGATTGGTTGTACCCCCTGGAAGCGTGACGTCCGCTGTCGAATAGGTGCCGCCAGTCGTCGAAGGCGTGCTCACACCGGCAATCGCACTAATTCGCAGGGTAGGCAAATTTGATAATGCCGGCACACTGTTACTCGTAATCGGACCACAGGTGGTCGTCACGGTAAAGATCGAATTCGAAGGATAGATGTTTCCTGTGAAGTTCATACGAAAGGCCTCGAGCCGCGCACGTCCCAGACCCGGTTGGGGATTGCCCCCTTGGCCGTAGAGCACATTGATCGTTCCGTTTCCGGCGATTTCAGGTGAGACCAGACGTATAGCTCCGCCACTCCCGCCGCCTGCGTAAATAATTCCGGTGGGCCCCCCATCGCCTCCTCGGGCAAAGATCGTCCCAGTGAGGGTGATCTTAGTCGACGAACCGATGACGATAGCTCCACCCCCACCCCCTCCAGCAATCCCGGCTTGGCCGGTAGTTCCTGGGTACCCTCCGCCTCCTGACCCGCCGAACAGTGGTACGAGACTAACAAAGCTGGTTGGCGCGCCATAGAATCCGCCGCCGCCATACGAAGCTGAGGTGGCGCCACCACCAGGTCCCTGCCCCCCAGACGGTGCATTGTTAATGGCTCCTTTGGCACCGCCCTGTCCGCCGCGAAACCCTCCAGGTCCGCCCGCACCACCTGGCGGCACATTTACGCCATAGCCCGTTCCTGCCACTCCATCAAGATTCACCACGCCCGCGATCAGCACGTTTCCCGTTGCCAGCATTATTACTGGCGTGTTGGCGGCATTCGGCTGAAAGGTCACCGTCACTCCGACTGGAATCGTGACCGTGGTGTAATTAAGGATGCCGTCCGCGGGCAGAGTCACGACGGTGTTCGTGGCCGGAGAGAATGCTCCCAGACTCCCCGTACTACCGCTTGTAAACGCCTGGGCAAACACCGGCAATTCGCTCCAGAACAAACCGACAAGCCCGCACCCCAAAAGAGCAATGACACGTACCATGGTCATGGACGACCTCCTTACATGATATGGGCCGACTGCTACGGAAGCATTTCGCTGACCGGCGGAGCCACCGTGCTGGTGGAACCGGATGGAGCCATCGGCGACAGCAAGTAGTATTCGCTGGCCGACGGGGCCACGGTGCTCGTGGGACCGGACGGCGATAGGTTTGAGGGTGATATAAATGGGCTCACCGGGGAGGATACGGCAGCTCGCGAGCCAGAGAGGACACTATTGGGTCGCCACACACTCACCGGAAACCTCGTTTGAACAAATCCCCATATGGGCGTGCTAACCGCCACCGTCGTCGCCCCGCTCGCGACCGTTCCTAACGGCGTTGTGACGGTGAAGGTATAGGTCCCCGGTGGGACGGTTGCAGCGACCGCGAGGGCGAGTGACAGGCTGGTGTCAGTCGCTCCGGCCTGTAAACTGCCGGTGATGCCCGCATGGGAGAATGTCACGCTGGTAGCCTGTAACAGACCAGTCCCAGTCACGGTTGCCGGCACCTTCATGCCTTGTCCCATCTTGGTTGGTGTAATGCTGGTGATGGTAGGGGCCCCGAGCACCGTAAAGGGCTGCGGGCTATTGGCCGTGCCGGCCGTGGTGGTGACAGACACCGACCCCGTGGTGGCGCTTGCCGGTACAGTCACCGTTAATCGGTTGGGAGTGGCTGCGGTGACGGTGGTGGCGATACCGTTAAACTTAACGGTGTTGTTGGCGGGGGTGGCGCTAAAACCGTAGCCTTGGATGACAACCAACGTAGTGGCGGAGCCCTTGTTAGGCGCAGTGAGATAGATCCCGATGCCGCTTCCTGGCGGCGTAAAGCGATCGATGGACAGGAGATTGCCAACTGCATCGTAATTGTAGACAGCGAGTGCGCCCGTGCTATCGGTCACGCTGGTGAGACGACCCTGGTCGTCGTACAGATACTGGGCTTGATCTGCGTAACTTAATGATAAGACGGAAGTTGCGAGACCAATTTGAATTAACAAGCCCAAGATTTCTCGCTTAAGTGAGACTCGTAGCATCACAATTTCTCCTCACGTTTTGAGCCGAACCTCCTCACCTTGACTGGGTAAAACCAATTATTACCACTCTCGGCCGCTCTAGTCCCTGCAAGAGAAAATAAGTTCGTTGTCCGTGGGGGTTATGGGTCAAAAACGTTGGTGACCTCTATTTTTTTGCCTTGAGCTTCCCATTTTGAGGATGGGTCCCACCCGCATTTTGATTACTCCACTCCATCGGGGTCGGAGGAAGAGCCGATCCATTCTGCTCAAACTCTAATTGCGTTCCAATGAACCATCTGTCCAGTAGTCCACCACCAGGACGATATTCACTATCTCCCCACGAGGCCTCGGCCTTCATGACACTGCCGTCAGCATTCACATACTCAAAAATGTTGTGGCGCCATCTGCGCTCAAGAAACTCAGAGGTGCAGGCGATTCCTTCCCCAGACACTTTAATCACAAGAAAAAAACCCTGCCGTTCAATAACCTGACAAGATGCATCCAAATAACGCAGGGTCACCCACCCCTTGTATCCCGGCGGAAGTTCCCACTTCACCGGCAATCCAACACCACCAGGCAATGCCAATAACCCGACAAGGATCAGCATCGCTGCAACTACAATCACTAAATAGAAGGTCAACGATCGCTTCATCATCTTGCCCTTATCATCGCCCCGGAACCGGTAAGGGCTGTGGGCCGTTCCCTAGATCTCCGACCCAGCCAGGAGTGCGATAATCGTAGACTTGAGTAGGACCGTTTGGCCCTCCGTACTGCCAGATTTCGTAATTCGGGAAAGTGGTACCAGCAGCCGAGGTGACACTGGCAGAACCGTCTGATTTTTCAAAGATTGCAAAGTGGTATTTAAGTGGCCATGGTGGAATATGGAATCCGTTGATGGCTTCGCACTCAAACTTGATCTTTCGTCCACCAAGGGGTACATGGCTAACACGGGCTGAGCAGCTACCCAGTTCACCCGGTAGACTGACCCCAAACTTGCTTTTCGAAATGCCCGCAGCATTTTTTACTTTCGCATCACTGCCGAGGAGCTGGCGCGTCCGGAAAGTTCCGCCAGCGGAGTCAGGCCCGCGATTATCGCCATACCCGAAGACCAAAACATCTTTGTCTGGAATATAGGCATCAACGCAGTACCGCAGACCAGAACCTCCCGGATCCATGCAAAGACCACGGACATCACTATAGTTAATAGGGCTATTGCCGACGTAGGCGTACAGGTTTACATCGCCAGCTGAAAATCCAATAGGGTCTTCGCCTAAGAATCGATGAACTTTAGGGTCATAGTATCGCGCCCTGAAATAGTAAAGGCTGGTCGCATCACTCTCACGCCCGGTATATTGGAATGGGTTTGTTGAAATTCCCGTGATCGTCGTCGCACCATTTGGCTCAAAGGTGTATGCGGTCTGTGTCGCACCGTTAATGTCTGTAAGTACCACTGAGCTTCCCAATGCATCCGTCTGATAGAACTCATCGCCCGCTGCATGTCTCCGAATGAATGGCTCATCAATGCTGAGGCTTCGGATGTATGTAGCGGTTGGCGTACTGCCAGAAAGCTCGGCCAGGATGTCCACCCCGTCGTACCAGAATCCGGTCGTCGTGCCGTTGATGGTCTTGCTCTTCCGGCGTCCCAACCCGTCGTACGCGAAGCTCGCCGTGAGTCCAGTCCGACTCATTCCGGTCAGTCTGTTTCTGGTATCCCACGTATAGGTCGTCGTCACTCCGGCTTGCGTCTCGGTCGCTAGATTGCCATTGCCGTCATACGTCAGATTCGTCGTGGCACTATTCCAACGCGTCAGCTCATTCGCAACATCATAGGCAATGTTGGCAGCGGCCACGGCCGTTGGCAGATTTGATGCCGCGGCATTCTGTCGCACCTGCGTGATCCGGTTTCCACCCTTGTCATAGGTGTACGTAAGCGCTTCAATCGTCGTCGGCGTCTTCACATGTCCAATCGTGAGTAGCCGATTGGCATTGTCGTACCCGTAGCTGGTTACGACCCCATTCGGATAAGTCAGAGACGTTCTTCGCCCTGCATTGTCGTACGCCAGGGTCACGGTCTGTGAACCCTGAGTGACGGTCTTCAGGCGAGAATTCTTATCATAGGTGTAGCTGGTCTCTGGCTGTCCTGTTGTACTGAGTTTGAGCCGTCGTCCAATCTCATCGTACTCGACAGTTACGGTACCGGGTGCGGTGGTCTCTTGTACGCGCGGATGATGGCCGCTGCTCACCGTGTCGTAAGTCCAGTTGATCGTGCCGCCGACCGAATCGTTGACGCCGGTGAGGCGGTTGATCGCATCGCGATCAAGGTCAATTTCCTCAGGCTCATACCAGTTCAACGCAGCCTCATTTCACAGACGCACAAGTAACAGCGAAAGGCGAACCATTTGCTCAAAATCCGCCTCTCCCCAATACCCACATACAAAGTCCGGCATAGCCGAGTGCGATTGGGATGTAGAACCATAAATACTTTAAGTACTTAGCCCTGATTCTGACGATGAGACTTTTTCGGACTTCCTGATCGTCATTCGCCAACGCTTGTGTTTCCTCTCGTGTGTAATTCAACCGCATCACGAAAAGACCTAAAGGTATAAAAAGTGTGACATATATCCATTTCTCCCAGAACGAAGCCTCATCGGCACGAAACACCATTAATCCAGGTCCGAGGGTAATGGATGAAATGGCAAGAGCGAGATATAAATAGCTTTCATATTTTGGTTTGGATGGCTTCAATTCTACGGCGTTCCTATTTGGCCGCCGATAGTAGACAGTATGAGTGGTAAGCCGACTGCGCCGGCACTTCCTAATCCAGAACCTAATGCATTTGCGATCGGTGCTGAAAGAGCATCCCCAAGGCCAGTACGGATTGCCACTTGAGCAGCTGTTCTATAAGCAGCGCCAATACCACCTCCAATAAATGCGCCAACCGCTGATCCAAAATTGAGCGTTTTTCTTCCCGTTATCCACTGCGCAACAAGATTGTTAATGCCGGCAATATGTGAACCGAGAACTGCAGAAGGTGGAGCTAATGGACCAAGACTGAGAATAAATCCCTGGGCAGCTCCACCCAACACTCCTACTCCCGTGACCACGGCAAAGGCGAGCGGATTAGACCCAGGAGTTATACCTTGGGCGATGGCACCACTTGCAGCACCGATGCCGCCGAATAAAGCTCCCCCTAAAGCAGCAACAGCTTGAGGGGAAATTAGTCCAGATGGATCTGCGTAAGAAACAGGATCGTTCAGACTATATGCATACCGATTCAAACTTTCCGGAATAAGGTAATTGCCAGAAAATGGATCTTCTCCCATGAATCGCTGTATCCTCGGACTGTAATATCGGGCTCGATAGTACAAGAGCCCCGTGCCATCATTCTCTCGTCCGGTGTACTGAAATGCATTGGAGCTAGCGGTCCCGGTCTGGGTCGTGTTCCCGAAAGGCTCATACGTGTACGTGGTCTGAGCTGTCCCGGCTGAGTTGGTCAACACGAGCGAGCTTCCTAACGCATCTGTTTCATAAAACTCATCACTGGCGCTTTTGCGAATGTAGGGCTCGTCGATACTCAGTCCACGAATGTAGGTCGCTGAGGGCGTGGCCCCCGTGAGTTCGGCATAGATGTCGCTGCCGTCGTACCAGAATCCGGTCGTCGTGCCGTTGATGGTCTTGCTCTTCCGGCGTCCCAACCCGTCGTACGCGAAGCTCGCCGTGAGTCCGGTCCGACTGATTCCGGTCAGTCTGTTTCTGACATCCCACGTATAGGTCGTCGTCACTCCGGCTTGCGTCTGGGTCGTGAGGTTCCCATTTGCATCGTACGTCAGATTCGTCGTGGCGCTGTTCCAACGTGTGAGTTCGTTTGCCGCATCATAGGCGACATTGGCCGCAGCTATCGCCGTTGGCAGATTCGACGCCGCAGCATTCTGTCGTAATTGCGTGATCCGGTTTCCACCCTTGTCGTACGTATACGTGAGCGCCTCAATCGTCGTCGGCGCCTTCACATGTCCAATCGTGAGTAGCCGATTGGCATTGTCGTAGCCGTAGCTGGTTACGACCCCATTCGGATAGGTCAGGGACGTTCTTCGCCCTGCATTGTCGTACGTCAGGGTCACGGTCTGTGACCCCTGAGTGACGGTCTTCAGGCGAGAATTCTTATCATAGGTGTAGCTGGTCTCCGGCTGTCCTGTTGCACTGAGTTTGAGCCGTCGTCCAATCTCATTGTACTCGACGGTTACGGTACCGGGTGCGGTGGTCTCTTGTACGCGCGGATGATGGCCGCTGCTCACCGTGTCGTAAGTCCAGTTGATCGTGCCGCCGATCGAATCGCTGACGCTCGTGAGGCGATTGATCGCATCGTAACCGAAGGTTGCCGTGGCGCCGGGATAGGTCGCGCCGGTTCGGCGGTTCAACGCGTCATAGACGAACGTGCTCGTCTGATTTTTTCGATCCTTGAACTGAGTCAGGTTTCCCAGCCGGTCATACTGATAGGTCTCCTGCCTGTTCAGGGCATCCTTTCGCACCGTGAGCCGGTCCATCTCATCGTACGTGTAGGTGGTCGTCTGATTCTTGGCATCCGTCACGGTGAGCACATTGCCGTTGTTGTCATAGCTCAAACTGGTGAGCCCTCCAATGCCATCCTGGATTTTCGTCACCCGGTTCAGATTGTCATAGCTGAAGCGACTGTGTTGGCCTCTGGGATCGATAAGGAGAATAAGTCGGGACACGGCATCGTAGAGTCGAGTGGTCACATTGGAGAGCGCATCCGTCGTCGTGGTCAAATTGCCTTGTGTATCGTAGGCGAAGCTGGTGACGTGGGTTAAGGGATCTGTGATAGTCGTCGGCTGTCCGACGGTACTGTACTGAATGACGGTTTGTTTGGCCTCGGGGTCGGTGATCGTCGTGGTCCGTGCCGAGTCATTATAGGCAAACGTCGTCACATTGGCGGGGCTGAGCGCATCCGTAATGGTCGCAAGCCGGTTGTACGTCGATTCATAGGTAAACGTCGTGGTGTTGTTCTCCGAATCCTTGATGGTGAGCACGTTCCCCATGCTGTCGTAGGTGAATTCAGTCCGTCTGGACAGCGGGTCGACGACCGCCGTGAGTGTGTTGGTACCGATGTCTCGCTCGTAATTGGTGATCGCGGATCCCGGTCGCTCGACCTGCGTCACGTATTGCGACGCATTTATACGATGGATGGTGACGTTCCCTCTAGGATCGGTGACATTGGTTTGCGTCACCGTTTGACCGGCCAATGTATAGGCAAACGTATAGGCACCGCCGTTGGCGAGTATCTGTTTGGCCACCCGGCCATTCAAATCATATTCATTGCGCAAGTAGGTAATACCGCGAGCATCGGTAATGGAGAGCATGCCTTCATTCCAGTAGTAGGCCTGCGTGTATTCGCCATAGGTATAGGTTGTCACTCCGCCGCCGATATCGACCACCCGCGACAGGCGTCCATTCGAGCCGACGTAATACACGTAAGCCACCGTGCGGCCCAATGGGTCTGTAATGGTCGAGATGACATCGAATGGCGGAGACACATGCCCTCGGATGACCTGGGTGTACGTAAAGGTCAAGGCACGGCCGGACGGTTCTCGAATTTCTGTGACCCGATTGGCGGCATCGCGAATGATCTGAATGCGATTGTTGTAGCGATCGCGTTGTTCAACCAGCCAACCGGCCGCATTAAAGGCGTAGACCATGCCATCTTTCCACCTGAGCTCCGCCGTGCTATTGGGAAACTTCGTGATCTCCGCACCCTTGAACATCGGGTACATGGCATTTCGATATTTCGTATCTGGATCTTGCGAGAACAGATAGCGGCTGAAATCGGGCATTTGGAGACGGAGCGCCGCCCCGACCACGGCCAGCTGAATGTGGTAGTTGAAACTGCCCCCCTCGCCGAACGGGCCAATTCCTCCTGCTTGGCTTCGATAGGTTCGATTGATCACCACAGGTAAGCGGCCCGGAAGCACCATGTCCGTCTTCTGCATGGTGAAGGCGCCTGTGGTCACGTCCACGGGGTCAGCCGTCGAACACGACTGACCATCTGCCGGACAGAGTGGGCTGATGGCGACATTTTCCGCCGTCCAATAGACATAACAGAACGTCGGTTGGCCGACACCTGGGTCCGGAACAATTATTCGTCCGTCATCACTGACCCTACCGTACCCGGCTCGTTTCCACTGATGCGAGGCGGGATCGGGAGCGGGCGACTTCTCGTAGTACCACAGTTCCATGCGGGTGCCGGGGTCTTCCATGGATTCATTCGGCGCCAGGAAGGGAATCGGCGTGTTGGAGAACCCTCCCCCGGGACTCTCGAAGCTGACCAGATACACCGTACGAGGCGCCGCACGTGCAGGGAGACGAGGGACCCGATCCGGCGGCACGGCGGTGATGGAGACCTGTGTACGAGGCCGTCCATCTCCGCCCCGAATCGTGGCGCCCTCAGGAATGTCCAGCGTGACGCCCGGAAGGTGACGAGGCTGAACGACACTCTTCTTCCCGGGTGTGAGTGGAGCGAGAGCCGGATCTGTCTGGACGACCCAGATGGGATCCAGCAGCTCCGTGGCGGCTGTGGGAGAAATGTCTACTAACACCGGATCGACATGCAGGAGCCCACCTGGGGAACCGTCTTTCTGGCGCGTCCGATACGAGTCGAGCGACGCGAGGTCGACTCGTACCAGTTGATGGCCAACCGGCGGCTTCGAAAAGACAAAGCGTCCCTTGGCATCGGTCTTGGCTTCTTGGTCTGCCAGTGTCACACGGGCTCCATTCAACGGTTTGCCCGTTTCAGCGGAGAGCACAGAGCCAGTCAGGGAAGGCTTGTCGGATGACTGGTTCTGGTCGTTCAAAGGCATGACTTCTGAGGGAGACGATGGTGCGGCCTGGATTTCGCCTAGGACTGGTATTGCGGGATTCGGGGTGCTGCGCGGTGATTCGTCTGCCTGTGCGTCGACAGCGGTGGTCGTGAGAAGGGCGAATGTGAGCACTACGAGGAGGAATCGAACGCCCTCCCACGGCGCGCGGACCAATGAGTGGGACGGGGGCTTCACGTGAGCCTCTAAGTCCACTGCCGACGGCCACGTCGCTGATGTCTGGCTTGCGATAGAACCGATTGAACGATTCTGAGAGGAAAGCTTCTGGAGAAAAACGGCGGAGCCTTGGCTCAAAGAGGGAGCTGCTGGAACGGAGCGACCATCTCGATACAGCGCCACCAACATTTCAAGCATCGCAGACTCCTCCGTATATGACTACGTAGAGACACGACGAGCATACTTGTAGGGGAAAAACTTATTCGATGCAATACTGCCAGATGGCCGTGGCAATAAAACGGAGACTGTCGCACATTGAAGCAGACATTCAGATGTATCCACGGCTCCGAAACAGGACCCCTGCTGCGGGAGGGAGGTGTTCGAAAAAGTGAGAGAAGACTTTCCCCCATCTCTTTTGGCAGGATGCCGTTGGACCAGTCGTGCGGTGTGATCACATCACGATCCTTCCGAAAGAGGACGATACGGTTGCGACACCTCCAACACGCTCAGTCAGGATGGCATCGCAGGAATACCTACAAAGAAGGAGCGTGACCATCTCTGCGCCAGCGTGGATCTTCCGAACCTAACTCTCGTTCCATAAGAAAATCTGTCTCGCGCGTATGGTCTCTAGCGTATCGTTTTTGACTTCTTTGGGGACGTTTTTGGCCTCACTTCAGTGTAACGGTCTCCACCATGGTTGGTTGCTATTCGTTCGTTCGTGTTCCGATGTGCTGCTTCACGCATTCTGTTTGCAACAGACCCTTCCTGCTCCGATCCAGACATCGGACAGATACGTGACACAGGCTCTCGCTAAGGCCATTCGGCTCTAGTCAGTATTTTTCGGCCCTATCATGACGTTTTAGCAAAAACGTGCCATCGAATTGTCCATCTACGTAGTTGATCCTGATGATTGAGAAGAGATCGCTCCATGCTCCGTGTTCTGCACTACATTGATCGCCACGTTGTTTTGCTAAATCTGGCGCGGCTCTCACGAGCATCGCGCTGACAACTGTCGGAATATCCATGATGGGATCGCTGCCTGATACGTCGTGAGTTCCTTCGAATCGCAGTACGTGCTCGCCTGAAACTCCTGTCCCCCAGTGTCCCCTACTGTCCCCCAGTGTCCACGAACGGGCTCTTTCACCACTCCGCGCCGATGCGTATGGTCCGCTCATACGTCGTGCGCTGAACCAAAGAGGAGACGCGATGAAGAAAACATGGTTGACGATCGATGAACTCGCCCTCGAACTTCAAGTCAGCGTGAAGTCCATCCGCCGGGCCTACCGGAAGGGTCAGATTCCGGTGGAGCGCATCTGCCGGTTTGTGCGCTTCGACCTCGACCGAGTGAAAGCCGCGATGCGGGGCAACGGGCAGGGACCGTCTCCTTTCACCACACAGAAGCAGGGCCAGCGCAGCGCGACCGACGGCGGAAGCCGACGGCGCGCGCAGCCGACCCGCCCCCGACTTGGTAAGACGGGGGCGTCTATCGCACAGAAGCCAAGGGGGAAGAAATGAGCGTTCCAGGAGGATTCACGCAGACCATCGATTGGCTCGCCTTCACGCTCCCGAAGGCTGATGTGAAGGACGTGATTACGCTGATTGGTGGTGACTGGTTCCAGAGTGAGAGCGGCTTTCGCGGCTATCCCGTCGCCCAGCTCATGACCCAGGGCAAGACGGGCGTCGGCAAATTGGGGACGGGTGCCCCTCGCAGTCCAAAAGAAGTGCATGTGGATCTGTCGGCGGGGATCGTCTCCCAGTGGGACGAAACTAAGCTGAAGACGATCCTCGCCTGGATCTTCGCTCAAAAAGGCCATGTCACCCGCATTGATGTGGCCCTGGATGACCGGGAGGCCACGGTCGCAGTCGATACCGTTCGACAAGCCGTGGAGGCCGGACAGCTCGTGAGCCGGTCCAAACAGTTCAAGGTGATCCAAGCCTCCAATCATCGCCAGGGCATCCGGACGGGCGAGACGCTCTATTTCGGGAGTCGCGAAAGCCAAAGCATGTTGCGGGTCTATGACAAGCGGTTGGAACTGCAAAGTCGGGGGCGGGAAGACGCGGCCTCCTACGGTGTCCGGTGGGAAATGGAATTCAAACAGGACCGGGCTCAGGCCTGTGCCAAGGCGTTACTGACACTGGATGCCGAAGACTGGCGGGCCTTCTTAGTCGGGGTGCTCCGCTCCTATGTGGATTTTCGAGAAACGACGCGAGAGGCCGAATCGTATGAAAAGTATCGGGCGCCCTTGGTGAGCTGGTGGGAAGCCTTGACCGAAGGCTTCAGGCGCTGCCGGCTGGTGGTCGAACGGATGCAGCAACGGCTGGATGATGTCGTCGCCTGGTTCGCCAACGCCCTGAGCCCCATGCTCGCCGTGATCGTGGCCTGTCGCGGGGATCAGTTTCTGTTGGAAATGATTTATGCGGGCACGAAACGATGGAACCAAAAACACTATGCCCTGTTGACGCAACGCAAGAAGGTGGTGACGCCCTATGTGCTGCATCTCAAACCCCGGACATGACTTTGTGTATCTCCGCGCCTGTCCGGATCCAGATTGCCAGGCTCCTGGAGCCTGGGGGGAGTTTCGGAAGGGGCGGTTCTTTCTCTTCTGTCGTCGCTGTCGATGCGAATTTCAATGGCTACCGAGAATCCGGCTTGCGGGCCGGAGCGTGTGGGTCAGGCGCCGCGCTGATCCGAGGGTCTGTTCACAATCAGGAGGGTGTCACGATGCAAGTCAAAGCAGAGGGGGCCGTGCAGGGCTATGTGGAGCGACGGAGCAAAGAGGGCAAGATCTTTCGATCGGTGGATCTCTACGTGAAGGGCAAAGATCCGGGGGTGCTGCGGTTGGGCATTCCGGAGGATCAGATGTCACTCATTGAGGTCTGTAAGCAAGCCGAGGGCAAGCAGGCCAAGGTGTCGATCGAAGTACGGAAATTCGAACAGACGGGGCGCACGTTTTTCGATCTCACTGGATTGGACGTGCTGAAGTAACGGCAGCGGGAGGAAGGCCGGTGGATCTCACGATTATTCTCGTCGCGGTCCTGTTGCTGGCCTTCCTCACCGGTCTCGGAGTCGGACGGTTATGAAGCTGCTCTCACTCACCAGCTATCTGACGCTCATCTGGGGACTCCTGCTCTCCTTTTGTCTGGCACCGGGCGAATCTTTAGGGCAGACAACCACGCAGTATGCGCGGGTCGTCGCTCAGGCTGAACGCATTGCCTATCTGGCGGCACAACGCTCGGCCCTGGCCTCTCACGTGGCGACCGCTGCCCTCGCACCCTCGGCCGCCTCGATGGCGGTTCGCATGGTGGCCGGCCCGGTGGGGTGGGCGGCTCTGGGTGTCAGTGCGGGCCTGGTATTGGCGCAGATGTATTACTCACAGAGCGACCTCTCGGCCGTGAAGAGCGCTGCCTCCACGCCAGGCGGCTGGCAGGTGACGACCACGAATGCGGGCATCCAAACCTTTCCCGGTCTGGGCACCAGCACCGCTGCGAATGCGGCCTATCCCTTTGCCAGCATTCAATTCAGTGCCATCGATGTGCCGCTCTGTAGTTCGGACTTTGCCTATTTCCATGATTGGGCGGTGGGACCCTTCCAGGGCGTCGCCACCGCCGTCTATTTTCCCGGCAACGTGTTCGTCAATGGTCCGGCAGTAGGAGGTCAGAGTCTCTATGTCTGTCATCGCAAGGACACCCCAGGGTCGACGGCGCCGACTCAGGATGCGTTGGGCGCTCCCACGCAGCAGCAGGTGGCCAACTACCTGACCGGCCTGCCGGCGAGTGATCCGAAATCCATCGACGCCCACACGAATCCGGTCGGGACGACTGGGAGCACGCAGCCGGCAGACAACACGATCTCACAACCGGTCAGTCCGAGCGAGATGCCAACAACGGTGAAGCCGAAGCCCGTCCCAGCCGGGGATATCGTGGTGGTGGATAATGTGCCGCCACCGGCCAGTACGCCCCAGCAGACCACGCAACAGCAGACGACGACTACGACGACGACCACCACGCAGAATCCCGACGGGTCCACGACGCAGCAGGAAGAAACACAGGCGACCACGTCGTGTGCCGTCGGCTCACATGAGAACAGGACCTTCGGCACGGTCCTGCAGGCCCATCAGACCATCTGGGGCACGAGTGGCCTGCTTGGGACGTTGAATCTCCTGAAGTCTTTGACTTGGCCCTCGACCTTGCCGGTCATTGCGCTGCCTTCGGCCTTCTTTGGCAACCAGCAGGTGGATTTTAATCAGTGGGCCTGGTTCTTCACCGTGCTGCGAACGCTCGTCATTGCCACGGCTTCGATTGCCGCCTACCGCATCATCTTTGTAGGAGGCCAGACCACCACATGACGGCCATTCTGACTTTGATCTATTGCTGGCTGGAGGAGTTCTTCTTCTCGCTCACCGATTGGGGTCTGGGGATCTGGGATGCGTTGCTCTCCGTGGCGGACAGCACGCTCGCCACCATTGGCACAGCAGGCCTCACCCTGCCGGTGATTCCCGATCAATATGCGTGGGTGCTGGGCGCAACGGGCATGAGTCAAGCGCTGGCCATCCTGGCGAGCGCGATGGGTACGCGGTTCATTTTACAGACGATCCCATTCGTCCGGTGGGGCTCATGAACCAGTTGGTGATGGGCTGGGCCTATGCCTGGACGGTGATCTTAGCCTTGTGGATCTGGGTGTACCTCAGGAGTCTTCGATGATTGAACTGTATGAAGGGGTGCCAGGCTCGGGCAAGTCCTATCACGCGATCTGCGAGAAGGTTCTGCCCTGGGTCAAACAAGGCCGACGACTCTATATCGCGGTGGATGGGATTTACCTGGATCGGTTGTCTCTGTTCACCGGCATCGACCTCCAAACCCTCGAACAGCAGATCACGATCTGGAAGGACTCTGTCGAGGTGCTGCAAGCCTTCCAACATGTCGAGCCGGGATCAGCCGTCATTATCGACGAAGCGCAGACCGTCTTTCGGTCCATGCAGAAGGTCGAACCGGGGCTCCTGCGTTGGCTGGAAACCCATCGCCATTACGGCGTGGATATTCTGCTCATGAGCCAGGATTTCCGGCAGATGTCCCAAGGTGTCACGCGATTGATTGAAGCGACGGTGAAGTTTCGCAAACTGGCGTTCGTCGGCATGTCGAAAAAATATCAGGGCAAGGTGCGCGGGAACCCGGAAGACCACGACGTGATCCGGGCCTTTGTCGGGACCTACTCACCGGCGATCTATGCCTACTATTCGAGTTATGCGTCGGCGGCGATTCGGGAAGAGAAACGCAGCCATACGGTCTTCAAGTCGGCACGGGTGGCCATCGGTATTGCGGCGGGACTGTTCGCGATCGGTCTCATGGTCTGGCGGCCCTGGTCGTCACTGAGCAGCACCAAAGGAATGGCGGCAATTGGCGTGAGTGGCGCTTCGAGCTTCCCTCCGCCTCCATCCGTGCCGGCGTCGGGCAGTCTCCTCACTCCGTTTGGTGCGTCTGTCCCATCGGCAGCGAGCCCGCAAATTCCTAAGCGACCCGTTCGTATCCTTGGCGGCGCAGGAATGAGCAAGGATCGTCAAGGCTGGCGGTATCTCTTGGACAGCGGCGAGATCCTGACGGCCGCCCAGATTACCGGTCGGTATGGAGTGTCCGTGTCGGAAGTCTATGAGGATGGCTCGATGCGGCTCATCGGCGAAGGAGTGTTCTATGGACCTGCCGGCGATTGAGGCGATGACCTACTTCACGGCGATTTTCTGGCTTGGCGGTTTTGCCGTGGGCCTGATCATTAAACTGATTCTGCCTCAAAGTCACTGAGGCGCTCGACCGTCGGCGAGTGTTCCGGCGGCGTGGGTGGACGGAACCACCAGATAGCACAAGGAGGTGCCGTATGAAGGGATGGGGTTGGGTCAAAGGACTCGGGGGTCTGCTCATGGCGTTCGTGTTCGCCGTGGGTGTCCCGGACCTGTCGTTTGCGCAGTTGTTTCCGGTGTCGGCGGATGTGGCCACGGTGCGGGCCGATCTGCTCTTGTGGGCCACGGCCTTGATTGGCGTGGCGTTGGCGATCTACGCCTTTAAGCGCGTGCGCGCGATTGTGGGCTGAGGGATAGCCCATCGAGGCAGGCTGGCAGCAGCCTGCCTCCTTTTTTCATCCAAAGAATGAACAGGCTGAGAGCGATGACAACGAGGAGGCAGCATGACGGCGTCACAAATTCAAACCATCGGCAATGCGCTGGCTGTCGATCTCGTCGCCTGGGGCACGGCCGCGATTGGACTCGCCCTCGTGGCGGCGGGAGCTGCCTGGGTGTTGCGGTTGCTCCGCTAAGCACCGGGCCAGCCTTGGTCAGAAAAGCTGTAGTAGCGTTCCTCGGTGAGAATCAGATGGTCGAGGAGGGTGATGCCGAACAGTTCGCCAGCTTCGCGCAGCCGTTTGGTCAAGACGCGATCTTCGGGGCTCGGTGTGATATCCCCAGAGGGGTGATTGTGGGCACAGAGCCAAGCACAGGCATTCATGAGGATGAGCGGCTTGAAGACCTCACGCGGATGGACGATGGTGAGATTCAGCGAACCAGTGGACACGACATTGATGCCGATCAGACCATTCTTCGCATCCAGCCCACAGATCAGAAATTGCTCTCGGTCCAATCCGGCGAACAAGGGCCGGAGAATGGCCGCCGCGCCTTCCGATGTGTGGACCGATTCCGCAGCCGGAAGGGCACGGCCCTCACGGACCAGCGTGACGCGATACCGATGGACACCGTATTTCCGAACCGGACTCAGTGGCCGCCCACCGTTCGAGGAACCGAGAGTACTGTCAACGGACATGTCCGCCTCCTTCTGAATTATGTTCTAGCCCCACCCTTCACCAACCAAGGGTGGGGCGTAACGAAGGAGGCGGCACGGGGCTCTCGCAGCGGGCGGCCTGGAGGGGCGGAGACCGGGACGGAGGGGACCGGGAAGGCCTGTCCCGCTGCTCCCCGGCCACGGGCTGCACCCGATGGGGGCTCAGTCTTCGACCCAAGCCGGACGACACAGAGGCGTTTCAGTGAGAGCGGGAAAAGAATGAATCAGGAACAGCAAGTCAGCACGACGTTGGAAATCATGACCCTGGCCGAAGCGGCAATTTACCTGCGCGTGTCAAAATCCACGCTGTATCAGCGGAAGGATATTCCGAGACATCGCATGCCAGGATCACGGGAAGTCAGATTTCTTAAAGACGAGTTGATCGCGTGGTTGAAAAGTGGTGACGGGGAAGCTCTGTCGGCGGCGTCTCCCGAGCCGGTTTTCCCACTGGACAGCGCCCACGCCACTGTTTACCATCGGAATCCAAAATATCGGGGATGACCATGGCGTATACGATTACCAAGCGACGCACGGCCAAAGGAATCGCCTTTGACCTCTATTTTCGGTGGAAGGGTCAGCGGTATCGCCCCTTGCTGGGCTATGACCTCTCACCTGATCAAGCACAGCAGTGCGCCATCGAGCTCATTCACAAAATTCAAACGCAAGAGGTCGAGAAGCCGCGTTCGCTGATGACTCTCCGCGATGTCCTCCCGCTGTATTGGCAGGCCTTCGAAGTCAAGAAACGTATCGATCGCACGCGACCTGAGGGCATTCTCGAAAACCACATCCTGTCCTGCCATGCCTGCGTCAGAAACGACTTATCCTGCAATCATCGCTTTGGACATCAGCCGCTATCTTCGCTCAAACCGGAGGATGGGCTCCGGTTTGTGAAGGCTCGGCTGGACGAAGGAGCGACGGCCGGCACCGTCCGTCGTGAATGGCAAGTCCTTAACCGGATTCTCAATGTCGCCGTGCGTTACGAGAAATTGGACAGAAACCCGCTGAAGCATGTCGAACTGCCTGATGCGGAAAAACGGACCAGAATCGCAGAACCAGAGGAGCTGTCTCTCGTCAGCAAGATGCGAGAGAACGATCCCACTAAGCTCGAATGCCGACAAGAACTCTGGCGGATTATTCAGGTAGCCGTCTCGGTTGGCCTGCGAGAAGGGAAAATTCTGGAGATCGAACGCTCGTGGGTCAAGAAGCGAGAGGATGGATATTGGTTGTGTCTCCCGCCAGCCGCAAGCCGGATCAAGGGAACCCCGCAAGAAGTACCTCTCAATCGCACGGCGATGCTTGCCTTAAGCGCTGAGATCCCGTCTCTTGCCGATGGCCGGGTCTTCCGCCGTTGGACTCACCAGCGAGCGTTTAAGGAATACTGGAGTGAAACCTGTCGCAGAGTCGGGATTCACGATCTACACTTTCACGACCTTCGGCATACGTTTGCAACCCGCCTCCAGCGCATCGGCGTGGATTACGAAGTCCGGCAAGCGCTCCTTGGCCATCGCATGCCCGGCATGACGGCGAACTATTCCCATGGCGGTCCGGAGTGGGATCGAAAGCTGAGATTAGCCGTGGAAGGACTCGAAAAATCCTATCCGTTGTCCTATGGATTGTCCTATGAGACTAAGGCGGGGGTGGGTGGAACTGCAGAAACTATTGATTTGTATGGTGAGTCGGCTGGGATTCGAACCCAGGACCCTCGCCTTAAAAGGGCGATGCTCTACCAGCTGAGCTACCGACTCTCCCAAACACAATGACGGCACATCGTCGCGCGTGGGGCGTGACGGAGGGGGATCATACCACTGACACGTGATGGTTCGCTACGGCGAGTGCTGCGTTCCACGGACAATCAGTCCTCTACCGCGAACGTTGCGGACGCACACGGCGACTCGCCTTGAGCGGATTGTTAAGGATGATGGTTTCATCGCGCCGAGAGCCGGTGGAGATCATATCGATCCGGCACTCAACCAGTTCCTCGATCCTGGTGAGGTACCGCTTCGCTTCCGCGGGCAAGTTCTTGTAGGTCGTGACGCCGGTGGTGGGAGCACTCCAGCCACGTACCCGCTCATACACCGGCTCACAATTCGTCAACGCCAGCAGGTCCGACGGCATCTCTCGGTGGATTTTCCCGTTCACCCGATAGCCCGTACAGACTTTTAGTTCTTTGCAGCCGTCCAATACATCCAGTTTCGTCACAGCCAACGAGGAGAGTCCGTTCACGCGCGTGGCATGACGGACCACCACACTATCGAACCAGCCGCAGCGGCGAGCCCGCCCGGTGGTGGCGCCAAATTCTTTTCCACGCTCCTGCAGCCAGCCGCCCACTTCGTCGGTCAATTCGGTCGGGAACGGCCCGCTGCCGACACGGGTGGTATAGGCCTTGGTGATGCCCATCACGGCATCGATTTTTGTCGGCCCCACTCCGGTTCCGGTGCAGGCGCCGCCGGCCGATGAACTCGACGAGGTGACATAGGGATAGGTGCCGAAATCGACGTCTAAGTGCGTACCCTGGGCGCCTTCGAATAACACGGTCTTGCCGGCATCGACGGCTTTATTCACGACCAACGCCGTATCAATGATGTAGCTCTTCAAACGGTCGGCATACCCCATGTACTGCTGGTAGACCTTTTCCAATTCAAAACAGTCGACTTTGTGCAGCTGCTCGAGCAGCCAATTGATATCGACGAGATTCTCTTCCAGCTTCTGCTTAAACAGCGGGGGATTCAGCAAATCGCCCATGCGAATGCCGATCCGCGCCATTTTGTCGCCATACGAGGGCCCGATTCCGCGCCCCGTGGTGCCGATCCGACGAACCCCCTTCGACTGTTCAGACGCTTTATCGATGGCCTTGTGATACGGCAGGATGAGATGGGCCCGGTCGCTGACCGCAAAGTTCTTTCCGATCTTCACGCCCTGCCCCTGCAGATGATCCATTTCTTCTATCAACGCCCCGGGATCGACCACGACGCCATTGCCGATCAGGCAGCGGGTGCCGCGATAGAGGATGCCGGAGGGGATGAGATGGAAAATAAACGTATCCCGCTTATTGATGACCGTATGGCCGGCGTTGGATCCACCCTGATACCGCACGACCATATCGGCATCCTTCGCGAGGATGTCGACAATCTTCCCTTTACCTTCGTCGCCCCATTGGGAGCCGATGATGACGAGATTCGCCATTGTTCGCTGCCTCTGCTCCTTCTGCCCTTGCTGAACTCGAAAAAAAAGCCCTGACCTCGTACTGATCAGAGCCGGAAGGGCATCATGGTAGGATTCGCTTCACGGTTTGTCAAGCAAGGTTTTCAGGAAGCTTCTCAGGACAACGCCGCCACCCCGCTATTTCCGCGCGGCCAACGGGGCGTCTTCTATAGCTCTCCCATAGGTGTGGCCCCCTCCGCCCTCTGCACCCTTCTTGCCTTCACTGCTCTCGCCCCCTAGGCGGAATCCCATGTGGCTTTCACTGCGCGCATCGAGCGAGCACATTCTGATCGTGCGCGATCTGCGAGCAAGAAGGCGCATGGGCTCCCCACCTTCTCACACCTTTTCTTGACTGACAAAAACCACCCATGCTAGATTGCAGAGTTACGTCTGCACGTTGTGACGTTTTCCCGTGCCTGTGCACATGTACATACAAGCTTGCGTGGGGCTGTGGCGCAGTTGGGAGCGCGCGTGAATGGCATTCACGAGGTCGCCGGTTCAATCCCGGCCAGCTCCACCAAATACAGCTTGTCCGACCAACGCTTCGAATGTGTGCGGGGATATCCGAACTCTACACGTCATACTCTGAGCCGTCCGCCGATAGACACACCGGCGCTGACACTCCGCAGCGGGTACCTCACCGAACGTTTCACCCCTTACACCGAGTCGTACTGATCCATGCTCCAGCTTGAATCTGTCCATAAACAATTTGCCACTAAAGTTCTGCTCGAAGGCGCCACGGCGCACTTGCGTCCCGGCGCCCGTGTCGGCCTCGTGGGCCCCAACGGCGCGGGCAAGACCACGCTCTTCCGGATGATTCTAGGCGAGGAATCTCCCGATAAAGGCACCATCCGCAAGCGCCCGCGACTGCGTGTCGGCTACCTCCCGCAGGAACTCGAAACCATCGTCGGAAAAACCGTGTTGGATGCCACGCACCGCGATCTGTATCCGGAACACGAAGCCGAACGAATCCTCGCCGGCCTGGGTTTTTCGGAGACCGATTTTTTGCGGCCGATTGAAAATCTCTCCGGCGGATACCGTATGCGTGTGGCCCTCGCGCACCTGCTGCTGTCGAACCCCGACGTGCTGATGCTCGACGAGCCGACCAACCACCTGGACAAGCCGACCCAACGCTGGTTCGAACGGTTTCTTCTCGACTCCAATCTCACACTGCTCGTCATCTCGCACGACACCAAGTTCCTCGACGGCATCGCCACGCATATCTGGGAACTCCGCGATCGCACCATTCAGGAATACCGCGGCAACTATACGAAGTTCCAGGAACTCCGAGCGGCCCGTGACGCCCAGATCGAGTCCGCCGCCAACCGGCAAAGCAAAGAAGTGGCTCGCGTCCAGAACTTCATCGATCGTTTTCGCTATCAGGCCAATAAAGCCAAGCAGGTGCAGTCGCGCATCAAGCAACTGGATAAGGTGAAGTTGATTGAGCGGCAACGCGATACCAAACGCGTGCGCTTTAAATTTCCTCTTCCGTCGGCCAGTGGGCGGCATGTGCTGGAACTCAACGGCGTCGCGAAGAGTTATGGCGAAAAGATCATTTACCGTTCGCTGGACTTCACCGTGGAACGGGGCCAACGGATCGCGCTGGTAGGTGAGAATGGCGCCGGGAAAAGCACCCTACTGAAAATATTGGCGGGCGTGCTGCCGTTTGAAAAGGGCACGCGTCAGGTCGGGCACGGCGTCACGCTTCACTATTTTGCCCAACACCAGGCGGAGTCTTTGGATCCGGACGACACGATCCTGGAATCACTGGCCGAGGTCTCCGCGCAGGCCGAAACCAACTTTTTGCGCGGCATTGCCGGCGCCTTCTTGTTCTCCGGTGATGACCAGAAAAAGCCGATCAAAGCCCTCAGCGGCGGCGAGCGCAATCGCGTGGCCCTCGCCCGTATGCTGGTGGAGCCGGCGAACACCCTGCTGCTCGACGAACCGACCAATCACCTGGACCCGGCTTCCGTGGACATGCTGACCGACGCCCTGACGGACTTTCCGGGGACGATCATTTTCATCTCCCACGATCCGACGTTTCTGACCCGTGTCGCGACGCTGATCGTTGAAGTGGATGAAGGCCAGGCGAAGAATTATCTCGGCGATTATGAGTACTTCTTGTGGAAGAAAGCGCAGGAGTTCGAATCGATCAAGGAATCCAGCGCAGAACTCGCCGCCGCCCAAGCAGGCAAATCAGACGGCCCCACGAAGGCCATGGCTTCGCAGGTGCAGCAGAAATCTCAGGGTGGGGAACGACGGGATCTGAGCAAATCACAGGCGCGTCTTGAAAAGCAGGTATCGCGTGCAGAGTCCGAGATCGCCTCGATGGAAACCAAAGTGAAAGCGCGTGAGCTGGAACTGGCCGACCCGGCCCTCTACCAAGAACACGACCGATGGAGCGAATTGCAGCGCGAGCAGGAAGGATGGAAAAAGGAACTGGAGCGACTCACGGCGCGCTGGGAATCGTTGTCCGATGAATTGCAGGACGTGCGGAACAAACTGACGGCAATCGGTTAATCGGTCGACTTCAGCGTCTCTTCCAGATAGTAGTATAACCAGCGGTTCTTCTCTTTCGTCACCAGGTCATCCCACACCACCCCCAGCAACATCCCCTTTTCCCACGGTTTGGCCCAGGCCACCGTGGCATTCAACTTCTCTTGTTGCTCCACGCGATCCGGGTCCAAGAACGCCAGCGACACCGTAATCTTTGCCCCGATGGGCAGGGTCCCTTTGGAATGAAGGCCGGCACCGATCTTGTTGACATTGTTCAGCACTGCCGTAAAACCCTTGGCGCCGCTTTGCGGCGACACCAGGGCCGACCCGACGAGCGTCGCCCGAATGTACTTCCGGCGTTCGCTCACACTCTCCGCTGAACTCAATTGACGTGCCATGATATCCTCAGCTCTAAGTATAACCATCTGTCCAGTTTTGTCCAGCCCCTTTCTTCACCAAATCACGAGGTTCTGGGGCGGTAATAGCGCGTCCCGCGAAGCGGATCCGGAAGGTGATTCTGATCGGTCTTGGCCGCCGGATCGTCATGCACATACCGATACCCCTTCCCGTAGCCGATGTCTTTCATCAGTGATGTCACGGCGTTGCGCAGATGCAACGGCACCCCGAGATTGCCATGTTGGCGCGCATCCCGCACCGCCTCCTGCAGGCCCACATAGGAGGCATTATCCTTGGGCCTGGAGGCAAGATACGTCGTCCCGTGCGCCAAGTTGATCTGAGCCTCTGGTAGCCCCACGAATTCCACCGCCTGCGCCACCGCATTGGCCATCACCAGGGCCATCGGATCGGCGTTGCCGATATCCTCTGACGCAAAAATGACCATCCGTCGGGCGATGAATCTCGGATTTTCCCCGCCTTCCAACATACGCGCCAGCCAATAGAGGGCGCCGTCCGGATCGGAGTCGCGCAGACTCTTGATATACGCCGACACCAAGTTGTAATGCTCCTCGCCCGACTTGTCGTAACGAAGCGCCTTTTTGAGCAGCGCAGACTCCAACACCTGTTCATCGATGGTCCGCGATCCATCCGGCCCGACAGGCGCCTGGCCGGCGACAAACTCCAACGTCGTCAACAGACTTCTCGCATCCCCGTTGCCGAAGGCAATCAATCGCTCACGAGCAGCAGGGAGCAACGTGATCCGAAGCGATCCGAGCCCCCGCTCCGTATCGGCCACTGCACGGTCCAGGATAGAACCGAGCGACTCCTCTGCCAGCGGCTTCAGCACCACGACGATGGAGCGAGAGAGCAAGGGCGCGATTAATTCGAAAGAAGGATTTTCTGTGGTCGCGCCGATGAGCACCACCGTCCCCCGTTCGACATGCGGCAAAAAGGCGTCCTGCTGAGCTTTATTGAACCGGTGAATTTCGTCGACAAACAGCGTGGTCGCCCGACCCATTGCCCGTCGATGCTCCGCAGCCTTAATAATCTCACGCAACTCGGGAATCCCGCCGGTGACAGCTGAAAACGGCACGAACTGGGATTGAGTGTGCTGCGCAACCAGCCCGGCTAACGTGGTTTTCCCGCAACCCGGCGGTCCCCAGAAAATAACCGAGGCGAGTTGATCCCGCTCAATGGCCGTTCGGAGCGGGCGTCCAGGCCCCACCACCTCATCCTGCCCGACGAGATCGTCAAAGCTTCGGGGACGCATGCGCTCGGCCAGCGGCACCTTCCCCGGACGGGCCGCCGCCTGAGCCGGCGCGAAAAGATCGCCTGTGGAATCATGAAGGGGCATCGTCGTGCTCTCTTTCCGTATTGCTCTACATTCTATCCGTCGTGATGGAACCATGGCAAACCATGGCCAGCTCACCAAGCGACCATCCCCTTGATTCCCACGCGCGGCAATGGTACCACCCAGCCATCGGACTTTCTGACTTTCACAAAGGACCTACGGATGTTTTTCGACACCAATGGAATTCGATTGGCCTACGATGACCACGGGGCAGGACTTCCTCTCGTCCTCCTCCATGCCTTCCCGCTCAATCGCTCAATGTGGTCACCGCAGGTGACCGCGCTGTCCCGGCAATTCAGGACCATCGCCGTCGATCTGCGCGGACACGGTGAATCGGATGCTCCGCTGTGGAATTTTTCGCTCGATCACTATGCTGATGATGTCTGCGCGCTCCTCGACCACCTCGCCATTCCGCAAGCGGTTCTCGTAGGGTTATCGATGGGAGGCTATGTCAGCTTAGCCTTCTCCCGAACATACGGGAACCGCATGATGGGATTGGTGCTGGCGGATACTCGCGCACAGGCGGATAGCCCGGAAGGGCGCACGGGGCGTCTCAATCTGGCACAAACAGCCTACAAACAGGGAACCGACGCTGTGGCGGATATCATGCTCCCGAAACTACTTGGAGCCACATCCCTGCGACAGAACCCGCAACTGGCTGAATACGTTCGACAGACGATCCGACAGACTCCGGTCAGCGGCGTCCTCGTCGATCTGATGGCCATGGCGGATCGACCTGATTCGGTTGCCCACCTCCGTACCCTCACCTGTCCAACCCTCGTGGTCGTCGGCCAGGAAGACCACACAACACCCCTCGCCGACGCGCACGTGATGACGACGGAAATCCCCGGTGCCCGGCTGGCCGTGATCCCTGCCGCCGGGCACTTGAGCAATCTTGAGCAACCTGATGTGTTTAACGATCTGGTGAGGAACTTCGTCGAGGAGCTACGGGCGGCGAGCGATTAGTTTCCGTCTCGCACACTGCTGCCACGAATCAACTTCAAGAACTCTTCGCGGGTCTGCTGCTGGGTGCGGAACACGCCCAACATGGAACTGCTCACGGCGACCGTGTTTTGTTTTTCGACGCCCCGCATCATCATGCACAGATGGCGTGCTTCCATCACGACCGCCACCCCATGCGCATTGAGCTTTTTTTTCAGCGTCTCCGCAATCTGAAGCGTCAGCCGTTCCTGCACCTGCAATCGACGACTGAACGCATCCACAACCCGCGGAATTTTGCTCAACCCCACGACTTTTTTGTTGGGCAGATATCCCACGTGACACTTCCCGAAAAACGGCAGCAGGTGATGTTCGCACATGCTGAAGAAATCAATATCCTTCACAATCACCATTTCATCATACTCAATCGGGAACAGAGCCCCATTGAGCAAATGATCGATATCCTGTCGATAGCCCTGAGTCATAAATCGCATGGCCTTCGCGACCCGCTTCGGTGTATTGAGGAGGCCGTTGCGGTCAGGGTCCTCTCCCAATTCCAGCAAGAGGTTCGTCATCAGCCCTTCGATCGGGTCTTGGTCGGTCGGCGTCGCAGCGACACGCGATCGTCTGGCGCGAGACCCAGAAACCACTTTAGCCATGCCTCACTCCCTCTTCTCTCTGCCTGCCCTCCGCAGAGCCGGAATACTCGAAGTAGTTATCACGCGTTTCAATCACACCGACCTTCACCAATCGACCCGCAGGAAGCTTGTCCACCAGCAGGTCCCAAATCAGCAACACCAGATTCTCTCCGGTCGTGGTCTGGGTTGAGAACTCCGGATCCAGATTTAAATCCTGATGATCGAAACGCTCCACCACAGTCTGCGCGACAACCGCATCGAGCTGTGGCACGTCAACCACCTGGTGCGACACCGGGTGGATATCGCCCCGGACGGACACGAATACCACATAATTGTGCCCATGCCCGTTCGGATTGTTACACTTGCCGAACGTCACCCGATTGTCCTCGGCCGACAGCTGATCCGTATGCAGTCGATGCGCGGCACAGAACCGATAGCGCCGCGTGATCGTCGCCTGAGACATTGGAACCACACTCCACCAAGATTGATAGAACGAACAAGCCGGGAGGACTTCCCACTAGATGGGGAGCCACTCCCGGCCTGTTACTTCACTCAACGTCCCGGTTGCATCACAACCGGAAAGGTCTTATGCACTGAAAGAACTGCCGCATCCGCAGGTCGTCTTGGCTTGCGGGTTCTTGATCGAGAAACCGGATCCCTGCAAGCTGTCGACATAATCGACTTCCGCGCCCTGGAGCAGCGGTGCGCTTTGCGAGTCCATGATGACCTTCACGTCACCTTTTTCAATGACCGTATCATCGTCGGCCATTTTGGATTCGAAGGCCATGCCGTACTGATACCCGTGGCATCCTCCGCCGCGAACATAAATCCGCAGACCGACCACATCTTTTTCCTCGGTCATGAGTTCTTTTATCTTCTGCTCGGCCAATTGCGTAATCGTCACCATCGTTGGTCCTCCTTCTGGTCTACCGGTTCAGCACGTTTCATTACTTTACCATCTCACTGAAGCTTACGGAAGTCCTGCCCCTCTTTTCTCAACTTCGCCTGATGAGGCTGATGTGGGTTGCACCCACTTAGTTTCCGGCACACGCACCACCACATCCCCTAACACCCTTGCCTGACAACCGAGCCGATGCCACGGCTCCGACAAGGCTTCACGATCCAACAGGTCTTGTTCGTCGAAGTCAATCTCCGACAGATTGTCGCCACCCGTCTGCACTTCCACGCGGCACGTGGTGCAGGACGCATTTCCGCCGCAATCGTGATTGAGTTCAAACCCAAGTGTTTTGGCCGCTTCCAAGAGAGTCAGATTTGACTCCACCTCACCGCTCCGGCCCTGGGGATGAAGAAAACTCACACGCGGCATCCGGTAGTTCCTCTAGGCGTTCGCACCGGCCCCAGTCCGGGCCGGCTGAAAGGGACAGCGTTGCAGACGAATATGCTCTTCGAATTCATGCTGGAACAATCGAAGACTGCTTTGAACCAGGACGGCGGCACCGGTAATAAGGGTGCAATACCCCGTGCCCTTCACAAATCCGCACAGCTGCAGCAATGATTCGAGGTCCTTCTGGCTCCCCTCTCCGCGCTCAATCTTGTCCATCAATGTCGCCAGATTGATCGTGCCCATCCGGCACGGAGGGCATTGGCCGCAACTTTCACCCTTGAAGAAATTCGAATACTTGAGGGTCGCTGCCACCATGCAGGTAGCATCATCGATGACAATTGTCCCGGCGGAACCGAGGCCAGTGCCGGCTTTTTTCAGCGAATCAAAATCCATCGGTAGATCGAGTTGATCCGCCGTGACCATGGAGAACGCAGGCCCGCCCGGAAATACGGCCTTGATCTTGCGTCCATTGGGGACACCTCCGCCGCACGTCTCGATGAGGTCTCTGATCGTGACCCCCATCGGCATTTCATACACGCCGGGCCGATTCACTGATCCGCTGAGCGAGAAAAGCATGGTTCCGGGACACTTCTCCGTCCCCACCTGAGTAAACCACGCGGCGCCATTCTTAAGAATCTGGGGAATGTTACACAGCGTCTCAACGTTGTTCACCAGAGTCGGCTTCCCGTACAACCCGAAATCGGTGGGATAGAACGGCGGCTTTTGACGCGGCATGGCCGGACGTCCCTGCATCGATTCCAACATGGCCGTCTCTTCACCGGCCACATAACTACCATGACCAGAATAAACTTCGAGGTCGAGATCCACGCCTGTCCCGAGGATGTTCTTCCCCAATAGACCACGCTCGCGGGCTTGGGCGATGGCTTTCCGCAGATTCGCCTCTTCTTCCGCATATTCGTGGTTGACGTAAATGTACGACGCTTTGGCATTCACCGTTCGCGAGGCAATCAGACAGCCCTCGATCAGTTGATGCGGGATATGCTTAAGGAGGTGGCGGTCTTTAAAGGTCCCCGGTTCGTGTTCACCGGCGTTGCACACGAAGTAGCGCTCCTGCACCCGGTGGTTGAGCACCTTGTCCCACTTGATTCCAGTCGGAAAGCCGGCGCCGCCACGCCCACGCAACCCAGCCTTCTTAATTTCGCCGACGATGTCGTTAGGGGTCAGCTCTTTCAGACACTTCCGCCAGGCTTCATACCCACCGGTTTTGAGGTAGGGATCGATTTCCCAGGGAGCGCCTTCAAACTTCTGCAATACCCTTGGTTGAGGTAGGGTCACGTTGTTCCCTTTCGGGGGTAGCACCCCCAGGTTAGCAGGAATGTACTATACGGCTGCTCTCCGGGGGCCGTCAAGCCAAGTTCGCCTGATTAGGCCTGAATCTCAATCAGTTAGGGCTGATAGACCTACAAGGAATCAGTCCAAAGACTCGCCGACATTCGATCACGGTTCCTGGCGCCGACCAGCGCAAGAAAAAGGGGACTGGCCATCCTTCTCGAACGACCAATCCCCATGATTCTGCTGACCAGCCTAGTTACTTCAAATGGCTCCCCGCCCCCATGAAGAACAACATGGGAATAGACAGCAGGAAGTTGATGCGCGACGCAATCAAGGCCGTTTTGCCCCACTGAGCCATCTCCGGCGGAGCAGGCGTCCCTTGGGCAGCGGCGGCCGCCGCTGCAATGATCTTCTTCTGATTGGGCCAGATGATCCCATGCACGTTCCCCATCATGATGATACCCAGAAGACCGCCGATTCCCAGTGCAAGCGCCCCCGTTCCACCTTTTGAATAGAGGTAGCCGTAGAGCACGACCCCCGCGAGGACGGTCACCGTCGCGCCATGGCGGAACCAATTCAGCGCGGCCGGCATCAACTTGGGAATGACGATGTTCTTCGTCGGCCCATCCAGGCTCTTGAGAAAGCCGGCATTGATCAGGTTAAAAAAGTACAACAGCCCGATCCAGGTGATACCGGCCAGGAAATGGATCCAGCGCACGATCAGACCGAACCAATCGGCCTCACCAGCGCCCACTCCAGCCATACCCAGATAGACGACTATCAATCCGACAGAAAGCGCTAATCCTGCGCCCAATGTCTGATACGGATCCTCCAAGAATTTCATACGCCCCCCAACTGTAACGGTTTACTGCCAACCACGTTCTCTACTGCAGGCCATTGAGCCTTGTCAAGCAACCTGCGTCACACATCCTTCAAAATCGGCCTGTTACGCAGTCAGCAGGCGATCGACGACCCCACAGAGGTCCCGCACAGCGTCCGCAGATGCCTGTAATGCAGTGCGTTCCTCAGTGGTCAGATCATACTCAACGATGGATTCACCTCCATTACGTCCCAACGTGACGGGGACCCCGACGATGACATCCTTCAGTCCGTATTCTCCCTCACAGAGCATGGCGCAGGGCAGGACGCGCTTCTGGTCGTTCATGATTGCCTCGACCATGTCCACGGCAGAGGCGGACGGCGCATAAAACGCGCTGCCGGTCTTGAGCAGGCCCACGATTTCGGCCCCGCCGTCCTGCGTGCGCTTAATCAAGGCTGCCAGCCGTTCCGGAGCCAACCGGTCCGTAATCGGCTTGCCGGCCACCGTCGTTTGCCGGACCAGCGGCACCATCGTATCCCCGTGCCCACCCAACACCATCGCCTGCACATCCGTGCCCGGCACGTGCAATTCCTCGGCAACGAACGACCGCAAACGCGCCGTGTCCAGAACACCCGCCATCCCGAGCACCCGCGATTTCGGCAGGCCACTGACCTGTCGCGCCACATGCACCATGGCATCCAGCGGATTCGTCACCAGAATCAGGATGATATTCGGCGAACGCGAGACCAGTTCCCGCACCACCGTCTTCACGATTTTGGCATTCGTCGCCAGGAGCTCATCCCGACTCATGCCCGGCTTCCTGGGAATTCCCGACGTGATCACGGCAATAGAGGACCCGGCGGTCTCGTCATACCCATTCGTACCGACGACGCGGGTACTGTACCCACACACCGGCCCGGCCTGAGTAATATCCAAGGCCTTCCCCTGTGGGATGCCCGGTACAATGTCGACCAGCACGACATCGTAGGCATTCTTCTCCGCCAGCCGCTGCGCGACCGTCCCGCCGACATTCCCCGCACCCACTACCGTAATCTTTGGTCGTCCCATCATCCCACCTCGTGAAGCGTGAAACGTGAAGCGTCAAGTGCAAGGGCTCCCTTACACTCACTGTTTACCCTTCACGCGTGTTCGTGACCCGTCCAGCCGCCGACCTTGAAATTGATCGTGCAGACAAAATTATCGCCGTCATAAAAATTCACTTTAATCTTCTTCTTCCCGTAGTGTGCCGCGAGAAAATCCTCCGGCGCCTCCACCAGTCCCTGGTACCCACCGGCAGGATACTCACCCAGTTCGTGAAATACCACGATCATGCCGGCTTTCACTTCCTGCAATATCTTCGCGGTACAACGCGGATAAATTTCCCAAAACTTGGCGTCGATCTCCTCTCGCGTCGGTTCCGGCCGTTCCTCTCCCGGCTTGGTGTCGCGATTCGCAAACTTGGCCTGTCGCCGCACATAGGGGTATTGATGGCCGGTAAATAACTTGTAAAGCCACGGTGGCACCGTCGGTCGCGTGGGCTGCTCAATCATCGTTGGTATGCTCCAATGCTGCAAAGGCCTCGTGTACGACCATTCAGGCCGTCAGCCGATGGTAAATCCTCGGGAGCTTCTCCGGCAACCCCTCCACCCGATCAATCACGACATACCGCACATCCCCATACATGCGACGCACATATGGGTCTGCCTGCTTGTCGATCGTAATGCAGACCGGCTCAACACCGCTGGCGCGGGCTTCCCGCAGCGCCATGCGAGTATCTTCTAGGGAATAGTCATCCTTATAGCCGTCGTCCAATGGGCGACCGTCGCTGATGACGACCAGAATCCGCGTCTTCGCCTGACGGGCGAGCAACTTGCTCGTCGCGTGCCGGATGGCGGCGCCGTCGCGATTCTGCTGCAGGGGCACAATCCCCCCCAGCTTGGCCCCAGCACGCCCGGTCACCAACTCGTCGAATCCCTTCACGACGACAAAATCCACCTGATTCCGCCCCTGCCCTGAATAGCCATACACGGCAAATTGATCGCCGATCGCCGTCAGCGCTTCACACAGGAGCACGAGCCCCTGCTTTTCAATATCGATAATCCGCCGCCCCTGCTCGACTTGGCGACTGGTCGAGCCGCTGAGATCCACCAGAAATGCAGCGGCGACCTCACGTTCCCGTTTTTCACGCCGCACATAAATCCGCTCCGATGGCTCGATGCCCGCCGACAAATCAGCCATTCGACCGATCACGGCATCCATATCCAGGTCTTCGCCGTCCAACTGACCGGGAATGCGCCGGAGACCGGGTGGGCGCAGACTCTCGAAATAGCGGCGCAGCAGCCTGACTGCTCCCCGTTGGGCCGCGAGGGTCTCCTCCACAAAATCCGATGTCCCTTCAACCGCCTCACGTTCAATCACGCGGCACCAATTCATTCGGTAATCCTGAATGGCGGCATCCCATTCACGATAACGAACCGCCTTGACCGCTCCGACCTTCTCGTCATCGGGCCGGCTCCCCTCACCTTCAACCGCCAGCACCTCCTCCACGAGCGAGGGCTGTCGGCGGCCGGGGACAAGGACATCTTGCGACATCTGCTGCGAGCGCGCAGTGCCCGCGCCTGACGACCCGCCGGAATCACCAGCCAGACCCGCGCCCCCTTCGCTGTCACCCTGGCCGGATGCCGCACTCTGCTCGGGAGACGATTCCGTTCGGTCCCGCACCAGGTTCGGGTCCATCGCGCCGCGGTAGTCCCAATTGTCCATTGGCCGGTACGTATCGGACATATCCTCCGAGGACTTAGGCGCCGGGATAGATTGTTCCGGAGCGTCCGCTTCGTCGTGGCTGGGAATGGCCTCCCGCCGAATGGCTAACAACTCGTCCATCCGCATATAGAGACGGTCGGCCAGGCGCACCGCCTCCTCGGCGGTGGCTCGGGGATGAAAGATGGTCCGGCCGAGCGCCCAGAGTTGCTCGACTTCCTTCTCAACTGACTCGGGGACAATGAGCGATCCGGCGTCCCCGGTGGAAAAGAGCAGGAGTTGATCGACGACCAATTCGCGGACTGTCATGCCATGCGCGAGCGTCCGGATGTTGACGGCATCTTTCGCGACCGCTGCCAGGTCGCGGCTCAATCCGGGATATTCGGCGCGCAACAGATACTCGACTCGTGCATCCTCCAGGAGGGCCCACAGATCGCGAATCAGACCGGGTTGAGGATACCGAGCAAACACATCTCCCAAACTCCGGACTTCTTTCGGCACGGGACGCCCATACCGCTGGGCAAGTTCGTCAACCAGGTCCTGCAGCCTGACAAGAGGCAACTCAAATGTGCCGAACTCCAAATGCCCGGCCTCATGCGCCGCCATTACCATATAGAGACGTACGTTTTCCTCATAGGTCGGATACCGCCTGATGATCGACGGCAGCCCGATACTCTGACCGTCTTCACTCACGGTGGCGCGAGCCATCGGTTGGGTCGATTCGAGAGAGTCCGGCAGATCGTGAATGCGCAGATCGCGACCACAGAGCGCCTGCGCGAATAACTTGACGCGACGGGCGATCTGCCGCAGCGGCACACCGCTCAGGGCCTGAGAGACGGCGCCCAAGGCCTTCTCCGTTTCCATGGCGAAGTACGCCCGCCCCCCCTCCGGACTGTACTCCAGCACTTCCATACCGGAGGCAAACCAAGACTGGAACTTTTCCTGCGCGCCCTCACCGGATCCGATCAAGGCGATCAATTCAGGGCAGCGTCGAAGATAGGCCAGCCCCGTGTCAGCGTCACGCTCGGCGACCAGCAGTCCGTACCGAAGGACCTGCGTTCGCCATTCATCCGCAGGAAGACGCCGGAGAATCGCAGGCGCCTCGGCCAATACCGCAATACCCGCTGCCGGTGTACGCTCGGCCATCTGCGCTCCGATGCCGATCACCTGATTGCGGTGCAACGGCTCGGGAATATCTTCCAAAATGGCCGGACTCGTTCTGAAGAATTCCAGGACACCCAGGTAATCCGGTTTGCCGAGACTGTTCTCGACGATGAGCTTCATGCCGAACCGCACCCAGGCACGAACGGCGTCGAGGGACAAGACACGAGCAATCGAGGGAATCTGCCGGATATATTCCACCGCCAAGGCAAAGTCCGTTTCCGTCAGTTCACAGGCCAGTTCCATCCACACGGGCCAATCGGCCGGAGATAAAACACCGACCGCTTCCGGTGCAATCCGGATAAATTCCACCGCCACATTGGCCTGGCGATCTGCAAGCTCCAACCCGGCGGCCAACACGACCGGTCTGCGTGACGGCTCAAGGAGACCGAGCAACAGCGGACTCTCCTTAAAAAATCTCAACGCCAACGCGCCGGAATCTGCCGCGATCGCGACGCCAAGATCGACCCAGGGCAGCACATCCGCCAGCAGGCCCCGCCGCTGCATCTCGGTCAATGCCTCAATCGCGGCCTTGGCCGCTTTCGGGGCCTCTTCCGTCAGCTCGTCCAACAACACCAGGAGACCCTCTATTGTGTCAGGCCTAGTCGCCGAGTCGGCAATGGCCTTCACCGCGGCGGCAGCCCCGTCAGGCCCGAGTTGTTCGGACAGCAGATCACACAGTTGTTCAAAAGAGCGCCCAGACGCCATAGTTTCAGAGTCCGTTTTGGGGGAGGTTGTGGATTGTAAAGGACACAATTTCGCTTGTAAACTGTGTCCTCGCGGTGGGCAGGCACCCATCGCACACAGACAACGATTCACCGGACGGTTGTAACACGGGGGATAGGATGGCTGAACCGAGTCAAGAAAGCCTCGACAAGATGTGGAAGTATGTAAAGGGCTTCGCTGAGAAGAGCGGGACCGCCATGCATCCGAATGAAGCCGTCACCAAGGCGGTGGTTCTCGGCCTCGCCGCCCATGTCGATGAATTGGGCAAACCGTTATGCCCCTGCAACTTCTACCCCGACAAACAGGCCGAAGCCAAGCTGCGACGCTGGATGTGCGCCTGCGACGAAATGCAAATCTACAAGTATTGCCATTGCCTGCTGTTCGTCCGTGAAGACGGCATGCCGATCACCGAATATCTGCCGGAGGACCACGAAGGCCGCCAGTGTTATGGCCTGATCACCGATCCGACTCCTGAAAAAGGCCGGGCACTCCGGCACAAGGCCCTGCCGATGGCGCCGAAGGACGTCGCTTCACCGACCGCCCCAGACTCCGCCCCGCAACCGTGAACACGCGTATGCCTTCTGGCCGGAACCGAGCGGTTACCCTTGCCCTCTCAGTCCTGTCCCTCCTGCTCGGCCTCTCCTCAACCGGATGCCTGCGCACCATGGAGGCCATCGACCCACGGAGCCTGCCAAGTCCCTCGGCTTTGGGCCAACGCCTCCAACAACATGTGTCCTTTCTCGCAAGCCCTGAGCTGGCGGGTCGGCAGCCGGGCTCACCCGGAAATCGCCAGGCCGCCCACTATATCGAGGAACAGTTTCGAGCCGTCGGACTCCAACCACTGCCGTCGCTCGGCGGCTACCGGCAGACCATCTCGGCCACGATTGGCGACAACGTTCTCGGCGTCATCCCGCCGACGGCCGGCACCGCCGCGCGTTGGATTGTCATCGGTGCCCATTACGATCATTTAGGCTATCCCTTCCTCGGTGCGGACGACAATGCCTCCTCCGTCGCCATTCTCATTGAAACGGCACGACACATGACCAACCCCTCCGGCCACGGCATCCTGTTCGTGGCCTTCAACAGCGAGGAATCTCCGTATTTCGGGAAGGCTGTGATGGGGTCGCAGTTTTTATTTCATCATCTACCGGCGGAAATAGGCCAAGCCGAGACGCTCCACGCCGTCGTCATCATGGACCTCATGGGTGGCGTACAGTGGACCCCGATCAAGGATGCGATCTTTGCCGCCGGCGCGGAAAAAAGCCCCTTATTGTACCAACGTGTCAAACAAGCCGTTGTTCCATCACTCACGGTCTTCCCCGTGGGGATGCACCTGGTCGAAGAAATCCCCGAGATCGGCCACAAAGCCTTCAGCGACTACGACGTCTTCCGCAACCATGAGCTGCCGTTTCTGTTTCTCTCCGCCGGACGCACCCCGCGGTACCACACGGCCGGGGACGTCGCCAGCACCCTGCATTACGACCGCATGGCCGCCACCGTCGAATGGCTGCGACACCTGACCGCTCTGATCGATCAGGATCAGGCGCCGTACGGATTTCAAGCTGATCGGATGGAGTGGGCCGATGAAGTCGCGTCGTTCCGTAAAATCGTGAACCAGGCAATACAAGACGAGACACGGATACCGGGCACGTCGCGGTGGTCATTACATAAGCTGAGGCAGGATGCGGAATGGCTGCGAGATGCCGACCGTTCAGAGCCGACGCCGCAGAATCGTGATCGGCTGGAGCGGATTTCGATTCGTGTGCAGTGCCTGATGGCCGACTATTCCGGCTGTTTCACGTTTTGATCGACCTCGCCCCTGCACGGTCGACGCAACAGAGACTGCTTCATTGCCAGCCGATCGGCTCATACCCTTTTTCTTTGAGACAACGTTCAACGAAGGCGGCGTAGTCAGGCTGCGGCTGCAGTGGTTTGTAGGTTCCAGCAAGAAACCCCAACACCCCCCCGACCGCGCCACCTGCCGCCGCCCCGATGGCGACACCTGCAGGCCCCCCGATCAAACCGGTGGAGGCTCCGACAACCGCCCCGCCGATCACCCCCAACGTGGCACCAACGCCCGCATTCCCGCTCCAATTCGTCCCATGCTGCAGACCGGCGCGTTCCGCTTTCTCAGCACACACGGCCACCTCGCGTTCCGCCTGGTCTTTGCCATACAGTTGTACGCGCGTATTGGATTTCAGAATAGGCTCTGGGCCGGCACAGGCCGCCAGGCTGATGAGACTCACGGAAACCAGCACGGCACAGAATCGGAACCCGCGCACGCCTATACCAACCTCAGCCATCCGATCCTCCTGCATCCCTTCACCCCCCGGTGCTGATCCACGAGCACAGAGCCCCAGACTCCGCCGACGCACTATTCAAGGCCGAGCTGTTGGCGCACTTGTTCGACGGAACGCCCCTTCACCAATACGCGCTTCTGTCGGCTCCCCGCTCCGGACAAGAGCCGAATCGCACTCGCCGGCACGCCACAACAGCGGGCAAGAAATCGGCACAACTCCTCGTTGGCCGCGCCGTCGGAGGGCGGCGCCGCCACGCGAATTTTCACGGCCTGCCCATGGAGACCTGCGCATTCAGTGCGAGAAGCTTTTGGCTGGACATGGATCGAAATGGTGACGCCTTCGGATGTGCTGCGAACGGCCTGTTCCCGCTCAGGGGTTTGGTTCTCTCGCATGGAGTGGCGGCTGGTCACCAGGGTTCCTGGAGGCAGAGTTTCAGCGCGTCGCGGGAGGCGGGTGCGTCAAAATATCGCCTTCACGACTTCGACGATGCTGCGCAGCATGTCCGGATCATCGGTAATCGGACGGGCGATGGCGACATCACAGGCACGATCGGCTGGCACGCCCTGCTTGATCAAGGTCGCCGCATAAATCAGCAGTCTGGTGCTCACGCCTTCTTCTAACCCGTGATTCTTGAGATTGCGAACCTTCTCCGCAACCTTGACGAGGCGCTGCGCGATCTCAAGGCTCACGCCGGCTTCCTGCGACACCACCCGACTCTCGACCTCGGGCGACGGGTAGTCGAACTCGATCGCCATAAACCGCTGCTTGGTGCTCTGTTTGAGATCTTTCAGAATACTTTGATAACCGGGGTTATAGGAAATCACCAACATGAAGTCATCGACCGCCTCGATAACCTGCCCCTTCTTCTCGATGGGCAGCAGGCGCCGGTCATCGCTCAAGGGATGGATAATGACAGTGGTGTCTTTCCTGGCTTCGACGATCTCGTCCAGATAGACAATGGCCCCCTGCTTGACGCCGAGGGTTAACGGGCCATCCATCCAGACCGTCTCCTGCCCCTTCAACAGATATCGTCCGACGAGGTCCGATGCCGTAAGATCTTCGTGGCACGCCACGGTAATCAGCGGGCGGCCCAATCGGTAGGCCATGTGCTGGACGAAGCGCGTCTTTCCGCACCCCGTCGGCCCCTTCAGCATCACCGGCATGCGACTCTGAGCGGCGATGGTGAAGAGCCCGACCTCGCCCCGTACCTCGGCATAAAACGGCTCGCGCGCGATTCGATACCGGTCAATCTCTTGTTCCTGCCCTTTTGGCGCCGAAGACGTTCGCCCTTCGCTCATTCCGACACTCCTACCTTGAATGGAATCACGTGGATGGTGCGCCACGATAAACGGAAACGAGCGAGAAGTTCAAGCGGCCGGCTGAAGACAGAAGTCACCACACGCGCTTGCGTCGTCACGGTCAGGCAACTTTCGATCCATCGAGCACTTCGCGAACCTTTTGCGCCAGCGTCGTAGGCGTGAAGGGCTTTTGCAGGAAGGAATGTTCGGTATCGATGCCGCCCTTGGAAAAGGCCGGGTGATCCGGATACCCGGACATATACAGCACCTTCACCTCGGGACGAACCGTCGCGAGTTTTTCGGCGACTTCCGGCCCGCTCATCTGCGGCATCACCACATCGGTCAGCAGCAAATGGATCGGGCCGGCATGTTTGGCGCCGGTGAGCAATGCCTCAATGCCATGCCGCGCCTCCAGGACCGTATACCCGTGCAAGCGCAAAGTTTCATTGACCAACCGCCGCACACCCGGCTCATCCTCCACCAACAACACCGTCTCGCGGCCTCTGACCGAATCTCCCCCGGCCGAGGCGGATTCGACCTCCGCCGTGACGGACTCCACACGCGGGAAATAAATCTTAAACGTCGCCCCGCGCCCCGGATTACTCTCGACCTCGATACAGCCACCACTTTGCTTGACGATCCCGTAGACCGTCGAAAGACCAAGCCCGGTACCCTTGCCCTTTTCTTTGGTCGTAAAAAACGGTTCAAAGACATGCGACTGCGTATCTTCGTCCATGCCATGCCCGGTATCGCGCACGATCAACATGATATAGGAACCGGGCTCGGCGCCCATCGGCGGGCGGTTCTTACGTTGGCCGAACTGCACATTGCCGGTTTCTACCGTGAGACGGCCCCCGTTCGGCATGGCATCGCGGGCATTCACAGCCAGGTTCATAATGACCTGCTCCACCTGACCGGGATCCGCCTTCAGCTGCCCGAGCCCAGGATCCAACACGGTACAGAGCTCGACGATATCCTCGCCCAGCAATCGGCGCAACATGCCTTCCATATTATGGATCACGGCATTCAAATCCAGCACTTTCGGCGCAACGAACTGCCGGCGGCTGAACGCCAGCAACTGTCCGGTGAGACCGGAGGCACGATCGGCAGCCTTCTTGACCTCTTCCAGTTCCTTCCGGAACCCATCCGTCGGTGCCAGGCGGCTCAACACCAGTTCGCTATACCCGCGAATCACCGTCAGCATGTTATTGAAGTCGTGCGCCACGCCGCCGGCCAACCGCCCGACAGCCTCCATCTTTTGTGACTGCTGGAGCTGCCCTTCCGTGCGCCGCAGCGCATCCTCCGCCCGCGCGCGCTCGCCGAACTGGCCGATCTTCAGTCCAACATCCGCCACCATCTTTAACAGCTGCTCGTCCGGCTCTTTGATCTCTCGCCGGAACAACTCGATGACGCCCTCTACCTCTGTGCCGACGCGAACCGGAAATCCGAATGCGCCATGCAGTCCCACACGCGCTGCGGCATCGCCGCGGAGGAAATTGGTCTCATACACGACGTCCTTAATCCAGGTCGGCTGCCCGGCCTCCCAAATTCGCCCAGGGAGTCCGCTGCCGAGCTGGAAGGTAGACTGCCAGGTGGCCACCACAAATTCTTCGGCATTCAACCCGGGGGACTGCCAGACATCCAGGCAGCGCAACGCACTCGCCTGCCGATCCAACCGCCAGAAGATCCCTAATTCCCATTCGAGACTTTCGCAGATGGCCTGCAGGATCTTCGGTCCCGCTTCTTCCAGCGTTCGTGATTCCGCCAAGACGCGTGTGACCGCGTACTGCGACGCGAGTTGACGCTCGGTACGTTTCCGGGCCGTAATATCCCGAATGAACGCGCTGAAGATATAGGCATCGCCCAACCGGGCGGGAGAAATGGTGATTTCGACAGGAAACTCATGACCGTCGCGGTGAGATCCCATCATCTCGATCCGTCGATTGAGGAGTGCGCCCTGTCCGGTATCCAGGAAATGGCGCAGACCGCGTTCATGCGCCTCCCGATCCCGAGCAGGAATGACCGTCTCGGACACCCGGCGCCCCAGAGCTTCCTCCCGCTCCCATCCGAAAATATTGATCGCCTGGGCATTCCAATCAGTAATGATCCCGCCCGCATCCATGGAAATCACGGCATCCAGCGCGGAATCCACAATGACTCGATTCCGTTCCTGACTCTGCAGCAATGCGGCCTCCGCCGCACGCGCCCATTCACTTTCCTGCTGCGCCTGCCGATGCTGCTCCCGCAATCGCCCGGTTGCCCACAGTAACAGCCCCACCATGGGAATCCAGACGACGACACCGGCCATACCGAGCTTCCACATCATGGCTCGAATGGGCAACAGAATGACGTCGCGATCCATCCGCAGCAAGATCGTCCACTGCAGCCCAGTATAGTCGCTATACCCGTTGGTTTGAGCATACCCCGTCACCACGGGCACATGCCGACGAGCATGCGTTTCCTCGACGTACCCCGCTTTGCCGGACCGGCTCAACTGCACCGAGGGCAGACCAGCTTCTTTGAGATTTACCCGCTCGCCCTCGGCAGCGGCCGAATCCACAAACACGATCCCGGCCTTCGTCAGAAACTGATACTCGAAGGGACCGGCAATACCATCGGTTTGTTGAATTTCGCGCACGGTTTCGATGAGCACCTCCTCCAGCATCGGCAATCCGATGCGAGTCGTCACCGCACCGAGAAACTGCCCACTGACACTCATGATGGGCGCCGTAAACGCCACCGACTCAATCTTGCTGTTTGACTCGTGCACTTCGACTTCATCGACTCGAACGGTTCCGGTTTGCCGCACCCGATCAAACCAGCCGCTCCGACTGTAGTCCTGGCCGATCACGGAAGAATCCGTGGCTGCAACCATACGCCCATGGGCGTCCGTCACACCGAGCCAGAGGTAGACCGGCGCATAGGTTTCTTTCACCCATTGCAGATATTCGTTGACGTATTTTTTATCGAAGGAGCGTTCGCCAAACGTACGCGCCATCATTCGAACGTCACCGTGACGTTCGAATAACAACCGGTCGAGTTTGTCCGAAATTTCAGCGGAGGCCAGGGTGAGGTTTTCTCCCATGGCCTCAACCATTCGCACTTCGATCGAGCGCAGCATGACGACACCGATGACGAATGCCACGATCGTCATGCCGACGATCAACACGGGCAGCCAGGGATAGGACCGGCGTAAAGAAGCGGCTGGAAGCGAGGCGGCCATAGTCAGGACTCCGTCACAACAGAGTTCGGTAACAATCGCACGGGACGATACCAGTTCTTGGACTGAGCCAGACTCGGCAGACCGGAATCATCCATCGTATTGACCCAACATGCCTCTTTGGCGCGTGCTTGGCGACAGAATTCACGAAATATAAACGGCCCCAGCCCCACAATATCCCGATCAGCGATTTCCAGCAATATAGAAAATACCGAGCGGTTAAGCTTCACTCCCATGGTATAGGCCCGAATACGGCCCGCTACACGAACCACCGCGCCGGTCAACCCGAGTTCCGCCGCGGCAACCAACGCCGTCTCCTGCGCACCGGCGGCATCCTGCAACAGCGCGCTGGCCCAGTCATCCGCACCGGCCCGATGCTTTTGCTCGCACCATTCGTGAAAGAGACTGACACAGGCCGTGGCGTCCCGCGGGTCATAGGGCTCCAGCACTCCGCCCCATTCCCGCACAAACCGATTACACGCGGCACGCGGGGATTTAAACGACTCACCGGACAGGTCGGCCAGATCCGATACGGCATAGAGATAGTCGGGGTCTTTGGGCGTCACACGGTAGCCCAGGGCGCGAATCTCCTCGACACAGGCTTCCGACACATTCTCGACCCGTGTCACCGTCGAACTGCCGTTTCGTTCCCGCATGAAACGAAACGCCTCGGCCAGCGGCTGCGCAAGGGGTCCGACCCCCAACGGCGGGAGGACCATGAACACCCCATCGGGACATTCGGCAAACAGGCACAGATGGTCGTGTAGATTGGCCCAGGAATAGGTCAAGCGATGCCGCCAAATATAATGGTAGGCGAAAGAGGCTGCTGCGAGAGGGGTTCCCTGGTATCCGGCGCTGACGGCAAGTGCGGCTTCCATACGCGCCCGATCCTCGAGCGTGAGGGCCTGCGTGCGCACCCGCATCCGCCCCTGCTGCATCCGTTCGGTCAAACGAGTGAGCGGCCGCAGCACAATCACATCGTCCTGAAACCGCCCGATGAGTCTGGGATACCGCACAAGCGTCTCCACACGGGCATCCTGCTCGATCCAGCGGGCCATGTCGTCGGCAGCCTGATCCACGAGCGGTGAAGACTGCTCTCCCATATAGGGACACTTCGTATCCCATCCCAACACCACCTGCTCATGCGCGGCATCCCACATCAGCGCAAACGGGTAAAGTCGGCAATCAAGCGGGCGAACCTCATAGATGCGACAGCGTGAGGTTGCGGTGTCGAACGCCGGACAGACATACCCCTCCGCCGCCGGATTCGGCACCAGATCGATTTGGCTCCCATCCAGGCTTGAGAACAATTCCGGGGCAAGACCAGCCGCGGTCGCGGTGCTGATTTCGTCGGCCGTAAAGAAGGGGCGCAGGAAACTGTCCCGCTCCGGAAACCGGCAACACACATCGCAACGGAAACAGGCGGAACTCGGCACGATCTGCAGGAGCGCATCGCCCACAAGCCGCGAAGGATTCATCGGGGGAATTGGCACGAATGGACTCGTCATGAGCTGTGACCGCATTGTAGCACTAACGACCGGCGCGTCCTACTACTCGGCAGGTTCAACGGTCCCCCGTCAAGCCCCTCCGGGAACTCGCTGACTTGTACCGATGCGAGAGGCCATGGTACGATTTGCTCACCTCGAATCCAAACGCGAGTGCGAGGCATGCGACTGCGCTGCGAGTATCGAGGATATTGCATTGGCACTGGCACAACATTCACGTGAGCCATTGAACTCCGACGAAGCCCGCCGACGTTGTCTCGTAATCCGTGATGCGCTCGTTCGTGCCGGAGTCTACGGCACGGCCGAAACCGGCGACGGTGTGGCAACAAGCGGCGCCTCAATTCCAGGGCCACGGTTCCGCCTGACGCCGACGCCCTTTCCGCTGTCCTCTTCGGACCTCACATTTTTTCAACACCTCGGGCAGGACCTCCTCTCCTTCTACCGTGCCCTGAACCGGCTGTATCAGGACAGCACGCGCGGAACCCAACCGGCCTGGGTGGCGTCCTATCTCGATCAGGGCAAGCCTGAATCGCTGATCACCTTTAGCCGTATGAACCGTTTCCGCAACCTCATTCCCGGCATCATCCGGCCCGATGTCATTCCAACCACCGACGGCATGGTGATTACAGAGCTCGATTCGGTACCGGGCGGGATCGGCCTGACTGGGTGTTTGACCCGCGCCTATGATGATCAGCTCACCAGCGCGCAGCAGGCCCCTGGGCTCCCGCCTGAACGGTCTCCGCTGATCGCGGGGCGTGACGGGATGTTGCAAGGATTCGCCGCCATGCTGCGCGCCCAGCAAGGCGACCAGGACGGGTGCCTGGCGATTGTCGTCTCCGATGAAGCCAAGGAATACCGGGCAGAGATGGAATGGATGGCCCAACGATTGCGCGAGATCGGGTACCAGGCTTTCTGCGTCGAGCCTCGAGCGATTCATTTCACGGAAGACGGTCTGTTCCTCCAGGAAGAAACCGGACCACGGCCGATCGGGTTGCTCTACCGTTTTTTCGAACTGTTCGACTTGAAGAACATCCCCAAGGCAGAACTCGTGATGTACGCGGCCAAGAAGGGACAGGTCACGGTCACACCGCCCTTCAAACCCGCACTTGAAGAAAAGCTCGCGTTCGGCCTGTTTCATCATCCGGAACTGGCTCCGTTCTGGGAGCAGACTTTGAGGCCGGAAACCGCCATTAACTTGCGACGCGCGCTGCCGAGAACCTGGATCCTCGACCCACAACCGGTGCCTCCTTCCGCGGTCATCCCGCATCTCACGATCAGTGGGCGCGCAGTATCCGACTTCCGGCGCTTAGCCCAGACCACCCAAAAGGAACGCCAGTTGGTGCTCAAACCGTCGGGATTTTCTGAGCTGGCCTGGGGCAGCCGGGGCGTGTTCATCGGGCACGATCTGCCACAGGTCGAATGGGCCGCGGCATTGGAGCAAGCGCTCCACGCGTTCCCGACGACGCCCTATGTGCTGCAGGAATTCCACAAGGGTCGTCTGTTCGAGCAGTCATATTTCGATGAGCGAAGCGACACAGTGGTGCCGATGTCCGGGAGAGTCCGCTTGTCCCCCTACTATTTCGTCGTCGGCGATAAGGCCGAACTCGGCGGGATTCTCGCGACCCTCTGCCCGGCCAACAAGAAAATCATCCATGGGATGGTCGATGCGATCATGGCACCCTGTGCCCTCGCGCCACACATCCCCTGATGACGGTGACTTGATGACCGCTGCAGCACAATCGGTTTCTTTGCAGATGCCTACTCAACCTTTTTCCCCATAGGTACTCATGGCCCTGACCCTGTATCATGTGACATGGTGTCCGGATTGTGCGATCGTTCGAGATCGTCTGGACGAATTGAAGCTCTCCTACGAAGACGTGGTAGTTCCGGATATTCGTCCGATGCGCAAACAAGTGTTCGAGGTGTCGGGCCAATATTATGTTCCGGTCCTGAAAGACGGCGACACCGTTCTGACGGAAACCCACGACATTCTCGCGCATCTACACACGCAGTACGACAAGGCACGCCCGTGAGGACCTCGTTCGAAGCTGCAGCGCGAGCGTCGATCGCAGACAGCCCCCGATCTCGCGGGCAGGCACCGTCTTGCATGGCTCGCCCCAGGAGCAGGCTGCAGAAACACTCGATTGTTGTGCAATACGGTATGATCAACTCCGGACAGCCGGTCGATATCAGAATCACCCGCAGGATGCGCACACAGGCCATCCCGCAAGGCCGCGTCGAGATCTGCGACGCGAAGCGTCATGCGCGTGACGTCTGCGGACGGGCGCGAGCCGGTGAGCGCCCAGAGTCCCGGGGCGAATCGTTCACTCGTACCCGCCCACTCCGAGCCTGCAAGACAGGCGCGTGCCCCGTGGCGGTACGGTGAGCCGCGAAGCGATGCGAGAACGCCGCTGGCGGACTATTTCCGCATCCTGCTAGACCAGTATCAGCGAAAGGATAGAGGCGTGGAAGACTGGAGACGTATTCTGGCTCAGAGCGTGGTCAAACCGAAAGATTTGGCCGATCGGCTCGGTGTCGACCCGAAGGAAATTGAGGACATCGTGGGGGACTACCCCATGCGGATTACGCCGACCGTGCTGGCCACCATCAAGGAAAAGGGCGATGCGATCTGGAAACAAGTCGTGCCCGATCGCGCGGAAATGGCCGATGCCGATGCCGAAGACGATCCGCTCGAAGAAGACCTGATGAGTCCCGTACCCCACCTGGTTCACCGGTACCCCGACCGCGTCCTCTTGATGGTCACGAATCAGTGCCCGATTTATTGCCGGTTCTGCACACGCAAACGGCTGGTCGGCAAACCTGGCTTCCTGAAAAAAGGGGAACTGGACCGGGCGATCGCCTATCTGCGCGAACATCAGGAAGTGCGGGATGTGATTTTGTCTGGAGGCGACCCGCTCCTGTTGCCGGATCATCTGCTGGAACGGATCCTCAAATCCCTCCGGACCATTCCGCATTTGGAACTGATCCGGATCGGCACGCGCGTACCGGGTAGCCTGCCGGAACGCATCACCCCGAAGCTTTGCGACATCATCAAGAAATATCACCCGTTTTATATGAACCTGCATTTCAACCACCCGGACGAGCTGACCCCGGAAGTGAAACGCGCCTGCGGGATGCTGGCCGATGCCGGGATTCCCCTCGGCGCACAGACTGTGTTACTGAAGGGAGTCAACGACGACCCCGAGATCATGAAACGTCTGATGCATCAATTGTTGCTGGCACGCGTGAAGCCCTATTACCTGTACCAAGCCGACCTGACGAAGGGAACGAATCATTTCCGGACGTCGGTGGAAACCGGCCTGAAGATCATCAAGTCGCTGCAAGGCCACACCAGCGGCATGGGCGTTCCCCACTTCGTGATCGATGCGCCCGGCGGCGGAGGCAAAATTCCACTGCTGCCGGCAGACTACCTGGTCAACCTGGATGAAGACAGCGCCGTATTGAGAAATTACGAAAACAGGACCTTCCACTACCCTCAGCCAGGATCCGCATCAGGACGTGAACTACCGATGGTCGGTGCCCATCCTTCCTGGAACACGTCAGGGAATGGCTGCGACGGGGGGGGTGCGCACCTGTGAGCCGGGCCGCTGCTTCAAGGGGGATTCTGCCGTACCAGCACATCACCCAACTCATCGCTCGTGGAGCCGTCACCGCTAACCATCCGATCGAGGACCGGCAGATCCAGCCGGCCAGCCTGGACTTGCGGCTGGGAAAGAAAGCCTACCGGCTGATCAGCAGCTTCCTGCCGGAGTTGTCGGCTATCAGCAGCCGCCTCAATGTGCTCGATTTTTATCAGTCCGATCTCGTGATGTACGAGATGGACCTCACGCAGGGCGCGATTCTCGAAAAAGGTCACGTATACCTGGTCCCGCTTCTGGAACAACTCGACCTGCCGAACACACTCCGTGCACGCGCCAATCCCAAAAGCACCACCGGACGTCTGGATGTCTTCACCCGCGTTGTGACCGATCTGAATGCCGGCTTTGATGAAATCCGGGCCGGCTATCGTGGCCCACTCTATCTGGAAGTGGTACCGCGCTCCTTTGCCATCAAAGTGCGTACCGGTGACTCCCTGAATCAGATTCGTTTCGTGCGCGGTGATGCCACGGTATCCGATACCGCCCTGCAGAAACTACACGGGACCGATCCACTGCTGTTTCGTAATGCCTCCTCCCCCAAGCCGCTCCCGCAGAAGGAATTCCGCACGGAACGCGGCCTCTTTTTGCGCATCGACCTCACCGGAAGCGCGCGGGAAGATGCAGTCATCGGCTACCGGGCCAAAAAGAACAGCCATGTCATCGATCTGGCCAAAGTCGGACATTATGCGGCCCTGGACTTCTGGGAACCCTTGAAACGGCACCGGCAGGACAGTCTGCTCCTAGAACCGGAGGAGTTTTATATCCTGGCATCTAAGGAGCGTATTCGGGTGCCGCCGGGCTATGCGGCTGAGATGGTGGCTTATGAAGCGGCCTGCGGTGAGCTGCGCACGCACTATGCCGGCTTCTTCGACCCCGGCTTCGGATATGGAGACGGCAAGATGCGAGGCACCCAGGTCGTCCTGGAGGTCCGCCCGCACGATGTGCCCTTCCTCATTCATGACGGGCAAACCTTCTTTAAAGTAGTGTATGATCGAATGCTCACGGTGCCAACCCAGGTATACGGAACGGCACTCGGCTCGTCATACCAACGGCAAGCCCTCACCCTTAGCAAACATTTTAAGGCCTGACCATGGCACCACCCAGCGACCTTCCAGATTCTTCTACTCATCCGGCCAGGCCCCCGTTGCACCGCCCAGATGACGAAAGCAACCTCGACCGCCAAACCCACGTCGTCGGGATGATGGTCGGCACAGCCTTGATGTTCATCGGCTTTCTCGACGTGTTCCTCTCCATCAGCGGAGGGTTTGAAATCAACGTCGTTCCGCTGCTGATCTATTTCAGCGGTATCGCCGTGTGGGCCAATGCAGTGGTCGAAAATCCGACCATTCGATATTCCTTGATGGCGGGGTCCGTCCTCCTGAGTTTGGCATTTTTCCACTATGGAGAAGTCCTGTTCTGGCACAAGCAGGTTGTGTTCTGGTCCACCGTCGCAGTCGTCATGTTTTTCATGTTTAAGGACCCCAAGCCGGCGGCGTGACCGCCCCTCAACGACGTGCGCCCGGGCGCGCGTCGTCAGCTCCGATGACCATTGCCGTCATCATTCCGGTCCTCAACGAAGCTCGCTGGATCGACCAGACGCTCGCCCACACGGCCACGCTGGGATTCGACGAAGTGATCATTGTCGATGGCGGCAGTGCCGACGAGACCTGTGCGATCGTCGATTCGTACGTCGACGGTTCGTCGACCGCTGCTCCCATGCGACTCCTCACAGCGTCCCGGGGCCGTGCACGGCAGCTCAACACCGGGGCCGCCGGGACCCAGTGCGAGGTCCTACTCTTTCTCCACGCCGATACCCGGCTCCCAGCGAACGCCCGTCAGGCCATCTCGAGCGCCCTGGCCGACACGACCTGCGTCGGCGGACGCTTCGACGTCCGCTTTGATTCCCCTCGCTGGATCGCCCGGCTCGTTGGACACATGATGAATCTGCGTTCGCGCTGGAGCGGCATTGCCACCGGCGACCAGGCGCTCTTCGTCCAACGAAACATCTTCGAGCAAGTTGGTCGGTTTGCAGAGATCCCGCTAATGGAAGACGTCGAGTTCTCACGCCGCCTCAAACGAGCTGGACGGCTCGTCCCACTACCGGATCAGGTCGTCACGGCGTTCCGTCGCTGGGAGCAGAACGGCCCCCTCCGCACAATTCTGTTGATGTGGACCCTCCGCTTCCTGTACTGGATCGGAATCAGCCCGTATCGGTTGCAACATTTTTACAGCATTGTGAGATGAACCCATGAGCGCTCCCCCGCCCGACCGCAAACAACCCGCATCAACCGCCCTGGTGATTTTTGCCAAAGCCCCCATCCCGGGAGAGGTCAAAACACGCCTGAGTCCTGGCCTGACAGAAGACGAAGCCGCCACACTACACGGCAGTTTCGTGCTCGATACGTTGGAACGCACCAAGGCAGCGGCACATAAGTTCAAACTGCCGGTCGATCGTTTTCTGGCCTGTGCGCCCTCAAGCTCCCATGTCTTTTTCAAGATCATGGAAGCACGCCACGGGGTCACGCTTCTTGATCAACAGGGCGGCGACCTCGGCGCCAGAATGGCGCAGGCATTCGCCGCGCTGTTTGCTCGTGGATATCGGTATATTGTCGTGGTAGGTACCGACGTACCGTCTCTGCCACTCACCCATTATCGTGATGCCGTGCAGTCGCTCACCCGGCATGATCTGATCCTCGGCCCGGCAACAGACGGCGGATATTACCTCATCGGCATGACGGCGCCTCACCCAGATCTATTTAAAGACATTCCCTGGTCGACGAACCAGGTCCTGGCGCTCACCCAAGAGAAAGCCACGGCGGCGGGATTGAAAAGCGCCCTGCTCCCCGTCTGGAGCGACGTGGACACCCTCGACGATCTCCAGGCCTTGATCGACGAATGCGCAGCGGACAAGAAACGTCCTAAGCAAGAGCGGGTGTTTTCCATGCGAACGGCCGGTTCGCTGGAGTTGCTCGCGAAACGCCTTCGAACTCGTCACCCTTAACGGAGTACCCATGTCGACTCACGTCGCTCTCATCACCGGCGGCGCCAAGGGAATCGGGCGCGCCATCGCGCTGGACCTCGCCGCCCAACAGTGGTCCGTGGCTATCTGCTACCGCACCAGCAACACTGCCGCGGAGGAAACGAGCGCGGCCATCCGGGCGCGCGGCGGGCAAGCCTTGGCGGTGCAATGCGACGTATCAGATCCGAACGCTGCCAAGGGTTTGATCGCGCAGGTCGAAGCGCAGTGGGGTCACATCGACGCGCTGATCAATGGCGCAGGCCCCTATCATCGCGTGAATCTCTTCGACGAGACGCCCGAGGGCTGGCGTGACATGTTCGATGGAAACCTCCACCCGATTTTCTATCTTGGGCAGGCGGTCGCGCCAGGAATGAAGGCACGGAAGCAGGGACGCATCATCAACTTCAGCATGGCCAATGCGGACCAGATGGTGGCCCAACCGGAGGTCACGGGGCATTATATCGCTAAAGCCGGGGTGTTGATTCTCACCAGGACACTGGCGAAATTGCTCGCGCCTTACGGCATTACCGTCAACGCCATCTCCCCGGGATTCATCGACTCAGGCAGTGCGCCCCCTGAAGAGCTGGCTGGTGTGGTGAAACGAATTCCCGCCGGGTATGTCGGGAGCGTGGGGGATGCGGTCGCAGCGGTGCGGTACTTACTCAGCGAAGAAGCGCGCTACGTCAACGGTGCGAACCTGCACCTCAGCGGCGGATGGGGCATCTGACACAGGCAATCTACTTGGCGAAGAAAAGAATCGCGCCGATGATCGCCGCCATGAGGTAACTTTTTGAATCCTTGACCGCAAACACGACCGGGTCGTCGTCCATGCAATTTCGATAGGCCAACATCCAGATTCGACTAATCCAGTACAGCATGACCGGACAGACCAGCCAGAGGACTTCCGCATGCGTATACAGCAACAGCACCTCTTTGCTGCTAATGTAGAGCGCCAGCACCAATACCGCAATTAATCCACTCGCCGTCCCGATACTCGACACGTGCTCCAAATCCGTCACCCAATACCCTCGGCCGTGCAGCTCCTTGCCCGCACTCTGACTCGTGAGCCGCAATTCTGTAAACCGTTTGACCAGGGCAAGGCTTAGGAAGAGAAACAACGAAAACGTCAGCAACCAATGGGAGGGAGCGACTCCCGTCGCGGCCCCGCCGCCATACACCCGCACGGTGTAGAGTTGGGCCAATACAATCACATCCAGCAGCACGAACTGCTTGAGGTAGAACGAATAGCCGGTTGTCAGAACTAAATAGCCCGCCAGTACGAGCAAAAATGACGAGGGCAGTGCGAACGCCAGGCCAATCCCTCCGACCAGACACCCAGCAGCCAATAGGAGCCCGAACGGAATCGAGAGATTGCCGGACGCGAACGGGCGATCTTTCTTCCTAGGGTGACGGCGATCAGAAGCCAGGTCGAGACAATCATTGATGATATAGACGGCTGATGCGGAGAGACTGAACGACAGGAAGGCGATGGTCGCCTGCAGCAACAGGGTTCTATTGGTGATTTGATGCGAAGCGACGACCGGTATGAACACCAGCACATTCTTCGCCCACTGATGCACGCGTAAAGCCTTGGCCACCTGCTTCGGCCAATTCACCGACTTGCTGAACACTCGACTGACCGGAGTCAGTGCTTGCGCACGGCGTACCAATCCGGCAGAGGCATTCACCACGATCGCCTCGTCGGCCTCGGCCCACACCGGCAAATCGGCAGTCGAGTTTCCGGCATAGGCAAAGCGGCGGACGCCATACCGTTCGACCAGGAGAGCGACCTTGCGGGCACCTTTGAGGTTGGTCGAAGCACCACTACCGAACACCCTCTCACCGAATAACTCGAGATGAGCCGCCACGGCACGGGCAAAACTCTCATGACTGGCAGTCGCCAACACCAGCTCTCGACCGGACCGGCGTTCGTTGGCAAGGAACTCCACCAGCGCCTGATCGTAGGGCAATGTGCTGGCATCAAGCGTCACCCGGCGGGCAATCTCATGCTTGAAAGCGGCTTTGCCTTTCAACAACCAAAAGGGCAGCTGAAAGATCGAGAACGGACTCTGCTTCAGCAGCGCCAGCAGCGATTCCCACAGCAGATCGGTCTTGATGAGCGTGCCATCAAGATCGACACACAAGGGGCTTTTTTGTTGGACATGCTGACCCATAGTCGCAGGAGGGATTCTATCGGCAAAGACGCAGTCGGACAAGACAATGCACAGAAGAGGTAGCCACTGGATGAACTACCTTATGGATGGCGGTGGACGGCTCAGCGCCGCTATTCAGCTCCGAAGGCCTTCTTTAGCAGCGGCACCACTTCGCCCTTGGCTTCCATGGGGTCGAGGATATCCGTATCGCCATAAAACTGCCCGTCGATGAACACCTTCGGCAGAGTCGGCCAGTTCGTCAATTTGGTCAACGCCTCGCGCTTGGCGGGTTGGGACAACACGTCGATGAGCTCGTAGGGATAGCCGTACTTTTCGAAAAAGTGCATGGTCTCCCTCGTAAACCCGCACATCGGCATGGTCTTCGTGCCCTTGCCGTAGATCAGAATCTTGTTCGCTTTGATTTCTTGTTGAATTTCTTCTTCGATCGGGTCAGCCATCTGTCCCTCCTCTACTATGTGTTCACTGACTATGTGTTCACTTCTTCCGGTGTCTTGGCTGTAATCTCCAAGGCATGAATACGCCCGTCTTTCATCGGAACGGCTAAAGCCTGGTAGACCATCCGATGTCGGTCCAGAAGATTCTTGCCGAGAAAGCCGCCGGAGGTCACTCGTACAATCAAATGGTCCTGCGTACCGGTTTTATCGATCACGGTCACGGCAGCATCAGGAAACACCTGACGAATGAATGCGGTCACAGCTTCGGCGGTAATCATCTGTCAGAGAATAACGCATACGGGAAGCCGAAGGCAATCTGAACCACGGACATTTCATCGCTGAGCAGGACAACCTGCGTGTCGAACGCATGGATATTTGAGGGACAGCCCGCTACACTGCGCTATTGCGTCAATCCATCCGGACCTCGCATTCACCCAGGATGAAAGGAGAAGACCCATGGTCCAGTCACATTCACGTCGCCCCCGTCGCCTGTCACGGATCACTCTGTGCGTCGTACTGCTTGTCCTTGGATGCCAGTCGACCCTGTCCGTGCAAACAGCCGCAGCCGCAGGCTCCGGGTCGGAAGCCATGCAAGGTTTGGGAAGTTACTTCCTGACACTACCGTATGGCGGCATCAAAATGGCCGTCGCCGTACTCGGCGCGGTCGCCGGAGGAATGGGGTTTATCTTCACCGGCGGAGACAAAGTGACCGCTGAAAAAATCTGGAGCCCGGCCCTGGGCGGCGAATATGTCGTGACGCCTGCACATCTCCGGGGCGAGAAGGACTTACATTTCTTCGGCAACACCCCGTCTAAGTAGCGCCTCTTTTTAGGAGCCGGTCTCGACCGGTCCACTCCACAGCCACGGCCTGCTGAACCGTTCAATTCCAAATCTGATCGACGAGCCGGTGGTGCATTTCACCCGGTCTGGTGGTTCCCAACCACCAGACCGGAATTGCTCCCCGCTCACCTTTTCTAAGCTATTGAAATCACGGCTCTCTCCCACGCTGCCCCAGTGGCATGTGTGTTGCTGTTACTGAACAGCAAGCACGGCACATGGCATCAACCATCGGCAGAACCATCAAGGAGGGGATCATGGGAGAATTTAAATCGGGGTTCTTCATGAGTGAGTCCGCCTGCAACGGTCGGGTGCTCGTCGTCGACGATGAGCCGGACATTCGCAAAGTCGTCCGAATGACCTTGCAGAAAGCCGGCTATGAAGTGATCGAGGCAGAAAACGGGGAAAAGGCCATTGAAGCCATCAACACCGGAGAAAACCGGCTGCTGCTGGACGTCCTCATCTGCGACATCCGCATGCCGAAGATTAACGGGGTTGAGGCCATTGCCTACTTCCAGCAGGAATGGCCGCGGGTGCCAATCATTGTCCTGACCGGCTTTCCCGACACCGATATGGCGACCTCGTTCTTACGGAGCGGCGTCGTCGACTACCTCGTGAAACCGGTCGAGGGAGAAAAGCTACGCACGGCCGTGGCCAGGGCCATGGAGCAGCGTGAACTGGCCCAACTCTAGTGACCACCCATGTCGACAAGCGGCGACACACCCTCCACGTCGGGGAGGCATCCCAGACCTCCCCGACGGCAAGGTGCGAGTGGGTGAGGCTCGCCATCGGACCGGACCTCGCAATACACCACGGGATGCGGCTATGACACTCTGTGCGACGAGAATTGCCATCATCGGCGCCGGAAAAGGCGGGATCGCGCTGCTGGATCTCATCCACCAAATCCCGGAGGTGGAAATCGTCGGCATTGCAGATAAGGATCCGGCCGCTCCGGGACTCAAGCGGGCTCGAGACCTCAATGTGCTGGTCGCGGAACGGGTGCAAGACCTCATTCAAAACCATGGCGTCAATCTCATCATGGATGTGACCGGCGATCCGTCCATGGAACCGCTCATCCACACCATGAAGCGTCCCGGCTCCGAGGTCCTCGGCGGAGCCGCCACCAGACTGCTCTGGAAACTCGTTCAACACCAGTCGAAATTGGAAGCTGAATTGTTCCAAGCCGACAAACTGGCCGGGCTGGGCTCCTTCGCAGCCGGCATCGCGCACGACATCAATAATCCGCTACAGCTGATTCTAGGACTCGCGGAAAATTTGGAAGAGGAGCAGGACCTCGCGGTCGTCCACGAACAAGCACGCGACATCACCGAGGCCGTTAAACGCACCAGCGCTATCTGTCGCGACCTGACCCGGTACGCGAGACGCAACGGTTCCGGGGAAGAGGTCATGGTCAACCTCAATACCAAGCTGGACGAAGCGCTGCGAATCGCCCGTTACGCGGTGACGCTCCAGGACGTGACCGTTGTCAAACGCTATACGGAAGAAGCCAGCGTGATGGGGAACCCAGACGAACTGCTGCACGTCTTCGTCAATTTAATCACGAATGCAGTCCAAGCCATCATCGATCACGGCACATTGACGATTCACACCACCGTCGAACCGGATGGACGGGTCAGCGCCTCAGTCAGCGATACCGGATGCGGCATTCCTAAGGAAGCCTTCTCGAAAATCTTTGAGCCGCTCTACACCACCAAGCCCCCCGGGAAAGGCACGGGGTTGGGATTGTACAATGTGATGTCGGTGATCTCGAAAATGGAAGGTCACATTTGCGTCGAAAGCGAGGTGGGCGTCGGCACGACCTTCCGGATCGAATTTCCACAGGTTCAGCCGACCATATCATGCGCGCCCCTATGACGACCACATCGCGCCCTCTCTCAAACGCCCTTGGGTGGGGACTGAAACGCAAGCTCATCGTATCGATGCTGATGGTCGGCGTGGTCCCGCTCCTGCTCGGCCTCACCATGGCCTTCCTGCAAGGCTCGAAAGAAATCCAGGTCGTCAGCGGGGAAAGCTTCCAGGCGCTGGCCACGGAGGCCGCCCGCAAATTGGACCTCCTCGTGGCAGAGGAAGTGGCCAGAACCTCTCGCATCGCGGGCCACCCGGATATCGTGCGCGCGCTGGAACACCGACGCGATACGCTCCACGCCTCCGGCAAGGACGCTGCACTTCCTGCTCTCATCCAGCAACGGGCGCACTGGGCGGCACGGGACCCGGCCGCCGTCAAAGCGATGACGGGAAATTCCACCGCCCTCCTCTTGCAGGGTTTTTATGCCGGCTCGCAGAGCGAACCAGACCAGCTCCTGCCGCAGGTTGTACGCGCCGCCACCAAGATGCTGTTCATCACGGATGTGCAGGGCAACCTGTTTGCGGCGCTGACGACCAAGCCCAATTTCTCCCATGCCGACCGTGCCTGGTGGAAAGGCACCTTCAATAAGGGAGTCGGCCAGCTCTACATCGAGGATCTCCATTTCGACGAACAGGCCAATGCCTATGTCTTCAGCATTTCCCTCCCGATCATGGATAGCCTCCGGTACGAAGTGGTGGGCGTGCTCCACCGCGTCATCGATGCTAAGGAGTTCTTCTCTCCTTCGACTCATCCCATTCGGTTCGGAAAAACCGGCCATGTGATGCTCATCGATAGCAGAGGCATGGTCCTCAGCTGCCCGATCCTGCCGACCGGCGTTCAGCTTTCAAGCGCATCGTTGATTCCCCAAGTGACGGTACGCCAACCGGGATGGGTCACTGCCGACAGCGACGGGCACGGCGGCCAAGGCACCGCCATCATAGGGTTCGCGCCCCTTCCCGAGACCAGCCGTGCCACAAACGGCTCGCTCGAAAACGGCGCCTGGCACACCTTTGTCTGGCAATCCTCCGACGAGCTGTTCGCACCGATCCGGCATCTCATGATGTGGATGATGGTTCTCGCCGGAATCGCGCTCGGCCTGCTCGCCACACTGGGCTATTTCGCCGCCAGCCGGATCGTGACGCCGGTCAGGCGCCTACAGGAAGCCGCACGCCTCATCGGACGAGGAGAACTGCAGGAGCCGATCCAGATCCACACGGGAGATGAGCTGGAAGAGCTGGCGGTCGAATTCAACCGTATGAACACGCAACTCGAAGCCGCCTTCGCCGGATTAAATACCCAGGTGGAAGAAAAGACGCAGGAAGTGCAATACCTTCAAAAGTCCACGGATCAGGTGCTCGACGCAGTGCCAACGCCGATCATCATGATCGATCAGCAAGGCCTCATCCAGTATATGAATCGAGCCTCTCACGAAGCCTTCCATACCCAGGAGCAGACCTGGTCAGGCCGCCCGCTCTTCGATGTGCTTCCCCTGGACGACGAGCATCTCCAAGCGTTACGGCGGGACCTGCGGCTCGTTGAAGAACATGGCGTGACGGCGCTCGCTCGCCCCGATCAAGATCCCGCCGTCAAAGAAGCGCGCGATCCTCTCAATCAGACACGCAACCAAGCCTCCTCAGGCCGGCGCGAATTGCGGCTCGGGTCACACCTGTATCACTACGAATGGTTCCCGCTGGAAGGCCGGAGCGGAGCGGGCAAGCGATTCGGACTCGTACTGCGCGATACCACCGATGAGAGTCGGCTGCAGGACCAGTTGATCCAAGCCGAAAAGTCCGGCAGCCTCGATATATTGACTGCCGGCATCGGCCACGAACTGAATAACCCGTTATTCGGCATTCTCGGCCTTGGGGAGGCGATCCAGGAAGAAGAAGATCTGGCCCGCGCCAAGGGTTATGCGCAAGACATCGTCGGCCATGGCCGGAAGATGGCAGCCATTATTCGGGACTTCACCGGAGTCGCGACCCGCGAATCGAAGAGCCAACGCGTGCCGGTGGATGTGACCGCCCAATTAGAGCAGGCGTTGGCCATTGCACAAACCTCCCACGAATGCCTGGGCCTCAACGTCCAGAAACATTACGTGGCGGTGTCGCCTGTGACGGCGCTTCCCGACCAGCTTCGACTGGCGTTTCTCAACGTCCTCACCAATGCCATTCAAGCCATGAACGGGCGGGGCGACCTCTGGTTAACCACAGAGGAACAGGGCGAACTGATCACAATCACAATCCGGGACAACGGGCCCGGCATTCCCAAGCAACATCTCGGCAAAGTCTTCGATCCCTTCTATACCACCAAGGGACAGGGCGAAGGATCGGGACTGGGACTCACCGTCGCGCAGCGGCTGATCAAGAAATTCGGCGGCGAGATTCGGCTGGCGAGTTCGGAGGGCCAGGGCACAACCTGTGTCATCACCCTGCCGGCGGACAAGGCCGGGGTACGGAAGGAGGAGCCATGCGTCTCATCCTAACTCTCATTCGGGCGCGGCCGTTGTGGCTCGCACTGGCCCTGGCCTGTGCCTCGACCTATTCGTTGCAGGCGAAGGATGTCGCGCCGCCCGCGGGTATTCCCCCGGAAAAAGTGGCGGACTTCGTGCACGCGGTCCTAGATGCCGACCGGACGATCTATACGAATCAGGTCGTCAACCGGATGCAGGCCAAGGGTATCGTGTCCGCCGTGGAGCATTGGGAAAACGAAAATGCCCTGCCGCTTCCCGCTCAATTCCTTCAGCATTCGGGCAAACTCGTCGCGGAGTCCGGACGAGGGATTCGGTACCGACTCATCAGCCTCTGGCCCATCTACCAACGGAATGCTCCGGCCACCGACCTAGAACGTCGGGCCCTGGAAAGTTTTTCGCAGACCCCCGATCGTCCGTTTACTGGCATCGTGGCGAGTGGACGCAAACAGTACTTTCAAGCCATCTATTCCGATCGGGCCATCTCAGACGCCTGTGTGAAGTGTCACAACAGCCACCCGTTAAGCCCCAAGCACGACTTCACGTTGAACGATGTGATGGGAGGCATGACGATCACCATTCCCCTCGACTGATAGAGATGGCGAGTCAGCAGCTGATTACGATGCGGCAGGCGGGACAGGAAGGTGCTGCTGATATTCGTCTCGGTAGATCTGCAAGGCGGTCAAGAACAGTCCAACCAGGATCGGCCCCAGAAACAATCCGAGGATTCCATAGACCGCCAGCCCGCCCAGCACACTGAAGGTCAGCGGCAATACGGGGATTTGTGCCCCCTGCCCGATGAACAGCGGCTTGAGGATCTGATCGATCGTGGACACGACCCCGATCCCCCAGGCCAGCATCACGAGCCCCTTGCCCACCGCACCGACCCACAGGAAGTACAAGGCCACCGGCCCCCAGATGAGCGCCGTGCCGCCAAACGGAAGTGGAGCCAGGAGAATCGTCAGCGCCATCAATACCATCGGAAACGGTACGCCCAGCACCGCGTAGGCTGCTCCGGCCAGGAGGCCCTGGGCGATCGCAGTCAGCACAATCCCTTTCACCACGGCACGAATGGTCTGATCCAAGCGAGCCAGAATCTTGTCCTTGTGCGAGGCTTCCAGCGGAATCAGCGCATATAACGACGCCAGCCACTGTCGGCCGTCTTTAAAGAAGAAAAACAGCGTAAACATCATGACGAGAAAGTCGGCGACCAGCATAAAGATGTCCCGCACGAGATCGCTCAACTCACCCACGATGAACTTACTGAAGGTCTTGGCACTCGACAGCACAAATTGTTCGATGTCACTTTCCCGTCCCGAGATCCGTTCCAGCCACTCTCTCGCCACACTGCCTCCCGGCAGTCCGGACAGGCGATCGGGTAACTGTTGGACACCGCCGGACGCAATCCATTCACGCACCGCGCGTTCCGCCGATCCGGCTTCCTTGACCAACATCACGCTCAAGACAACCAGGGGCACCACCACCAGCGCCAACGCAGCCAATGTCAGGAGCACAGCTGAAGGCGATTCCCGCCCTCCGAGCCAGGCGGAGAGCCGGATGTGTAGCGGGAAACAGAGATGCGCCAGAATCACTGCCCAGAGGACGGGAAACACGAACGGGCGAAACATCAGCCCCATCTGATAGAACAGTGCGAGCAGAACGCCAAAAAAGCAGACCGCAAAAATCTGTTGTCGATTCATAGTCGTGGAGAGTGAACGCGTTGCCACCGTTGATAGCAGAACCTGCCCGGGATGTCACGCATCGGTCCGACGATCATCGTGCCCGAGCAGAACACTACCGCCAGGCTGGGAGGGGCTCCTACGAGACCAGTGGGCGCACACAGGGTGCGCGGCTTCAGGCTGGGAACGTGAGCGGTCAGGCGTTTTCGCCGAGCATGGCGACAGCCTTGGGGCGCTGCGAGGAAATGTCTCGCACATTGCCGGGAAGCTTCTGGGCTTCATCACCCCAGGCGGTGACACCCATATCCGACACTCCCTGAAACTTCGCGCCGTCTTCCATGGAGAAGGCCGAAGCATGAACTTCACCGAGCAGGATGCCGGTTTTCAACAGTTGGAGCCGTTCCGTCGCACGCACCGTCGCCTTGATCTTCCCGCTGCTGATGACGGTCCCGGCCGTGATCGTCCCCTGCACGACACCGTCTTCGCCGATGACGACGGTCCCCGTGGTGTGCAGATCGCCTTCCAAACGCCCATCGATACGCACCGTCCCTTCGACCCGCATCTCGCCTCTGAGCAAGACCCCTTTGGCCAACAGGGTAATATTATCGCTTTCCACAAAGCCGGACTTCTTCATCATCGCGCGCTCCTTGTCCCTGGTAGGGTCCGATGAACTGGAGAACCATCCCAACATGAGCCGAGCCTACACCAGCTTTTTGAGCGCACCTAGGAAAAACCAAAACTGCGCTTGACCCGTTCCCAGAATCCGCTGCCGTGGAGTTCACAGTAGACCGAGGGTTCCGTACCTTCGATAAACACTTCCATCGACCGCTGCGGGCATTTCGAGGTGGCCAACTGAGTCGACTGGGGATCGATGTCGCGCGTCACCACGGCGGGCGGCATCACAAAGTCACGCGAAGTGGCCGGGAGAATCCGACGCACGAACTCTACCCACATCGGTAACGCAGCCTGGGCCCCGGTCAAATGCAACGCCTCTTCGTCATCGAACCCCACCCACACGCCCACCACCACATCCGGCGTATAGCCGACGAACCAGGCATCGCGATACCCATCCGTCGTCCCTGTCTTCCCCGCCACGATGCCGCGCAAGCCCATCGCCTTCGCCTTGGCCGCAGTCCCCCGCTCGACGACGCCCTTGAGCAATGACGTCATGACATAGGCCGCTTGCGGGGACACCGCTTGACGCCGGACGGGCGTATGATGCCAGGCAGGATCCCCTTCCGGAGTCATCACGGCCTGCAGCGCCGTGGGAGCCACAGAGAGCCCCGCCTGTGCCAAGGCCCCGTAAGCCGAGGTAATCTCCAACAGCGAGACGCCGGAGGTCCCCAAGGCGATGGACAAATTGTCGGCCAAGGGGCTACGAATCCCCAGCTTTTGCGCCATCTGAAGAATCCGCTTCGTCCCCACAGCCTGCGCGATCTTCACGGCGGGAATATTCAGCGATTGTTCGACCGCCGTCCGTAGCGACACCGTGCCGTGGAACCGATGGTCGTAGTTCTGCGGAGCCCATACACCCGTACCTGACTCAAACGTCACCGGTTCGTCGACGATCGAGGTGGCTGGCGTGATCGGTTGCCCACCGGTCAATTCGTGACGGGCTTCCAATGCCGCAAGATACACCAACGGCTTAAACAACGAGCCGGGCTGACGCTTCGCCTGCACGGCCCGGTTGAACTGGCTGGCGCGATAGTCACGACTCCCCACCATCGCAAGAATCCCGCCGGTTGCGGGATCAAGCGCCACCAGTGCGGCTTGTACCGCGTTGCTGTGGCCTATCAACGCCGGATAGGCCGTTTCCAGCTTGCCCAGTTCACGCTCCAGCGTCTGAGTGGCCAGACGTTGCAACACAGGGTCCAGCGTCGTATAGGCCCTGACGCCATCGGGAAGCGGCGCACCGGTCGTCTCTTCGACCTGCCTTAAGAGATGGTCGACAAAAAACGGCGCATCGGCCAACGTGTCCTGCGGCGGCATCACTCGAACCGGCATCATCACCGCCTGCTCCCACGCGTCGTCGCTCACGAGCCCCTGTTCGTGCAACCGGCCCAGGACGACATCGCGACGCTGCTTGGCCAGTGCCGGATTTCTCAGGGGTGAATAAGTATTTGGCCCCTTGACCATGCCGACCAGCAGCGCGGTCTCCTCCACACTCAAGGCATCGACGCGTTTGCCGAAATACCGGTGCGCGGCCTCCCCGACTCCGTAAATCGATACCGACCCGACCTGCCCGAGATAAATCTCATTCGCGTAACTTTCGAGGATCGCTTGTTTGGGGTATTTCACCTCCAGGACCAGCGCGGCGATCGATTCCTTGAGCTTCCGCCCGAATGTACGTTGCGGGGAATAAAACAGATTCTTGGCCAACTGCTGCGTGATCGTACTGCCGCCCTGAATCACCGTCCCTCGGGTCACGTTCGTCCAGACCGCGCGGCCGACGGCAATGGGATCGATGCCCGGATGGCTGAAGAATCGCCGATCTTCGATCGCCAGCAACACGTCGAGAAACCGCGCCGACAGGTCGTCATACGACACCCATTCCCGAACTTGCCGCGAGGCGCCGCGCAACCCGCTGATCAATTGTGGCTCCAGATAGGCGGGAAATAACTCGTCGCCCCCCTGAATCGACAGCACCTTGGTGACCCGCCCCTGATCGAGCACGAGACGGGCCGGCACCGGCCGGAGGTGAAGATCGGCAAACTCGTGCAAGTAGATATCGATCTCGGCAGCGCTGACACGATACTCGCCCGGCGTACGGACGGCCGTCTCAACCGCGTGATACCCGAGTTGGTGGAGGCGTTCGATCAGATGAGCGGAGGTAATATCCAGATCCGGCTTCAACAGAAACGGGGCGCCGTAGATCAGGCGGGGGGGATGCTCATCGCCCGTCGGCAAGGCCAGACTGGCCGAAAGGTAGAGCCCATAGGCCAACGCACTTCCTGCGGCAAGGAGCACGACGCCGGCCAATACCAGAAGCCCCCGCACGACCCAGCGTCTGACGAACATCACCGGCCTATCCCCATCTGCAGAGCATACGCGATCCAGCGAACGAAATCACATGCGTGCGCCCCGCTACCTGACGCGTTCCCACACCCGCGCTTGACAAAGCCCTGTGCGTTCCCTTAGATGAGCGCCAGAATTCAAGTCTCTAAGATGTTGTACCTATTAAAACGTCCAGAATACGCATCGGCGCTACGCGACGCACCCATAATTGGCCTCTCGCGCCCGACGCATTTCCGGACAGAATATTGGAATCACTGACAGACTCATCCGCACGAGGACATTGACGGTGAATATTCTACACCTGCTTGATGCTAATGGGTCACACCAGACCTTCCGTCTCGCAACCCCTCCGCCGCACCTCGAAGAAAACCGGTGGCGGCGCCGCCGGAATCGAACGGGTGCCCCGTACGCGCACATGCCCATGGCCTGGTGCGCCCTGATCGTCGCCCTCGTTTGTGTCGTCCCCTCCGCGCGGGCGGGAAGTTTTCGCATCTACGATCACAGCGCTTCAGCCACCGGCCAGGCGTCGGCATTTACGGCTCAGGCCGACGATGCCTCCGCCGGGTACTACAACCCGGCCGGCATGACCCAACTCCGTGGGGTTCAGCTCTCGGCCGGCACCACCCTCATCGCTGGCGGCTTCTCGTTCCAAAACGGCGCAGGCACCCAGGCGAACGGCGACCTTCGCGGCAGTGTGGCGGTTCCGCCTCCATCGAACCTGTACATAACGGCCAATCTCAAAGACCTCGGCATCGGCTCCTCCGAGAGCACCGCCGTCGGCCTCGCCGTCTTCAACCCGTTCGGGACCCTGACCCGTTGGTCGGACAGTGGCCCATTTTCCACGGCGACCACCAAAGCCGCGTTCGAATTGATCGATATTCGCCCCTCCATCGCCTTTCGACCGTTACCGGATCTGGCAATCGGGTTGGGAGCGGACATCTACACGTTTTCTGGCGCCTTCGGAGAAGGGCAGGTCGAGCGCCAATTTCGCTGGCCCGGGGGCCTCGGCATCCCGGCCGGGACCGGCATGGAATTGAACGGAAACGACACCGCCGCAGGCTTCAACGCCAGCCTGCTCTACACCCCCCTGCGCAATGAAGACGGGCGGCCGCTCGTCAATATCGGCCTGATCTATCGGAGCCAGGCCACCCTGCATCTGGACGGACAATTGCTCGCCGGCGGCTCCCGTGTTGCCGATGCCCGTACGACGTTTGTCGTGCCACAAGTCCTCACCGGCGGCATCGCCCTCTGGCCCGTCCGAGACAAAGAGCGGGAATGGAAACTGGAGTTGGATGTGGACTACACCGGCTGGAAATCGGTTCGCAATCTGGACACGACCCTCTCAAACGGACTCGCCATCGCCACACCCGCCAACTGGACCAGCGGGTATACCGTGATGATCGGCACGGAATACAAATGGCTGAACCCCGCGCCGCTTCCCGATTGGGACATCGCGTTGCGCGCCGGCTACTGGCATTCTCAGAAGGCGATACCCGACCAGACCTTTAACCCCGCCATCCCCGATGGCGACAACCATGCCGTGTCCACGGGCATCGGATTCATGTGTCGAGGGCACGGCAAGTTTCTCGGAGTCATCCCCTGCGGGGGATCGGACAAAGCCCTCATCCCCAAAGGCCTCGGAATCGATCTGGCCTACCAGGCCATTCTGTACGAAAGCAGAACCGTGGCCGGGAACGTGAATCCCACCGTCAACGGTACGTATCACACGACATTGCATGTCGGCTCCATCAATCTCCGCGTTAATTTTTGATGAACACCCTTCGATCATTCATGCTAGAGTACGCCAACTTACGAGACACCTGCGCATCAGGCCCCTGCCGCTGATGCCCTGGGTAGAGTCCCCCTGCGTTTGAGCGAGACCTTCATATGGATCGCCCGTCCCACAGCGACCCGGCCCCGACTCTCCACGCGCAACAAATTCAAGTGCTCTACCGCAACATGCCGACCGGCGTGTTGGCAAGCGCTGCGAACGCGGCCATTCTGGCAGCGGTAGAATGGTCCGTCGCGCCACACACGCCCCTGCTCCTGTGGGTCATGAGTCTGTGGATGATCGCGGGAGTGCGGTCGCTCTTGATCTTCAACTACCGGCGCACGAGTCCGGCATCGTGGAACAGTGCCGACTGGTATCGCTGGATGCTGGTCACGACCAGTTTGGCGGGATTCGGATGGGGCGGCAGCGTCTACTTTCTCACGCCAGAATTCCCGCTCGCCTATGAGCTCATCCATCTATTCGTCATCGGAGGCATGGCGGCAGGGGCCGTATCCGTCCTCTCGGTCTCTTTCCCCCTGTTCCTCTGGTATGTCTTCCCCTTGAGCGTTCCGATCCTCGCTCACCTGTTTCTCAGCGGACACGAATTCCATACCATCATGGGATGGATGGCCATCCTGTTTTTTCTCGCCACCATTCACTCGGCCTGGAATTTCAACCGCGCCTTACTCTCCTCGATGCGCTTACAGATAGAGAAGGTCGCCCTCGCACGGTCGCTGACCGCCCGCACGGAAGCAGTAGAACAACTGAATCGGGACATCACCAAAGAAATTCACGAGCGCCGCGTCATTGAGGATCACCTACGCACCGCCCAGAGCGACCTGGAACAACGCATCACCGAACGCACGGCCGACCTGGCACAGGCCAACGCGCGGCTGCAGGAGGAGGTCCGAGAACACCGCCGAACAGAAGGCGCACGCCTGTCGAGCGAAAAGCGGTTCAATTATCTCACCGACAACCTGAACCAGGGCGTCTGGTTTGCACAGGCGAATCCGTCCCAGGTGGTGTACGTCAATCCGGCCTTTGAACGGATCTGGGGATTGCCGGCCTCGCGATTCTACGAAAACCCGAAGCTCTGGCGAGACTTGATCCACCCGGACCACCAGCAAGTGGTCCGCGACGTCTACGATGCCGAAATTGCCAATCCGACCGGACGCGATCTGCAGCTGCTGTATCGGATCGTGCGGCCGGACGGACAGGTCCGATGGATTCATGACCGGATGGTCGTCCACCGCACCGCTACGGGGGAAGTCGACAGTCTGAGCGGGATCACCGAAGACATTACGGAAGCCCGAGAACTGGAAGATCAGTTGCGGCAGGCGCAAAAGATGGAAGCCGTCGGGCGATTGGCCGGGGGCGTGGCGCACGACTTCAATAACGTCATGACCGTGATACTCGGCTATAGCGCGGTGCTGCTCCAGGAACTGAATCAGAATTCAGCGGCCCGCTATTTCGTACAGGAGATTCAGGGCGCCGGGGAACGCTGTGCCGCCCTCACAGGACAGTTACTGGCGTTCAGCCGGAAGCAAATGCTGCACCCGGTCTCGCTGGATCTTCACCGGGTTATTCGTGATCTCATGACCTTGCTCAAGAGTCTGATCGGCGAACACATTACGATCGTCCTCCAACTTGACCCGCAGCCGCTCTGGGTCAAGGCCGACGCCGTCCAACTCGAACAGGTCTTGCTCAACCTGGCCGTGAATGCCCGTGACGCCATGCCGCATGGAGGCACCCTGACCATCGATACCCGCCAGGTCTCCCGGGAAGAAGTCTGGGGGCCGGATCATGATACGCGTACCGCCCGTACCTATGTGCGTCTGCGGGTGCACGATACGGGAACCGGCATCGACCCGGCGACCAAGGCCAAGATCTTCGAGCCATTTTTCACAACCAAACCGCCGGGCCGTGGAACCGGTCTCGGCCTCTCCACGGTCTATGGAATCGTGCACCAGAGCGGCGGAACCATCACCGTGGAGAGCGCGGTGGGCCAGGGCACCACCATGACCGTATTTCTACCGGAAGTCGTCCCCCCGCACACCTCCCTTCCGCCGGTTGAGGCGGAGCCGGACCACAAAACGGGAACAGAAATCATTCTGCTCGTGGAAGACGAGCCGGCGGTGCGCCTGCTGACGCAGCACATTCTGCGTACGCATGGCTACACCGTGCATGAGGCAGAGGACGGGTTTCAGGCCCTGGATCTCATCCGCCGAAACGCCCTACACATCGACCTGCTGCTGACGGATCTCGTGATGCCCGGCATGAACGGCAAAGAATTGGCCATGCGCCTCCGAAGCCACTTTGCCGATTTGAAAGTCCTCTACATGTCCGGGTACAGCGACAATCCACCCGTCACAGGGGATGAAGCACAAGGCCAGACCACATTTCTGCAGAAGCCCTTCTCGCCCGAGGACTTGATCCGCGTGGTGCGCGAGATCCTCCAGTCCGTCTCGCCGGCCTAGCTGGACACGGGAACACTCGATGGTTGTGCAAAACACGCCCATCAACGCATGCGCAGCGTTGCGCTTGCACCACCCGGCAGAATGCGAGGCCGCAGATCCTGAAAAATCGGACGCAGACTCGCCGAAAGACATTGAGGATTTTTTCGGGCCGAGACCGACGCAGAGGATCGACGGCTACGAAAGAGGGCTACGGCCCCGCAGACGCTTCTAATCCAGCCGGATGCTCGATCCATTGAGGCAGCAACGACCCGGCCACCATCCCCACAGCAGCAACCAGGACCCCCAGCAGCTGCGGCGGCCAGATCTGATCGAGCGTCACGGTCAGCTCTGATCCACACCAGGTCCCGAGTCCGGCAATGATCGCCAATATCGCGCCCTGCGTGGTAGCCCTTGGCCAGTACAAACCGGCCAACAGCGGCACGAAAGCCGCCACCAGCGTGACCTTGTAGGCACTTTCGACCATCTTAAAAATACTGGCCTCTGAATTGAGCGCAAACAGCAGCACCGTGGCCGCAAACCCGACGAGGACGGTTCGCATCACCCGCAACAAGCCCTGATCGCTGATCGTGGGCATCCAGCCCTTGACGATATTTTCGCTGAACGCAACCGACGGCGCGAGCAGCGTGGCAGACGAACAGCTCATGATGGCGGACAACAACGCGCCGAAAAACACGATCTGCGCGGCGATCGGCGTGTGCTGCACAATCAGGGTCGGAAGAATGAGCTGGGAATCCCGTTCAAGCAGCTGCGCCACCTGCGCCGGATCGACCAATGTGGCCGAGTAGGCGAGAAACATCGGCACGAAGGCGAAAAAGAAATACAGCGTCCCACCCAGCACCGATCCCCGCACCGCCGTGCGCTCATCCCGCGCCGAGGTGATGCGCTGAAACACATCCTGCTGCGGAATCGAGCCGAACATCATCGTGACCCACGCGCCGAGGAACGGAATCCACGCATCCATCCGCGCCGGCGGAAAAAAGTCCAGTTTGCCCGCCATGGCCGCATGCGTGACCACCCGTTCCACCCCGCCGGCTAACCCGCTGATCACCGAACCGATGTAGAGCATGCCCCCCATGATGATGGTAATCTGCACAAAATCCAGAATCGCCACTGAGAACATGCCCCCGAACACGGTGTAGGTCAGGACAATGACCGCTCCCAGCACCATACCGACCGGCTGGCTCACGGCTCCATCCGTCACGACGTTGAAGACCAGCCCCATGGCCTTGATCTGGGCCGAGACCCACCCGAGATACGACGCGACGATACAGAGGGTACAGAGCACTTCGACCGTGCGGTTGTACCGCAGCCGATAGAAGTCTCCGATGGTAAGCAGGTTGAGCCGATACAGCCGGCGGGCGAACAACAATCCGGCAAGAATCAAACAAAGACTCGATCCGAACGGATCGGCCACCACGGCGCGCAGCCCGTCTTTGACAAATGTGGCGGAGATGCCGAGCACCGTCTCGGCGCCGAACCAGGTTGCGAATACCGTCGCGGTCACGATGGGAAGCGGCAAACAGCGCCCGGCGACGGCGAAGTCTTTGGCATTATGCACGCGGGTCGCCGCGTAGAGCCCGATCCCGACCGAGCAGGCAAGGTAGAGAATCACGAAGGATAGCAGCATGAGACTGTTCACGCGTCGGTGAGGCCGCACCCATCGGCGGGTGAGGAGCGGGGCAGATTGTACCGGCGAAGCAGCGTCTGCGCAATGCCAGAGGGAGCACCGCAGGATCGCGGTTGCGGGACCGCCCGCGCATGTGTCATCCACACGCGCAGGCCGGTCGCGCGCATCAGCAGAACGGCACTATTCCGTCTTCGCTTTCAATTCATTGACCTTGCCCTTGGCCTTCTCCATGGCTGCGTTCCCCTTGCCCTTGGCGCGCTCCACTCCAGCCTGAACTTTATTGCCCTTGGCTTCTTCGACGGCGGCTTTCGCCTCGCCCTTCACTTCCTCGACCTTCGCCTTCGCATCGCCCTTCATCTCTTCCATCTTCGCCTTCATCTCACCAGCCCAGCCGATGGAGACAAGACCGAACAGAGCCAACACTATGGTCGCGGTGGGAATCGACATCCTATTCATGGGGAGTCCTCCTTGCGGGAATTGTAAGGGCCGGCGGAATCCGCAGGCCGTGCGCCTAGTGTCCGTCAATACCGACACGATAGCAACTGCTGAAACCGACTACGGAATCTTCCGGAATCTCGGTGGCACCGAATCTCACGCAACGAAAACATGTGTCACAGAACGATCGTTTCATTGACTTCCCATCTCACTATGGTACGTATAGGCCATGCGCTACTCTCTTTACTTCGCCTGGGTGATAGCAGTCCTTTCGATCTGCGTCCTGACGACGCTCGCGTCGTTTCCGGTACTCGTGAACGGCGAGCGGCCTCCCGAGCCGAGAATCACGGCGAGCGCAGAGAAACTTCGGACGATCAAGATCCATCGACTGCGCTGCAACCCCTTTACCCCCTCGTGCCAACTCTCCAGGCACAAGCCGCTGCACAAAGTGCCGGCCTAGCCAGGACGGAACGGCCCACGTCCCCGGACTCGTCGCACGCGCGAGCACTATATCCCGGACGATTCTTCGACGGGCACACACACCATCGCAGCCAAGTCGCGTGTGAATGGACGCCCGCTGTCAACCGATGGTGCAGAAGCTCGTTTCGTCACATGAACGCCCACGCGAGCACGCATGGGGAAACTCGGGTTTGGAGGGGAGTGATCGGCGCGATCAGTTCACGTATGCTGTCTGCGCCGGAATCATCTGCAGGATGTGTACAAACGATGCGAGTGTGCGATTGGCGACCTTTTTCGGGAGCCACCTAGTCTTCGCCGGTGAAGCCATGCTACGCTATCAATAGCTAGCCTGAGAGGAGGGTTATGGTACGCCGTATGACCAATCTCTTCAGATCCCCTCGGCACTGGGCCACCTCAATCACACTCGGGCTCAGCGCAGTTCTCCTTGCCCTTCCTGCTTATGCCGCCGACTCGTCCGGCCCCTGGGAATGTTCAGGCTATACGGGTGACGCACATACCCGATGCCTGCAGGCGTTTATCGATATTCAACGAGACAAAATTTCACAACTGGAGGCGGATGTCCGTGTCCAGCAACGCGCCGTCGGACAGCTGAAAGAGCAGGCGGATCGACAGAATGCCACGACCGCCGACCTGCAACGCCAGATGGCCGAGCAATCCTCTTCGGCGGCCACCTACAACTACATTTCACCCGGCTTGCTCTACGGATACCCATCAGTAGGGTTTGGCCTCTACCTCGGACGTCCCTGGCTCTATGGGTCTCCGTTCTACGGTCGGCCCTTCGGCTGGGGGTCACGATATTATCGGCCTTATTACGGACGATGGCATCGACATTAGCAGGCAGGGTCGCCGCCACCTCTCCTGACCCTGGCTGAGACAGTACGTCGCTCCCCAGTCGTCACGCTGCTGCTGAACCAGCAGGCGCGGGGTGAGGCTACGGAGCGGGCTGGGAATACGGCTCTGCACGAAGCCAGCTTCTATAGTCGAGTGGATTGCGAGGGGATACCGCCCACATCGACAGGACCACTACAGTTTCAACTTGGGAATCGGTGGCACGTTGGACCTGGATACCCGAGTCCTGGGCGACGGGCTCATCGCCAACGAACCCTTACCGCCCCGGGAAACCACGGCCCGCACGAAGCAGACCCCGCCGCCGGGCTGCTCGTGCTCTTTTCCGTCGGATGGGATCTTGCCGCCCCTCATCGCACCCCGCCGCACAATCGACCCTCGTTCGTCGGCTACGACCGCAGCCCGCCACACCCCCGAACCCATTGACGACACACGTGCGTTCTGCCTATGGTGAAACTCCTCAGGAGAACAGCTCAATGGCGGGACAACCCCAGTTTCCAAACGAACAGACCGACACCGGTGAATTCAAACGGCAAACCGATGCGTTTCGGCATTGGGTCACCGAGGATAGCCGCTCCGGCTACCCGGCAGCAGCGGGGCGGTATCATCTCTATGTCTCTCTCGCCTGTCCCTGGGCGCACCGGACGATCATCGTTCGCGCACTGAAGGGACTCACTCACGTCATCGGCATGACGGTCGTCGATCCCATCCGCGACGAACAGGGGTGGGCCTTTCGCAACGGCCCCGGCCACTCCCTCGATACCACCAACGGATTTCACTTTCTCAGCGAAGCCTATCGTGCCACCGACCCCCACTATCGCAGGCGCGTCACGGTTCCGGTGTTGTGGGACAGGGTGACACACCGTATCGTGAACAACTCCGACGATGACCTCATGCGCATCTTCAACGACGAGTTCAATCGCTTCAGTACCAACCCGCTGAACCTGTACCCGGAAGCCCTCCGTACTCAAATCGATGCGATGAACGACTTCTTATACGAGCGAGTGAACGACGGTGTGTACCGAGCCGGATTTGCGACCTCCCAACAGGTCTACGAACAGGCGGCGCGGTCGCTCTTCAGCGCTCTGGATGAACTCGACACCAGGCTTCGTGACCGGCGCTACCTCTTCGGCGCGCAATTCGTCGAATCCGATTGGCGGTTGTTTGTCACCTTGCTCCGGTTCGATGCCGTCTACCACGGGCATTTCAAATGCAATCTCCGGCGCATCGTCGATTATCCCCACCTCTCCGGCTACCTGAGAGACCTCTACCAGGTGCCAGGCATCGCGGAGACCGTCGATTTTGATCATATCAAGCGGCACTATTACGTCACCCATGACGACATCAACCCCACCCGCATCGTGCCCATTGGACCGCAATTGGATCTGGAGAGCCCGCACGGGCGAGCCGCACTCTCCTGACCGCACCTCCCGGCAAGGCTGCACCGAGAATCCAGACTGAGAAGGAAGCGGGCGGCCATTTTCAGCAGCCGACCCAAGAATTTTCTTGAGCCGCGTGGGTTCCCTGGCATATGGTGAGCGTAGTCAGGCTTTTCATCAGAAAGGATCGTCTATGCGTCATGTGACCGGTGCCGTCTCCGCAGTGGTGCTTCTCATGTCCTCACTCGCCTGGGCCGCCCCCGAACCGGCCAACGATGAGCAGAAAACGCTCTATGCCCTCGGCGCGGCCATCAGCCAATCACTCGGCCCATTCACCTTAAACGAATCCGAGCTGGAATTCGTCAAAGCTGGTCTGGTCGATGGCGTCTTAAAACACCCTCACAAAGTCGACTTGCAGGTGTATGGCCCGAAGATTCAACAGCTGCAGCAAGTCCGCTCCACCGCGCTGGCCGAGGTTGAGAAAAAAGCCGGGGCGGGGTTCCTCGCCAAGGCAGCGGCAGAGCCGGGCGCGAAGAAAACGGAATCAGGCGCCATCATCACGACGATCAAGGAAGGCAAGGGTGCCACGCCGAAGGCCACCGATACGGTGAAGGTTCATTATCACGGCACCCTGACCGATGGAACCGTGTTCGACAGCTCCGTCAAGCGGGGCGAACCCGCCACGTTTCCTCTGAACCAGGTCATCAAGTGTTGGACTGAAGCCGTGCAGCTGATTAAAGTCGGCGGAAAGAGCAAGCTGGTCTGCCCGTCAGGAATCGCGTACGGGGACCGTGGATCACCCCCGGTCATCAAGCCAGGCGCCACCTTGATTTTCGAAGTGGAATTGCTGGACATCGTCAAGCAGTAGCCCCCTCCCAGAAAGACTCCACCGGAGGATATCCTCCGGTGGAGTCTTTCGGCATATCCTTCATTCCTGCGCACTTCAGTATTTTCAGTGAACATCCGATAGGGGTATCAGCGCCTTGTGTCCCGATGCAAGACGTACAACTATGCGTCAGCCCCCCGTCAGCCAGGACGGCAATCGGAGGTGCCAGATATCATGATCTCCTCGCAGGCACACCTACTTCTCGTGGATGATTCTCCACTTAATCTCAATATCCTGCTCGAATTCCTACACGAGAAGAAATATGTGTGCACCACGACGAACAGCGGCGTCGAAGCCTGGGAGATGCTGGAGCGAGCACCGGATCGGTTCCACGCCATACTCCTCGATCGCATCATGCCAGGGATGGATGGGATGGAAGTCCTACACAGAATGAAACAACATTCCATCCTGAGCCAGGTTCCCGTCATCATGCAAACCTCGGCGGCGACACCGCAGGAGACACAGGAAGCCTTACAGGCCGGAGCCTATTACTATTTGGGGAAGCCGTTCGACAAAGCAAC